>NZ_JBBKTU010000001.1:2400000-3090781 GCF_037892605.1 Lacibacter sp. H407 | reverse complement strand
TCAATTCCATCTTTATTACCACAAACGCCTATAAATTTTTCTACATGGCTGTACCAATCTTTGATGTCGTTGTAATCTATTGGAAAACTTTCGCCGTAGCCAAATCGTTTCGGCGCAGTAAAATCATATTCGCTCCAGCGTGCACAGGCCCTGCCCCATGTTAATGATTTACCTCCCACCTGGTAACCCCGGATCCAGTCAAATGGTTTTTCCTGTATGTACGGATGATCTTTATCCTGAATAAAAAAATGCTGTGTACTTTCATCATAACCTGCAGCTTTTGTAATAAGCGGGTTGTTTGTTTTGGTTTGCTGCGTAATTTGTCCACGATGCGGCAACTCCCAACGTGATAGTGTTGCCGTTGGATAATCTTTGATGTGCTGCACATCTCTTCCTCTTTCAAGCACCAATGTTTTCAATCCCTTTTCACACAACTCTTTTGCAGCCCAGCCACCGCTAATGCCACTACCGATAACAATTGCATCGTAGCTGTTGGCTTTATTTCCTTTTGTGTTAATATGTATCTGCGAAGTATCGGGCATTGTGATAAATGATGAGTGATTAGTAGCTGCTGTTTATTAATAGCGCCTTCTTTCTTTAAACAGCTTCGCATCTAAACTGAGTGAACCCGGTCCTGTAAAAATGAACATCAATGCGAGCAACACAAACAGGAACGGATGTTGATCGTTGTTCCAGATAATTCCATTGCCCAGCATAAAAGCAATATATCCAAGCGTACCAATGGTAAGTAACGATGCAATGCGTGTAAACAATCCCAACACAAACAATATTCCTGCAATTAATTCAGCTGCTTTACCGGCATAGACCAAAAAAATTCCGCTTGAAGATTGTTTGAATGTATCCCATGTGAGGTATTCATCCATTTTTGCTTTATTGAAAATTTCCCAACCATGATACATCAGAAAAATACCGAGCGTTACACGTACAAGCGTAATACCTGCCGTTTGCCAAATTGGTGACGCAGAAAAGAATTTATTCATACAATTAGTTTTATACGATTGGCCAAGGGAACACGCTCTTCAGTTTCACCTTTCTGCCTGTTGCAGAAGATGTACGTGCAGCTTCAATGATCTCTAACACATGCAATGCATGTTCAACATTAATACGTGGCTCTGTTCCGGTTACAATACTCTCGCCGGTTACACGAGCACCTTCCTGCCATTCGTAACCGCCTTTCTCTGTACTCATCAACACAGCAGGTTTATCCCACGATGTATCCACCATTACACCATTCGTTTCCCAATCATAGCCGATCAAACGCAGGTTGCCATAATCACCATAGATCTGAATAGAGTGTAATGTTTGATTGCCTGCTTCATGTCCATGCGGATCAAAATAATTGAATCCACACATAATGTGACTGATCACACCTTTATCATGCTCCAGCAATACATGCGCATTATCTTCTGCTACTACTTTTACGGTTCCTTTATCATCCACTTTACGTTCCGGTTTTACAATACTCGTCATCGCCATCACACTTCTGGCAGGACCAAGCAAACCTGTAAGCGTTGCCATATTGTACACACCAAGATCGGGCATACTGCCTCCATCTTTCTCATAAAAAAATGAACTCCATGTTGGACCGGTGTGCCCATACTGTCCGTGTGCACTTGCAACACGTCCAAGCTTTCCTTCCTGGATCATCTTACTCATAAATGCAAACTGCGGACTGTTTACAACAGCCGGTGCACCCCAAATACGCAGCTTCTTGCTCTTTGCCAGCGCAAGCAATGCTTTCCCTTCTGCATAGGTATTGGCCATTGGCTTTTCACTCCACACATGTTTACCGGCCAGTAATGCTTTTTTATTCAACTCACCATGTATCTGCATATCAGTTAAGGTGACCAGCATATCAAACGGCACACCTTTCAATTGCTCATCGATGTTACGATAAGTTGCTGCGTTTACTTTGTATTCTTTGTTCTGTGCAACAGCACGTTCGTATTTGATATCGCACAAACTTACCAGCTCAATTAATTTCGACGATAAAAGTTGCGGGATATAACGGTTGCTTACACTACCGCAGCCGATCACTGCAACACGTAATTTTTTTTCGGGCATTGCTGCGGCCCATCCCTCCAATGAAGATACCAGCAATGCGGCGGCTGCCATTGCGGTTGATTTCAAAAACTGTTCACGTGAAAATGTTTCGTTCATGGCAAATCGTTGGTTGTTTTATGTACTAAGCAATTGTACTGCTATATGGCTATTGTTGCGTCGCACTCTTGTGCATCATAGCAAACGCAGCACTACTATTTACTTCAATTGAGGCGATGTAAATCCTAACCGCTTCAATCCTTTCTGCACTTCGGGACAACTCATAAATAAATTCCAAAGCAAACCGCTGCGGTAATTTTCGATCATCACAATGATCGGTCCCTGATCAATGGCCAAATGACTTTTCGCCACCCAGTTCTTTGATTCGTTGAACGCATCTACAAAACCATATTCACTCCAGATGTTATCACCCAGCTTAAAATAAAAATGTTTTAACGCCTGCATTGAATAATCAGGCGTGTAAGGGAACGCACTCAATGCAGCAGTTGGTGTAATTGTTCCAAGATCTTCCGTTGGCGAATGTGCTGCATATCCATTGTAGGTATCGCTGGCCGTTAAACCCCAGCAATCGGCACTGTAGCCTTTGAATTTATTCGGATTGCGTACACTATGTTCTCTGTTAATGAGTGTATGATTTCTGTTTTGTTGCCAGTAATCGGCATAACGATCTTTTAAACCACGTGGATCTAAACCAAGAAACGAATACTGCGAAAAGAATAACGGACCACCATAGTCGAAACCAAGCGGCAATTGAATACCATAAAACTCTTTTCCGTTTTTGAAGAAATTACTTTCAGCCCAACCACGATGATATACGGCCGGACTTACACTGTATTTTTCATTGGAACCTGATGCTGCCAACACATACATTATCAAACACTCGTTGAAACCACGCACAGGAAAATCCATTGCCCAGCCATTATTGGGGCTCCAATGCCAATACAACACATTCTGGCCTCCGTTGGTGAACCAGCTCCATTCAATATCGTTCCACATCCAGTTGATGCGATTGCGAAGTTCCCGTTCCGTTCTGTCGTCGCTATTGAAATATTGTCGTGCACATAGCAAGCCTTGCATGAGATAAGAAGTTTCTACTAAGTCGGCTCCATCATCTTTTCGGCTGAAAGGAATTGTTTTGCCCGTTGCACCATTCAACCAGTGTGGAAACACACCATGATAGGCATCTGCTTTACTCAGAAACTTCACCATGCGTAATAAAAACTTTGCTGCCGTATCTCTGCTGATCCATTTACGTTCGGCAGCAACTAATACACTCATAATACCGAAACCCGTTCCACCTGTTGTTACAACTTCAGCTCCATATTCATACGCTACATTGCTTCGCTCTCTCGACAAACCACTAACCGGATGTGCAAAATCCCAGAAGTAACGAAAGGTTTGTTGTTGTACAAGATCAAGTAACGCAGAATCATTCAGTTGTTTGGGGCGTTTGGTTGCATCAAATACAGCAACGGTCTTTTGCTTTTGTGCAATTGAAATTTGAACAAGCAGCAGCAAACTAGAGGCAAGTAAGATCGTTCGTTTTATCATTTACAAATAAGGTGCGCTGAACCCGAGCAAACGCATTCCATCTTTCACTTCAGGACAGCTGGTGAACAAATTCCACAGCAAACTGCTGCGGTGGTTTTCGATCATCACAATTATGGGCCCTTGATCAATGGCAAGGAATGAATTAGCAAACCATGTTTGCTTTAATGAGAAGGCATCTACAAAGCCATACTCCTTAAATAATTTATCGCCGAGTACATAATAAAAAAACTTGAGCGCCTTCATACTTTCAACAGGCGTATAAGGCAGTGATGAAATAGCAGCCGTAGGTGCAATCACACTTACATCATTTGTTGGTGAGCTGGCGGTATAACTATTGGGGATATCGCTTGCTGTTAATCCCCAAACAGAATCGCTGTAACCGTAATTACCCAGCGGATTGGCTACGCAGTACTGATAATTGATGCGTGAATGATTTCTTGTTTGTACTTCGTAATTCGCATACGTATCGCTCAACCCATTGGGGTTGATCCCAAGAAACGAATAATGTGAAAAGAATAACGGTCCGCCGTAAGCGCTTCCTAACGGTAATGTAATATTGTAGAACTGACTGCCGTTAACAAATCCTGCAGCACCGTCTCTCGCCCAACCATTTTCATACACCGATTTAGGAATACCATGTGTAGAAGATGAAGCTGCCAATACATAAGTTATCAAACATTCGTTCCATCCACGAATCGGCAAATTCATATCCCATGCGAAATTCGGGCTCCAGTGCCAGTACAATACTTGTTCATTGCTCTTACGAAACCAACTCCACTCTACTCCATTGTACAATGCGGTAATATCAGCACGAAGATTTGTTTCAGCAACATCCGCTCCGTTAAAATACTGTCTTGCGGTTAACAGGCCCATCATGAGTAACGACGTTTCAACAAGATCAGCGCCATCATCTTTTGCACTGAAGGCAATCACATTTCCTGTTATACCATTTAACCAATGCGGAAACGCACCATGAAATTTTTGTGCTGTATTTTTCAGGAAGCCTACCATTGTTTGCATGCGTTGCAAACCCTGTGCTCTTGTAATAAAATTCCGGTTGATGCCTGTTACAATCGCCATGGCACCAAAGCCTGACCCACCCGATGTTACAAGGTCGCCGGACGAATTACGTTCTCTTGCAAGACCGCTTACCGGATGACCAAAGTCCCAGAAATATTTAAATGTTTGCTGTTGCACTTTGGTAAGTAATTCATCATCTGTAATTGCGGGGAACTTTCTGCCTGAATCGATCTGTGTAATAAATGCATTATCGACCGAACCAATAAAATTACCACCGGTTGCTGATTTCAAACTTTCCAGAATTTTGAATTGATACCTTGCAATACTCTGCAGTGGTGATGATGCTTGCACCAACAACACCGAATCATTGCTTTGCAGTGTTGTGGTAATTGCTGTTTCAGCACCACCTGATGTAAACAACTTTACTGATTGTGCAATGGTGCTTTGCTTCAACGGTTGTGAAAACTGTAAGCGAATGACCGGCTGCAGACTTACACCATACAGGATTCCATTAAAATCAATATTGTTTAATTTGATCGACTTCAGCGTTACCTGTTTCGGTGGCTCCGGTACAGAGGGTGTTGATTTCTTTTTGCAGGCTGTTACAGCTAGCACAGAAAAACAGATTCCATATAGCAATATTTTCTTCATTCTTCGTTTACAGAAAAAACTGTTCTTTTATTGAATTACATACGTGTTGATCGAATGCGGTAAGGCTTTTGTTTCAGCTGCTTTTCCATCTACCCACAGGAAAAACGGTGCTTCTTTATCAGTCTCATTCATTACCACAACTACCATGCTACCATCTTCATTTAAGAAAGATGTACTTACAAGTTGACTGCGGCTTGGACTGCTGATAATATGTTTTGCACCCGGTTTGATGAATTTTGAAAAATGCCCGATATAGTAAAATGCATTGGTATAGATCAATTCACCACTTCTTGTATCGGCATGTACAGGAGCAAAACAAAAATTCTGTACATGATTCGGGCCACCTGTTTCATCGAGTAAAATATTCCAATCGGTCCAGCCTACAGCGCCATTGTTGAAATCGTTGATCATGGAACGGCCATACTCCTCACCCAAACCCCAATGATTGTAGCGGGTAGAATCAAAACTTTCGGCACAACCTTCGGTAAACAAAATATTTTTATCAGGAAACGCTTTGTTCACCATGGCTACATTGCTGAACATTTGCTTGCCGCCACTCCAGTCTTCGTACCAATGAAAACCGATACCCCATGCGTACTTCGACATTTCAGGATCATTAAAATATGTTTGAGCACGTTGGTACAACAGATCACGGTTATGATCCCACACAATAATTTTTTTATCTGCAAATCCTTCCTTGTGCATGGTTGGCCCTAAAAAGTTTTTCAGGAAATCACGTTCTTCTTCAGCAGTGTATAAGCAACTTTCCCAGCGTTGTGTTGCCATTGGTTCATTCTGCACGGTTAATCCCCACACAGGAATTCCCTCTGCCTCGTATGCTTTAATGAACTTTACATAGTAGTTGGCCCAGCTTTGATAAAAGTCAGGTTTCAGCTTTCCGCCACGCAACATGTTGTTGTTATCTTTCATAAAAGCCGGGGGACTCCACGGACTTGCATATAAGGTTAATGCACCACCGGCAGCTTTGATCGCTTCTTTGATAAAAGGAATTCTGAATTGCTTATCGTGCTCGATGTTGAATGATGTTAATTCCTTATCACCTTCTGTAACATAGGTATAACTGCCACTGCTGAAATCGCAACTGTGAATATTCGTTCGTGCCAATGTATAACCAATCCCTTTTGTTTTATCAAAATAAGCCTGCATGAATTCCTGTTGCTTTGCTTTCGAAAGCTTGGCGTAGGTTTCAGCTGATGCATCGGTCAATGCTGCGCCTACTCCTAAATATGTTTGATAAGTACGCACAGGATCAACAAACACACAAAGCTGTGTTTCAAACGGCTGCCCCATATCCTTAAAGCTGAGCGTATCGGTAACGGTTAACCGATAATTTGTACTGTCGGCAGTTGTGTACACCACGATCTTTTTGCTATCAGTGGAGAACGAAGTAGTGGTTGCTGCCTGTTTACTTTCTTCTTTGCAGGATAGTAGCTGTAAGACCATCACTGCGATCAATAATTTCTTCATATTGCCGGTTGTTTTAGTTGTGGGTTACCAAACATATGTTGCTACTGCACCTGCAGAGAGCATTGTATTTGCATTTGCTCCTTTGTATTTTATATTAAACCGAAGATTGGTTGAACCATCGTTCAGCACCAGTAACACTTTCTTTCCATCATTTCGTAAAAAGGCTGCTGAATATAAATTTCCTGTTTGCGTACTTGCAATACGTTTTGAACCGGTTGGAATAAATTTCGATGCATGGCCAATTACGTAGTACGATACGTTCCTGTTAACAGCACCATCCAATGTAAGAGCACCTTTGCATTGATCACAACCGCCGGGTGTATGCGGATTGTAACTGCCATCGTTCGCCAGGTTCCAGTTAAGTGCTACTTTACTCCAGTTGCGCATGGAACCAATTACTACATTCTTCACGTGCCATTTCAAATCACCATCAAAACTTCCGCTTGCTCCGGTCCATTGTTCTGTGAAGTATAAATTTTTATCAGGATGCGCATCATGTACGGTTGACATCGCTACAATATCGCCAGCGTATAAATGAAAAGCAGAACCATCGATAAACGGTTTTGCTACCGCATCATTCAACACGGCAATGGGATAATCGGGACGATCGCAATTATGATCGTACAAAACGATCTTGGTGGTAATGTTCGCCGTTTGAAATGCCGGCCCTAAATGATTCTTGATAAAATTGGCCTGCTCCACTGCATTCATCAACATACTTGGATTATTACCGCCATGCAACGGTTCGTTTTGAATCGTGATGGCATCAATCGTAATTCCTTTTGCTTTCATAGCCTGGATATACTTTACAAAGTATTGTGCATACACACTGTAGTACTCCGTTTTCAATCGTCCGCCAATACTGCTGTTATTATCCTTCATCCAGCTTGGTGCACTCCATGGCGATGCCATGAGTTTGATATTCGGATTGATGGCAAGTATTTGTTTCAACACCGGAATTACATCCACTGTATCCTGCCCCAATGTAAACTGCGCAAGCGTTAGATCCGTTTGTCCGCTTGGCAAATCATTGTAACTGTAAACTTTGGTGCTGAGATCGGTTGCCCCGATTCCGAGACGCAGATAATTTACATTGATGCTGTTGTCGGCACTGCCGAATAATTCCTGCAACAGGTTATTTTTTTCTGTTGCGTTGAGTTTGTTGATGAGATAAGCACTTCCCTCTGTGAATGTGTAGCCAAAACCATCAACAGTTTGATAGGTTTGTGCACTATCTACTTCAATGGTCAGCACAGCAGTACCGCCGTTGTTAAAAGCAAATGAGGTTTGCTTTTGCAACAACGCTGTGCGGCTACCGGTTGTCATCCACCAATTCACTTCTGCACCAGGTGTTTCAGGATCGGTACCGGAGTTGCCTTTTTTCTTGCAATTGAAATTGAGAGAAAGAAACGCAAAAACGATCAGGCTTCCTGTCATCCAGTTTATCTTTTGTTTCATCTTCATCATAGTTATTATTTCATTGTTTGTAATTCGCCGATATTCTTTAAAAAGATCAGCGGTTCATTATTTCTTGCAATTACCAGTATTTTAGTCCCGCCTTTTACAGTGATCCATTTCATATCACGCACTTCACCCTTGATGGCTGGCATTGTTGCATACAATGAGGCATTTGTTCCGTCAAACGAAAACAGGGATGGGTAAAGAGCATCGTAACGACCTTCGTAAGGAATCACACCATAAAAATTACCTCCGGCAATATAACCTGCCTTTTCTCCTACCGATGTAAAACTCATCACGGGAGAAAGTTGCAGTTCATCACTGAGATCATGTCGCTTGAACGTTCCCTTTCCATCGTTGATAAAAACAGAACTGCTCAGCACTTCCGCTTTCAACTCTTTATAATCTTTGAACAGATCGTAAAAAATATAATCGACTGTTTTACCCGCTACTTCAGTATATGTTACATATGCTTTTTTTAATACCGGCAGTTGTCGCTCCAATTCATCTTTTGCAAGAAAAGGATACTCCTTTCCCGCCATGGTGTAGGCAAGTATCTGTTCCGTTTTCCCGTTGTTGTCAAAATCTTTTACATACAATTTCAACGGACCATCTTTACGTTCCCATAGTTTCGAATTATGTCCCCAGTTTCCCGCCAGCACATCTTTATCTCCGTCGCCATCTACATCTGTCAGCATGATTGTTTGCCACCAACCGGTTGAAGCAGGCACTTCTGTGGCAGTAAATGTTCCTTTGTTGTTAATGAATACTTTTAACGGCATCCATTCACCGGTGACTAACAGATCATCCCATCCATCGTTGTTTACATCAGTAAAGGCTGCTGCGGTAACAATACCCAAACTTGTAAGATCGATCTTTTGCATCGACGCCAACGAAAAACCGGCTTTCCCATCGTTTAGATAGAGATAGGAGGGTTTTAATAAACCATAACCCGTTGGACTTCCTACATTTCCAACGAAAAAATCCATATCACCATCATGATCCACATCAGCAACCGTTACACAGGATTTATTTTCATACTGGATCGTGAATGCATCCATCTTTCTTGTAAAATTTCCCTTCCCGTCATTGAGGTATAAACGATCACTCAAATCGTTAGCACTACGGGGCACCTGGTTACCGCCACTGATCACCAGCAGATCAATTGTTTTATTTCCATCAGCATCAAAAAATACAGCATCCACATCTTCGCAACCGGCATCTTTTAAAAACACGTCGCTGTTACTTGGTTGAAATGATCCATCGCTTTGTTGTATCATTAAAGCACCCGGCTGACCGATGGCACCACATGCATAAAAATCATCCAGTCCATCGTCGTTTACATCTGCAACAGCGAGCTTTGGTCCTCTTGTACTTTGTGCATGGGGAATTAAATATTGTACATTAAAATCAACAAAGTCGTTTTCAACATGCTTCCAGTTGCAAACAATGTCCTTTGTAATATCAGTAAAGTATGGTGCAGGCGCACCAAAAAAATTGTTGTAATTAAATTCACCTGTTGCATTTTTTTCTGCAATGTTGAGTTGTTGATTAATCGCAGGATTTTTTATTGACTGATATGTTTGATCGGGCCAAACGATCAGGATCGAATCGACCGAAGCCAATGAATCCAATCCAAAATGCAAACGTGGTTCTACTGATGACTGGAACCCTCGTGTTAACATCATCTGTTGGTATTGCATTCCGCTTTTTGAAAACAAGTAAGCTTTTGCGCCAATGCCAAATTGATTCAGGCTGTCACCTTTTAATTGAATGCTGAGATAATTTTTTCCAACCGTTTCGTTCTTTAATACAGATGCTTTTGCATTGATGTTATTGATGATCATATCCAGATCACCATCATTATCCAGATCAGCATAAGCTGCACCGTTGAAATATCCTTTCATGTTTGCAGTGCCCCACTCTTTACTTACATCTGCAAAGGAGTTGCCATTGTTGTTCTTAAAGAAAAACGGGTGACTACTGCCATCGGGCATTTTACTGATCGTTTCATCATCGTACGCATCAGTTTTATCAAGCCCCTTGTTCATCTGCATATCCGATACAAAGCGTATATAATCCAGATCAACCGGGCGTTTTACAATTCCACTGCTGATGAACAGATCTTTCTTTCCATCATTATCAAAATCTGCAAACAAAGGGCTCCAGCTCCAATCTGTTGCTGATACGCCGGCCATCAATCCCACTTCACTGAAATTGATACCACTGCCATTGTTGCGTTGCAAACAGTTACGTGAGTACTGATGCTGATAACCATTCATCTCCAGTTTCAATTTGTAGATGTCAGGATTTTCATCACTACCGTAAGTCTTCAATGTTTTTTCATCGGGTGGCAGCATATCAACTGTTACAATATCCGGTTGACCATCGTTGTTATAATCAGCAATATCATTACCCATACTAAAGCGACTGTAATGAGCAAAATGTTTTGCACCGCTTTCGCTGAATGTTCCGTTTTTATTATTGATATAATAATAATCGTTTTCATGAAAATCGTTTCCAATATACACATCATCCCATCCATCGTTATTGATATCTGCAACACTTAAACCAAGACCATACGAAAGATTGGATTGATAAATGCCTGCTTCAGCAGAAACATCTGTAAATTTTTTTTCGCCTTTATTCAAATCATTACGAAACAAACGACTGCCACTGACAGCATCTTTTTTGTTTCGGTTTACCGTATCAACAATATTTGAATGAGGTTGTTTTGAATGATTGATGAGAAAACAATCGAGATCACCGTCTTTATCGTAATCGAAAAAAGCAGCTTGTGTAGAAAGACCTGAAAAACCAAGTCCGTATTCGATCGACTGTTCGGTGAATGTTCCGTTGCCTTTGTTAATGAATAATTCATTGTGGCCCTTTAAGCCACTGAACTGTGCAACTGCTGATACGTAAATATCAAGTAAACCATCACCATTTACATCGGCCATGGTAACACCGCTGCACCAATCACTTGCACCTGCTACTCCGGCTTTTGCTGTAATGTCTTCAAATTGAAAATTTCCTTTGTTGAGATATAATTTGTTATTGCCTTTACTATTTGCCGTGAAATACAAATCAGTAAGTCCATCGTTATTGATATCACCCGCAGCAACACCTCCTCCGTTATAGAAATACAGGTAATAAAGAATATTAAAATGCGATTTGTTTTCAACCTTGTTTTGAAAATCAATGCCGCTTTTTACAGCAGACACTTCTGTAAATAACGCCCCCGGTTTACTACAGGAAAACAAAAACAAAATGGGAAAAAGGAATCGTAAACTTTTCATTGTGCAGCAAAAAATATAATGCGTAGAGTGAAACGCTGAAGTGTTTCAGTTGAAAAAAGGGCTGCATGAATATGCAGCCCCGTCTTGATTATGACCTAAAAACGACTGCTTCTATTTTTTTGAAGTAAACAGTCCGGTAACTTCTGCCGGTGTTAACACCGAACTATACATACGGATCTGATCAATTCCACCTTTAAAGGTTGAACTTAACCAATCGTCTGTATCGTAACCTGTACCCGGACCTGCACCTATGCGCATTTCAGTGATCTTGCTGCCATCAAAATTGATATCACCATGATTACCCCATGTTTTTGTATTGCCGTTTGCAACACCATCCACATAAAGTATCATTGTACTGTTAGTATTATTATAGGTAAGTGTAACATGATGCCAGTTATTGTCTAAGATACCGGCAATGGTTTGACCACCTTCCCATGTAAACCAACTATCAGCATTTGTTTTATCAGCGATCATCACTTTTACAGCACAAGCTGTATTGCTTCCTTCAAGAAATACCAGGAGACTTGCACCTGACCAATGGCCATTGCTTGATTTAAAACTCATGATATATTCCGGACCATTTCCACCGACATTGTTTTTTGTTTGTCCGTTTCTTTTATACCAAAATGAGATACTGAAACTTTTTGATTGCTCTGCCCAATCATTTGGCTTTGCATACTTGATGAATTTTTTATTTTCACCCATTACAGCCTTCCCACTTACACCATCAATTGATGCCAATGGATTATCACCGGCAAAGTTTGCACGAATACTGTCAACCGCATTCATTAATGGATTGGCAGTTGTTCCATCGAACGCTACATAAAATTTAAGCGGCCCGCCGGGAGGGTTGGTATCTTTTGGATAATCACCCAAGCCGGGACGATTCATTTTCTGACATGCAGAAAATAAAAGGATGCATGACACAAGACCTGTGAACAGAATTTGAAATTTATTTTTCGACATAAGAATAGTTTTTTTAAGTAAATAATAATTTAATTATTCAACAATTAATAGTCGGGGTTTTGTACCAATATGCCATTTGCTGCATCAATTGCAGATTGTGGAATCGGGTAGTAACGATGTCTGTTCTGGTAACCTGAAGGTCCCAATACAGTTGAAGCAAGATTCCAACGTACCAGATCGAAGAAACGCTCTCCATCCAATGCCATTTCAAATCTGCGTTCGTTCTGAATTGTTGTGCGCATAGCTGCCTGTGTTGTAAACGTTACATCGCCTAATCCGGCTCTTGTTCTGATCTGATTTACCCAATCTTCAGCCAGTGCAGCATTACCTGCACCACCCACTTCGTTTGCTGCCTCTGCTGCCATGAGCAATACATCTGCATAACGAAGTATTTTCTGATTGGTCCAACCTGCCTGACGCTGACCTTTTGCTGATTGTGTTGCTGGATTTGGATACACTTTCTTATTCCAGTATGCACGTGGCAACACTGCAGGATATGCAGGTAACACACGACCATAAATACCATCTGATTGACCAGAGAATAAAATTGTTCCGTCTTTACGTTTATCACCAGCGGCATAAGCATTTACTAAACTTGCAGTTGGTACATTCCAGCCCCAGCCCAGATCCCATTCTGCAGAACCACGTACACCCTGGCAAATACCAAACCATGAGAATGGTTCACCTGCACTGCTACCTGTATATTGCGGACCCTGATCGGATTGAATTTCAAAAATTGATTCGATGTTATTTTCGCCTTCGTCGCCGAATGTTTTGAAATAATCATCAGCCAATCCATACTTTCCTGTAGCGATCACTTGCTGGCAAAGCGATAATGCTTCAGCCCAACGACCACGATACAATAAAGTTTTTGCATGCAATGCTTTTGCTGCATCGTTGGTTAAACGGCCGGGGAAACGATTGTTTCCGCTGGCATTGTTCCAATCGGAAGGCAGGCTTGCAATAGCAGCTTGCAGATCTGCATCGATCAACGCATAAATTTCGGCTACAGATGCTTTTGGTCTTCTTGCATCAATTGGATTGTACACACGAAAATCAATTTTCGGCACCTGACCATACACACGTACTAAATTGAAGTACGCCATTGCACGAAAGAATTTTGCTTCGCCAATATTGATCAGATCGGGCGGCGTGTTCAGTTGCAGTGAATCTGCAATTTGCAATGCTGTATTTGTCAATGCAATTAAAGAATAATGCTGCTCCCAATAAATAGTACCGCTCCAATGATCTTTCACATACTGGAAGTTGTCGTGGATCAATTCCCAATCAGCACCATCAGCAGGGCTGCTTCCTTTATCCGAATCATCGGAACGGAAGTTGTGCATAGCCATCCAGGGAATACCGCCGAATGCCTGACCGGCAACATTCTCATTACGGATCGCTCCATACAAACCGTAGATCTGTCCTTCCAAACCACCTTCGTTCAAATCGTCCAATGTAGAACGTAATGGCTTACGATCAAGGAACTTTGAACAACCGGCAAATAGTACCAGTGTAGTAATACTCATCAGTACTACCCACGTCATTTGTTTGATTGTACGCATAGGTTCTGATTTATTTAGTTTTTTTATTAACAAGCGTTTCATTAAAACTGTTTATTAAAAGTTCACATTTATACCCGCTGTATAAATAACCGGTATTGGTCCGTTTCCGTCATCAATACCAAACTGAGTTGGGCTACCGCCAAATTCAGGTGAATAACCTGAATTGCGTTTCCAGGTTTTTAAGTTCTGTACGTTGGCAAAAATGCGGAAGCTTTTGATGTTTACTTTCCGTAATGCATCTGCATTCAGGTTGTAACCTACCTGCAGATTTCTGATACGGAAGAAGCTTCCATCTTCAACACCGTATGTTGATGGCAAACGATTAATCGGACGGCTTGATACTGCAGGTTCAAAGTTAGAAGTGCCCTCACCAGTCCAACGATCTAAACGGAAGGTTGGATAATTAAATCTTGTAAAAGGTAATTCTGAACTTCCCCAGTAGCGATAAATTTCGTTTCCGTACACACCCTGAAAATCGATACCTGCATCAAAATTTTTATACTTGAAGTTGGTAGACAATCCGTACATGAAATCAGGTGTTGGGTTACCAATCATTGTACGATCATCGGCATCGATTTTACCATCATTATTCACATCTTTGTATTTCAAATCACCGGGTTGATAATCGTAACCAACCACAGTAGGTGATCCTAATTTATCCGCATAGCTTTGGTAAACTCCTTCTACAACATATCCATAAAAATAACCGATCGGGAATCCAACTTCGGTTACACTTGGACGCTCTTCACCTGCATTCAAACGACCGTCGGCAGGCAAATCCACTACTTTGTTGTTAAACGTTGTAAGGTTACCACTGATGGTAAGTGTTGCATCTTTTGAAAGTTGTTGTGTCCAGCTCGATGTAATTTCAAACCCACTGTTCTTTACACCACCAATATTTCCTAAACGACTACCCGTTAACGGATTTGATTCAAATGCAAGCAGATCTTTTGTGTTTCTTACATAGTAAGAAGCTTCCACATACAATCTGTTTTTTAGTGCATACATTTCAAACCCTACTTCACTCGCTGCAATTTTTTCCCAGTTCAAATTACGGGCAGCTTCATATTCTCTTGAATTAGATGCTACCTGGAAATTTCCAAAGATGGCAGAGTTACCAGACCTGATGGTTGGATAAGCCGGATAAGGAATACCTAATGTATTTTGTACTCCTAATGTACCTGTTGATGCTTTGATCTTCAGAAAGTCAAAGAACGTTTGATTGGTCATGAAATCTTCACGTGTTATTTCCCAGGCCACACCTACAGAATAGAAATTATTCCATTTGTTATTCGGGAATGCAGAAGAACCATCACGACGGAACGATGCGTTCAATAAATACTTTCCACCATAATTGTACAACACCCTTCCCAGGAAGGCAGCGTTTGCACGATCCCACTGATCAGATCCTCCACGTAATGATTGTGGATCGCCAAAACCATTGCTGGTGTACCAGAAACGTGGATCATCAGGTATGGGTGCACCGGTTGGAGATTGACGAACGTTACCGGAAACACTTCTGTATTTTTCTTCGAGTGTTGTAAAACCTGCGGTTGCAGTAAGACCATGTTCACCAAAATCTTTCTTAAAGGTGATCACATGATCCTGTTGAAACTTGCTCCAGCGTTGATTGCTTTGTGAAACAGCTGTAAGCGAGTTGGCAGGAATAAATGTAGAATCGATCAAAGGATTATATCTGCTGATGAGCGGATCGTAGGTTCTTGAATCAAGATTCGACATATCTGCATAGAACGTAGAACGGAAAGTGAAATGGCGGAAGAAATTGAACTCAGTGTACACACTTCCTACGTTTCTGTATTCAATTCTGTTTTCTTTATCCCATTTGTTTTCAAGATTCATAACCGGGTTGGCCATTTGACCACCTTGTATTGCCAGATCATAATAATCTCCGTCTGCATTTTGCACCGGGGTGATCGGCAAAATTCTTCTTGCATCAAACAACAAACCATTCGCCTGGCTGAAAGGAAGACGCTGGCGCATGCTGTTCAAAGTAAAACCAACTTTTATATTCTTGGAAATTTTCAGTTCATCGTTGATGCTGATGAACATTTTGGTTAAACGCTCATTCTTTACCACACCCTCATCAATAGCATAACCAATACCCATGTAAAATTTATTCTTTTCGGTACTTGCGGTTACACTCAGGTTATTGGTGTTGAAGAAAGCAGTACGTGTCATTGCTTCAATCCAATCAGTATTACCGGTCCATGGACTATAATCGAAACGCTCTGGTAAAGGAACGCCGTTGTTCGCCTGCTCTTCATCATACAATGTTTTAAATCCATTTGCATCCACCATATCAATACGATCAACAAGGCGCTTTAAACCTACTGTTGAACTGAAGTTGATATTGATCTGTCCCGCCTTTGCTTTCTTAGTAGTAATTACAATGGCACCGGTAGCACCACGAATACCAAAGATGGCGAGTGAAGACGGATCTTTTAATATTTCAATTGATTCAATATCGTTCGGATTGAGGAAGTCGATATTGTCGTTCAGAATTCCATCAACAACATATAACGGACGAACCTGACCAAAACTGGAAGTACCACGTAAACGGATATCAGGTTGAGCACCGGGTGTACCGCTGTTTACAATGTACAAACCTGCAACCCGTCCTTGCAACGATGCCATTGGGTTGATGTTTGGTTTATCAGCAATGTCTTTCCCGGAAACTTTTACAATTGATCCGGTTAAATCACGCTTACTGGCAGCACCATAACCAATTACAACTACTTCATCCATTTTAAGCGTTACCTGTTGTAATTTAACGTTAATGATCTGTTGGTTATTTACACTCACTTCCACATCTTCATAACCAATTGCAGAAATCACCAACACTGCATTTTCAGGAACAGTTAACGCAAAATTTCCGTTCATGTCGGTTACAGTTCCCTGCGCCGTTCCTTTGATCGTTACAGAAGCAGAAGCAACCCCTTCTCCACCTTCGTTGGTTACTTTACCTGTAACACGCAGATCTTTTTCTGCCGGATTTGAAGATCGGATGGCAACCAGGTTGTTGTCAAGTTGCACATACGTAAGCGTTGTGCCTGCAAACAATTGCCGCATCACATCTTTGATCTCAAGATTTTCGAAATCAACGGATACTTTTTGTTTGAGGTCTTTCAGTTTTGAATTGTAGAGGAACCTGAAATCTCCCTGTTTTTGGATGCTGTTGAGCACCTGGGCAATTTCAGCGTTTTGCGTTTTTAGTGTAATTGTTTGTGCGTTAAGGCCTGCAGTAGCTTGAAACGTACACACAACAACCAGCAGGATCGTTAGTTTCATAATCAATAGCGGCTTTTGGAAGGCACGATGTGCCTTAGCAATCGAAGTCGTTTTTTCCATACTTTTAAGCTTTGGTAGTATAAAGTAGGAAACCGTTTTTTTTATATAGCAACCGGTTTCCAGGTTAAAGAAAAATGTACTACTGATACGGGGAATGTTGGCGCATTTCCCGTTTTTTTTGCCGCTTCTTATGAAGAATTTTGATGTTGGGTCATAATCAGTTGCAGTTTGGGGGTTGTTAAAAAATAATCACAGTTTTTTCTTCTATCCGGTACTTAAAATCGGTGGTGAAGCGTAATGCTTCCAGCGCCTGGCTGAGTGTTTCTTTTCGAAAATCACCATTCAGCAATTCCTCTTCCAGTTTCTTGTTTCGAAAAATGATCTTCACATCGTACCAACGCTCCATTTTCTGCGCTACATCAACAAACGCTTCATCTTTAAATACCAATTTATTTTGTGTCCACGATGTTTCAATGGCTACTGTATCGGTTTCAGTATAGGTAAGGCGCTTAATGGCAATGATCGGCAGGTTGAGATTTGGTCTTATATCCGGCGTTGCCAATTCATTTGCTGCAGCATCAACCGTATTGAGCAGAACCAGTTTTTGATTCGGCTTCAACAAATATTTTTCACCCGGTCTGTTTTTCACAAACACCTCTACGCTTCCCTGCACCAGACTTGTTTCAACCGTTTTATCGTTGGGGTAAGCTTTTACATTGAACCTTGTACCCAATACTTTTACATCAATGCTGGATGTATGTATAATAAAAGGACGCTTCGGATTTTTTACTACATCAAAAAAAGCTTCTCCGGTAAGATAGATCTCCCGGTTGCCCGATTCGCCGATCTTGGTATAATCAAGTTTACTACCCGCATTCAGCCAAACAGTTGATCCATCAGGCAATGTGAATTTTGTACTGGTACCGTTTTTTGTAACCACTTCTTTTGGAACGGTTACATCGGATGCTGCTGTTGCCGCAGCTGTTTCTTTTTTAGGTATAATCAGAAACAATGAAACCGTAACAATAACAGCCAGCGTAACAAAGGCAACGAGTTTGCGACGGTTCCTTCTTAAAAAAGATATTTCATCAGTTACATCGCTTTGCTCCTGCTCAACTTCATCAATGTGGCGGGGTTCTATACCAAGTGCTTTCATTTTCTCATAATGCAGATGGTAGGTTGCTTCGAGGTAGTCTTTGTCTTCGTCAACTTCCTGATCCCAAATTTGCTGCATGGTTTCCATTTGCCTTGAAAGGGCGGGGTACTGATCGCAGAACTGCTGCAATTCAAATAATTCTTCGTCGCTGGCCTCGCCAGTCAACTTTCGGGAAAGTAAATGCCAGATTTTGTCTCTGTTCATGATTGGTATACAGGTAAGGAGTATGGAATGCAGGAAATCCCCTAAAGGATAGTTAACTTTTTTTAACTTTTCTTTCGAAAAGGAGTTCCAACGGCCTGTGCGAGCTTTTTCAAGGCAATGGCAAGCTGGTTATCGACCGTTTTTACGGAAATGTTGAGCAGGTTAGCGATCTCTTTATAGCGCATCTTATCTTCTTTGGCCAATTTAAAAACCAGCCTTGCTCTCGGGGGTAAGCTATTGATGGCCGCTTCAATGTGATGGAGACTTTCAGACGACATGACCTGGTCTTCCGGGTTTTGATAGAGTGAGTCCATTTCCACATCAATTTCATCGATCGAAATGGTTACCCGTTTGTTTTGCTGTTTCAGTTTGCGGATTGCATTATTTTTTACAGCTATAAAAATATAGAGTTGCAGGTCTTCGATCTCATTCAGCCGGGCACGGTCGTTCCAGATGCTGATGAAAACATCCGATACAATTTCTTCAGCTGTTTCTTTTGAATGAACAATGCCCGTTGCAAAACGGGTGAGTGAATGGAACAGGATCATAAATAATTCCTTGTAGGCCGCTTCATCTTCATAAATGGCAATTCTACGCTGGAGGTCCCGCACACTTTTATATGACTTATCGTTTAGCAAAAGCAAGTAATTGAATGTAAATTAATTTTATTTTTCAATAATTGCCAAACTGATTATGGTCAGTGTTTTCACTCATTAATTTCTGGCCATTGAAAAACCGCTTTGTTTTAATCCAGTTACCTCATCCAAAAAATATATTCAACAAAAACGGTTTGCCAACTGACAACCCGTTTCCACTTATAGTATGCGTATTCTTATTCCTTTATTGCTTCCTTAATTTTTTCACCTGCCTTCTTTACATCTTCCTTAATTGGTTCCACTACTTTTTTCTTTAATGTATCACCGGCTGCTTCAAGCAATTTTCCGCCTTTGCTTTGCAATGTATCTATCGCTTCGTTCATCTTCTCCTGTCCTTTATCGATCAGGCTGCTGGTGTCCATTGCTTCAGCTGCCTCAGATGCTTCTGAAGATGTTTCGGCTTTTTCGTTGTCAGATTTTTGTTCGTCACCGCAAGCCACAAATAATGAAGCTGCTAATAAAACAAGAAGTATTTTTTTCATACGAATTTTTTTGTTTCAAATGTATTTACTCAATTCTTTGCAAACAAAAATGATGCTTATTTTTTACGGAAAAATAAACGCATGGGCGTTCCGGTAAAATTAAATGCCTGACGTAGCTGGTTTTCCAGGTAATTTTTATACGGTTGTTTGATATCATCCGGATGGTTACAGAAAAATGCAAATGAAGGAACAGGTGTCGGCAACTGTGTTACATACTTGATACTGATGGGAACACCTCTTACTACCGGTGGGTGATAAGAGTTGAGTGATTTTTGTATTGCTTCATTCAATTCCGATGTAGAGATTCTACGTTGCCTGTTTTCCACTACCTGCAAAGCAACTTCAAGCGCCTGCATGATGCGTGTTTTTTCAACAGCCGAAACAAACAGAATAGGCACATCATTAAAAGGAAGTAAACGTTGCTTCAATTCTTTTTCATAATCACGGGCCGTATTGGTTTCCTTTTTTATAAGATCCCATTTGTTTACCAGCAATACAATACCCTTGCCTTTCTTTACAGCTAATGAATAAATATTGAGATCCTGTTGTGTAATTCCTTTTTCTGCGTCAAGCAATAACATACAAATGTCGGCTTCATCCATTGCACGAATGGCACGGATCACGGAATAAAACTCCAGATCTTCATTCACTTTTGTTTTACGACGGATACCTGCAGTATCAATTAAAATAAATTCTTTATTGAAAAGATTATAGTGTGTATGAATGGTATCTCTTGTTGTACCGGCAATATCACTTACAATAGTACGCTCTTCACCCAATAACGAATTCAGCAACGATGATTTGCCTACATTCGGCTGACCAATAATGGCAATTTTCGGAATAGTTGATTCTTCAATCTCTGCCTGATCATCCGGAATAATTTCAGCAACTGCATCCAGCAGTTCACCTGTTCCGCTTCCCGTCATACTGCTGATAAAGAAAATCTTTTCAATACCCAACGCATAAAACTCACTGGCTTCCATTAAGCGTTCGTGATTATCTACTTTGTTGATTGCGAGAAATACAGGCTTTGTTGTACGGCGGAGCACATCACTCATTGCTTCATCCAGATCGGTGATGCCGGTTGCAGCATCACACATAAACACTACCGCATTGGCTTCATCCAATGCAATTTTCACCTGCTTGCGTATTTCTGTTTCAAAAATATCTGTACTGTCGGGAACAAAACCACCCGTATCGATGAGGTTGAACGATTTGCCATTCCAGTCGGCAACACCGTACTGACGATCACGTGTAACTCCACTAACGTCGTCCACGATCGCTTTACGTTCTTGTAATAAACGATTAAAAAACGTACTCTTTCCCACATTGGGCCTACCAACAACTGCTACTGTAAAACCTGCCATAATAAAACGAATAAAGTTGGCAAAGGTACTGAATTAAACAGAAAGCAAGGGAATCCTTGCCTGTTGCAGTGCACTTGCCGGTAAATAAAAAATGATTAATTATACCCGTACTCCTTCAAAAAAAGATCGCTGTCTCTCCACTTGGGACGCACTTTTACAAACAAGTCAAGGAATACTTTTGAATCAACGAATTTTTCAATGTCCACACGTGCCAGTGAACCCAGCTTTTTGATCATTTCCCCTTTTGTGCCAAGCAGAATTCCTTTTTGGGTTTCACGGTTCACAATAATGTCGGCGGAGATTTTGATCAACGATTGCTTTTGCTCGTAAGCTGTTACAATAACGGTTGTGTGGTAAGGAATCTCTTCTGAAAATAGATCGAATATTTTTTCACGTACCAGTTCCGCTACAAAAAAGCGGGTACTGAGGTCCGTTAGCTGATCTTCTTCGAAGAAGGGCTCTCCTACCGGAACAAATTCGAGTATGTGATTGATGAATGTTTTTTTATTGATGCCCGACAATGCTGAAATGGTCACTACTTTTTTGCAGTACGGCTTTCCTTCAAAAAAAGCTTTCGCTTCTTCGAGTTTAGCAGTATCAACAAGATCGAGTTTATTCAATACAACAATCGAAGGCACTTTTAACCGGAGCGATGTAAACAGGTCTTCATTTTCCTGCCAATTATCTTTCACATCAACCAGCAACAACGCTACATCTGCATCTTCCAATGCACTTTTTACACTACCCATCATTTTTTCCTGCAGCTTGTACTTGGGATCAATGATGCCCGGCGTATCAGAAAACACCAATTGGTAATCGGCTGTTGTAAGAATGCCTTTGATACGATGACGGGTTGTTTGCACTTTCGATGAAACAATTGCCAACTTCTCACCCAGCAGCGCATTCATTAATGTGCTTTTCCCGGCGTTGGGCTTACCAAATATGTTTACAAATCCAACTTTCATAAAAAAAGCTTCTAGCTGCTGGCTGCAAGCTACAAGCAATGATCTGGAAGATAAAACTGTTTGTTGATTGCGGAACCACCGGGTGAATAAAATAAGAAAGGCCCTTTAACGGGCCTTTTGTTGCGAAGGGGAGGATCGAACTCCCGACCTTCGGGTTATGAGCCCGACGAGCTACCGCTGCTCTACTTCGCGGATTGGACGGCAAAAGTAAGGGTATTTTGTATAGCACCCAAAACAAAGAGGCAGAAGTTTTTTTTTCTGCCTCTTTATTCATCATCGGAATATCTGTCGAAACTTACTTTGTACGCTTTTTTAAACTGGATGCTCCTGTTGTTCTGAAATCGCTGATGGAAGCTGTGCCTTTGTATTGCACATCACTTGCTCCACTTGCATCCACTTTCAGATCTCTGTTCACAGTGATCTTTACGTCTGATGCGCCGGAAGCTTCTGCACGACAATTTTCTGCGATGAGATCAAACCCTGTAAAATCGCTGGCACCACTCAGATCCACATCAAGATTAGTTACCACACCTGATAATTTTGAATTAGATGCTCCACTTTGATCTACAGTAACACTTGTATATCGGATAGCTCCTTTTAAACTGGATGCACCACTCAGATCAACTTTCAGATTCGTTCCATTCAATACACCATCAATTTTAATATCGCTTGCACCAGACACATCGAGTTTGTCGATATTTTTTACAGAGATGTAAGCTTTTAATCGCTTGTTCTCATTACTCCACTTCCATACGTTTTCATTATCGTACGAAATCTGAAGGATGCCGTTCACCACGTTTACTTTGATACGGCTTCTGAATTTTTCTTCGCTGGCACTTACAACTACAGCTTCTTCATTTCCCTGTTTAATGATCACATCAAACGCATTGGAAACTTTAATGCCATGAAATCCACTTACAGTTCGTGACTCTGCATTTTTATCATTGATCACCATCACATCCTGCGCAAACAAAGCTGATGCAGTTGCAAACATCAATACGATCGATACAATAAACTTTTTCATTTGAAATAAGGTTTTAAATATTGATTAACTATCTGTACGACGAATAACAGCACCAATGTTTGTGCCTACTTCGCTGATTTTCCCTTTGCCTTTGTAATGAATACTACCACCGCTTGATGAATACAATTTCATTTCATCATTCACGGTTACTTCAACTTTGGCACCGCTTGTTGAGCGGATATCGGCTTTACCCGCTGCCAGATCGTATGCCTTCATTCGGGCGCCGCTGTTAGCGCTGATATGAAACTCGCCTGCTGAACCGGTCAAGGTAGAACTTGCTCCGCTTTCTGTTTCCACAAGCAATTTGCTCACGTCAACTTTCCCTGTGAATTGTGCTCCCGAACGCAGAAACAAATTCAAATTCTCTTCTTTGATTATTCCTTGAACTTTTACATGGCTGCCTGCCGAAGCGGTTAGCTTGTTCAATGTTTTGAACGAAACATACACTTTCAGCTTTTTGCCCGAGCTTGTCCAGTCGGAGAAGGATTCACGATCATAATAGATCTTCAGCAACCCGTCTTCCACTTCCGTTTTTAAACGGTTGCGGTATTCTTCACGGGAGGCGCTGGCCACCACGCTTTCTTCGGTTGACTGAGATAAATAAAGGTCAATCCCATCTCCTACTTTGACAGAATGAAACGGCTTAATGGTTCTTTTTTCGGCGTTGGGGTCTTCGATTTTTGTTTCCTGTGCAGTTGCAAACAGGACGATTGATAAGGTAAACAGGGTGAATATCCACTTTTGCATAAATTTTCTGTTTTTTATGATACGGTCATTGAAAGGAAAATGTTACAGCAAACCTGAAAGAATTTATCTTTGCCCCGTCAAAAAGCGGCGAAGCCGGTTTTGACGCAGATTCCCCGGGGTGCTTCCGGCGTGTACAAGGACCCAGTACATGCTGCGGAGGCTGAGATCAAACCCGTAGAACCTGATCAGGGTAATGCCTGCGCAGGGAAGGAGGTTCCTTTCTATATTTCCTCTTTTCGTTTCGCAGCATTTCCGACTCAATTTTTAACTGTAAAAAGTAAATGATGACGAAAAAATTGATGCTGGGAATGTTGATGATTGTATCACAACAGCTTTCAGTGGCTCAGTACAAACTGAGTGGCACAGTGACAGAAAAAAACAACAGCAATGCAGTAATTGCCGGCGCTACTGTTGAAATTCCAGGCAATGGATTTACACAAACCGACAACGAAGGCCGCTTTTCCATTTCGCTACGGCAAAAAGGAAATTATGTGGTGAAGATCAGTACCGTTGCATTCAAACTGTTTGAACAGGCCATTACTGTTTCAGAAAAAGAAACGATCGTAAATGCAGAGTTACAGCTACAGCCTTTGTTTTTGAAACCGATTGAAGTAAGTGCCATTCGTGCAGGCGACCGTATGCCGTTTGCCAAAACCAATCTCAACGAAAAAGAAATTGAGAAAATGAATCTGGGACAAGACCTTCCCTTCATTCTCAATCAAACGCCATCGGTAGTTGTGAACTCCGATGCTGGAAATGGAGTTGGTTACACAGGCATCCGCATTCGTGGTACGGATGCTACCCGTATCAACATGACGTTGAATGGGATTCCTTTTAATGATGCGGAAAGTCAAGGTTTGTTTTTTGTGAACATCCCCGATTTTTCTTCATCGGTAAACTCCATTCAAATACAACGGGGTGTTGGTACATCTTCCAACGGCGCAGGTGCATTTGGTGCCACGCTCAACCTCAGCACCAATGAGTTTAACGAGCAGCCGTATGCAGAGATCAACAATGGTTTTGGCAGCTTCAATACATTTCGTCAAACTATCAAAGTTGGCTCGGGATTAATTGGTAAGCACGTAACACTCGATGCAAGATTATCATTCATCAATAGTAAAGGATTTATTGAACGGGGTGCATCCGATCTTGGATCAGCGTATTTCTCTACGGCTTATATCAACAACAAAACATCCATCCGTTTTAATGCGATCACCGGTACTGAAAAAACATACCAGGCTTGGAACGGAATTCCGGAAGCAAAGTTGAAAGGTGATGATGCAAAACTGCTGGAGCACTATTATAACAACCTTGGTGTAACTTATTTTACCGCTGCCGATTCGTTCAATCTGTTTCGGAAAGATAATAACCGCAGCTACAATTATTTCCTGTACGATAATCAAACCGATAATTATCAGCAGGATCATTATCAATTATTCTTTAATCAGGAGTTGAATAGTAACTGGAATATGAATACGGCATTCTTCTTAACCCGTGGACGTGGGTATTATGAAGAATATAAAGTGAAAGAGTCACTGGATGATTATGGTCTTGCACCTGTAGCATCAGATCTTGTTCGTCAGTTGTGGTTAGATAATTGGTTTTACGGAACAACGTTCTCTGCCCAATACAAACGCAATGCTGATCAATTGACGATTGGTGGTGCATTTACACGCTACAAAGGATTGCATTACGGAAAAGTGATCTGGAGCGAAGTGCCGGTTGAAAAAGACTATCGCTGGTATGATCTGGAAGCATTCAAAAACGATTTCAATATTTATACAAAGTATCAACGCAGGTTAGGTGTACGCTGGGAAGCATTTGCTGATCTTCAATACCGTTATGTAAAACACAGCATCAGCGGATTCCGCAAAAACCCAACGTTACAATCGGGTAATGATTTCAGTTTTATAAATCCGAAACTAGGTATTTCGTATGCCGACAGTAAGGGCTGGCTTGGCTTTGCATCATTCAGCATCGGAAACAGAGAACCTAATCGTGATGATTTTGAAGCAGGCGTTGCGCAACAACCAAAGCATGAAACGCTTTATGATCTTGAGTTGAACATTGAACACCGGCAACCAACTTACAGCTTGAGTGCAACGGGTTATTACATGTACTACAACAATCAACTGGTACTTACCGGCAAGGTGAATGATGTGGGAGCGTACAACCGAATCAATATTCCGAAAAGTTACAGAGCAGGTGTAGAACTGCAGGTAACTGTAAAACCAACCGCATGGTTTAATGCTGCAGGCAACCTAACGCTGAGCGATAACCGTATTCTCAACTTCACCGAATTTGTTGACGACTATGATAACGGTGGGCAGAAAGAAACATTCTTTAAATCAACACCACTCTCCTTCTCTCCTGCAACTATTGCAGGTGTTACGTTGAATTTTATTCCGGTGAAAAATGGAGAGATCAGTTTGTTGAATAAATATGTATCCCGTCAGTATCTTGATAATACAGGTAGTGAAGCAAGAAGCATTGATCCGTTTTTTGTGACCGACCTGCGTTTGAATTATGCATTCCGCTTTAAAAAGCTGAAAGAACTGAATCTTACATTTCAGTTGAACAATGTTTTGAACATGCTGTATGAAACAAACGGATATACGTACAGTTATATTTATGGAGCACAAACAATTACTGAAAACTTTTATTACCCCATGGCAGGACGAAACTTTATGGCTGGGATCAATTTGAAGTTTTAAAATCAGCAAACCTCATAGGTCTTATAAAAGAGAAGGCGCTTAAATAAGCGCCTTCTCTTTTATAAAATATATCTACTGATCATACACTGTACTTTTCTCTCCAATTCAACATTCCGCCTGTAAGGTTGATCACATTGGTAAAGCCCATTGTTTCGGCAAACATGCACGCTTGTCCGCTGCGGTTACCACTGCGGCAATAAAAGATCACTTCCTGATCTTTCAAACTTTCCAGCTCATCTACATCCATCGACATAATGCGGCCAAGTGGATATAACGTGCCACCAATATTGAACTCTTCATGTTCATGTGGCTCACGCACATCTACAATATTTAATGTTTCACCGGCATCAATTCTTGCTTTTAACTCTTCAGCAGTAATGGTTTTCATCGCTCTGTATTTTGATTGTTGTTGTTTGCAGTTATTTGCTAAATGCTTGTTTTAATATTCGTTTTGTACGGGTTGCTCAGTTACCGGTTTTGGCCGTTGGATACTGTCGATCTTTGAACGATCCATACTGATCCAAAGATCCACCAACTGTCCGCCACGTATACGTATCGGCCTCCCTTCATCATCACGAGCCGGTGGGCTTTGTCTGATCACAAAAGCAGCTGAGCTATCGGCCACTTCACCATCCACCACTACAGCACCCAATAACAAATCGTTACTCTCCAGTAATACTTTTGCTTCTGCAAATGTAAGACCCAGCAAAACGGGTACCGGTAATTCTGTTTGTTTTACGCCACCACCCAGCACTAAACTGATGCGGCTTCCCATGGGTATTTTTGTACCTGCATTGATCACCCTTCCATTATACGTTTGCTCCAACACAGAACCAACTGCAAAATCGGGACGGGATGTTGTATCGCCCAACTTCAATCCCAATGTTGTTAATTGAAGAAGTACACTACGATAGGTTTGTCCAACAAAGTTGGGAACACTTACCAATGGAGCTTCGGAGCGATTGATCGTTAAATAAACAGTACGATTAATTTTTACCAACTCATTTGGTAATGGTGATTGTTTTACCACCGACAAACGGGGCAACGTATCGTAGTAAACACTATCCTGTACTTCTACCTGGAAACCCTGCTCCTCCAATAATCTTCTTGCTTCATCAACATGCTTGCCTTTTATTTCAGGCACTTTGATGTACTTGCCATGTTGTGTGATCCTGTCGAGCAACTGAAAAAAGATAAACAACACAGCTAACCCAAGCACAATGGCTATCAGGAGGTTGACAAAAAAAGAACGGTTCGTAATAAATTGAAACACGGGTATTGAATTTAGTGACAACTATCGTGATGTATGATCGGCCAATGACTCTTCAACCAGGGCTGCATAAAAATCGTCCAGTTTCCATCCCATTGCCCTTACCTGCTGCGGCACAATGCTGGCATCGCTTTGCCCGGGCACTGTATTGATCTCCAACATAAACGGTTCGTTCCGTTCTTCATTGTAGATAAAATCGATGCGTATTACACCACTGCAATTAAATACTGCATATACTTTTTTGGCTGTTTCACTCACTTTTCTAACTATCTCCTCGCTGGCATCAGCCGGTGTAATCTCGGTACTTTTCCCCTGGTATTTGGCAACAAAATCAAAAAACTCCATATCGGCATCGGCTTTCACTTCCGTCATCGGCATGGCTATAATTTCGCCTTTATGTTTAAATACTCCAATGGTGAACTCCCGGCCTGTGATCATTTCTTCCACCAACACCTGGTCGTCTTCATTAAATGCTTTTTGAATAGCATCCGCAAGGTGTTCCTGTTTACTTACTTTACTCATACCAATACTGCTGCCGCCGTTATTTGGCTTTACAAAAACAGGCAACTGCAGATCGATCGAAGTTGCATCAATTGGTTGGTGTTTGAACAAGTGTACACTTTTCGCCACATGGATACCGGCAAAAGCTGCTACTGCAACTGTATAACGCTTGTTGAATGTAATGGCTGATGTGGCAGCGCTGCAGGATGTGTACGGCAAACCCAATACATCAAAGTACCCCTGCAATCTTCCATCCTCGCCAGGCGTGCCGTGCATACCAATAAATACACAATCAAATAGAATCTTATTTCCATTGATCGTTATGCTGAAATCATTTTTATCAACAATGGCCTGGTGGTTTCCATTGTTACTGTAAAACCAACCTTCATTGGTGATATCAATTACATAAACATTGAATTTCGATTTGTCGAGATGATTATAAATGGTTGTGGCACTTTTGTAAGAGATCACCGATTCGCCACTATACCCGCCCGTTACAAGGGCTATGTTCATTGGTTGATTCATCAACTGGATGGTTTTATTTCGCTGTCGACTTTTAGAGAATAGCTTTTTGTTTGATAACTGAACATCGTTTTATTCAAGAATCCTGCCAGCTTACATTCAGTGCTACATTGTTTCTGCATCAATACTGATCCCCTGGTTTCCCGTATCTACTACAAATTTCCAGGTACCATCTTCTTGTTTCCGCCATACGTTCAGGTAAGTTCCCTGTATTGTTGTATCTGCCGTGGCCACTTTATAAACGCCGTAAGTAAACCCCATATCTCCAGATGATGAAATATCAGCTCCTTTTGGCTCCCATGTCATAGTAAATGAAGTGTCTTCCTGCGCATTGAGAAACCTGATCACATCACCTTCAACAATTGGTAAAAAGCCTGGCCGCAGTAACACGGCATCATCGGCTATGTATTCAAGGAACGCTTTTTTCATACCGTTCTTTTCACTTGCGGCTGAAAAAGCTTTATCTGTTTCAACCATTTCCTGTAACCACTGTTCAGTTTCCACCTTCACTTCCGGTTCGGCTGGTTTCTTCAACACCAAATTACAGGAAACAACCAAACTCATTCCCAACACAAGGATCATTAAATTCTTCATGCGTGCAAGATATAAAAAGCAAGGTGAAGGTTTTCAAGCCTTCACCTTTTTTTAACGGGAAATATCACCCGCCGTATTCCGGAATCGTTCTTACGGGAACTCATCCATCTGAGAGAAACTTAAATATGCAGTCGATCTTTACGAGCCAACAGGTCTTCTACCGTTTCTACATACATCTCATCCGGTACGCAACAATCAACCGGACAAACAGATGCACATTGTGGTTCTTCATGAAAGCCCTGGCACTCAGTACATTTATTCGGTGTGATGTAATACGTATCCATACTTACCGGCGCATTTTTGGTGGCTGCATCAACAACCGAACCATCAATTAATGTGTAAGAGCCTTTTACCGTTGTACCGTCAGCTATCGCCCATTCTACTCCGCCTTCGTAAATTGCGTTGTTGGGACACTCTGGTTCACAAGCCCCGCAATTGATACATTCTTCTGTAATTTTTATTGCCATAGAGTTTGAAATTTTTTAGGGTTAGTTTGATTTACTTTTGCGTTTCAAATGTAAACTAAACAGTTGAATGAATTTACAACAAAGGCAGGAAATTTTACAGCAACTCGCACAATATATTTCTGCACAACCGCCTGAATGGGAAATGGCTTGTACCCGGGCGGAGCAACAGAACCATTGGTTCACGCCGGCATTTGTAAACCTGTCAGCAACATCCATTGTTGAAAATTTTCTGCAGAAAGATGCACTTGACAAATGGATCGCTCATTACAGGCTGGATGATAACATTCAACCAAAAACGGTTGGCATTGTAATGGCAGGCAATATTCCATTGGTTGGATTTCATGATTTTCTATGTGTGTTTATCAGCGGACATAAACAGGTGTGCAAACTTTCATCGAAAGATGAAGTATTGTTGAAACATCTGGTTGATAAAATGACGGAATGGAATCCCGCTGTGGCAGAGCATGTTCGCTTTGAATCATCACTCAAAGATTGCGATGCCTATATTGCAACTGGCAGCGACAACAGTTCCCGTTATTTCGATTTTTATTTTGGCCGCTATCCTTCTGTGATCAGGAAAAACCGTACATCTGTTGGTATAATAACCGGTAAGGAAACAGAAGCAGAGCTTTCGTTATTGGCTGATGACATCATGCTCTACTTTGGATTGGGTTGCCGCAATATCACCAAGCTGTATGTACCACAGCAATATGATTTTGTGCCATTGCTGAATGCATTACGGAAATACAGCTGGATGTTCGATCATCATAAATACCGTAACAATTACGATTATCAATTGGCCGTGTACCTGATGAATAATATTTATTACATGACCAACGACTGCATTGTATTGATCGAAAGCGATGGTCTTTTTTCACCGATCGGCAGTTTGCATTACAGCTACTACCAACATGCAGACGATGTGAAAGCTGCACTGGCAGGAAACGAAAAAGTACAAGCTATTGTTGGACTTGATGGTTTAGCATTTGGCCAGGCACAACAACCTTCATTGATGGATTATGCAGATGGTGTTGATGTAATGCAATTTCTGTTGAGTTTGTAACTGTTTATTCTATTCTTGCATAAATTTTACACCCATCAATCGATGGATGTTTTTATGCAGATGCGTTTGTATTTCGCTATGTGGGCTTAATAGACTACCTTTCAGTTCATCGCAAACAGTTCGCAGAACGGAAAACTAAAACCATTTCTTACCTTCTCTCTACTTTCTGCAACCCGCTTCCGACAAAATTTTTATTTATGCAATTTTCAAAAGAAGATCTCAAAGGCTATTACAAGTGGGCCATTGAAGACCGAAGTTTACTTTTTACAGGATCGCCAACACGCAGATTATTCGACCGCTGGAACGGTAACCAGGTATTGTTCATCATTAACTCTATAGCTGCATTATCTGACTCATTTACAATTGAAGATGGGCAAAAACTGGAAGACCTTCTGATCAATCATCTCCCCGTTAACATCAACAGCGAAAAATCGGTATTTAACTGGCTCCAAACTGAGGCTGTATCCTCTTGACGCTATTGTAGTAAGGTGCGGTTTTGTCAATATGATTTTCACATCTCATTATCGTCAGGGTATTTTAGAGCATCACTAAGGGTTTCTGTATATTTTCCGGTTTTGATAGCTCATATGTTAGAAATAGCAAATATTACTTACTAATTTTCTTAGAGGCCTTTGCTATTTTTATCCAATATCCTAAACACCCAACCATGAAAACCAATTGCAAACCGTTTGTGTTGCTTCTGCTAACCTCTCTTCTATTACACAATACCGGCAAAACTCAATGTGATGTTTCAGATGTAAAAAATCCCGCTTCCGTAATCAATAACAATTCTACCGGCAGCTTTGATTGGGATAACGCAACACATGTTTACTCTTCCAATAATACACATGCTTCTGCAGGGTTTCTCTTAGGAGTTCTTGCTACAGTTCATTCAAACTTTATGATGTTGGACGATTTTGATATGTCCATTCCGGCTGCTGTAACAATTTGCGGTATTGAAGTAAGGCTTGAGCGAAAGGCCAGCGGACTTGGTTTGTTAGGAGCATCTGTTCGTGACCACTCTGTAATGCTTGTAAAAAATGGCGGCATTGTTGGCAACAATAAAGCAAATACATCAACAAACTGGACGGGTTCTGACCAAACAATCACATACGGGAGCTCATCCGATCTATGGGGAACATCCTGGACATCGGCAGATATAAACGGTGAAAATTTCGGCTTTGCATTTTCTGCTGAATTGAAAAGTGGTTTGGCTGGTTTGTTTTTATCGGCTGATGTTGACAACGTAAGAATTACTGTTTATTACCAACACATCATATTACCAATGGCAATTCACAATTTTAAAGTTGTAAAAAAGGGTACTACAAGTTTGTTAAGTTGGGATGTAAAAGATGAAGCCGGCAATACAACATTTTATATTGAACGATCGTCCGATCAGCGAAGCTGGATAACCATTGACAGTGTTTCTGCGGTGAAAAATAACAATGCCATTCATTCATTCAACTTTATTGATAAAAAACCACTTGAGCATGTAAATTTTTACAGACTCAAACAAATTGACACCGATGGCAAACATCATTATTCTGCTATCGACCGTGTTACACACTTTCTGAATCAAAATGAGTTAACAGTAAGCATCCAACCAGGATCAAAAACACTTGAACTCTGGAGTCCTTACCCAATTGAACGTTGCATTGTTTATCATACGTCTGGGAAAACTGTCGGCACTTTTATTAACCAGCATGTCGGCAATAAAATGCTGATCTCAACCGAAAAATTACCGGAAGGTCTCTTTGTTTTTCAGGCGTCATCTAACAATCAACGACACTCGAAACAAATTCTGATACGAAAATAAGAAATTAATAAGGCTCATTACAAATACTGAGTATATAGAAGATCGTTACGGTTATTTATTTATACAGGCTCACTATTGATTTGAAACAATGCTGCTTTTTGTTTTTAAAACTAAATGCCGAAAATAAGTCATTGCACTAATTATTCTTCCTGCAAGAATGCCCCACTCTGCTTGTCCATAATAATTCCATTTTTTATTCCTGAAATAATTGCTTAAATTACTGGTAGAAACGGTTTCATACAGCACTTGTGTAACTGCAGATGATGAGGATTGACGATGAATCAGACAGGCAAACCTTCTTCACTCAATAAAAACTTCTGTTATGAAACAGTACCACATCGTTGCCCGATTAGCAATCTATTTGCTGTCGGTTGTTTTGATCGCTTTCGGGATTTTTCATTTCAAAAATCCTTACGATTTACTTGTGTATGTTCCGGACTTTTTGCCCGGCGGAATTCTTTGGGTCTATATCGTAGGCGGGGCATTCATTCTTGCCGGCATTTCGTTTCTCTTCAACAAGTTTGTAAAGCTTACAGGCTATTTACTCGCTGCAATGCTGGTGATCTTGATCCTCACCGTTCATTTACCAAATTCAATGAATGCAGGTGCCAAAGAGATGCGGCAATTTGCATGGATGAATGTGTTGAAAGATACCGCCATCGTTGGGTTTGCACTACTGATCGCATCCGGTGCACATCATCAGAAATTGCACCTTGAAGAAAGTGATTGATTAAAATTCATTGATCTATCCATTTAAAGGTGCTGCAGTTTTTATTTGATCACATGATCGAAACAAAAACTGTTGACGGTCTAGTATTAATTCTGGCAATTTATATGTAAATAATTTGCCCAGCTTTTAGTATGATGAAGGAAAAACAGGCAGTTCCTTAATGCTGAAGAGTTTGCTTTCCTGTTTCGTCCATGCATAGCTGTATGAACCATTACTGATCACCAGATAAGGAACGGGCACAGACATATTATACCGGATGATTTGTTCTAACACTTTTTCCGTCAGCTCCACATCCATTGCTTTACACTCGATCATCATCCATGGTTGGTGATCACGATCATAGATCAGCATATCGAACCGTTTTTTTAATTCACCCAATGCAATTTCTTTTTCGATACCAATGAAAGCGGCCGGGTACTTTTTCTCCTGCAACAAGTATTGAAGAAAATTCTGCCGAACCCATTCTTCAGGAGTCAATCGTACCCATTGCTTACGCAGGTCATCAAAAATCACTTCCTTACCATTCTCCTCTTTAATTCGAAATGAAGGCGCAGGAAAATCAACTTTTATCATTGCTCAAAAGTAAATGATTAATTTAGCAGAATTTAATTGTAAAAAAGATGAAAACAAAAGAAGACATCGTTAAGAACTGGCTGCCACGCTACACGGGGAAAAAACTGGATGAGTTTGGTAAGTATATACTACTCACCAACTTCAGCAATTATGTAAACATGTTTGCAGAGTGGAACAATGTTGAAGTTGTTGGAAAAGACAAACCCATGCAATGTGCAACTGCAGAAGGAATAACGATCATCAACTTTGGAATGGGAAGTGCCACTGCTGCAACAGTAATGGATCTGCTATCGGCCATTCAACCAAAAGCCGTTTTATTCCTGGGCAAATGCGGCGGACTAAAACATAAAAACAAAATTGGCGATCTCATTCTCCCCATCGCCGCTGTAAGAGGCGAAGGTACCAGCAAGGATTATTTCCCATCTGAAGTGCCGGCTTTACCTTCATTCGCTTTGCAGAAGGCAGTATCAACCACCATCCGTGATTATGATAGTGATTACTGGACCGGAACCGTTTACACAACCAACCGTCGTGTATGGGAGCATGATATAGAATTTAAGGCATACCTCGAAAAGATTCGTGTGATGGCAATTGATATGGAAACAGCGACCATTTTTACAGTTGGTTTTTTCAACCATATTCCTACCGGTGCTCTGTTACTGGTAAGTGATAGCCCCATGACACCTGAAGGTGTAAAAACTGAAGAAAGCGATAAAAAAGTAACCTCACACTTTGTTGAAAATCATATTAAGATCGGCATTGATTCATTGAAACAATTGATCAACAACGGCAACACCGTTAAACATCTTCGTTTTGAAGAACAATGATGGATCTGCTTCAAATAAAAGATCTTGAAGTAAACTTCAAAACAGAGGAGGGTTTTGTTAAGGCCATACATTGTATTTCATTTGGTGTTGGCAAAGGAGAAACGGTTGCAGTAGTGGGCGAAAGCGGTTCAGGCAAATCTGTTACTGCATTGTCTGCTTTGAAATTGATACCGCAACCTCCTGCTTCTTATCCCAATGGAAGCATTCATTTCACCAGAAAAGACGGAACTACTATTGATCTGCTCAACGCTTCCGCAAAGGAAATGCAACATATTCGTGGTAATGAAATTGCCATGATCTTCCAGGAACCAATGAGTTCACTCAATCCTGTTTTTACTTGCGGCATGCAAGTGATGGAAGCTATTCAATTGCATCAAAAAGTAAATAAAGAAGAAGCGGCCAAACGAACACTTCAATTATTTGAAAAAGTAAAGTTACCCAACCCGGCGGCTATGCTTAGCCGTTATCCGCATCAATTAAGTGGTGGACAAAAGCAACGGGTGATGATCGCTATGGCCATGAGTTGTAATCCATCACTCTTAATTGCGGATGAACCAACTACGGCATTGGATGTAACGGTGCAAAATACCATCCTTCAACTCATAAAAGAATTGCAGCAGGAAACCGGCATGGGTGTGTTGTTTATTACCCATGATCTTGGTGTGGTGCATGATATTGCTGATAAAATTGTGGTGATGTACAAAGGACAAATTGTTGAGCAAGGCTCTGTAAGAGATATTTTCAATAACCCGCAACATCCTTACACAAAAGCTTTACTTGCTTGCCGGCCTGCACTTCATCCAAAAGGAAAACGTTTGCCGGTGGTGAGTGATTTTATGGAAGTGGGAAATGGAAAATTGAAAGTGGAAAGTATAGCCGGTAGTCATGAGCCGAAAGTGGAGAGTGAAAAGCCCAAAACCTTAATTCCTAATTCCCAAACTCCCCTTCTTCAAATTCAAAACCTGAACGTTTGGTTTCCGGAACAGAAGAAACTGTTTGGCAAATCCTCTTCTTACATTAAAGCAGTGAACAATGTAAGTTTTGATGTGTACAATGGTGAAACGCTGGGACTTGTTGGCGAAAGCGGTTGCGGCAAAACAACACTCGGCAGAGCATTGCTTCGCTTGGTTGATGCAACATCGGGCAGCATTTTACTGAATGGTGAAAACATCCTCAGCAAATCTTCTGCTGTATTCAAACAACAACGCAAAGACTTGCAGATCGTTTTCCAGGATCCATATTCGTCTTTGAATCCACGTATCAGCATCGGTGATGCCATTGCAGAACCAATGCTGGTGCATCAACTTCAACCCTCCCAAAAGAAAGCGAAAGAAAAAGTGATGGAGCTTCTGGAGAAAGTAAATCTAACTACCGATCACTTCAACCGATACCCCCATGAGTTCAGCGGCGGGCAACGCCAGCGGATCGTTATTGCAAGAGCATTGGCCTTGCATCCATCGTTTATAGTTTGGGATGAATCAGTTTCGGCATTGGACGTAAGTGTACAGGCGCAGGTGCTGAACCTGCTCAACGATCTGAAGCAGGAATTCAACTTCACGTCCATCTTTATTTCGCATGATCTTTCGGTGGTGCGTTATATCTGCGACCGAATTATTGTTATGAATAGAGGTCAGATCGAAGAAATGGGTACATCTGAAGAAGTTTATTTCAACCCCAAATCAGATTATACCCGTCAATTGCTGTCAGCGATTCCCGGCCAGGCTTTACAATCCTAAACTTGATGAATAAGTTCGCAACGATCAGCTAATAGCTTGCAGCTTTGTTTGTGGATAAAATTCCCCGATTTTCGCCTAAATTCCTTACCTTCGCACGCATTAAAAAGTAACAGGTTCAAACCCGGTGCCGTAAGACGGGGTTTGGAGAGTCACTCCCGAATACTCACCTCAACGCTGCGTTTGCACCCGTTACTAAAATTATAAAACGCAGTATGAAGTTATCACAGTTTACGTTCGACCTACCCCTCAATCTCATTGCCCAGAATCCTACAAAAAAACGTGAAGACAGCCGTTTGATGGTGGTTCACCGCAAAACCGGACAAATCGAAAACCGCCAGTTCCGTGACATCATGGAATACTTCGACGACAAAGATGTTTTTGTAGTTAACAACACCAAAGTATTTCCTGCCCGTATGTATGGCCGCAAGGAAAAGACAGGTGCTAAAATTGAAGTGTTTCTTCTCCGTGAATTAAATAAGCAAAACCGTTTGTGGGATGTGATCGTTGATCCCGCAAGAAAGATACGTGTTGGTAACAAATTATATTTCGGTGAAACAGAAGATCTGGTTGCTGAAGTAATTGACAACACTACTTCACGTGGACGTACCATTCGTTTCTTGTTTGATGGTACTGATGAAGAGTTCCGCACTGTATTGTATGCGATGGGGGAAACACCACTTCCAAAATATATTAAGCGTAAGCCGGATGATGAAGATCGTGAGCGTTACCAAACTGTGTTTGCAAAACACGAAGGTGCGGTTGCAGCTCCTACGGCGGGTATGCACTTTAGCCAGGAGTTGATCAAACGTTTGGAAATTCAAGGTATCCGTTTTGCAGAAGTAACACTGCACACGGGTTTAGGAACGTTCCGTCCAATTGAAGTAGAAGATTTGAGCAAACATAAAATGGATGCAGAGTATTATAAGATCGATGATTTTTCCTGCAAAATTGTAAACAAAGCAAAAGAAGGAAAAAACCGCATCTGTTCTGTGGGCACCACTACAATGCGTGCATTGGAAACATCCTTTACTGCACAGCAATTATTAAAACCAAGTGAAGGCTGGACGAATATTTTTATTCACCCTCCTTACAATTTTAATATTGCCGATTCATTGGTAACCAACTTCCACTTGCCGAAAACAAGTTTGTTGATCATGACCTGTGCATTTGCCGGTTACGATCTTACAATGGAAGCGTACAAAAAAGCAATTAAAGACAAATACCGTTTCTTCAGTTATGGAGATGCGATGTTGGTGATCTAACTCATACAATCCCTCTCCCAACCGAGAGGGATTTTTTCTGGCCACAAAGACTCAAAGAATTTCCTTTGTGCATTTTGTGCCTTAGGGCCTTTGTGGTAAAAATATTTTTACATGAACAGCAAAACAGCAAAAGAATCGTTTATCATAATGACCGAGTTGGTACTCCCGAACGATACCAATGTATTTGGCAACCTCATGGGCGGTCGTTTAATGTATTGGATGGACATTGCCTCGGCATTGGCTGCAGGCAAACATTGTAACTCACCTGTAGTTACAGCCAGTGTTGATAATATTTCATTTGAGAACCCGATCAAGTTGGGCAACGTTGTACACATTGAAGCAAAAGTTACAAGAGCATTTAATAGTTCAATGGAAGTGCACATGAAAGTGTGGGGTGAAGATACCGTGCAGCAATACCGTTACAAAAGCAATGAAGCGTATTATACATTCGTAGCACTCGATCCCAACCGCCGACCAAAACCCGTTCCGCAGTTAATTCCCGAAACAGAAGAAGAAGTAAAATTATTTGACGGTGCATTACGCCGCCGTCAATTGCGTTTGATCCTTGGCGGAAAAATGAAACCGAATGATGCAGCGGAGTTGAAGGCGTTGTTTGTGGATTAGCCGTTCGCTACTCCGGCTCATAATCTTCCGGCAACATATTGGCCAATCGTTCAAAGGCCCACATCCCATCATTGTAAGCAGCCATAGGTGTAAGTAACCTTCCACGGTAGTCAACAAGAATAGGTGGTTGAAAAGGGTGTAGACCGGCGACAGTTCCATCTCTTGGCTGGCCGCCCACAATTCTGTTCTTTGTAATATCCTGCTTCAGTGCTGTGTTTTTTGCATATAATACACGCAGGCGATCGGCTGTTTTAATTTCATAGATCGTATAACCTGAGTCGCTGTAAACACGCAACAAACTGTCTTCGGTAACCGGCACTGCAATATCAATACTGTTGCTTCCTCCGAGGTTGAGTGTAATGTTTTGCGGAATCCCTCCTTCCCGTTTCATTTCCTTCCTGTAAATATTCTGTACTGTAAACTGTTCTTCCTTTAGTTTACGCTGTACCAAGCTGCGGTAAAAATGCATCGTACTTCCTGCATATGCTTCCTTTCTTCTTTTTGCCCACCGGCGTTTATTTTCGCCTTCGCCATTTTTGTCTACAAAACGGGTATAGCCAAAAAACCGTGACTCTCCTGTTGCACTGTTAAAATAAAATTCAACCAGGTCGAAATAGATCATGTATCCAAGTTCAGGGTTGTCAACAACAAGCGTTGTATCGCAATAGGCAACTAATTCGTTCTTGTTAGGTGTAGCTGCAAACTGTACATCTTTCAAATTTTTCACCTTTGACCGGTTTGCCGCATTGGTTTCACCCAATAAATTTTTTCGAAAAATTTCAAGGTATCGTACCCGTGTTGCTTCTGGCAAAATCAGCAACTCACGCATTTCTTCTTCACGCCGGGTCATTCGGAAAGTGATTTTCATTGAAGCGTTACGGATATCGGCAATGTAGAGTAATCGTTCGTACCCTACAAAAGAAGTAACAACCTCATAGGTACCTGGCGCAAAAGGTCCCAGTTGAAATTCCCCTGCGCTGTTTGTAACGGTACCGGTTGTGGAATTATTGATGAACACACTTGCATTGGCAAGAGGCACGCTCGTTTCGTTATCAATTACGATGCCTTTGATATAAAACGACTGTGCAACTAAATTGCTTTGTGCTAAGAGAAAGATGATGATAAGTTTATAAACAATATGCATTCCCAGACTAAAATTAAATATTCATCTGCTAATGACCATGTTCATGATGGTCTGGATGAAAATTTGCACCACAATGCGGACAATGAACCGTTTTCTTTCCACGCATATGTTGCACCTCTTCTAAAAAACCTGCTGTAATTATCCCGGCAGGTAAAGCGAAAATAGCAACACCACTCAGCATTATAACGCCGGTCATTATTTTTCCGATGATCGTAACCGGTATCATATCGCCATAACCAACAGTGGTGAGGGTTACAATTGCATACCATAACGTTGCAGGAATACTGGAGAATACGGCAGGTTGAGCATTGTGTTCTGCAAAATACATCACACTCGAAGCAATGATGATCAGTATAAGAATAAGCACAACGCTTAACTTCAGATCACTTGCTCTTTTTACAAATACATTGCGGATCATTTTTGCAGATTTCATATACGCTGTTAGCCGGAACAAACGCAAAAATCGAAGTAACCGCAACATTCGTAAAACACGTAGGTCAAGCCCTACCACCACATGCACATAAAAAGGGAGAATGGCCAACAGATCAATCAATCCTTCATACGAAAACATATATTTTAACCGCCCAAAAAATGTATGACTGTAACGGGGATCATGATCACAACTCCACACCCGTAACACATACTCAATGGTAAAAATGATGACTGAAATAAGATCGAAGTAATAAAAAAATGTGAGATACCTGTCGTGGATCCACGGAACTGTTTCAAGAATTACAACCAATACATTTGAAATGATCAGAAAAATAATGAACGCATTGATGATCTTATCCCATTTCGTTTCGCCCAGTTCAGGGTGAAGAAGGATGTGTACTTTCTTTCTGGTTGAGTGATACATGCAGTAGCTTTGGCGGTGGTTTAAAGTTAGGGAATAATACAAGCACTGCAACAGCCGGTGCAACAGCTTCAACGAAAATAAAAAAGGATGAATAATTATTCATCCTTTTTTAAAAACGATCTGTTACAGCAAGCAATCTTATTTATCAATTACGCTCATAAGGTGATGTTTCCCTTTGAGCATGTATTTTTTACTTTGTTCAATGCCATCCATTACCTGATCCAGAATATCTTCAACAGGCGCATTGTAATCAATGTTTAACGGCTCCTTGATGGTAACCGACAAAATACTTCCTCTCTTCTTAAACTTCAATCCCTTTTTATTGAATGCACGCCAGAATCCATTGATCACAATTGGTACAACAATGGGTTGGTTTTGTTTGATGATGTAAGCCGTTCCTTTACGGCCGGGCGCAAACGGTTTTGTTGTTCCCTGCGGGAAAGTGATCACCCAACTATCGTTCAATGCCCTTGCAATTTTTCGTGTGTCGCCGGGATCTAATCCACGTTGTACTTCTTTTCCCTCAGCCCTCCATGTACGCTTCACCGTGAGTGCGCCTGCACTGGCAAACAAACGTGTTAGCCATGTATCTTTCATGGTTTCGGCTGCGGCTACATAATAAATTTTTGTGATGGGGTTGAGCAAGTAATACGGTATACCAAGTCCTTTGTATCGGCCCCACTTCGCTGCAAAGAAAATATGCAGGAACGTGATCACATCCGCAAAATAAGTCTGGTGATTGCTTACAAACAATACATTCCGTTTGGGAAGATCTTTCAAACGTTCTGCGCCATGCACCTGGAGCTTATTAATAAGTGCGATGCCGGGGTAAGTAATAACACCAACAACACCGTACACAACACGACGCAACAAGTTGAACTCTTTTATTCGTTCTACTAAATTTGACATGGTTAAAGTTGATTGACACCTGTAAACAGGAGTTGCAAGATAACAATTTGGTAATACTGACAAACATTAATTTTGCGCTCATTTCAACCTGATTATATGAAAAAATCAGGCCTATTTTTGCAGCATGACTTATAGAGCCGTAATTTTTGATATGGATGGCTTACTCATTGACAGTGAGCCATTTTGGGAAGATGCAGGGAGCGAAACGCTACTACAGTTTGGTAAAAAATTGACAACCGCAGAATACCACAGCTCTACAGGCTTACGTACGGAAGAATGGATCGAACATTGGTTCCGTCATTTTGATCTTCCCATGCAGGATGCGCCAACTGCTGTTGACACGATCATTCAAAAAGCAATTGAAAAAATTGATGCAAATGCGGATGTGTTTGAAGGTGTAGATACCATCATCCATTTTTTCAAACAGCGGGGCTTTCAAATCGGACTGGCTACTTCTTCTCCCCTTTCGTTGGTAGATGTGGTGTTGAAAAAACTTGATCTGCAAAACAGTTTTGATGCAATTACATCGGCCGAAAAACTTCCGTTTGGGAAGCCACATCCGGAAGTATATCTCAATTGTGCCGCGGAGCTTGGTTTGAAAGGAATGGAATGTATTGCATTCGAAGATTCATTCAACGGTATGATCGCCGCCAAAGCAGCACGTATGAAATGCGTGGTTGTACCTGCAACGGCAGCATATGATCATCCGAAATGGAATGCAGCCGATTTGAAATTAAGATCGCTGATGGAATTTGATGAAGAGAAATTAAAGATGCTGTAGTTTCTTATTCAGAAAGATGATGCGTATTGAGCGTTTCACGTAACAGCCCCAACAGTTTTCGTTTATCAGCAAATCCAATAAACAAACCATCCGTTTGTACAACAGGTATCACCCATAAACCCGACAAATCAAACAGGCGCATGATCTTTTGAATATCATCTTTTACAGAAATCGTGTATTGTGGTTTTACCATGATATCAGCAATCACTGTTTTATCGAATACATCTTCTTTCAGCAAAATCGATTTCACATCATCAATATATACAAGCCCTGTTAAACGACGATCCTCATTCAACACCGGAAAAACCGTTTGATCAGTTACAAGGAATGCATCGGATAATTTACGAAACCGATCTTCTTTGCGCAATGCAATAAAATCTTTTTCAAAAATTGATTCGGGCCGGATGTTGTTGAGCAACACCAATTCCCGATCATCTACTTTAAATCCTTTCTGTGCCAGTTTTTCGGTGTAGATAGAATACGGTTCAAATGCCTTGCTGATAAAATAACTTACTGCTGCCACGATCATCAACGGTACAAACAATGTATAACCGCCTGTTACTTCTGCAATCAAAAAGATAGCAGTCAATGGTGCGTGCACAACACCACTGATGATACCGGCCATTCCTGCCGCAACAAAGTTCACCGTGAGTAATTCTTTCCAACCGGTGGTATTAAAAAAATGCGCAAAGCCAAACCCCGTAAATGCACCTGTAAATAAAGTGGGCGCAAAAATACCACCGTTACCACCGGCGTTAATTGTAATGGCAGAAGCAACTACTTTAAACAAAACAATGGCAATAACCACCAGCAGTAACACATACGGGTTTGTAACCCATTCACCATAAAATGTATTATCAAGCAGCTTACTTGTATCGCCGTTAAATAAGGCAGAAACAGTGGAATAGCCCTCGCCATACAACACAGGAAAAAAGAAAATCAACAAGCCTAACGTTAAACCGCCCGCAATTGCTTTGGGAAGTATAGTAGAAGAAGCTGCAAACTTTTTCTCTGTCCAGAAATACACACGCATAAAATAAACTGATACCAATCCACACAACCCACCCAGCAATAAGTAAAACGGGATAGCATCAATTTGCCACTCTTTTGTAAGCAGGTAAAACAAATGCTCATTGTACAATAACCTGGAGATAACCGCACCACTTGCTGATGCAATAAGAATGGGAATAAATGTTGGGATTGAAAATTCAGCAAGCAATACTTCCATTGCAAACAACACACCTGCAACAGGTGTATTAAACACGGCCGCAATTCCTGCTGCAGCACCGCACGCAAGCAATACAACACGCTCCTTCTGGCTAAGCAAAAATATACGTGCAATATTTGATCCCACTGCAGAACCTGTAATCACAATCGGCGCTTCCAGTCCAACCGATCCGCCAAACCCTACAGTAACAGCACTGGTAACCATATGGCTGTACATATTATCGGGTGGAATATTTCCATGACGCTTAGAGATCGACTGAATAATACCGCTGATACCTCTTCCGATCTTTCCCTTTCTGATCTTCTGTACATAAAATACAGTGATCAAAATACCAATGAGTGGTAACAAGTAATACAAGTATTGCCAATCGTGGCCTCTGAATAATTCACGCAACCAAAACTGAATTGCATGCACTGTTTTCTTCAGTGCCACAGCAACAAGCCCTACCGATACTCCAACAATAATACTGGAGATCAGAAGAAAATTTCGCTCACTGATGTGTGAGGCTCTGTAACGATTAATATTTCGAATAACCGACCTGATGGACATACTTGTCAGGCAAATTCAAGTAGTTCGCTAAAAGACGGAACAGTGATTTGCCTGTCGGCAAGGTAATTCAATAATTCGTTGGTTGAACAAAATGAAATACCAACACCCACATGTTTGATCATGCAGAGATCATTCTCACTATCACCAATGGCAATTGCATTGTTTATGTCGATCTTATAATGTTTGAGAATATGCTGCACTGCATTTGTTTTGCAGATGCTGTGTTTGCAAAGCGACTCCTGCGAATTAAACAGGAAAGAAGGAATTTTCACTTCACCGGTTGCTACACTCTTCGAAAATTCCAATTCGTTGGCTAACGAAAAATCAGCACCAATTTTTGTTTTTACATAATTCGTAACCACGTCATAACTATCGCTGATGATACCCACTACATAGCCACGATTTTTTAATTCCTTCACTACGTCTGCTACATCATCTACTGGCGGAATACTTTCAGCAACAGCAAGAATCTGAGATAAATTTAAACCCTTTAACAGCCGTGCTACATTTTTTGTTGTACTGGCTGTGTCAGAGCCACTTCCCCGGATATTGAGCAGATCTTTTTCAAAGCCATAAAGTTTTGCACAGGTATCGATAAAACGACCACGAAGAATTGTGTTGTCCATATCAAAAAGGGCGATCTTTTCAAGCCCCATTACGCTTTCACGAATGGCAAAATCCATTTGGTCACGTATTTCGGAAAACGACTGCAACTCTTCCAGATTTGCATTGGGTTTATTTTGCTGCATGGCTTTTTGAATAATAGCACGGGATACTTCTTTACTCATTTTACCCAATGCCTGCCATGGCTTACTTTTATTGTCGATGTATCCAATATTCACTTCTGTTATACGTGCCTTTTGCAAATACATATCAATGAGGATGCCGATGTCAACTCCGTAATCATCATAAAAATCAATTGTTTCAAAATACTTTTTACGACCGGCGATCATACCGCTGAGTGGCTGTTCAAATTCCGACAGATCAGGAAATAAAATATTCAGTAATGGCTTTGCAACAAGTTCGGTTACACGACCTGCATTGCGGCCAAATGTTGCTTTTACAAAATCATGTGTATCATTGATGATCGGATCGGTAAGATCACGAATTGTATTGGGTGGATAAGGATCAATATCACCATCCAGAAAAATTAAAATTTCATTTTTTGCACAGAGCATCCCTTCCTTCATGGATGCACCTTTTCCAAGCTTGGTACTGGTGATCACTTTTGCTCCTGCCGCTGTAGCTTTTGCAACTGTTTCATCAAATGATTTATCGTCTACCACCACTACTTCTGAAACATTTTCATTCTCAAACGCAAATTTGATTACATTTTCAATTGTTTCTGCCTCATTTAAAACGGGTATAATTACAGTTACCATACGAAAACTTTTTTGGTTAGAAATCGGGGTTATTTACAGCAGTTTACAAGGAGTACTGGCGAAAAAAGATTGTTCCCGCCGGGTATAGTGCAAGATGGATGCCACAAAAAATGGTTGCATCCTGAAAAAAGAAATACTTCACCGAAATTCTTCTAAATCAGTTGATATTCTTGTAAATAGAAAGATAGTACATAAAAAAAGGATACCTGTTAAGATATCCTTCCATTACTGATAAATAATAATTATTTAAACGCATTGATTCCGGTAACATCCATGCCTGTGATCAATAAATGAATATCATGTGTTCCCTCGTATGTAATTACACTTTCCAGGTTCATCATGTGGCGCATCACAGAATATTCTCCGGTAATACCCATACCACCCAGCATCTGTCGTGCGTCTCTGCAAATATTCGTCGCAATTTCGCAACTGTTACGCTTGGCCATACTCACTTGCTGTGGTGTAGCTCTTCCTTCACTCATCAACACACCCAAACGCCAATTCAATAATTGTGCTTTGGTTATTTCTGTGATCATCTCCGCCAACTTTTTTTGTTGCAATTGAAATCCTGCGATCGGCTTGTCGAATTGAATACGCTGTTTACTGTAACGCAATGCAGTATCGTAACAATCCATGGCAGCACCTAACACACCCCACGCAATACCATAACGTGCTTTACTTAAACAACCCAACGGACCTTTCAATCCTTTTACATTCGGTAAAATATTTTCTTTCGGCACTTTCACATTATCAAATACCAACTCACCGGTTGCACTTGCACGCAAACTCCATTTACCGTGCGTTGTTGGTGTAGAAAATCCTTCCATTCCTCTTTCTACAATTACGCCTCGCACTACACCCTCTTCGTCTTTTGCCCACACAACAGCTACTTGTGCAAACGGCGCATTACTGATCCACATTTTTGCGCCATTCAAAATCACATGATCACCTGCATCTTTTATATTCGTCAACATACTGCTTGGATCGCTACCATGATCTGGTTCTGTTAAACCAAAACAACCCAACCATTCGCCACTTGCAAGCTTGGGTAAATATTTATTCCGTTGCTCTTCGTTACCATACGCATAAATAGGATACATCACTAAACTTCCCTGCACACTAGCAGTTGAACGCACACCACTATCGCCACGTTCCAATTCCTGCATCATTAATCCATAACTGATATAATCCAAACCACCGCCACCATATTCAACGGGCACTGTTGGACCAAAGCAACCTAAGTCGCCCATTTGCTTTACGATCTGCACAGGAAATTCTGCTTTTTGTGCATACTCTTCAATGATAGGAGAAATTTCTTTTTTAACGTAAGCACGCACTGTATCACGAATCAACTTATGTTCTTCGGTCAACAATTCATCCACTAAAAAATAATCTGGGCTTTGAAAAAGGTCTTGTTTTACACTCATACCGGAAGCAATTTTTTGTTATCGTCTTTTGTGCTGCTATGTTACGTTCGTTGCGTCGCACTCTTGTACTTTATCTATTCTACTCAACCCCACCCCTTCCATCTTTTCTTCCACTCTAAGGACGGGAATCAGCTGGTCGCAAATGTACGAATGAGCGGCTGACAGAATAGAAAAAGTTGTACTTTTCTTGCCCTTAACAAACTTCCATGAAACAATTATTTTTTTGCTGCCTGTTGCTTGTATCGCTTACCGGGTTTGCCCAACAAAAGAATGAAACCCCAAAAGAAACCATTCAGCCATATTGGTTTGTGATGTTGCTAAAAGGTTCCAATCGTTCGCAGGATTCTGCCACAGCAGCAAAAATCCAGCAAGGACATATGGCAAATATGGCGAGATTACACAAAGAAGGAAAATTAAAAGTTGCCGGACCTTTTGGAGATGGTGGCGACTGGGTGGGGCTTTTTATTTTTGATGCGTCGGCACCGGGTTGTAAAACAAAAGAAGAGATCGAGTTATTGGTAAAAACAGATCCTGCAATTGTTGCCGGTCGTTTAACGTATGATATCCGGCCTTGGTGGACGATGGGTAGTGGTAGTTTTAAAACGGGGATTCCTGAAAATTAAATTCAAAGCAAGATGCATCAAGCATATTTTTCGATTTGAACTTCTGCAAAACATTTATCAGCCTTATGCAATTCCTAAACGCAATCGTTCTATTATTATTTCTAACCATTTCATGCAACAGCAGTAAGATGCCAACAAACACGTCACAAAAAACATATACCTATCTCGCTCTCGGTGATTCTTATACCATCGGCGAAAGTGTTCCGTCAGAAAAAAACTTTCCGCACCAGCTTGTTGCATTGTTGCAAAAAGAAAAAATAACGATCGATGACCCGGCAATCATTGCTAAAACCGGTTGGACGACCGATGAACTGCAGGAGCAATTAAGTCGGGTGCGATTAGCAGTGCCGTTTGATTTTGTTACACTATTGATTGGTGTAAACAATCAATACCGTGGCAGGAGTGAACAAGAATATGCACAACAATTTGAAGAATTGTTGCAACAGGCAATTGGTTATGCAGGTGACAAAGCAAACCATGTAATTGTATTAAGTATTCCTGATTGGGGCGTAACACCATTTGCAAAAGACCGTGACCGCAGTAAAATTGCAAAAGAGATCGATGCGTTTAATGCGATCAACGAAAAGATCAGCAAGCAGTACAATGTCCATTACATCAACATCACTCCTTTTACAAGAGAAGCCGCTACTGATTTAACATTGGTTACCGACGATGGACTGCATCCATCCGGAAAAGATTATGCACGCTGGGCGGTGAGAGTGAAAGAGGTGATGATGAAGGAGATGAAATGAACTGTCATCCCGAGGAACGAGGGATCTGCAGAGCACCTGTACAAAGCCCAACAGATTCCTCCTGCGTCGGAATGACAAAAACTTCAGCTTTATCTTTTCTGATGTTCTTGCTTACAAATAACTCTTCATCTCAACTTGATATTGCTCTGCAATGGCTTTTGCCTCTGTTGCAAAATCTTCTTTACCTGAAGCATAAATAACTGCACGGCTTGCATTCACAAGAAGCCCGCAATCGGCATTCATTGCCTTTTCTGAAATATCTTTTAAGCTTCCACCTTGTGCACCAACACCGGGAACCAATAAAAAATGATCAGGAATAATGCTGCGGATGTTTATAAATTCTTCGGGTTGTGTTGCCCCTACTACAAACATTAAATTATCAGGCGTACCCCATTTTGCAACTGTGCGCAACACACGTTCGTACAAAAACTCTGCACGTAAATGCTCTTCACCATTTTCGCTGATCAGTTGTTTCAATTCAAAATCATTTGCGCCTTTGTTGGATGTAAGTCCCAACACAATCGCCCACTTGCCTTCGTATTCTAAAAACGGACGCACACTATCTTCACCCATATATGGCGCAACAGTTACTGCATCAAAATTCATGGCTTCGAAAAAAGCCCGTGCATATTGTGAAGAGGTGTTACCGATATCGCCACGCTTGGCATCAGCAATTTTAAAATGAGTATCGGGAATATAATTGACAGTACGTTCCATCACCTCCCATCCTTTGACTCCCATAGCTTCGTAGAACGCAGTATTGATCTTGTAACTTACGCAATGTGGCAAGGTAGCATCAATGATGGCTTTATTGAATTCAAACATCGCATCGGGATGCGATTGTAAATGTTTCGGAATTTTAGTAAGATCGGTATCTAACCCAACACACAAATACGATTGCTTTTGATTGATCTGCTCAATAAGTTGCTGCCTTGTCATGCGGCGAAGATATAGAAAGATGCACGATGTAAGAAGTACGAGGCAGGTAACTAGAGTAATTTTAAGACGCTAAAATTTTCTTCAGCGCCTCCCCGAATTTCCACACTTCTTCAAACGTATTGTACAACGGAACCGGAGCCAAACGTATTACCGATGGTTCACGCCAGTCCACATAAAATCCCTGCTTCATCAATTCAGCATAAACTTCTTTCCCACGTTGCAGCATGTTCATGCTCACCTGGCAACCATGTTCGTTTTCATTGCGGGGCGTTATAAATTCAATGATGGGTTGCTTCTGCGAAGAGTTTACTTCATCAAGGATATACCACAAATATGCTGTGAGTAATTTTCGTTTTTGATTGATGTTTTGCCAACCGGCTTCTTCCACCACCTGTAGTGCAGCCAGATGCGATGCATACAACAGCATAGCCGGTGTGCCCAGTTGCCAACCTTCCGCCGATTGAATGGGCTTGAAGCCTTGCTCCATTTGAAAACGGGTGGCTTTTTCATAACCCCACCAACCTGCAAAACGTTGTATCGATGGATCGGTATGATAACGCTCATGCACATACGCTGCTGCCACAGCACCCGGACCAGAGTTGAGATATTTGTAATTACACCAGCACGCAAAGTCAACATTCCAGTCGTGCAGTTTTAATTCAATATTACCGGCAGCATGTGCCAGGTCGAATCCAACTTTCGCTCCGGCTTGCTTTGCCAGTTGCGTAATGGTTTGCATATCGAATACCTGACCGCTGTAATAATTGATGCCGCCAAATAATACCAATGCCAGTTCTTCCCTGTGTTGCACAATGATTTGTAACAGATCTTCATTGCGGATAGTATGTTCGCCGTCTCTTGGCTTTACTTCAATAATTGCATCAGCCGGATCGAATCCATGATGCTTTACATGCGTTTCCATCATGTACTGATCGCTGGGAAACGCTTTTGCTTCACAAAGAATTTTATAGCGTTTGCCCTGCGGACGATAAAAACTCACCAGCATCAAATGCAGATTTACACTGAGGTTATTCATCACCGTTACTTCATGCGGCAAACAACCAACAACTTTACTGAGCGGCGTTGTAAGTTGATCATGATAATCCATCCACGGTTCGTCAGCACCAAAAAACGCTTCTACGCCATGCGCTGCCCAATCGTTGAGGATTGTTTGCAGCCGGTCTTTTGTACGCTTTGGCTGCAAGCCAAGTGAATTACCAAGAAAATAGACTTTCTCTTTCCCGTTTGCAGAAGGAATAATAAACTGCTGACGAAAACTCTTTAACGGATCAACTGCATCCAGTTGTTGAGCGAAGGCAAGTGATGGTTGAAACTGCATAGCAACAAAGAAACGATTAAATCATTTGAAAAAAGGAAACGTTGAACAATACCGGTTATGCAGACGGATATACTTTCTCCTTTCGTTCTTCCATCATCTTTGCTACCTCAGCTGCTTCTCCGCCTTCCGCTTTAAGATGATCGATAATATGATGATAACTTTTTTCATCCCGGTTCTGGCTAAGCTTAAACACATGCTCCACTGAGTTTACTTCAATTTCAAATGCAACGATGGCTTTCAGCAGGGGACTTGTGTATTCATGCGATAAATTATTGAACACTGTTGTTGCATGTGGATCATGCTGTTCGTAATGAGAACTTAATTTTTGCAATGCCTCTTTCAACCCCTGTTCATCCAGAAATGAAATGCTTCCTCTTGCATGCACACTAACATAATTCCAGGTACTCGCCTGATGCGGATCTTCATACCAGGTAGCGCTCACGTACGTATGCGGACCAGTAAACACGACCAACACTTCGGGATTTTTTTCAAACGCCAGTTGATGATCCTGTTTTTTCATCATATGACCCAGCAAGATCATCTTTCCATTACGCTCTTCAAATAACAAGGGAATTTGTGTTGCCACTGAACGTCCATCTGCATTACCGATCAACATTGCAAACGGATGCTGTTTCATAAAATCAGTCACAACCGATTGATCAGGTTCTTTGAAATGAGTAAGGTTATACATAAACCAAAGTTAGCAAAGCATCTACAAAAAAATAACGGCGGGCTAAAAGCCCGCCGTTCCTTATCACAATTTCATTTTCATCTTCGATTGAACAACAGATTGATAATGGCGAGAATAACAATAGCACCTAAAGCACCAGTTAAAATTGCACCCACCAATCCTGTTCCAAAACTAATACCCAGTTTGCCAAGCAACCAGTATCCCACAAAACTTCCAAGGATACCAACTACAATGTTACCAAGCAATCCAAGTCCGCCTCCTTTAAAGATAAATGCTCCCAGCCATCCGGCCAGTGCGCCAATCAAGAGTGTTGCGATCAGTTCCATGATTCGTTTTTTTTAGTGAGTAATAAAGTGGAAGCTACACATTGTAATGCACAACAGGTAACTTCTTTTATGATGCAACAATGTTTTGCATCAAGTTCAATTACTCCCTAATCATAAACTATACCACAGTTGTAAGTAATTCAGTTGCAGGCATCTCGGCATTCCGCATCGCAATGCTTCGTACAGCAGCGGCTGTAAAATCTTGAAATGCTTTTTTGGTAACGCTATCGTCACTTGCCATGATCGGCATTCCGTAATCACCACCTTCACGAATGCTTTGCACCAATGGTATCTGCCCGAGAAAATTCATTTCAAATTCATCAGCCAAACGTTTGCCACCATCTTTTCCGAAAATATAATATTTGTTATTCGGCAATTCAGCAGGAGTGAAATACGCCATGTTCTCTACCAAACCAATAATGGGCACTTTAATTTGCGCCTGTCCAAACATTGCTACGGCTTTCTTTGCATCAGCCAATGCAATATCCTGTGGAGTGGTTACAACAATAGCACCTGTTACGGGAACAGTTTGTACCAATGTTAAATGAATATCACCTGTACCCGGTGGCATATCGATCACTAAATAATCCAATTCTTCCCACATTACATCCGTTACAAATTGACGGATTGCACTGCTGGCCATTGGTCCACGCCACACAATGGCATCTTTTTCATTTACCAACAAACCAATGCTCATGAATTTGATGCCATATTTTTCCATGGGCACGATCATGGCTTTACCATTTACCTCCGTCATCTTCGGACGTTCGCCCCTTACACCAAACATAATAGGTACACTTGGTCCGTAAATATCTGCATCCATCAAACCAACTTTTGCACCACCTTGTGCCAATGCAATCGCAAGATTTGCACTAACAGTACTCTTCCCTACGCCACCTTTACCACTTACTACGGCAATAATATTTTTCACATTCGGCAATACCGATCTTGCATCTTTCCGGTTGCTCGTTGTATTCGATGTAAAGTTCACGATCACAACCGCATCTTTATTTACCAGCAATTCAATGGCATTGGTTGCTGCACGTCCCATCATATCCTTCATGGGACAAGCAGGCGTTGTTAATACAATGGTGAAGGAAACTTTATTTCCATCGATCACTATATCCTTGATCATATTTAGCGTAACAAGGTCTTTACCAAGATCGGGCTCCTGCACATTACTCAACGCCTGCAGCACTTGTTCCTTTGTCATATCGTATTATTATTTGTTAAAAAAGTGAATAGAAACGCAAATTTAGCCATTGATCGCTTTCAAATAATGAGGCAAATCATGTTTTGGCTTATTTTTGAAGCAGATGAAGAAATTTCTACTCCTTGGACTCCTGTTTGTATTGCTTGCACCTTTTGCCGTTAAAGCTCAGTTTGAATCGTTCAAAGATTCCGTGGTACAATTATATGGTGTGGTAATGACCGCCGACAGCCTTCGTGGACTGCCCGGTGTTACGGTGAAACTCCGCAATCAAAACCGGGGAACGTTTACCAATGAACAAGGTGTGTTCAGTATTGTGGTGTTGAAAGGCGATATTATCGATTTTACCTATGTGGGGTTCAAAGCAAAAGAAGTGGTCATCCCCGTTAATATTGAAGGCAATTCCTTCAGCGTAATACAACTCATGGTGGTTGATACGGTTTATTTACCTGCCACCATCATTAAAGCAAGGCCACGACGGGAACAGTTTGAACGGGAGTTTGTAACGGCCGATGTGCCCGCCGATAAAATTGAAATTGCACGACAAAATACCAGAACGGCTCAATCAAGAATTTTACAACAATCGCTCCCACGTGATGGTGGTGAAAACTCACGGAATGTGCAACGTCAATATGCACAGTCGCAATACTACAACGGGCAGTTCCGTCCGCAGAATATCTTTAACCCGGTTGCCTGGAATGAATTTATACAGGCGTGGAAACGGGGAGATTTTAAGAAGAAAAATTAAACTTGCCACCAAGGCACGAAGACACAAAGCCGCACAAATAAGAATTAATTTTCAAACATTTTCCGGATATCAAAATCATTTTGTGTCCGGGCTATTGTCATTTCCTCAACTTTTGTTGCGTCGCACACTTGTACTTTTTTTTCTTTGCTGAACTTTTCAGGGTTGCCAACCTTTGGAAGGTAGGCAACCCTTCTTCGTGATTCTTTGCGACTTTGAGTCTTTGTGGCAAGTCTTTATCATCACGCATTCTAATTCCCGTCATACAATCAACACTGGTCTTTCCTTATCTTGCAACCAATAAAAAGCATAGAAATGAAACAGATTGCAGTTGTCGGTGCAGGAACCATGGGAAATGGAATTGCACATGTATTTGCCCAGTATGGATTTAACGTAACACTTATTGATGTAAATCCAGGTCAGTTAACAAAAGCGATGGAAAGCATCAGTAAAAATCTCGACCGGCAGGTTGCCAAAGGCACTTTAACCGAAGAACAAAAACAAAGCACATTAAAAAATATTACTACAACACACGATTTGTTGAAAGGTGTAAGTACAGCTGAATTGATTGTGGAAGCTGCTACTGAAAATATTGAACTGAAGCTCGACATTTTTGAAGAGATCGATAAAGCAGCTCCGGCCGGTTGCATCTTAGCCAGCAATACTTCATCTATTTCCATTACAAAAATTGCATCAGTAACCAAACGACCCGGTATGGTAATTGGCATGCATTTTATGAATCCTGTACCGGTAATGAAACTGGTAGAGATCATTAACGGATATGCAACAAAAAAAGAAGTGACCGATCAAATTGTGGAGTTAAGCAAGCAGCTTGGCAAAGTACCCTGCGTGGTAAATGATTATCCCGGATTTATAGCCAACCGCATTTTAATGCCGATGATCAATGAAGCGATTTGCAGTTTGTACGAAGGTGTTGCCGGTGTGGAAGAAATTGATACCGTAATGAAATTGGGAATGGCTCACCCGATGGGACCGTTGCAATTAGCTGATTTTATCGGGCTGGATGTTTGTCTTGCTATATTGCGTGTGTTGAACGATGGTTTTGGTAATCCAAAATATGCACCTTGTCCGCTGCTGGTGAATATGGTGACTGCAGGTAAGTTAGGCGTAAAGAGCGGCGAAGGATTTTATACATATACTGCAGGTAGCAAGGAATTAGTAGTGAGTAAGAATTTTAAAAAATAATAAATCCGGTGTTGGTCAGGCGACCAACAAGGGCATTCGACCAATAAGGCATAAAGCATCTATGATCAAGCAAACCGTTTTTTCGCTTTTACTTTTTATTGTTACACTCACTGCTACAGCACAAATTGAAGCAGGCAAAGAATTTGTTTACAAACCAATTAACTGGAAGATCATTATTCCGCAGGGCACTACTGTAGTTTCACAACAGGAGTGGCAACGATTGGAACAAAAAGGTGCCGAAGCGATCGAGAAAACATATGGCGAGAAAGTTGAAAGCAACGCCACTACCCTTTTTGTAGTAAAGTACGACGACTTAAATTATTTTGAAGCGAATCAGCAGCCTTACGATTCAATTACCGACCCTGATTACCCCGCTTATTTTCGAACTGTAAACGAAGTTCTTTACGAAACCTTCAAAGAACAAATTCCAAACGGAACAATTGACACTGCTTCATCAGAAGAATTGATCGCAGGTTTGTTGTTTCAGAAATTCCGGATCAGCATCAGCATGCCCAATAATATCGTTATCCGGCTGTTTATGTTTAGTCGTCCATTTGGCGACAAAGAATTTACTGTTAACATCATGTATGTAGATGAAGAGAAAGGAATACGCATGATGAGTGCGTGGAAGAAATCGACGTTTGGGAAGTGAGGTGCCTTGTGTAAGGTATAAAGTTGATTGCTTCTCCAAAGATTGTATGGTACTAACTACGACCTGTCTGCCGATAGGCAGGTACAAAAAGTATAACACTATAATATTGATTTTCAGATGCTCTCTTTTTTGTGTAGTATCATATTATATCATAAATTGGAATGTTATAGGCAACTAATATGCAACTTCCCGTTTACATAGGTTATGACAAATTTCGCCAAGTTGGTTATGTGACAATTACCTCAGACCGCATAACCAATGTTGACATTTCATTTTCGTTTCCCACTCCTATGGGTCACGCAGAAAGGTTTGCTTTATACGTAATGCAAGGAAAGGAACAACCTCAAACAACTCTTGAACTTAAACAGGACACACAGTTTTCTTTTGCAATTAAAAAAATTTCAAGAGCTGACTTTGCATACCGAAATTCAAGTTTGACACACGAACTTATATCAAACGACTTAAAAAAATATTTTGACAACACAAAGTTTTTTACAAAGCCTTCATTTGCTCAAAAGCTGACACTCTCTTACAGTCTCAAAAAATTCTTCTGGCAGACACAAGACTTCAAAACACACATTTATAAATACGTTGCGACAAGTTTTATTAGTTTGGCTATTGGTATCATTGGGACACTTATTCTTATCAAACCTTGCGACAATACAAAAGGTTCGGACAAACCAAATATTACGACACCACCAACCGATACGTTAGGTAAGCAACTAGTGACCCCCATAACAGGTGACACACTAACTCACCAACCCATTCATAAAACAAAGACACCTTAGACTTTTTATTATTTCGTGACATCCAAAATTCGTTTGGTATAACTATAACATTGGGGCTTGCTGCTATACTAGCGGACGAATAAAATATCATCTTTTTATTCGCTATCAGCTTTAGTTACAGCGGACGGAATGCTATTTGGCTTTTAATTATTAAATTCAACATCATATTTTTAGATGGGCTGCGGTTCCGGGCTGGACATTATAAATTCCAGCACAGCAGTAAGCCCTGCCGTTTTGCGTCACTTAACATTCTTCAAATGCGTTATTCATTTTACTATATATCGGGTTTTATCTTAGGACTAGTAATGTTGTTTTATTATCTGAAAGGAATTTTGTTTCTCCTCCGCCAAAAGAAATTTTTTAGTTTAACTATCTATTTCGCAGCTTTGACTTCTTCCATTTTTGCCTCTCAAAAGATCTTAAAAATTGAGGACAACTATTTGAGGGTATGGTGTTTTACTGGATTATTGATGATTTACATTGTTTTGTTTCTCTTCCCACTTATATTTATTCCGAATTCAAAAGAGCATCAGAGTTCTAAGTTTGGGAAAAATAAAAAAATAAACATCCTTCTCATTGCAGTTGGAATTGCTGCGTGGCTAGCAGGGCTACTATTCAATGCAATTACGAGCTATACTATTATTCTTCTAGTAATATTTATGTATAGTTTTTTAATCGGTTCGTACAATTTATTGATTCAGCTTAAAATGGTTAAAAGACTATAAATCCCCAGTTGGCGTAAGCGTCTCACTTGTGCCTTTCCAATGAACATATGATTTCGGTAAATCGCACAAGCGAGGCGCTTGCGCTAAAAAATAGTGCGATATATCTCGACATCAGGAATAAGGATCATTGCGCAACCGTTCCCTCAACTTCATTTCCTTTGTTTCAAGTATCTTCGGAATCCATATTTCAACAACATGCGTCATTTCTTTTCAATTCTTCTCATCAGTCTTGCATCATTCATACTCAACAGTTGCAGCAGCCGTACTACAACGAAAGCAGCCGATGAATGGAAACCGCTCTTCAACGGCAAAGACATCAACGACTGGATCGTAAAAATTCAGCATCATGAAACAGGTGTCAACTTTGGCAACACCTTTCGTGTGGAAGAGGATATGATCAAAGTACGTTATGATCAGTATGATAAATTCAATGAACAGTTTGGTCATTTGTATTATAAAACACCTTACTCCTACTATCATCTCAAAATGGAATATCGTTTTGTAGGCGAGTGGTTTAAAACAGCACCTTCGTATACATTGCGAAACAGCGGTGTGATGTTTCATTCGCAAGACCCACGCAGTATGCCGAAAGAACAGGATTGGCCCATCTCGGTTGAAATGCAATTCCTCGGCGGACTCAGTGATGGCAAACCACGACCCACCGGTAACATGTGTTCGCCGGGAACAGAAATCGTGTACAAGGGAACCATGTATCCGGGGCATTGCCTCAACTCCACATCCAAAACATATGATGGCGAACAATGGGTGAGTGCAGAATTAATTGTGTTGGGCGATTCGTTGATCACGCATATCATTAATGGCGATACGGTATTGCAATATTCTAAACCACAAATTGGTGGCGGCGTAGTGGCCCGTTACGATCCCAACATAAAACAAGATGGGAAATTATTGAGCAGTGGTTTTATTGCATTGCAAAGCGAAGGCCAGCCGATTGATTTCCGGAATATCCGCATCAGGGATTTATCGCAGCAGTACAAACAAAAATAGAATGGTTATTTTTTCAGCGTAAGAATCACTTCTGTTCCGCTGCCGGGTTTACTGGATACAGCTAGTGCCGCATTGATGGAGGCGGCTCGTTCTTTCATGACAGTGAGGCCGTTGCTTTTTTCAATTTGAGTAACATCAAATCCTTTCCCGTTATCAACAACAGCAAACGACAATTCAGTTGTTGTTTCTTTGATTGTGATGGATGCAATAGTTGCGTCTGAATGATACAATACATTATGCAATGCTTCCTGGCAAATCCGAAAAATGTCGAGCTGCAGTTCCTTGCTCAATAATTCATCATCACAACTTCCCTTCAGCTTACAGTCGACAGAGCTGATCAGACTGAATTCATTGCAATGCCATTGCAAAGTTTCAACCAATCCAAGATCTGTTAACATACCCGGGCTGATAGTAAACGAAATACGTTGAATGGTTTTGATCAACAGTTCGGCAATAACACCTGCATGTTCCAGCCGTGTTGAAATTTCATCGGGTAACTCTGCTTCTTTTGTTTTGATCCAGTCAATATCGATTTTCAAAACGGCGAGCAGTTGTGCAAGCTCTTCGTGCAGCTCAACGGAAAGATATTTTCTGTCACGCTCAATATTGCCTTTGAAATGATTCGCTAATCCTTTAAAGCGATTGTATTTTTCTTCAATTTGCAGTTCTGTTTCTTTGCGTCGTGTTACATCTTTTGCAATCGCAAACACCACTTCCCGTTCAGCAAAATAAATGGAGGTCCATTCAAGCCAAACGATGCTTCCGTTTTTATGAAGATATCGGTTCTGAAAATTAACAAGCGGTTGCCCTTCGATCATCTTTACACGTGTAAGCTGTGTAAGCTCTCTGTCGTCGGGGTGCACAAAACTACTGATTGGCCTTGCAAACAATTCCTCATTGGTATACCCAAGTTTTTTACTAACAGATTGATTGATCCTGCGGAAATAGCCATCCTTTCCTGCGATACAAACAAGATCGGGAGTAAGTTCAAAAAAAGGCAAGAGTTCAAATTCAGCGGAACTTTGGGACATCATCCCGATGAAAATACAGAAATCTGCAAATATGAAATGTAGTACAATCTATTTTTTGTGATAAGTATAATTTGAAAACACGTTGCTTGAAATATTAAAAAATCAGGAATACCAAATCAGGCTGTTTTACAATTCTGTATATATGCCATTTATTTACTTGATATCATTTCACTTTTGAAATATAGAACGGCATGAAATTACTCAACGTTTTCATTCACCTGCGCCATCCACTACCGGCCAACTGGAACAATTCTTGATGCGATTAAAAGTATTAACAACAATATCTGTATCGTAATTGTTTTACTTGAAATGAATAGATATGTTGAAACAGCCTTACATACTTGCTATTCTTCTTACTTGCTATTTACTGGCATATGTTGTATTGCTGCATCTGAACATTTTGCCGGATGTAACCATGATCATGTTTTTCCTTTCGCCTTTTCTGATCATAACACTTGTGTACAGTATTCTCTGCCATGGAACGTATGATAGCCCCGAATTAAAAGACGACGAACACTGGGGTTACCAGGATCGTCAACCGAAGTAAATAACCGACGTCGCATTTCACTGCAGATCTTACTTGCACTCCGTTTGTCAGCTACTGTATGATTTAATCATATTCTGCTGCTGCATCGTTTTGTAAATAATTAATTTGCACCAACTAAAATTTTTCATACATGAAACAATTCTGTTTACTGCTGCTTGGTAGTTTCCTCTGCCTTTCAACTTTCGCACAAATTCCATTAACTGTTGCTCCAAGTGGTGGCAATAAAAAAGCATCGGTGAGTGAACGGATCGGTTTAACAGATGTAACGATTCATTATGATCGTCCGGCCGTGAAAGGCCGTGAAGGAAAAGTATGGGGTGAGCTGGTGCCTGTTGGTTTTACCGATCCTGGTTTTGGCAGCAGCAAATCTGCTCCCTGGCGTGCAGGTGCCAATGAAAACACAACCATTGAATTCAGTACCGATGTTACAGTGGAGGGGAAACCATTGAAAGCCGGCAAGTATGGTTTGTTTCTGGCGTATGATCCAAATGGTTCAACCTTGATCTTATCAAACAACTCCACTTCATGGGGTCATTATTATTACGATGCAAAAGAAGATGCCTTGCGTGTACCTGTAAAAGCAGTGGCACTTGATAAATCAATTGAATGGTTGAAGTACGAATTCATGAATGAAAGTGAAGCAGGCGCTACGGTTGTATTGCAATGGGAGAAACTCATGTTTCCTTTTCGTATTGAAACTGATTATGTGAAAGAACAGATCGCTTCTTTCAGAAAAGAATTACGAACAGAAAAAGGATTCATCTGGCAAAGCTGGAACCAGGCAGCAAGCTGGTGTTTGCAACGTAATACAAATTTGAACGAAGCACTGCTGTGGGCCGATTCTGCTACAAGTACAGGCTTTGGTGGTGATCGTGTGTTTGGTGCATGGGCTGTAAAGGCACAATTGCTGGAAAAACTTGGTCGTGCAGATGAAGCAAGCAATGTAATGAAACAGGCCATGACGTTTGGTAACATGCAGGACCTGCATCAATACGGCCGCCAATTATTACAACTGAAAAAAGCAAAAGAAGCGCTGGAAGTTTTCAAACAAAACCATGCAAAAAATCCGAACCAGTTTACAACGTTGATGGGTTTGGTGAGAGGCTATTCTGCTACTGCAGATTACAAGAATGCATTAAAGTATGCCAACCTTGCACTACCGTTAGCACCTGATCAACCCAATAAAAATAATGTGCAGACGATGATCTCTAAGTTGAAAGAAGGAAAAGATGTGAATTGAAGAGAATTTGTATCGATAAGTAAACAGATAAAAAAAACCTCCGAAATTTCGGAGGTTTTTCTGTGGGAGCACACGGGCTCGAACCGCGGACCACTCCCGATTGTAAATCGGGATGCTCTAAACCGAAAGAGCTATTAATGCTTCAATGTATTTTCTCGACTTCTTAGACTTGATCTCTTTTTCTCTTTGAATAGCATCCTGCTTATTATTAAAACACTCTGTATACTTTACTATCCAATCACCTGAACCTCCGGTGAATCCATTGTGATTCGAATTGTGGCGGCGTAGTCTTTCTGCAATTATATCGCCAGTGTAACCAACATAATATTTATCAAACGAAATGGAATATAAAATGTAGACGGTGTAAGTCATGCCGTAAAATAAAGAAACCTCCGATAAATCGGAGGTTTCTTTGTGGGAGCACACGGGCTCGAACCGCGGACCCTCTGCTTGTAAGGCAGATGCTCTGAACCAACTGAGCTATGCTCCCGTTTGGGGAGTGCAAAGATAAGGGGATGAGTTATTCAGACAAAAAAATCTAAAAAAATCTTTCAAGTTTATTTTTTCGTCGGAATAATGAAATCCATTGGTCGTTTGCGGATGTAGCGCCAGAGAATACCCAGGAATTCCGGATAATCTTTCAATTTAATGCCTCTCGATTTTACTGCCACGTAAAAAGCAAATCCAAAACTCACAAAGAAGTTGAGAAAGCCGATCAACCCAACACCCAGCAGTACAGTGGCGAGATAGCGGTAACTAATAGCCTCCTCTAATCCATAATAACCAATAGCGGTATTACCTGCAGAGATCGTAATGTGGCGAATGTCAAATGGCACGCCAAAGGTTTTACCAATAAATGCAGCCATCCCGAGGAAAAAACCCAACGATACACTACCGGCTATGGAACCTAATTTCTTTTCAACTGTGCTTACCAACCAGCGTAGTTGTCGCTCACCTAAATAATGACGAAGTGTTGGATGCAGTTGAATGCGTTGCGGCAATTGTGCATACACAACATAATTCTCCACCCAACCTGCAATCAATCCGCTTAGAAATAAAAAGAAACCGGTAAAGCATGCATACAACAATGCAAGACTTTGAAAGGGATGTTGACTCTGTAATAACTGCAATGCAGCAGCTCCGGTTGCAACCCTGTTTCCGGTTACTTCAAAAAACAACATCGCCAGCAAATAAGTTAGCGGAAAAACAACTAATAGATTTCCAGCAAATGAAGCCAACTGACTCCTTGACACCTGTGCAATGGTAACAGCGAGGTTATCAAGATCAGGACGTCCCTTGAGTTTGCTGCTATCAAGCGAACTGGCAACAGCCGAAGCCGTGAAGGCTGGTTGTTTGGTTGCAAGTGTAGAGCCGGTTGACTGGATCAGCAAGAAACCAAAACTGTAATTTGTACTGTAAGCAACGGCTTGCCAAAAAGGAGCCAGCGTTACTTTCATCAGCAGATTTTTGAATACCGCAATAAAGGAAATGATCAGACCTCCGCCCATTGCACTTAAAAAAAGTGCATTGAATTCTTTTCTTGTTTTGGTAATAAAGGTTTCTCCTCTCCGGCCTCCATGTTCGGATATTTGGTAAGCCAACAATCCCATATTCTGCGACAGAAATTCTTTTACACTGTTCTTCCTGTTTTGATTTCGAACAACTGTGATGAAATACGTAATAAACCGATCAACATCAAACCGGTTATCGTTATCAATCGCATCGAGCAACATGAACATCCGTTCTACATGTTGTTCCATGCGTGTAAGCAAAAATGTTTCAGCCAGGCTTGTACCTGATTCCCTACGTTGTTCTTTGATCCATTGAATGCTTTGTAAGCAGTTGTGTAATGCTTCCGAAATTCCGGCAGCTATCATTTTCTCATCACTGATCGGATGTGCTTTTTGTTTTCGCTCGATGAACAGATTCACTAACCTGTTTTGTTCCATAAAAGGAAATACCGCATCATTTACTTCGCTATATTGCCGGGTAACTTCTTTTTCCAACCCCATCATGGTCAAGCGGTACGACAATACCTGCATTGAATGAATTAGTTGTGATGTAAGTGCGGGTTCCGATAAATTCACTTCTATACCGATCCGTTCAAAAAACGATTTCCACAATTCCGGATCAATTTTTTCGATCCAGACATAATCGTTCCGTTTATAAAAAATACGTTCAATTACAAAGAGAAAATCAGTGGGCTTTAATAAGGCAGGAATAATTTTATGTTTCACTTTCAAACCAAGTTCCTGGATAAATCCTCTTGAACTTAACAACCCGCTTTCGGTCAATGCAGTAGTAAGGTCGCTGCCGGTGAACTGTGATAACAATGCACGGCGAAGTGAAAACAATAATGACCGGTCTTCGTGTAATTGAAATAAAAAGGCTTTGAATTTCAGCTCTATATCTTCGGTGTTTGTAACATCTGCCGGTCGAATTTTTCTGAATAATTCAACCAGGAAATCCAACCCTCTGTTAGTAGAATTGATGGAAAGCACAATTGCTTTGCCTTGCTCTTCCGGCACTTTCTTTTTAGGCAGTAGTTTGAATTTCATATAATTGAGTAGCTGAGAACGAATATATGACAAGTATTGTGCCTTGTTAGTTGCCTGAATAATATCAAGTAATTATTTTTTTAGCCCTTCTTTTTATAAATTTGTGTTTTATGGCCGATCATTCTACATATACCAAAGAGTTAATTGAAACCGACGTTCTTACAGATGTGGAAGAACCCTGTCGCCTGATCATGTGGAATGATGAAGTGAATACATTTGAATGGGTCATCGAAACCCTTGTTGATATTTGCGGTCACGCTCCGGAACAGGCCGAACAATGTGCCTGGCTTATTCACACCAAGGGAAAATACGCCGTAAAAAACGGTGCGTATGATGATCTGAAACCTTTATGCGATACAATTACTGAGCGGGGTATTGGTGCAACTGTTGAAGTGGTTGTCTGATTTGTTGTTTCCGGCCCTATCCTGTTACTTTACACATGCCCCTTCCTTTTTTATCTGATGCGCTCTGGTTTCCGCCTGTTGAAAAAGCAGCGGAGGATGGGTTGCTTGCTTATGGTGGCGATTTGCGTACCGAACGTCTGTTGTTGGCCTATCGGAGCGGCATCTTTCCTTGGTTTAACCAGGATGAGCCTCCGCTCTGGTGGTGTCCTGATCCACGTTGTGTTATTTTTCCCGATGAATTGTACATCAGTAAAAGCATGCAGCAACTGTTGAAACGAAAAGCATACAGCGTAACTATCAACAGAAATTTCGCAGCCGTTATTCAGCAATGCGCCGCAACACGTGAAGAACAGGAAGGCACATGGATCACAACCGACATCGAAGAAGCCTATACAGAGCTACATCGATTAGGCTACGCCGTTAGTATTGAAGCATGGCAACACGATGAACTGGTGGGCGGATTATATGGCATCCGCATTGGGAATATTTTTTTTGGTGAAAGTATGTTCAGCAAAGTGAGTAACGCCAGCAAATACGCATTCATCACTTATGTTCAACAACTAAAAAAAGAAGGTATTGTGTTGATCGATTGCCAGATCCATACAGCACATTTAGAGAGCCTGGGTGCAAGGATGATCCCGAGAGAAGAGTTTTTGAAAATTGTAAAACAGAACATATGAGCCGATGCCGATCCATATGTTCTGTAGCAATATTTATTACTGAACAATTTTTCGGGGCCTGAATGAGAATCGTTTCAACCACCATACGATCACAGCAGCTATTATCAGCAATGGCCAAATATAAACCAACCCGATCAGTACGTCTCCTACTCCATTCCATCCGGTTAAAAAAGCGGTTTTTACTTTCTCCCACAAACCACGATTGTCCGGATCGGCAGCAGTTGCGTTGAGCACCTGATAAAACGTAAGATGAATGGTACTCATAGCTGATGCATTCGACAGATAGTTAATACGACCGGCAGCACTTTCAATTTCTTCCTGTATTTCGTTGATCTCGTTTTGCACCTGTAAGATCTCCTCCATATTTTTTGCCTGCTTCAACAAATCAAGATAACGGAGACGAACCTGCTTCTTTGCTTCCAGTCTTGATTTTGTATCCACATATTGTGTTGTTACATCTTCAGAACTGATCTTCTTCTCATTCATTTTTCTATCACCGTTTGTGAGATAATCAACAGCAGATTGGAACTGATCAACGGGCACTTTGATGGTAATTGTATTTTCAATTTTATAGTCCGTTTCTGTTTGTTGCTCATCAGCAATATAACCGCCAAACTTATTGGCTGCAGTATGCACAAGTTGATTAAACTTTGCATACTCTTTTACTTCAACGTTGAGTGAACCTGTTTTAATGATCTTCTTATTCCAGTCGGGTTTACTGGCTGGGACCTGTGATGGCTTTACTGGTTGCTTTGCCTGTTGTTGATCACCAGATTGCGGTGGTGTAAATGCTGCCGCCGAATCGGTAACTGCTGTTTCCATTGCTGACTCCTCCATTTTCAAATTCGGTGAATGGAGCAGAACATCAGTCGATTTACTCTTTGCTGATTCAGAATGATTGCAAGCCGCAAACACAAACAGAAGCAGAATGAAATGTATGTATTTCATAAACTAATTTTTAATCAGATGCAGAAAAATTGGATTTGCATAAAAGAAGCCGGTTGATAGAAACATCAACCGGCTTGCATCGTTAACGGCGCTGCTTCTTAAAATAGAATACGGAACTGTCTTTATGCATGATTGTAAATGCATCAGTTGTCAATGCTAATACCTGAACGGACTGTTGATCGGTGAGTGAATCGCCTTCATTAATAGCTAGATGAACGCTGTCTTTCCATTCATAGGTTCGTTTCAACGGAAGAACGGTATCGTTCAATAACTGTGTAATACTTCCATCTTCTTTAAATTGAAACCGATACCTGGTGAAATTTGTATCGAGTGAAAGCATTAATAAACCAATGCTGCCTGAGTCGCCTGCTGCAACAGAGTCGATCATCCATTCGCCAATGATGTTTTGTTGATACGAAGTAGTTGTTTGTACTGCTGGCTTCTTTGTTTGATAATAATAGTACAAAGCTCCGCCTGCGGCTGCCAAAACAATGACAGCCAAAATGATTTTTTTCATTTTGAAATTTTTTGATTGTTTTTAAATGAGAAGCGAGATGCAGGAGCAGCGAAATACTTGCTGAATTCATTTGCCGGCTAGCAAATCATTCAACTGCTAATGTATCGTTCATAGTAAGGATTGATACCACTAACTGTAAAATGTAACCTTCAAAATTTGTTAAAGAAAATTAAGAGAGAGTATCCTTTGATTTATTGATTCTTTTCAAATCAACAAACATGGACCGATAGTCTTTGAAATTTAAACCAACATGAAAAGCAAGAACCCAAAAATACGGCTGAACATATCTAATTTCTATCGACCAGGAGTTTAAGGTAAATTCAGTCCGGGTTGCATATTGAATTGGCATAATAGACAATACATCAAATAACAAAAAAGCAATTGTTATAATACTTACAACCAAAAATATCTTTCGTTTGATAAAAAACAAGACAACAGATACATATAAAAAGACAAGACTGATGTAGTGAATATTCGCTAAACTATATTCAGGTCCCATACTTCTTAGCTGAAACCACGAACTAAGATTTAGATAAACACAAAAAAGTAAGGGTAAAATTTTGGCAGTATTGAAGATTTTGCTTCGCATCTCATTTTACTTCTTAATTCTTGGCTCACTCTCCCGCCAATTCCAATACAATATCCCATTCTGCATCTGTTACTTTCCCTACACTCAAACGTCCTAAACGTAAGAGATCCATATTGGCCAATCGCTGATCGGCTTTCATCTGTACAAGTGTAACCGGCTTTTTGAGTTTACGTACAGGTTTAAAATCAACTACTACCCATGCATCTTCTTCCGTTGTTGGGTCTTGGTATGCTTCCTTTACCACTTTTGCAATTCCTACAATTTCCAATCCTTCGTTGCTATGATAGAAAAACACTTCATCGCCTTTTTTCATATCACGGAGATTGTTACGTGCCGCATAGTTGCGTACACCATCCCAAAACGTTTGCTTGTCTTTTACAAACTGATCCCAACTGTATTTAAAAGGTTCTGATTTGATTAACCAATGAGCCATGTTAATTTGAAAATTTATGAATTTGAAGATTTGAAAATGAAAATACAAATTTGAAGATAATTCAATTTTCAAATTAACCCATCTTCAACTTTTCAAATTGTATTCTCACCATCCATTCGCTAACACATCAGCAATGTGTAATGTTCGCAGATTGTGTCCTTTCTGTTTGATGTAACCATCCAAATGCATCAAACAACTCAGGTCGGTGGAGATCATGTACTGAGCACCGGTAGCCAATGCATTGTTTACTTTCTGATCGGCCATGGCAATGGAGATAGGTTCAAATTTTACAGCGAATGTGCCGCCAAAACCACAACAGGTTTCTACATCATTCATTTCAACCAACTCCAATCCTTCTACATGCTGCAACAACTTACGTGGACCTTCTTTGATCTTGCATTCACGTAACGCTGCACAACTATCATGATAGGTTGCTTTGCCTTCCAGCTTTGCACCAACATTTTCAACTTTCAATACATCCGTTAAGAACTCACTAAACTCATACAAGCGTTTATTGATCCCTTTCACATCGTTATGAACCGATGAGTTATCAAATATCTTCCCGTAATAATTCCGCACAAAACCTGCGCAAGAAGCACTAGGCGATACAATGTATTCGCTACCTGAAAAATCGTTGAGGAATTTTGTTGCCACATCTTTGCATTCATCCTGGAAACCTGCATTGAAAGCCGGTTGTCCGCAACAGGTTTGATTGCTGTTGTATGTAACGGTGCAGCCAAGCTTTTCCAGCACCTTCACCATATTGAATGCGGTGGCGGGATATAACTGATCTACAAAGCAGGGAATAAATAATTGAACCTTCATGCTGCAACTCGCTGTATGCACAGCGTCTTTATTTCTTTAATGATTCATTCAACAGGATCATCTTAAGTGCAGTGATAGCACTTTCTTCACCTTTATGACCATGACTGCCACCAATACGATCTTCAGCCTGTTGCTGATTTTCTACAGTAAGCACTCCAAAAATGGTTGGCACATCCATCGACAGATTTAACTGCATTACACCATCGGTAACTGCTTTGCACACATAATCAAAATGAGGTGTATCACCACGCACTACGCAACCCAGCGTAATAAACGCATGCGGCCTTGTTGTGATGTGGCGTGATTTGTTTTCCCAAAAACGTTTTACAGCAAATGGAATTTCAACGGCACCGGGAACAGTAATGGTAATGATTTCTTTAACGGCAAATGCCTCCAATGTTTTCCGGCAACCTTTTTCGAGTTCATCCACAATGGCTGCATTCCACTCGGTGCGTACTAACACAACACAGGCACCCGAAAAATCGTGAGTGCCTGCATTCAATTGATATAAGTTACTATTGCTAACCTCTGCCATACTACAATTGGTTGAGCGATGTTGAATTAATCGATATTCACCACACCAAGGCGGGCAAGATACTTTTCTGCCTGTCCACCACTTGATGTTTTTGGATATTTTTCTTTGAGTGTTTTTAATAACTCGGTTGCCTTCTCTTTTTTCCCGATCACTTCATACGCCATGGCTGCACGGAATAAATTTTCAGAAGAAGTGTATTCATCTTTTTCATTGAGCTTGCCTGCTTTTTCGTACATGCCGGCACCTTTTTCTTTTTTGTCGGTACTCATATAAGCATCGCCCAACATACGCCATGCTGCACTTTGAATTTGTGTGGCATCAGTAGAAAAATCTTCCAGATGCTTGATAGCGTTGTTATAATCTTCTTTGCGGAGATAAATTGCACCTGCATAATAATGTGCAAGATTCGCTGCATTTGTACCGCTGTATGTTTTGATCACCTTTAAGAATCCAGCAGCAGAACCATCACCATTCAACGCAAGGTCAAGAGAGTCTTGTGCAAAATAAGCCTGCGCACGGCTCATCGCTTCGGTGCCTTTGGTTTCTTTTGGACCAACAATAAAATTCTTATAAACGAGATAACCTCCAGCCAGCAAGATCACCAATCCACCGATATACGTAATAGGCTTTGAAAAACGGCCCCAGAAATCTTTTGCCTGTTTTATGGCTTGCACATCGTTCAGTTCTTCCGCTGTTGTTTTTTTAATTTCAGACATTTTGAAAATGATTCTTGTTAAATACTGATTGTTTTACTTTTTGAATTAGTCAACTATGAATGGGTAATTCTGATCTACATATACATCTTTCAACAGTTCGTCCGCTTCAGGATATGGACTTTCTTCTGCAAACTTCACACTCTCTTCCACTTCTACACGTACACGCTCATTGATCACTTCTATTTCTGCTTCTGTTACACCAAACACTTCCAGTAGCTTCTTCTTTGATGTTTCGATTGGATCACGTTGCTTGTATTCTTCCACTTCATCCTTGGAGCGGTACTTCTGCGGATCACTCATAGAGTGACCTTTGTAGCGATAGGTTTTTATTTCTAACAATGTTGGTCCTTCACCTTTACGGCCACGTTCAACAGCACGAAAAACAGCTTCATGTACTGCTTCCGGATCCATACCATCCACCATATCGGCCGGCATATCATATGCATCCGCCAGTTTATAAATATCGATCACGTTACTGGTACGTCCAACGGAAGTACCCATCGCATAATTATTGTTCTCACAAATAAACACCACCGGCAGTTTCCACAACATCGCCAGGTTAAATGTTTCATGCAACATACCCTGACGTGCAGCACCATCACCAAAAAACGAAAGTGTTACATTATCGTTGCCTTTGTATTTATCAGCAAATGCCAACCCTGCACCGGTTCCAATTTGTGCACCCACAATACCATGGCCGCCAAAAAAACCAACATCCACACCGAAGAAGTGCATACTTCCACCCTTGCCTTTTGAACAACCGGTTGCTTTACCATACAACTCAGCCATACAGCTTTTTGCACTAACGCCTTTTGCAATGGCTAATCCATGATCACGATATGCAGTGATCATTTTATCTTCTCCTTTAGTGGCCGTCATACATCCGGCAGCAATTGCTTCCTGGCCGATATAAAGATGACAAAACCCTCTGATTTTCTGCATACCGTAGAGCTGACCTGTTTTTTCCTCGAAACGACGGAGTAAAAGCATCAACTCGTACCAGTATAAGTATGTTTCTTTTGTGAATTTAGTGGCCACGTCGTAATTTTTTTAGAGTGGCAAAGATAAGGGGACGGGGTTAATTTCAGATGGGCGATTTTAGATTGTGGATTTTTGGAAATCAGTCGCTAACGACCGGTTGGAGAGGGCTTGTTACATCCCTCATTTTCATTTGGCATCCTCCTCAAAATTCAGTAAACTTTGTAGGTGGACTTTTACATTGCTCATCAAACTTTTTGTTATGGGCTTGTTACATCAATTGGATCAATGGAGTGCCACGCACCATCCTAAATGGCTGGTGTTGTTACGGGTGGCTCTCGGCGTTAGCCTGATGTTGAAAGGCATTTCATTCATCAGTAATTCTGTCAACCTTCAACTCATTCTTCAGCAAAGCAACCTCCCATCAACCACTTGGTTAAGCAGTGGTATTGCGTGGCTGCATTTACTGGGTGGGTTTCTCATCGTTATCGGCTTGTTTACACGTTGGGCCGTGTTACTGCAAATTCCGATTCTTTTAGGAGCGGTGATTTTTGTGAATGCGAAACAAGGTGTATTTACCGGCCAGTCAGAATTAGGCCTTTCGCTGGTAATACTGGCGCTGCTTCTTTTCTTTTTGCTGGAAGGTGGCGGACCACTTTCATTGGATGATCATTATTTCAGAAGAAACCGAAGATGATCATTTTGACCTGATCGGCTTGATATGCAGTACATAATAAGCAACCACTGCACTGGCGATCATAAAAATGGCGCCCAGTAAAAAAGCCGAACCCGGAAAATAAAATGGCGCTGATTTACCGGTGAAGAAAGCAAAGGTATTCGTCATCAATGGCGGACCAATAATTGTGGTTGCACTCATTAATGCAGCTAACGAACCCTGTAACTCTCCCTGTTCGTTGGCCGGCACGTAGCCCACCATGATGGATTGTAAAGCAGGGCCGCAAATTCCGCCCAAACAATACGGAACGAGAAAGGCAAACATCATCCAGCTTTGGGAAGCAAATGAAAACAACAACATGCCCAATGCATACAATGCAAGGCCTGTGTAAATACTTTTTTCGTTGCCGATTCGTGGGTTGATCACTCTGGTTAAACCGCCTTGTACGGCACCAACCAACAAACCTACCACCGCCAATGAAATACCGATCATACCCGGCGACCATTTAAAACGCTCAATCGTAAAAAAACTCCAGTTGCTTTGCACGGCATGTCCGCCAATGTAAACAAGTACTAATGAGAGGATCAATCCTCCGAGCGCAGGATACTTTTTTAGTTTATACAAGCTCACTCCGGGAATCACCCGTATCCAATCGAGATTTCTTCTGTTCTCTTGTTTTAATGATTCAGGTAAAATGAACAGGCCATATAAAAAGTTGAGCAAACATAAACCTGCTGCTACCATAAACGGAACTCTGGGGCCAAAACTTCCCAACAATCCACCAATGGCCGGACCAATTACAAAACCCAACCCGAAGGCAGCGCCGATCATTCCAAAATTCTTGGCCCGTTCTTCAGGCAAACTGATATCTGCAATGTAGGCTGACGCTGCAGTAAAACTGGCACCGGTAATGCCCGCAACAATCCGTCCCACAAATAACCATGCGATCGATGGCGCAAATGCCAGGAACAAATAATCAACCGCAAAACCAAATAGTGAGGCCAGAATAACCGGTCGACGACCATACTTATCACTCAGATTTCCCATGAGTGGTGAGAACATAAACTGTGTGATGGCAAATGCAAACAATAACCATCCGCCAATCTTTGATGCTTCACTCACATTCACATCAGCGAGTTCTTCGATCAATGCAGGCATCACCGGAATAATAATTCCGAAACCAATTACATCAATGAGCAAGGTGATAAAGATGAAACCAATTGCAGCGTTCCGGTTTCCGGCCATAGTGTTTTTTATTAAGGCGCAAAGATGCTCGTTTTTCTCAAAGCCGGATCACCCTTTTTTTCACATCGCAACCTGTTACAAAACAAAACAGGCAACGGTTGTAACCGTTGCCTGTTCATTCTATCGCTGTCTTTTAGTTTATGCTCTTTTCTTAGCTGCTGCTTTTGTAGGTGCTTTCTTTGTTTTTGCAAGCAGGTCAATTACTTTACTAAACGCATTTACATTTACCGGGCCTTTGTACACTTCACCATTGATGTAGAAGAAAGGTACATCTCTGATCCCCTTATCTGCACCTTCTAACAGATCAGCACGTACGCTCCAGCCATAAACTGAATCAACCAATTTGGTTAAAAAGTTTTTATCGGTTACACCAACTTCTTTTGCATAGCCTTTCAGGCTGATGGTACCTAACTGACGACGGTGAGCAAACAAGGTATTGTGCATATCCCAAAACTTCCCTTCCTGCGCTGCACCAATGGAAGCTTCTGCTGCTTTTTGTGCACGCTGGTGAATACGGGTGAGTGGGAAATGACGATAGTTGAATTGCAATTTATCTTCATACTTCTCCATCAACTGGTTCACTACATCATTTGCTTTTGCACAAGCTTCGCTTTCGTAATCACCATACATCACTAATTTCACCGGTGCTTCACGATTGCCTACCCAAATATCTTTAGTTGGTATAATTTCTATTTCTACTGCTTTACTGTGTGCCATAATATGTGCTCCTTTTTTATATTGTTATGTCCTGTTCGGTTTTTCAAACGTTCAGCTTGCCATCGGTTGCGTTTTGCTTTTAGGTATGTTGTTTCCGTTCTTTTCGTTGCGGAATACAACTGTGCCGTCAAATACATCCACCAGCACGGGTATGCTTTTGTCAATCTCAGCAGCAAGGATTTTGCGGCTTAAAGCGTTCACGATCTCTTTTTGAATCAGTCGTTTTAACGGACGGGCGCCAAATTGCGGATCGAAGCCGTGTTCAGCCAGGAATTCAAGGGCGTAGTCAGAAAATTCAAGCTGAATCCCATTTTCTGCAACCAGTTTACGGAGGTTGTTCAGTTGAATACGAATAATTGATTTGATTTCCTTTCGAAGTAATGGCGCAAACATAATGATTTCATCCACACGATTCAAGAATTCGGGACGAATAGTTTGTCGTAACAATGTCATAACCTCGAGTTTGGCCCGATCAGTTGCCGTATCTATTTCATTATCAGTACTTACGCCTTCAAATGCCTCACTAATGAGGTGGCTGCCAATATTGCTGGTCATAATGATGATCGTATTCTTAAAGTTCACCACCCGGCCCTTGTTATCGGTCAACCGGCCATCATCGAGTACCTGCAGCAACACGTTCCATACATCCGGATGGGCTTTCTCAATTTCATCGAGCAACACCACGCTGTACGGTTTGCGGCGAACGGCTTCAGACAGCTGGCCACCCTCATCATAACCCACATAGCCCGGAGGCGCACCAACCAAACGAGAAACCGTATGTTTTTCTTGGTACTCGCTCATGTCGATCCTCGTCATCATACTCTCATCGTCAAATAAATACTCAGCCAATGCTTTCGCCAATTCGGTTTTACCAACACCGGTTGTGCCAAGAAAAATAAAGGAGCCGATCGGTTTCTTTGGATCGCTCAACCCTGCCCTGCTTCTCCGAATCGCATCGGCAACAGCGGTAATAGCTTCTTCCTGTCCAACCACACGGTTGTGCAATTCATCTTCCAGATGCAATAATTTTTCCCGTTCGCTTTGCAGCATTTTTGAAACAGGGATACCCGTCATCTTCGCAATGTTAGCAGCAATATCTTCTGCATCTACCTCTTCTTTCAGCAAACGCTTTTCGCCGCTTGATTCAATCATCTGTGTTAGAGCAGCGATCTGTGCCTCTTGCTCCTTGATTTTTCCATAACGGATCTCAGCTACCAACCCGTAATTGCCTTCACGTTCGGCACGGTCGGCTTGTATTTTCAGATTTTCAATTTCTGCTTTCCCGTTCTGTACTTTTTCTACGAGTTCCTTTTCAGCTTTCCATTTTGCTTTGAGCGTATCACGTTCAACAGAAAGATTAGCGATCTCTGTATTCAGTTCTTTTAATGTTGATTCATCTTTCTCCCGTTTAATTGCTTCCCGTTCAATTTCCAATTGACGGATCTGGCGTTCCAGTTTATCCAGCTCTTCGGGCATGCTGTTCATTTCCAACCGAAGTTTGGCTGCGCTTTCATCAATCAGGTCAATGGCTTTATCGGGCAAGAAACGATCGGTGATATAACGTGTGCTCAATTCAACCGCTGCAATAATTGCTTCGTCTTTGATACGTACATGATGATGCGTTTCATAACGATCTTTTAATCCACGTAAAATAGAGATCGCATCTTCCACACTTGGTTCATCGATCATCACACGCTGGAAACGACGTTCGAGTGCTTTATCTTTTTCAAAAAATTTCTGATACTCATTTAACGTGGTGGCACCGATTGCACGGAGTTCACCTCTTGCCAGTGCAGGCTTTAAAATATTGGCCGCATCCATTGCGCCATCACCTCCGCCTGCACCAACAAGCGTATGAATTTCATCAATGAACAAAATAATTTCACCATCACTACCGGTTACTTCTTTTACTACACTTTTCAAACGCTCTTCAAATTCACCTTTATACTTTGCACCGGCAATGAGTTGCCCCATATCTAATGCATAGATAATTTTTGACTTTAAATTCTCCGGCACATCACCGTTTACAATACGCATGGCTAACCCTTCTGCAATAGCAGTTTTACCAACACCTGGTTCACCTACAAGGATCGGATTGTTTTTACTACGACGTGTTAAGATGTGCAGTGTTCTGCGTATCTCTTCATCACGACCAATTACCGGATCAAGCTTTCCCTGCCTTGCCATTTCAATTAAATTCTTTGCATACTTGTTTAATGCATTGAACTGTGTTTCCTGCGTTTGGCTTTTTACTGTATCACCTTTACGCAGATCTTTAATAGCTGTAAGCAATCCTTTTTCGGTTAAGCCTGCATCTTTCAAAATTTTTGCAGTGGAATCGTTTCCCTGCACAATTGCTAATAACAAATGTTCCGGTGTTACAAACTCATCGCCAAAACTTTTCAATGAGGCACCCGCACGCAGCACAACATTGTTTGCTTCACGACCAATTGATTGTGCCGGCTCACCACTTGTTTTGGGAAGTTTATTCATGGCTTCCGCCAACTTTGTTTCCACCAAATTCAGCGTTACGTTATTTTTTTTCAGCAGATATTCCACAGGACTATCCTGCTGATCGAGCAATGCTTTGAGCAGGTGCTCTGTTTCAATATTTGTGTTCTGTGCATTAAACGCCAACTGCTGTGCCTGTTGCACTGCTTCTGCGGCTTTAATGGTAAAATTTCCGAGGTTCATATAAATTTTTAGTGTTTTGAATGTTCAATTATCCATTTCAGGTTGGCGATTGCAGATGTGTAACTCTTTCATCTTTGTTAAACCTTCATTCAACTTACAAAAGCTCATCTTCCTTCCATCGTTTCAAGTAAATTTGTTTGGTTCCCGAACATGAACAATGATCGATGAACCATGAATCTATGTTCGCAAATGAGTATCCAATTCAAAAATTCAGAAAGAATGTCACTTAAATCATTGAATATCCGCCCCAAAGTCAGTGCCACACTAAGTTTCCTGTTATTATTTCAGGTGTGCTTTGCCCAACAGAATTTCAGCAAGGTGAATGATTGGCTTATCAAGAATGTGCCCGATCTTGGCGGACGTGCTGTGCTGATGATCTATAAAGATGGAAAGATCGTGTACAGCGAAACGATCAACAACCTCAGCAAGCAACAGGAAACAAGAGGGAAGATCAAAGCGAAAGTGCAGGGAAAAGATGTGGAGGATGTATTGCAGGATTATACTACCACCACCCGTGAACGGATTGCCAGCAGCAGCAAATGGCTGACAGCTGCATTACTGATGACCTATGTTGATGAGAACAAAGTGCGGTTAACCGACTCCGTTGGAAAGTTCTTGCCTGTGATGACGAAATATGGAAAAGGCGGTATTAAAGTTTGGCAATGCCTGAACCATACAACCGGAATAAAAAGCGGCGGACTTCGTGATATGATCGTTGGCATGAAAAATACGAAAACGATGTTTGAATCAATTGAACAAATTGCAATGCTGCCAATGGAAGGAACACCAGGAAAATATTTTCATTACAGTAATACCGGCTTGCAGATTGTTGCCGGCATTGTTGAAAAAGTAAGTGAGAAAGATTTTGAAACGGCATTTAAAGAACGCATTGCCGATCCGCTGGAAATGAAGAAAACCGATTTTGGAAAAAGCGGCGTTCCATTGGCAGCAGGTGGCGCATACAGTACACCGGAAGATTATATGAATTTTTTGGTGATGCTTTTAAACGAAGGTGAGTTCAATGGCAAGCGCATCATCAGCAAAGCACTGGTGAATGAAATGATGAAAAACCGAATGGCCCGTGATGTAGAACGTGCTTATGCACCCGAAGAAGCCGGTAACTGGGGTTATGGTTTTGGCGCATGGATCATGGATGCACCTTTGGCCATCAGTGAAAAAAAAGATGCCATGCCTGTATCAAAACGTGGAGTTGCCGTTACAAGCCCGGGGTTGTTTGGCAGTTTTCCATGGATCGATAACGACAAAAAATATTGTGCGTTTTTGTTTGTACATAATTTAAAGAACAAAGGACGGCATACAAGATACACTGAGTTGAAAGAGATTGTTGATGGAGCGTTGCGTTGATCTAATTTGATTTTTACAAATCATCTTGGTTGCACATCCAGCTCCCTGATCTGATCTTTGTAATTTACAGGCAACAACATATTCTTCAACATCCAATCCATCTTCATCAACCGGCTGATCTTATACATTGGTACCATTGGTGTAAGAAAGGAGAAATCGCTAAAGTGTAATAACTCTTTTACCCGTTGCGGCACTACCAATTTTTGCGCTTCGATCAACACCTTGAAACGCATGATGCCGATATTTTTTTTATACTGTTGAAACAAATCCGCCGTGTAATTACTTTTACGAAGATCGGCTTGTAAATGTGCCTCACGTACGGGAAGCCATGTCAGGTAGTTCGTTGGTAATTCCTTCAATCCCATTCGAATACCTACACGATAAAAAACATTGTATACTTCTTCTTTTTCTTCATCGCTTAATTTCTCTTCCAACAGCTCGTATGCTGCAATCGAATAATGAATAAGCATAAACAACACATCACGGTAAGCCCAATCTGGAATTGTTGTGCCCCGGTTTTGTTCTACAGCACCGTGTATTTTCTGTAAGGTATCAATGGCCTTATTGGCATCGTCCATTGAAGAGAACACAATCTTTTTTGCATAAGCAACTGTTGAAAACAACCGACCCAACGGATCAGATGGCAACTTTCCGGTAAAGTATAACCAGTCAACAGCTTTATTAAGAGCAAATTCTGCAGATGCGCCCGCAAAAATAAACAGCACGGTATCGCTCTTGCCCCAGATCTTCCGCACAACCGATTTTTCTTCTACAAATAATTGCATATACTCATTTTGTTTTTCAGGTTATCAATCATCAAATCATTCGTTTGAATAAATCGTTCTTTTTTTTAAAAAAATATATTTCAACAGTCAAATAAATTTCCTATTTCGCCAAACTCGTATCAACAGATGCTTTTTCATATTTGTCGAGACAGGAATCAAGTGGCTGCCCTGCGTTATGAATACAATCACAGAATTCAAAACAAGCTTTTGATTTCTTATTGTCTTTACATTGTTCACGGCAATCCCTTAGCGAATTACGAGGCATTATTTCACATGCGCCGGCAAGAACAAACATCGAACAACAAATGATCACAATTCGTTTCATACATTTTTTTACACTGATTTAGAATGATCTGTTTTCTGATACAACACATTCCGTGCTTTTCGCTTTCTGCATTTCCCATGGAAAAATGAACTTCAGCTTATCGTAATCCCAACAAAGCAGGTACAAATTAGCCAACAGCATCAAAGGCGAAGAAACCCAGGAACCTTCAAACCGAACTGCAAACGAGAGAATACAAATGTTGAGAATGATAGGAAAATAGATCAGAGCACCCAGCAAGGCTGTACGTGGAATCAACAACAGAATTGCAGCGAGTATTTGTAACACACCAATAAAGGTGTAATAATAACCCGTGTGATGTAAGGCCTCCAAATACCGCCCCATTGGATGTTTTACTGACAAACCGCTGGCGAAACGCTCATCTATGATTTTTACCCAACCGGCAGGTAAAAAGCCTGCGGCCAATGCAATACGATTAAAAACAGCAAAGTGGCGAAGTTCCCGATTTTGCTTTACCCGATCATGAAGAATGTTTAATACAGAAGATATACTCATTCGTTTTCCGTTTCTACGGACAGAAAATATTTTAGTAAAATCATTTGTCCGGTTCGCAAATATACATTTACTTTGTATTTCAAAGTACTTTTAAAACAAAATAATTAAACATGACTTACAAACTAAATGTTGCTTCCATTATCAGCTCGCTGTTTGGCGTACTTACCTTGGCAATTGGCTTCGCAAATACCTTTTGGGGAGACGACCCGGGCTTTGGAATTTTTATAATGCTTTTATCATTGGTCTATTTTCTGCCGGTAAATGACTTGCTGAAAAAAATTACAGGTTACACGATCCCCGCATTTGGATGGATCAAAGCCGGACTAGGCCTTTTTATTATCTGGGCTTCGGTAGGTGTAGGTGAATTATTTGATAAGATCGAACTGATGATGCAATCTCTGTAAACTGATACGATTTTTTTGTCAACTTCAAACAGATAGACCGACCATTGTTTGCCGGTTAACCAACACATTTCAAAATAACAAACACATGCAACAAAAAATTACTGCAGATTACATGTTTAGCTGGATAGCCGGCATCTTAGTTTTTACAATTGGCGTATTTAATTTGATCTTGGTACATCCGGTACCCGGAGTTATTGGCCTTCTTCTTTCGGTTATCTTTTTCCCGCCTGTGAATGAATTTCTGATTCATAAGTTCGGCTTCCGCATTCCATTGGTTGTGAAAATTGTTTTAGCCTTAGCTATTTTCTGGTTTACGTTGGGTGTAAGTGATCTGGGTGAAATGATCGATCAGCTGTTTGTGAAATAGCAGCAGCAAAAAAAATGTGAATGCGTCTTTTATGCAGCATTCACATTACAATTGCAGTTTAGTGCAGATCTAACTTTCCCTTTCGATAGCTGCTGGCCATGCACTCAGGTAATCACCGCCTGGTCCAACTTCCTCTGCTTCATCATTTACATGCGCCAGTAATGGTTCAACCACAGCATAATCTTTAATAACTTTTACTGTAATAAGAGCAAGTGGAATACCTATTAAATTTCCGATCATGTTTGCAATTGTAACTGTAGTTAATTCGTCAATTGTTTCTGCACTCATGGAATAACGGAATACAAACTGGCCCACTAAATTATTAACTACCCACAAGGTCCACCAAACAGCAAGAGCAGCAGTTGAAAATTTCTCATAAATAGTCGTTTCCCGGAGCACAAGCAGTTCCCTTGTTTCCTGATAAAGCTCTTTCATGATCTGAAAAGGTCTGAACAAACTGATAATGGGCACAAACCAACTACCTGCCGCCCACCCTTCTGTAAAACGCAGCCCATGCACCAATTGATGAAGATTAAAATAAGCACGACGGAACCATCGTATAAACATAATGGCAGAAATAATTGTAGCAATCAGATAAACAATTCCGATCACCTGCTCACGCAGATCGTTAGCATTTGCAGCTTCAGTTGTTATTTCACCACCATCGGCAGCAGTTTGCAATAATTCATATTGGAAATAGCCGGAAATTAATGAGATCACTTCCAGGGACAACATGATCCATATTAAAATGATCGCATTTTTTGCACGTTGTTCATTGGGTTTTACTGTTTCCATTTTGCTTGGGTTTCTGTTATGTTTGTAAGCAAGACTACGTTTAAGCCTACAGAATTATCGTGGATTAATTTTCAAATTCTCGTCGAGCCAGGCATCCAACGTGCCTTCTTCATCGCTCTTAACAAGCTTATCCATCTTCTTATCTTTTTTGATCCCTTTTCCTGCTTTGTAAACATGCACCATATCCCTGAGTCCAGCCCTTTGTTTTGCACGAATATCTTTTGAATAATTATTCTCCAACACATACCGGGCACAACCCGCCATAAACAACAGCATCATCCCGCTATTCTTTTTATCAAAATCCAATATCACTTCGTTGAGCTCTACATTCACTGAAGGGCTTCCGCTGATCCATGAAAATATAAAAGCAGATACTTCTTTACGTTTTGCTTTTTGTTCATCGAAAGCTGTTTCTCTAAGCCATACTGACGCTTCGATAATATCCTTTTCATATTTTACAAAATCAGACGGTTGTTTTAATTCGTAGTTGGCAGGTACATTAAATGATTGAGTAAATCCCTGCACACTCAACAATAGTAAACTACCGGTAACGAAAAGACGGAATAGGTTCATGTTGATCGTTTTTAAAAGTCTACTGCTACTTTGGTTCATTTGACTTACTACTTTGTAAAATCTGCTTCTGTTATACCCTCGTTAACGAGTAAAGTGGTGACCTTACCTGTTTGAAACTGGTTATTGTCCCCGAATTTCAACTCACTGTAAAAAAGTAACTGCCCGTACTTTTTATATTTCAGAAAATAAGCGGATGTAAAAGCGTCTTTCTCCGGATTGTCACTTTTGTCTTCACGCATCAAAAGGAATGTTTTTTTGCTGAAATAGAGCAACTTCACTGCTCCATTTTTAAGGCTGGCTTTGATCTTATAACAAGACTCTTTATTCACCTTCTCCTCTCCTAACAATTCTAAGGTGTAAAGACTTTTATCTAAAAAATCTAATTCATTAAAAATATTTTTCCGATAAATTTTATCTTTAAATTCTGCAGGATCAGCCAATTGCTTTTTACCATTCACCATTTCATAACCCGTTGTTCCATCATACCAGTTTTCAAACACAACTCCCGTTTCATATACGATCTGGAAAGCTCCTTTATTGGGCAGCATTTCTTTGGTTACCCACACCACTTTCCGGCCCTGCATTTCTGTACTGATCTCTGAATAAAGCGTTTTAATACTGGCCAAATATTCCCGACCACCCATTGCAGTAATTGATTGCTCAATAATTTTTTCTGCACTTAGGTCTGCAGAACCGGTTTGCGAAAATAGATTAGCTGTGATAATCAAGTTAAGAAAAACCAGGGCGATACGTTTTGTGATAATCATTTCCTGAAAATTAATATTGCTTTGATGGCTATTATCCAGACCGTTTTCATTTCATTGAAAAGGCTCTAAACAAGAGGTAGTTTTATTTTATTCAAATGTATATTTTTTTTCAGCGTATCAATCCATTACTGGTTCGCACTTATAATGATTAAACTCCAAAATAAACATAAGCGGCATGAACGGGTAATTATAGAAACAGACGTGCATAAAAGACCAATAAGCGATAAAACATTTTTTCCACAATTATTGACCTCACAGCAAACAGCAAGTTTTACTTGTAAATCCCTCTGCCATCTGTGTGAACTAAATAAAACCTGTATATTAGAAAAAAATCCCGATGAAGCTTATTCTTCGATCTGTGTGTATGATCATTGTTAGTACTCTCCTTTTTCAGTTATCGGCAAACGCACAATCCAGCAGCAAAACACAAAAAGCTGAAAAGGCGCTTGTAAACTATTTGAATACGCTCTGCAAAGAGTACCTAACAAATGAAATGGGTATAGAGCTCGGAACCATTCAGCAGCTATATACGATCAATAATGGCACTCTTTCAGTTGTACGAAAACATGCAAACGAAAATGACCAGACAGCTATATTTTTTGTAAAAACCTCCATTAGCATAACAGAAATTGAAGATGTGTTCTTTGATTATTATATCGGGTTTGTTGGCATCAATAATCAATCTGTAAAAGAAGAAAAAAGCGACAGCCCAGACCTTAGATTTATGAACATCGGCACCATGCATTTAATGCATATTGCCCCGGTAGGCGATGGTGACCACGGATACGCAGTTCAAACCAAACTGCTGAAGCTGGTAGCAGATCTGAAAAAGCTATACAAAGCCGATAAATAAGATATCTGCGGCTTCGCAACATATCGGTTTCCTTTTCCTGATAACAGTACTATTTTTTATATTTATCGTCACAAAAAATCAGCATGAGAAAACAGCAATTGTTGTTATGGGCATTTATTGCCTGCACAACCTTATCATTTGCACAGGAAGATAACTGGGATGTGTATATGGCACAATATGAAAAAGGTGCCGGTTCAACAATCATCAACATGTCGTTGAAAGAAAAAGCACCTTTCACCAACCTGCCTTTCTTGTTGCAAGTAAGTGTAAGGCCGATCAAATGCAGCAAGGATGGCTTACCGGACGAACATGAATTTGAAGTGCTTTATAATTTGTCGGATACAATGAAAGCTGTTACTGATGCTGCAACAGTTAATAAAGCAGCCGGTACTTTTTCCTATCAATGTGAGCGAACCGATTACTATTATATTTCAGATACAACGATCATTCGTGGGTTGCTGCAAGAAGCATTTAAAAAACACTATCCACAATACAGCTTCACTATCAAACTGAAAACGGATGCGGATTGGCAGGCCTATTTCAATTTTCTATACCCCAACGAAGTGATATTTGAATACATGCAGAACGAAAAAGTGATCCTTGGTTTGCAACAGGCCGGTGATAATTTGCAAAAGCCGAGGCAGGTAGATCATTGGCTTTACTTTAAAACCGAATTGGGACGGGAACAGTTCGTTGTATTTGCAACAAAGGAAAAATTCAAAATCGAGAACAAACAGATCATAAAAGACGCCTCCTTACAATATCAACTGCATATTTCAAGAGAAGACCGGGTGGATCCGGATTCAATTTCAAGCATTACCATCGAACTTCGAAAAAAAGCCCGTCAACTGAATGGTGACTATGACGGATGGGAAACATTTGTTGTAAAATAAAAGAATATTTTCCCTTTTGTTGAATGATCATTCGAAACTGATTCGTGCTTTTGCACCGGATATCTACTTTCAAGATTACATGTTTCCACTTAGTAAAAATACGTAAGTGAAGGGGCTTCTTGTTTTTTGTTTAATTCTCTTTAATATTGTCGAAGTCTTTACACCCATTTATCCAACAGGTCATTATGGTTCATTTATTCTATGCAACGAATCAAATTAAAATTTCTTATCAACAATCCGTCTCTATTATCGCAGCTGCGTATTCTTTTTTATTACAATGCGTAAACCTTAGCGATAGCAATTGAATAGCAAAACCAATTATACAATAAAAGCATCTGCGATTTTTGTGATCGCAGTGGGTCTGCTTGTTTTATTAGGCTGGCAAACAGATTCAGTTATCTTGAAACAAGTATTGCCGGTAACAGTTGCCATGAATCCGATGGCAGCGGTTGCATTTTTATTCTCCGGATTTGCATTTTTGCAATTGCTTCAACATCCTGCAACAACTAATCAACGCCGCGTCGCAATTTTATTATCGCTTGTTGTTATACTTATAGCGGTATTACGGGTTGTTGCCATTTTTTATTGGTTTGATGCTGGTGTTGACCGGTTTTTATATCCTAACAAATTAATCACAACCGTTTATAACAACACTCCAAGTAATATTACAATTAATACAGCAGTTGCCTTTGTATTGTCTGGATGTGCATTGTTATGCATGGCTTTTCAACGAATCAAACTGGCACAATGGCTTAGCTTACCAGTTGCCGCTATCGGTTTGCTTTCAGTAATTGGTTACAGCTATCATATCAGTTCGTTCTACAACGCTACTTCGTTTACACCAATGTCGCTGCATAGTGGTGTTTGTTTTTTCATTTTTTCCATTGCATTACTTTTTGCAAACAGCAGAGAAGGTTTTATGGCAGAGGTTACTCATTTGCACGCAGGTGGGCAAGCTGCCCGTTTATTATTACCTGCTGCTATTTTGGTACCCTCAGTGTTGGGCTATTTCGTTTTAAATGGTGTACTGCACGAACGCTTTTCAGTCGCAGTGTGGATGTCGCTGTTTGTAACAGCAATCATTTTAATTTTCGGCTTTCTTGTTTGGGTTACGGCATGGATCATCAACAAATTTGAAACGGAGCGACAAAATGAAAAACTGGTTGCAGAAGAAAAACTGAAACAGTTTAACCAGGAACTGAAAAAACAGGTGCATGAACAAACCAGACAAATCATTGATCAGGAACAACAATACCGCTTTCTGTTGGAGAATATGCAGGAAGGTGCTCAACTGATCGGGTTCGATTGGCGTTATCTGTTTGTCAACAATTCATTTATCAGGCAAAGCAAACTTGAACATGATGAAGAATTTCTTAGACAAAAATTTACAGATAAGTTTCCCGGTATTGAACAAACGGCTTTGTATGCTACATTTCAAAAATGCATGAACGAACGTGTGGCAGAGCAATTAGAAAACGAGTACGAATTCCCAGATGGCACAAAGGAATGGTTTCAGCTAAGCATACAACCAGTGCCTGAGGGATTATTTATTTTGTCAAAAGATATTACAACGCAGAAGAAAGCAGAACAGGAAATCAGGCAATCGCAGGAGCGTTATCATACACTGATGAATAGTGTAGATGGTATTGTATGGGAAGCCGATACAGAAACTTTTGCGTTTAGCTTTGTGAGCGAAAAAGCAGAACGTTTACTGGGTTATCCGATTGAGCGCTGGATCAACGAACCATCTTTTTGGGCGGAGCATATTTATGAAGATGACCGCACATGGGCGGTGAACTATTGTGCCCAATGTACACGTGACGGAAAATCGCATCAATTTGAATATCGGATGATTGCAGCAGATGGCCGAATTGTTTGGTTAAAAGATATTGTTGCCGTGATTATGGAGAATGGGCGGCCGGTACGTTTAAGCGGCATCATGGTTGACATTACTGATACCAAAAAAATGGAAGCCGAGCTGGCGCAGAAAATGTTATCGCAACAAAAACTAACTACAGAAATAACCATTCTGGCACAGGAAAAGGAACGGAATGAACTGGGGCTTGAGTTGCATGATAATATCAATCAGCTATTGAGTGTGGTAAAACTTTATCTCGGCATTGCCAAAAAAGAAGAAACCTATAACCTGGAGATCATTGAAAAAAGTTACCACCATTTAGAAGAAGCGATGACGGAAATACGGAATTTATCGCACTCGTTGGTAACGCCTACTCTTGGTGAAGATGGGTTGAAGGATGCATTGCAAGATCTTGTTGACAGTGTTCCGCAGGCAAACAATATCCGTATTGATCTTTCAGTTGATGAAAAATATGATTCACTGCAGGTAGAGAAAAGTAAAGAACTGATGATCTATCGTATTGTACAGGAACAACTCAGCAATATCATCAAATATGCGAAAGCAAGTGATGTAAATATTTCATTAAAACAGGAAACGGAATCACTTTACTTATCAGTATCTGATAATGGTGTAGGTTTTGATGCCGAACAAACAGCCAGTAATGGAATTGGATTGAAAAATATCAACAGCCGTGTTGGCTATTACGCCGGCGACATGAAGATCATTTCAGCGCCGGGCAAAGGCTGTACATTGGAAGTATTTATTCCTAACTAAAAACTTTCATTCAATTCGGGACTCCCTGCAAATAATAAAAATGATGTAACTTTCTTACTTCATCTTTCATTTTTATCCCAACAATGAAATACATCATTCTTCTATTTATCATTAGCGGTATTAGTTGCGGCAAACCTGCAAAAAAAGAAAGTCTGTCACAGGTATTATCGAACGGTGCATGGATCGACCTTAGTCATGATTTTTCATCCGAAACAATTTATTGGCCCAACAACCCGACCGGATTTAAACTGGACACACAGTTTAACGGCATTACTGCAGGTGGATTTTATTATTCTTCAAATGCATTCTTTTCGCCAGAGCATGGCGGCACACATTTAGATGCGCCGGTACATTTTGCAAAAGGAAAATGGAGTGCTGATGAAATTCCATTAGAAAATTTAACAGGTGATGCAGTAGTGATCGATGTAAGTGCCAACACAAAAAACAATTCCGATTATCAAATAACAGTAGCTGATATCGCTGCATGGGAAAAAACAAATGGTAACATACCAACCAATGCTATTGTATTATTCCTTACAGGTTGGGCTGCATTTTATCCCGATGCCGCAAATTATTTGGGCACTGCTGCAAAAGGAGAAGCAGCAACAGCTAATCTGCATTTCCCGGGTATTCATCCGGATGCAGCGACGTGGCTCATTCAAAACAGAACCATTAAAGCAGTTGGTATTGATGCAGCAAGTATCGATTACGGTCAATCAAAAGATTTTAAAACACATCAATTGTTTTACGAAAAAAATATCGTGGGTTTCGAAAACCTGACAAACCTGAGCTCATTACCTGCCACCGGTACATATGTAATTGCATTGCCAATGAAAATAAAAGGTGGTAGTGGCGGCCCATTACGGATGATTGCATGGGTGAAAAAATAGATTTCTGATTCAGCGATCGTAACACTTCATTTTATGCAGTGTTACGATTGATTTCTATCGAAAACTACGCTCCCTGTATTCGTTATTCTACTATTTTTAAGCTCTTTGATTTGCTGTAGCTTAGCAGCAAATCCCTTCCCGTGAAACGATCTATATCCACTCTTCTTTGTTGCATTGTTGCATCTGTTGCTGTTGCACAGCCGTTGGTTGATACTGCTGGTAAAATGGTGGAGCAAAAAGAAAACATCATCACCGAAAACACCATCGTTAAAATAGAAAATCTTGGCTTTCGTATTAATTCTGAACTGCCTGAATTGCGGCCCACTATTTCTGCTGATGGTAACTTATTATTCTTCATCTGTGAAAGTCATCCACAAAATAAACATGCACATGAAGTGCGTAACTCACAAGACATTTGGTATTCACTAAGAGATACTGCTACAGGAAAATGGAGTGATGCAGTGCATTTAGGGTATCCATTCAACACAGCACATTACAATGCAGTTTATTGGATATCGCCTGATAAAAACAGAATGTTATTACGCAACGCTTTTGTTGATGGCGACTATTACGGCAATGGAGTAAGTATGAGTGTTGTGCAAAAAGATGGGCGCTGGAGTAAACCACAAATGCTCAAGATCAAAAACTATCATAAGTACGATCGTGGATTTCAATCTGGCGCATCAATGTCGAGTGATGGACGTGTTTTACTCTTATACATGAGTGAAGAATTGAAAAGCCGCATCAATAAAATTTATGTATGCTTCCTGCAAACAGATGGCACCTGGAGTGAACCCAAGAGTGTCGGTAAAAAAATTAATCTGCCCGGCTATAATCAAATGACCCCTTACCTTGCTTCAGATGCTGTTACTCTTTATTTCAGCAGCGACAGGCCCGGTGGTTTGGGCGATCAGGATATCTGGAAAACAAAACGCCTTGATAGCAGTTGGCTGAAATGGAGTGAACCCGTAAATCTTGGTGAGCCGATCAATACCACAGACTTTGATGCTTTTTTTACATTAGATGCCGGTGGTGAATACGCCTACCTCACCAGCAGTTTTCAATCGTTAGGCAAAAGTGATATTGTGCGTGTAAAATTATTAGAGATCGAAAAACCTGATCCTGTTGTATTGGTGAGTGGCAATGTATACAATGCAAAAACAAAACAACCATTGAGTGCAAGTTTAATTTACGAAACACTACCCGACGGTGTTATTGCGGGCAATGGTTTATCAAGTCCGGGTGATGGTGTATTCCAGATCGTATTGCCGTATGATAAAAATTATCTGATCCGTGCAACGGCTGATCATTTCTTTGCTCAATCTGAAAATCTGAATCTTGATTCGCTGATCCGTGCAGGTTATAAAGAAATTCACAAAGACTTATATCTGGTGCCGATTGAAGTAGGACAGATCGTTCGTCTCAACAACGTATTCTTCGATTTTGACAAATGGGATCTTCGGCCTGTTTCGTTCATTGAGTTAAATCGTGTGGTGAAAATGTTAAATGATAATCCTGCCATCAGTATTGAATTAGGAGCGCATACTGATGCTAAAGGTTCTGATGAATACAATATCAAACTCAGTCATAACAGAGCACAATCGGTGATGCAGTATATTTTATCAAAAGGCATTCCACCAGAGCGTGTTAGCTTTAAAGGCTATGGAGAAACTGTTCCGGTTGCTACAAACGATACAGATGAAGGCCGACAATTAAACCGACGGGTGGAGTTTAAAATATTGACGAACTAAAAAACATATAAAGATTATTTTTTCTTAACCGGCTTATTCAGATTCTGTTTTACTCTGAATTTTACAATTTTTGTAATGAGTGCAACCGGCATGGGCTTATCTAGTGGAAATTGCACCGCACCTTTGGAGCTTTTATAAACTGACAATTCTTTTTCGAATGCTTTGATACCATCCGGTGCAGGATAGAATCCAATATGTGCTTTATAACCTGCAAAATGCACAAGATTTCCATTCAGTACAAATGTGGGAATGCCATACTTCATAGCTTCTTCGGCAGAGGGTGCTGCTTTTTTAATGGCGGCACGAATTTGTTCCAGCAGTTTTTGAGTAGCTGCGGGAAAGCCGGCAATATACTCGTCTATATTGGTTGCTGATGCGTTAAGCATGACTGGTTCTTTTTATCAGTTTCGAAACCCGGTATACTTCCAACAAGATAAAATTTTTCTTTCTCATTTTATTATTTCTGTACGCCATCATCAGAACGACAGTGCAGCAGACAACAACCAGGAAAAATTATTCCGTTTGGTTACACCATCTCTTATAAAAATAGCATCCGCTGCATGCAGATATTTTGCCTCTGTTCGGAATCGGATAAATTTTGCGGGAATAAAATCTATATTGCAGGATAGGCCGGCTGACTCAAAGCCCACCGGCTCGTACCCTTTCACAATAACAGCCTGCCTGTCTTTATAATATTCTACCCGAAAAGCAGTTTTGAACTTTTCATGAATCATATATTGAACCATCATGGCTGTTCCCCACCAAACATTCTTCTGTTCTGTTCCAATATCAAACAGAAACGTAGTACTTAGTTTCGGAGAAAGTGAATGCGTAACAAAAAAATTATGAAACAACCGGATTGACTTAGCAATAGAATCTGGCTGTTCATTACCCATAAAGCCGGAAGAATTAAATAACCATTTCGCATTGGGTTTAAACTGTACCTGTGTACCGATCGATTTCCCGGAATTGGTTTCTTTTATATTCTGCCAACCATTCAACAGCAATAGAGAAGTTGTCCATTTCTCATTGAGTGTATAATTAAGCTTTACCCCCATTTCATAATAGGGTGAATTTTCAGCTATCAAACTTCTGCTCAGGTTCCAGCAATCTTTACTAATGGCTGTTTCACTTCCAATATGCGAAGGGAAAATACCTGCGTCCACACTTAGCTTTTCAGTAAACTGATAACCAGCACTCGCCTCATAAATATGTTTCAACAAACCGGGCTCTGCTGCTAAATTATAAGTTGAATAATCGCCGGCCATCAAACCGAGATTGGCTTTTATCTTCTTGTTTTTATAAGCAAGCTGCAAGAGTGCAAGGTTAACTGCAACTTTATTGTTCCGCTTATGATTATAAATGAATGATGGTCGTTCGTTCAATTGCGGCTTATCAAAATCATATTGATAATACAAGTCCACGAAGACGCTCAGCTTCAGCTTCTTTTCGTATGTACTATCCTGCGATCTTGCAAAGAGAAAAAGAATCACGAATACTTGAACACAGAGCAATCGTTTCATACGCTAAAATAAATTAATTTGCTACACGTGTCAACTCGATCTGTTGCATTGGCTGGTAGAGTAACGGAATATCTTCCACCACTACATCGCTTTTATCAAGCCCGAATGCTTTTTCATCTCGTTGTCCCAATCCTTTCAGAAAGAAATAGGAATTCAGCAGCAACCCGCCTTTCAATGTAAATTCATTTTCTACCGACAGAAATTTTTCGATCACTATAAATTTAAAATCCGGCTGAGCATTGTATTTGGTAGAACCGTCTGGACGTATATGCAGATTCAACTCCTTTTTAGCCACCAGGTCCTGTACGATCTTCTTAAAGTACAACTCTGTTCTCGGTTGAATACGGAAACCGGCATTGATGGTTACCTTGATCACCTTGTCATCAAGCAACTCCGACACATCATACGATAAGGTATAAGGATGCTCTGTACGATTGATGTGTACAAACCAATACACATCGGCCCGTTTGGGTTTCTTTGAAAAAATGGAGTTGATAATTTTTTCTTCAACCTGATGGCGGTTATTGGCCTTGGTAAGATAAATGAGATGTGTTGAGAATTTCGGAATCAGATCATCTTCACTTAACTCTTTAATGGTTGACGCAAATTTTCCCAGATCCACAAACTTTGTAAAGCGGTTGTTGATCTTACGTGCATTGTACCATACATACATCACCATAAAAATAAAGAGCTCAAAAAACAGAAACATCCAGCGCTCTTTGATCTTGGCTACGTTTGCAATAAAGAATGATGTTTCAACAGTTGCAAATACAATTACAATAACAGCAACCATCCATTTATTCCATTTCAGTTTATAAACGAGATAATAACTCAACAGTATAGTGGTCATCATCATGGTAATGGTAATGGAAAAACCATACGCAGCTTCCATATGCGTTGAATTCCGGAAGTACAGGATCATCATTACACAGCCCACCCACAAAATCACATTCACACTCGGGATGTAGATCTGCCCTTTCATATCGGATGGCTGACGCACTTTTACACGTGGCCAGAAATTCAGATTCATTGCTTCACTGATGAGTGTGTACGAACCGCTGATGAGCGCCTGCGATGCAATAATGGTTGCTGATGTAGCGATGATGATGCCGGCAATTAAAAACCAATGCGGCATGATCTCAAAAAATGGATTTCGTCCTTGCAACAATGGATCGCCCTGATGCATAAGCCAGGCTGCCTGACCGAGATAGTTTACCAACAAACATATTTTTACAACAGCCCATGACGCACGGATATTTTTACGTCCGCAATGTCCCAGATCGGAGTACAAAGCCTCAGCACCTGTTGTACAAAGAAACACAGCACCCAGCAACCAAAAACCTCCCGGATAGCGTGCAAGTAATTCATAGGCATACACAGGATTCAATGATTTTAATATTTCCGGATAGTGTAATATTTGACGAAAGCCCAATACAAACAACATCGTAAACCAGATCACCATTGCAGGGCCAAAAATGACACCCACTTTGTGTGTGCCAAAGCGCTGAAAGAAAAACAACAATGAAAGAATAACAATTACAATGGGAACGGTAGGAAGATTAGGTATCACTGCTTCTAATCCTTCAACAGCCGATGCAACTGAAATAGGTGGCGTGATAATCCCATCGGCCAATAATGTTGTTGCTCCAAGTATAGCCGGTATCACTAATTTTTTTCCATAGCGTCGAACCAACGCATACAACGAAAAAATTCCTCCTTCGCCATCATTATCTGCTTTTAGTGTAAGCCAGATATATTTAATACTTGTTTGTAATACCAACGTCCAGAAAATACAGGACACGCCTCCCAGCACCAACACTTCATCAATTTCCTTGGTGCCAATAATGGCTTTTAATACATACAACGGGCTTGTGCCAATATCGCCATAAATAATTCCCAACGCTACCAACAATGAGGCAATAGTTATCCTCTTCGAATGAATGTTATTCGATTTCATCTGTCAAAAATTTTATGTTTCAGTGATTATTCCTTTGCAATAAACCTGTAGCCCACTCCCGATTCGGTAATGATATGAGCAGGACGGTTTGGATCGGTTTCAATTTTTTTTCTGAGTTGTGCAATGAATACACGCAGGTATTGGGATTGATTAATATAACCCGGCCCCCATACTTCACGTAAGAGGTATTGATGCGTTAATACTTTACCTTCCTGTTGTGCAAAAAGGCGGAGTAGTTTATATTCTGTTGCAGTAAGTTTTATTAATTCATTCTCTTTCTTTACTGTTCTTGCTGCCAAATCAATTTGCAATGCACCGCAATCGATCAATGGATTGCTTTCTTCAGTAGCTGAACTACGCAATGCAGAACGGATGCGGGCCAGCAATTCACCAGTACGAAATGGCTTTACCAGATAATCATTTGCGCCATTGTCAAGAGCTGTTACAATATCTTCCTCTCCACTTTGTGCAGAAAGAATGAGCACGGGCTTGGTGTACCATTCTCTTAACTTCTTCAATACACTATGTCCATTCTCATCAGGCAATCCTAAGTCGAGTATAATAAGGTCGGGCGGATGACTTGCTGCAATCCGCAATCCTTCTTTCGCATCTGCAGCAGATTCTACATTAAAGCTGTTACTCTCTAATGTAATTTCCAGCAGCCTGCGTATCTGCACTTCATCATCGATTACAAGTATTGCTGCGTTATTCATTTTTCAGATTATTAATGAATGAAGTTTCTGCAGGGATCAACATCGTAAACCTGGCACCATGCGGAACATTCTCCAATACAACTGTTCCATTATGTGCTTCTACAAAACCTTTTACAATGGAAAGACCGAGACCTGTACCTCCCGTTCTTGTGTTACTTAACCTGTAGAATTTATCAAATACTTTTTCTATTTCTTCGGGAGGAAAACCGGGTCCTCTGTCTTCAATGGTGATTGAAAGGCAATTTGTTTCCTTTTTTAATGGACTGTGCTCAGTTGATGCTGTATCCAATTGATAAATACGGTCGGTAAGATTGGACACGTTGATAAATATATCGCCATAGGCCGGAGTGTATACAGCAGCATTGTACAGCAAATTATACAACACCTGTTCCATCAATACATAATCCAGTTTATAAAGCGGCAGACCCTCTTCAATGATAACAATGGTTTGGTGGTTTTTCAATTGCTGATCCAATCTGTTGATCACATCATAAATAAGTTCGTTCACATCACACCAGTCCTTTTTGGGTTGAATAAATCCCGATTCCAATCGGGACATACTCAATAGATTTTCTACCTGCTGATTCAACCTTAACGCTGCAACTGAAATTCCACTCACTAACTCTTTCCGGTTTTCTGCTGTAAGTCGTGAAGGTTCTTCCAGTAAATTATCACTTGCACCAACAATTGCAGCAACAGGTGTCTTTAATTCATGCGACAACGAATTGAGTAATGTATTGTACAGTTTTACTGTTTTCGCTTTCTCTTCTTTTTCCTGTACCTGCTTTTCGATTTTTCGGATTCGATTGGTAAGTACAGCATTTATCAACGCTATTACAAAATACATGAAGAATAGCAACACATCTTCTGCATCGCCAATATGAAATGTAAACTTGGGAGGAATAAAAAAGAAATTCCACACCAACGCACTGAGTAGTGCTGCCAGCAGCACAGGCATAATGTCGAACACAATGGCTACCAGCGAAACCGTAAGCAATAAGATAAACGCTACAACCCTGTAACCGAGATAATCTGAAAATGCATAACAAGCTGTGGCCAACAGCAGCACAAGACCTGTGCTGATCAGAAATTGTTTGATGGTTGATAAGCGGCGGAACATTTGTTACTGATTGAAAAACAAAGGTACTCCGCCGGTTATCAATATGCTATAAAATCAAGAAGGTTCGGTATAAAGATTTTATAAAGATGCCCGAACCGGAAGCATAGATGAGAAAGGTTACACTGCCACCGCTGCTTCCCGATGATATTTATTCTTATACGCTAACGGCGACAAACCGGTGATTTTCCGGAACACGGTTCGAAACGCTTTCTCATCGGAGTAACCCGTATCGTACATTACTTCGTTTACATTTTTCCGGCCACTCTCCAGTTGCTTCTTTGCTGCTTCAATTTTTACCCGTTGGATATATTCCACCACGGTATTGGCCGTTGCTTTCTTGAATCGACGCTCCAGGTTACGACGGCCAAGCGCCAACATACCTGCTAGTTGATCGACTGTTATTTTATCCTGGTAATTCCGTTCAATATATTCCTGTGCTTTTTTAATGGATTCATCTTCATGTCCCTTTTGCCCATTGAAGATGATGAAAGGCGATTGACTTTCCCGATCGATATCGATCATAAATGTTTTGGCAATACGCACTGCAATTTCACGGCCTGCATGTTTCTCAATTAAATATGCAAGCAGGTTTAAAAACGAATACGCTCCCCCGCTGCTGTACAAACCATCTTCTTCCGTCATAATACGATCGTCTACCAATTCCACATCCGGAAACATTTTACGGAAATCGTTGGCAGCAATCCAATGTGTTGCACATTTACGACCATTCATCAAACCTGTAGCTGCTAATAAAAATGCAGCAATGCATAAACTGGCTACTTCTGCTCCTTTATTGTATTGCTCTACGATCCATGGAATAAACGCTGCATTTGCCTGCATAGCTTGCGGCAGATCGCCGTGCATTGCCGGAATGATAATAATATCAGTCTTCTGCACATCCGTGATCAATACATCAGGTTGTATGGTGTACAAACCATTCCGTTGCGGAATAGTATTCGACAATCCTACCAATTGTATTTTAAACAACGGTTCCATATCCATTGCTTTGCGGATATTATTAACCTCTGAAAGTATCTGGTGTGTACCATCAATATTTGGCAAGCTGGTATGTCCGTTTGGAACAAGAATTGAAATGTGTTTCATTGAACTGATTGTTTTAATATAGCAAATCGCCTGGTTAAGAGTTGTCAAATGTATGAAAAGCATTTGTCGGAATCAACCCCAAAGAATGCCGCAAACACACCCTTTTGCTTTGCCGGTTGCGGAGTAGGTTTGTATCAGAATCCATCGCATGATTACAAGCACCATACAAACAGCAACATTGATCAACCAAATGGAACAAACCGCAAGCGGATTGATCGAAACTTTACAACACGTAAGCGACAGCCATTTCAATCGCAAACCCTCTGCCAAAAAATGGAGCATTGCGCAAGTGGCTGATCATATCTGTCTTTCGAATCAATCGATCAGTAAGGCATTGGCGTTGCATGGAATGGAAGTTGATCGTGACCCGGCAGAACGCATCGAGGAATTGAAAGATGTATTTCTCGACTTTACAAAAACCTATGAGTCGCCCTCGTTTATTGTTCCAAAAAAAGAGGCATACAACAGACAGGAGCTTATGAATGAGCTCTTGCGTTCGCTGCAGCAAATCCACCGGTTGATGTACAACACAGAATTGAATGTAGTCATCAATCATCCTGCCTTTGGCGATATCAGCAAATTAGAGATACTGCATTTTGTTTTGTTTCATACACAACGTCATTTGCGACAGATAAAACTGATCCATGAAGAACTGATCATTGAAAAAAGTTGATGCAACGTAATGAATCCGATTGAACTGTTTAAAACAAATGTAGATAAGCGAGATGCAGCAGACTGCATCATCCGGTTGCTGCAGCAAACATTTCCCGGCTGCCGGATCACGATCGATCTGCATGACTGTGATAAAGTGCTGCGGCTGGAAGGTGCATTGATCAGAACAGATGTTGTGAAAAAACTTGTGCAACAAAATGGATTTACCTGCAGCGAACTTGAATGAAATATATTATAACTTAAACAATCATTAACCTTAAACCAATCACACATGAAAATTCTAAAAAAAATAGCGCTGGCAATACTTGGCATCATTGCAGTAGTGCTGCTATTAGCACTCTTTATCGATAAAGAATTCAGCCTTACAAAAGAAGTGACGATCAACAAACCAAAACAACAGGTATTTGGCTATACAAAGCTCATCCGTAATCAGGAACAATACAGTGTTTGGGTAATGGCTGATCCGAATATCAACATCGTTTACACAGGTACCGATGGCACAGTAGGTTTTACGTCAGCATGGGAAAGTGAAGATAAAAATGTAGGTGTAGGTGAACAGGAAATCATTGAGTTACAGGAAGCAGAACGTATGAAAGTAGAAATTCGTTTCAAAAAACCATTTGAAGGCACGAATTATGCTATTACTACTTTTACAGCAGTTGGTGATAATCAAACAAAAGTTACAACCGAGTTCAGCGGCAAATCTTCTTACCCGATGAATATTATGAACCTGTTCATGAACAGTTTTGTGGGAAAAGATATGCAAACGAATCTCGACAACATGAAACGAAATCTGGAAAAATAACCTGCATGACGAAGAAAGCAAAGCCCACCGATGCAGAACTTGTTGCTGCGTATATGGACCAATTGGAACATCCGTTGAAAGCAGAGATGGAAGCTGTTCGAAAGATCATTAAAGACTGCGACAAGTCTATTCACGAACGCATCAAATGGAATGCACCCAGTTATTATACATCGGCTGATATGGTTACGTTCAATCATCGTTCGCCCGAATATGTACATCTCATCTTCCATCATCCTACAATTGTAAAAATCAAATCCACCTTATTGGAAGGCGATTACAAAGACCGACGCATGGTTTACTTCAGAACAATGAAAGAAGTAACTGCGAATAAAAAAGAACTGCAACGAATCATTAATGAACAGGTGCAGTTGATTGGATAACCTTTAAAACAATTTTTATGGAACGACTTCATTTTTCGGCAAACATCAATGCCCCTAAAGAAAAAGTATGGAATATCCTCTGGTCAAAAGGAAACTATGAAAGCTGGACCTCTGTTTTCAGCCAAGGATCAACCGCTGTTACTGATTGGAACGAAGGGAGTAAAATACTATTCGTTGATGGTAAAGGTGACGGTATGGTGAGCAAGATCGCTGTAAAAAAACTAAACGAGTATATGTCGTTTCAGCATCTTGGTGAAATTATGAACGGAGTGGAAGACACTACCAGTGAAAAAGTAAAAGTATGGCAAGGCTCTCAGGAAAATTACCGGCTCACAGCGAACGGAGAGCAAACAACACTCGATGTTGAAATGGATATTACACCCGACTTCAAAGATTACTTTCTCAAAACATGGCCCAAAGCAATGGAAGCCATTAAACAACTCGCAGAATCATCCAATTAATAAATCATCATGGCAACAGTAAAATCAATTTACGTAAACCTTCCGGTAAAAGACCTTACACTAACAAAAGCGTTCTGGACAAAACTTGGCTTCAGCTTTAACGATCAATTCAGTGATGATAAAGCACTGTGCCTGATCATGAACGATGGGCTGATCTATTCGATGCTCATTACGCATGAATTCTTTTCTACGTTCACCAACCGTTCGATCGCTGATGCAAGTTCTACGCAGGTATTAATAGCGATTGAAGTTGAGAGCAGGGAAAAAGTAGATGAAATAGTACAAAGTGCACTGGCAAATGGCGGTAGCCGTTACCGTGAGTCGGCCGATCATGGATGGATGTACTACGATTCCTTTGCAGATATTGACGGACATCAATGGGAAGTAATGTACACCGATGCTACAAAAATCCCTTCCTGATCATTTTTCAACTTTTAATTACAATCAAATGCCAAGTACACTAAACCCTTATCTCATCTTCAACGGTAATTGCCGTGAAGCAATGAATTTTTACAAAGATTGTTTTGGTGGCGATCTTTACTTGCAAACAGTTTCCGAAGCACCCATTGCGGCTCAAATGCCCGCCAATCTGCAGAATTCGATCATGCATTCGCAACTTACAAGTGGCGCCATTGTAATGATGGCATCTGATATGAACCGGGAAAAACTCAATGACGGCAACGGCACGCAGCTATGTGTTGTTTGCAGCAGCGAAGTTGAAATCAACCGCTTTTTTAATAAGTTGAAAGAAGGTGGCACCATTACTGAGCCGTTAGCCAAAATGTTCTGGGGAGGATATTATGGTTCACTGATCGATCAATATGGCAAATACTGGTCGTTCAACTATGAGGAAGCAAAGCCGTAACAGCGTTTGTTAATCTTGAAACAGACAGGCAACCGCATGCTGTTTTCAAATATCTTAGCAGCATAAAATTTCTTCTATGAAATCAATGCTGCTTTTTCTTTTTGCATCAGCTACAATTGCGACAACACAGGCACAAAATTTTGCGGATGCAGAACAGGTAATGCTCAACAACCAAAAATCGTTAGGCGATGACCAGGCACTTGTGATTTATAAGGATGGAAAGATCCTGCATCAAAAAATGCTGGGCGATTTTCGAGCCAATATACAGGCACCCATTGGAGAAAGCAGTCAATGGCTTACAGCTGCCTTGGTGATGATCATGGTGCAGGAAGGCAAACTGTCGTTGGATGATAATGTTGGTAAATACCTGCCGATTTTTCCCAAGTGGATGAAAGGCTATATCACCATTCGTCATTGTCTGAGCCACACAACTGGTATTGAAGCCGAGAAACAAGGTGCGGGAAAATTATTTCAGAAAAAAAGTTTTACAACACTAGAAGAAGAAGTGAATTATTATGCGGAGAAAAGAGCCATTGCCAATAATCCCGGTGTTTGGTTCCAGTACGATCAGATAGGACCTTCTATTGCCGGACGAGTGCTGGAAGTAATTACCAAGAAAAAATTTGACAGGCTTGCGCAGGAAAAACTATTCCGTCCACTGAACATGCGTGTTACAAGTTTCAGCAATTATACCTCAGCGATCAGTCCGTTCGATGGTGCAAAATCATCCGCTCTTGAGTACACGAATTTTTTAAGCATGTTATTGAACAAAGGCTTGTTTAATGGAAAACAGATCTTAACAGAAGCTTCGGTTGCCGAGTTAATGAAAATTCAAACCGGTGAAGCATTGAATAAATCCACGCCGGCATTTATGAATGGTTTCAGCTACGGACTTGGTACATGGCTCGAAACAAAAGATGGAACTGTCATAAACTGTGTATCACAAAACAGCCCGTTTGTATGGATCGATTACTGTCGTGGCTATGCCTGCATTCTGCTCACAAAAAAAGAACGCAGTTTGTTGAAACGGGATTTGTATGATCAATTGAAAACGGCGGTAGATGCACAACTAAAAAGCAGTTGCAAATAAGCCGGCATCTTTCTACTTTGAGCAAACGAAATTCTCACTATGTACGAACATAAAACACAGCCGCTTGTTTCAACGAAAATATTCTATCAACGTATTGGCAGAAATCTTCTGTTTTCCATCGTCACGTTACTTGTAAGCCTTGCAATTGGAGTGATCGGTTACCACAGCACAACCGGAATGGAATGGCTGGATGCTTTGTTGAATGCATCGATGATCTTAAGCGGAATGGGACCTGTTGATACAATTGCAACAACGTCGGGCAAATGGTTTGCTTCATTTTATGCACTTTTCAGCGGTATTGTTTTTATTACCAATATCGGTCTGATACTGGCACCGGCCATGCATCGTATTATGCACAGGTTGCATGTTGAAGACAAATGACAGTAATCTTTATGGTTCGTAAAACATCCGTTATCTCATTTTGCTAAACACATTCTCTTATACTTCATTCATTAAACAAACCGCCGCAACGTTGGGGTTCAGTTATTGTGGTATTGCAAAAGCCCAACGACTTGATGAAGATGCACGCAGATTAGAAACATGGCTAAGCAAAGGCATGCATGCTGATATGCAGTACATGGAAAATCATTTTGACATGCGGGTTGATCCAACGCTACTTGTACCTGGCGCAAAAAGTGTGATTACGTTAATGATGAATTATTTTCCATCGGTTGAGCAAAACGAAAATACCCCCAATATTTCAAAGTACGCATTTGGCAAAGATTATCATGAAGTGATTCGTGCCAAATTGAAAGAGTTACTAGTACACATCAATACAACGATTGGAGAAGTAAACGGCCGCGGCTTTGTTGACAGTGCGCCGGTGTTAGAACGAAGCTGGGCACAGCGAAGCGGTTTGGGCTGGATCGGAAAAAATGGAAATCTCATCAGCAAACAAAGTGGCTCTTTCTTTTTTTTGGCCACATTGATCTGCGATCTTCAACTGGACTACGATTCTCCTTTTGCAAAAGATTATTGTGGAAGCTGCACCAAATGTATTGACCACTGCCCCACCGATGCAATACTTCCCGATAAAGTTGTTGATGGCAGTAAATGCATCTCATACTTCACCATTGAATTAAAAGATGCTTTGATCGATGAAAGTATGAAAGGTAAATTCAACAACTGGATGTTTGGTTGCGATGTTTGTCAGGATGTTTGTCCCTGGAATCGTTTCAGCAAACCAACTAACGAGCAGAGCTTTACTCCTATCCCTGAAATTTTAAACCTGAGCAGCAAAGAGTGGGAAGAAATGAGCGAAGAAACATTTAAACAAGTGTTCAAACACTCTCCGCTTAAACGAACAAAATTTGCAGGTATCCAACGAAATTTGAAATTTATTCAGCAGTAAAACCTGGCCGCACAGAGCGACTTGACTTGCGCACATCAAAACATCAATCCAAATTTTATAGCAATGCGGTTGTAATGATAGTTATAATTCAAAACTGTTTGTCCGCCTGGTTGTGGCCATGGCCCCCAACTAAATCCCTCCTGCTTTTCAGCAACATGTTTGTACGTATAACCTGCACTGAATAAAAAGGCATCACCTTTCTTAGTTGCCAATTGAAATCCAACACCGGCATCGGTGTAAAGTCCCGCACTTTGCGAAATAATATTCCGCTGTTCTTTATTTTTGGTCCACGGCACATGCACACCGGCATCCGTATAAATAAAAAAAGATTTTCGTTGCTTTGAGAACTTGTACCGAACATCTGCAAACAATGGAACTCCACGCTGCATGTAAAAATCAAGCCCCGCACCAATACCTGCATACCAATTACCAAACGAAAAACCATTGATAGCCTGCACTGCGGCAGCTTCTCCTGAACTGCCTGCCAGCAAACCGCCTTGCACAATTGTTTTAAATTGAACGGGCTTTGCAATTGTTGATACTTGTTTTTCCTGTGCAACAACAGTTACGGCAAGAAAAGTAAAAAGTAAAAAAAGAGTGTTTTTCATGTGTTTCATTTTTTGCGGAATTTTATGGCTCATGTTATGCGATCATTTTTGAATAGCAATGCTGCTTCGTTGACTAATGTTATTCTGATTCGAGTAATCAAATTGCAGCAATGCTGTTTTGGTAACAACCAACGCATTGTTATTCCAGGCAATTACATCATAGGCATCAAATCCTTTGAAATGTTTTACTAAGGTCAAATTTGATGGATTCGCAGCATTGTACACACGCAACCCATCTTTTCCATCGCAGACAAATAAGAGATTACCATCTTTCGACAAACCATGCGGATTTGTAAGTGGATATGTTTTCAATAAGGAAGGTGCCTGCAGGTTTGTAATATCCAACACATCCAATTGATTAATGGATGCACGGCAGTTGGTACCACTGCGCAAAGTTACATATGCATGTGTATCATCTGCTATTACCGGATCGCAGGCAAATACATGTGAGAAGCTGCCTGTTTTTTGAGGTGCTGCAGGATTGCTTACATTAAAGATGAACATCCCTGTATTTGAGCCGATGAAAAGCTGATCCTTGAACGGATAAATGGTTTCGATTCCCCAACCAATTTGTACGGTATTTAGTTGCTGTGGCTGATCAGGATTCTGCAACCCAAAGACTTTGAGATCACTGTGAGAAACGGTATAGAGATGATCATTTCGCAATGCGAATCTCGACATAGAACCATTTGTACCCATGGTTGCAATGGAACGTGTGTTTGAAGAAAAGCTCGAACTTGCAAATGCAAGAAACCCTCTGTCGAAAAAAACAGTCGATTGATTGTTGCCGCAACTAACGGTTACGGTTGTATCTTTTTGTAACCAATCAACGATCACAAGATTGGTATCAGCAGAAAAGCCATTTGAAAATGCCCTGTGCGGAAAAACCCTTTCTTTAATATTCACAACCTGTATGCTTTGCGGATTACTGATGTCGAGTGTAACGAGATCGTTGAACAGATCAGCATACAATCTGTTTCCCTTTACAGCCAGATCAACATTACCCGGCATATCAATAAAGCTGATATTCTTAGGTTTTGATGGATCGCTGTTATCAATTACATGAATGCCTTTATCAATTTCGTTGAGAAAGATCGTTGTTCCGAATAACGTAATTTTTCCGGGATTGACGATGGGCTTTGCAGACTTGCTTTTGATATCGCTCCACACTTCCTGCTTTGTTTTGTACACAGGTCGAAGCAAGGTATAGGTTTGTGTGCATTTGTCTTTCAGGCAGCCTGATAAAAAAGATACAGTTACAAGCAGTAACGCAAAGGTTTGAAAGCGTCTCATGTGTTGTTAGTTTTGATTTTACGGTTACTACGTAGAACTGAACATCCAAATCATTGCACAATAATTTTGCGCAAGCGCCCTTTGTTCCGGTTCGTTGCAGTTTGTTCAGAAAGTTGACAAGGCACAACTCCAAACCGTTGCGTTGATCTATTAATTTACCGATTGAAATAAATGCGGTACCGTAACCCTGCCTGCAACCAATAATCTTTCTCCGATGCTTTGTAAGCGGGTCGTAAGCCATAGTTTACATATAGCCCGAGTTGCGACGAGAATGTTTTTGCTTTCCATTCATATGCAGGCGATAAATAAAGCATGGGTTGCCATACAGTAGCTTTTGTTTCATTGACGGCAAACCCTCCTCCTGAAGTACGGTCGTTGGTGGCTGTATAACGGAACGAATACAATGTATCGGTTTGGGTAGATGCAATTGCAAAATATTGATAGAGGCCTGCATTGAGCAGCAATGCTCCTTTTTTGAAACGTGCCATTTGCCATTCAACTTCAAGCGGAACACTTATGGCATGAATTTGAAATCCAACACGCTTTTCATTGGCAGAAATTGTATTGAAAAAATTACTTGTGTAAACAAACGTATCTACTTTTTGCAGCTGTGTAACTTTGTAACTGCTGTACTCGTATTGCAGTCCGGTTACAAATGCATGCTTCTTTTTAAATGGTTTACGCACTGTAATACCAGCTCCAAATTGCACCGACGGCTGCACGGTATATTCATAGCGGATGGCACGTGAAATATTGGCGAATGGTGGAATGTTTGCACCACCTGTCAAATAACTGACTGTTTCAGCTTTCAACATTTCGCCGGGAAAAAGAGTTTCCCTGATATCAGCAACACCTGCATTTACATGAAGCCCCAACTGCAGTTTTCGTTTTGGAATACTGATTTGCGGTACAGGTAATGTTGCAGCTGAAGAATCTACACTTGTAACCGCATCGGCAACAATTGTACTATCCTTTTCAAGGATAACCGGAGTTGCTGTTGCAACAAGTGTATCGGCCTGTGGTTGAGTTTTGATGGTAACTACGTCTGCTGTTCTGCTTGTATCAACGGGTGGTTTTGATTGAACAGAAATCTGATCAGTTGTTTTGATAGTAGTTGATGTAAGAATTTTTTCTTCAATTTTTGGTTGGGCAACTTCTACCGATTGCTGCTTTGTTTTCGTTTGTACAACTTTTTCGACGGAAGCAGTCTTTTGCAAAATAGTTTTTGCATTTACTTTATTTACATCAGCACTGCCTTCTGATGCTTTTACTTCTTTTGCCTGCGTTGTAGTTAAAGAAGCTGTTTTTTGTTCAGGTACTTCGTTTGACGATTTGGTAATGGTTAATGGAGAATCAGTTGTGTTTGTTGTTGTGTTTGTTGTTGTGTTTGTTGTTGTGTTTGTTGTTGTGTTTGTTGTTGTGTTTGGTTTTATAGCAGGAAGGTTTTTTGATTCGGCTGCAGGCTTATTTTCCGATACGTTTGTTGATTTATTTTCTGATACTGTTGTTGATTCATTTTTCACAGTTGATTCCGATGGCCACACAGCATACAGCATACCGCCAAGAAACAAGGCAGCGAGGGGTAATATGAAAAACCATCTCCTTCGTCTCCTGTCTTCGTTTATCTGACGCTCCACTTGTTGCCATACTTCGGCCGACGGCTTCAGTTTGAAGTCGGCCATTTGCTGGCTTAGCTTTTTTTCAAATTGATGATCCGCCATACACTTGCTTTTGGGGTTCGGAATTATATTTTTCAATCCATGTAATGAGTAAGTTCCGTGCACGCATATATTGGCTGCGGCTGGTACCTTCGCTGATGCCCAGCATCTTGCCAATTTCTACGTGTGTAAAACCTTCCACTGCATGCATATTAAAAATCGTTTGGTAACCGGTGGGCAATTGCCGGATGAGTTCGGCCAGTTCCTTACTGCGTAGTTGAATTTCTGGGTTATCATTGCTTACCGGATGTAAGGGTTCGCTGAGAAACGACATATCGTATTGATATTCCTTTTTCTTTTTAAGATAGTTGAGCGCTGTATTGACCATGATGGTACGTATCCATCCGCCCAACTCACCTTCTGCACGGTAATTTTGCAGGTTACGGAACACTTTGATAAATCCTTCCTGTAATACATCCTCTGCATCGGCCAGCGATTTGGTGTAGCGGTAACAGATACCCAACATCGATTCAGCAAACGCATCATAGAGTTGCTTTTGTGCCATGGCATTTCCACGCAAACAGTCTTTTATTAGTTGCCGCTGATCGATCATTCCGGTTTTGTAAAGGGTTGACAAAGCTATTTCGCAAATCGTTGCTCCCCTGTTAAAATTCTTTTGATAAAAAAAAGCCCTGTTAGAAAACAGGGCCGTCCACTTAAAACATAACTACTGATAAATTTTTAACCCGCAGGATCAGGAGGCGTGTTGGTATTGTTATCTCTTTCACGGAAAGGGTAAGGGAAATAATTACGCTTACGTTCTCCGGCCGGGCGACCAAAACGTCTGATATCTTCCATTTTAAATCCATGCATGTATAATTCAATACAACGCTGGCGATAAATTTCTGTAAGTACATCGGCTTGTGTTACGAGGCCAGTGTAAACCGGTTGCTCAGCTCCAACTCCAAATGGATCAGCGGCAGTGGTTTTAGTTCTGATCTTATTTAATTCAATGATCGCATTCACCAGATCAGGGGTTGATTGACGGGCATACGCTTCAGCTTTGATCAACGTCATTTCACCAGGAAGATAAACCGGCCATGGTGTTGACAATGCAGTACCAAAACCTGTGATACGCCATCTTGGTGCAACGGTTGGGTTAACGGCCATGTAAAAAGCAATCCGCTTATCTGATGGATCCGGTGCCAGCGCAGGAATTAATCCAAACGTTGAATCCAATACTTGAAATACATTGTTGGTTGCTGTAGCCACATTAAAGATCGGATTCGGACTTACTGCATCAAAATTCATGGTACTCTTTACAGTGAGGTTTACTGTGTTAGCGGAAGCTAAAGCACCGCTATAGTTTCCACTAAATAAAAGATACCTTGCTTTTAATGCCTGTAATGTATTGGGTATCTCAATACCCGCCGGCAAATTTGCCAAAAACTGGCTACTGATCGGATTGGCTGCAATAGCAGCGAGTGCTTTATCAATTGCTGCAATTGCCTTGGCAAAACCTTGCGCCTTAGGTACAAAACTTACATTAAAGCCAAGCGTATCGGGCACCTGCTCCCAGTACATTGCCAGGTTACCTAAAGCCATTGCTTTAAATATTGTTGCGTGGCCAATTAAACCGGATGCATAATTTTTATCGCCAAGATTCTGCGCATTGTTGATCACATTATTTGCATCAAAGATCACTTTCAAACTTTGCGCCCACAGATTACCCAGCACATTGTTGTTTCCATCAACACTGGTTCCACCTGTAAATAAATTTGCTTCATCTACATTACCTGCATTTTGCAAGCGGAGCTCAAAAGTTGAAAATCCGTTTGCTGTAACCAGATTATACAGTGGCGACTGACGACCAACACTGTACTGTTTTTGTACACCAATTGAAATACCTGTTAATCCAACAGAATTACTCAGTGCATCTTTTACAAGTGTTGCGTTGGGATTGCTGAAATCTTTTTTACACGATGAGAACAGCAGCACTGCCAACACCGGTAAAAGAGATGAATATTTATAGAGTTTCATATACTTTCTTTTAAATGGTTGAATTAAAATTTAGCAATGAGTGAAACAGCAAATGTGCGGGGAATAGGCACGTTACCGAAATCAATACCACGTGCAATTGTACTGCCACCACCTGCATTTGTTTCAGGATCAAAACCATTGTAATTATCCCAGCTAATAAGATTTCTTCCGGAAAGACGCAAGGTGAGATCGCTCACAAAATTTGAAATTTTACCTGCGCTGTAAGACAATGATATTTCACGAAGCTTTACAAAGCTTCCATTATCGATCCGCCATTCTTCAATTGCATAAATACTGCTTACATAACCTCTCGGCAATTGACCTCTGTGTTCCTTTTCAGCAAATTCATTTCCGTTACCAACACCTTGTCTTGTGCGGAAATCAGCATTGAATACATCCACACCCTGTACAGCATCCAGTTGTACACGCAGTGATAATTTCTGATACGTAAATGTATTGATGAGTGTTCCTGTCCAATCCGGATTGGGATCTCCGATTACTCTGCGTAATGCAGTACCGGTTGGCAATCCGTTACCATCACGTTGCGTTGTATACGTTGATGGTGATGTTTGTGTGCCACGTTCCTGTACAGGAATACCTGCGGTATTTTTGATCTGGTTACCATTTGCATCTGTTGCAAAAAAGAAACCATAAAATACACCAACAGAATAACCCGGCAACAGAGAGATAGCACCTGCAGGAAGATTATACTGGATCAACCCTTGCGGAATTTTCTCTACACGGTTTTTATTCCGGTTAAAGATCACATCTGCTTCCCAGGTAAATTTCTTTGTTTGTATTGGCGTACCACCCAGCATTAACTCAATTCCTTTATTACTTACTTCGCCAATGTTATCAAGCAAGCTTGTATAACCATTGGTTGGTGCAATAAACCGGCTGATGAGCAAATCCTGTACACGCTTGCTGTACCAGTTGAATGTAAGATTCAGTCGATTTTTAAAGAACGACATATCTGTTCCAACTTCAATTTCTTTTTGTACTTCCGGCTTCACATTTTCATTGGCTAACTCACCCGGAGATAATAACGAAGTACGTCCTACTAATGGAGATGCGTTATATACATTGAAACGTGAATAAGCTCCAATACCTGTTAAGTTTCCACTTTCACCATAGGCTGCACGGATCTTTACAAAATCCCACCATTTATCAAGTCCTGCTTTTGTCCAGAAACCTTCATCGCTCAAAATATAACTACCACTTACTTTCATGTACAACTGCCGACGCTGGTCTTCACCAAATACAGAAGATTCATCTACACGTAACGCACCTGTAAGGAAGTATTTGTTTTTGAATTTAAAATTCTGTTGCAGGTATCCACCGGAAATAGAAATTTCACTTCGTTGATCAATACCCGGCAGTACCGTACTTGCACCTGTAACTGTTTGAACAAACGGTGCCATACCACGACCTTGCAAAACGGAGAACACACCTTTTTCATACTGCAAAGAATATCCAACCTGTGTTGTAGAAACCAATTCGCTGGCGATATTTTTTGTCAGTGTTGCATTCACCTCATGGTTGATCAAAAACTGCTTGTTATTTCCTACACTCGCATAACCGTTCAGTGTTGGATCAAGCGTTAAACCACCACCCCAAAAATCGGGGCTTGCATTATAGGTGTAAGGAGGAATATACGTATTACCAAACTGCGATACATTGTCGATACCCATTGTGTAATCAACCGTAAGATCTTTCATCGGTTTTAACTTCAATGCGAAGGAAGATATGATCCGGTTTGTTTCCTGCTTTTGTACAAAATCTTCAATGATACTTACGGGATTGATACGGCCCCGCTCTCCCACTGCCTGCAAATTACCATTGGCATCTCTTGCAAAAATATTATGGAAGTTTCCAATAATGGTAACACTGTTAATGGGAGAAAAGAACGAGTTGCCATCAGGCTTTTCATTCGAATTGCTGTTGATGTAATTCAAACCTGCTGAAAACGACAACCACTTATTTAATTCCTGATCAAGATTTACTCGAAAGCTGTACCGTTTAAAATCGGTGTTTTTAATAATTCCTTTGTTATCAAAATAAGAAGCAGAAACAAAGTATTTCGTTTTGTCTTTTCCGCCACGAACGGAAATATTGTTATCGGTACCAATACCGGTTCTGAAAATATAGTCCCAGTAATTGTAACGAGTAACGTTGGTGGTATTGGTTAATGCAGGCGTAAGAATATCCTGTGTTTGTGCACCGGGTCCATCAGTAGGGCCGCCAAATTTTGTTGGCGATTGGTTGACGCCAACCTGTTTGCGTAATTGATTTACCGTTACTGTTGTGCTGAACGTTACAACGGGTGCACCTGTACTTCCACGTTTCGTAAAGATCTGCACCACACCTGCATTCGCCCGTGAACCATAAATAGCTGCGGCTGCTGCACCGTTGAGCACCTCCACACGTTCAATATCGTTTGGATTAATATCAACAAGGCGATTCGGCGCAGGAGAGATCAATCCGTCATATGCACTTTGTGTATTTGTTACACGGCGTGAACTGTTTGTTACAATTACACCATCCACAATATAAAGTGGTTCGCTGGAAGAGTTAATTGTACTGATGCCTCTTAAACGAACACTCATGCTGCCACCGGGATCACCACTGTTTTGAATGATCTGTGCACCGGGTGTTTTTCCCTGTAAAGCTGCCAATACATTTCCAGTTGCGCCTTTATTTAATTGTTCTGCTTTTACGGTGCTGATATAACTTCCCAATTGACGACGGGTAGTTCCCTGGCTTGTACCTGTTACCACTACTTCATCTAAACCTAACACGTCGTCCGTTAATACAACATCAGCCGAGTACGTATTGGTTCCGCTGGCAACATTCACTTCGGTTGTTTTTGTTTTGAGTCCAACACCGGAAAACTCCAGTGTATAACGACCCGGCTTCAAATTGGCACTGATGCTGTATTCGCCGTTTGCATCAGTGGAGGTTCCAAAGTTGGTATTCAATATTACCACTGAAACATTTGGTGCGGCTGAATTATCAGCAGCCGTCACTTTACCTGAGATGGTTACCTGTGCATGAGTTGCCGCAGACAAAAGCAGCATCAACATGAGCAAAGGCAATTGCAGCCATTTGCCTGTTTGTTTTTTTACGCTTCGTTTCATTTTGCAGTTTTTAGTTTGAATAATCGGTTCTGAACGTTAGAGAATGTCCATGCCGGCTTTTTTATAAGGGTCAAAAATTTTATGATCGGGTGCTAATTCGGTTATCAGCAGATCGAGCTCATTTGCTTTACATACCTGTATATTTTGTACGGTATTTATTTTTTCGGAGATAGAAAGCGCTACTACTTTTGATGCTGATCCCAGCATTGCTTTCTTTACCTGTACAACATCGTAATCGTTATCTGTTAAACCATGTTCCAGATCAAGTGCATTGATACCCAAAAAACAGAGATCAACTTTAAATTGCCTTATTTTCAGAATGGCATCGGCACCAATGGTGATCTGCGAACTTTTCGAAAGTTTATCACCAATAAAGATCACTTCAATTTTTGGATGATGAATGTATTCCAATGCAGCCGGTAGACTTCCGGTAATAAACGTGGCTTGCAAATTTTCAGGCAACGCCTTTGCCAATTCAATAATCGTTGTACCACCGGTACTCATTACAAACATGCCATCCTGTATAAGTGAAGCGGCTTTTTGTGCAATGGTTTTTTTTGCATCGATGGAATAAACATTGGAAGAATTGATGGAACTGCTGAACGATTTTGATAAAGCACCGCCATGCACTTTAATGATCTTGCCTTTATCTGCCAGCTCCTGCAAATCCCGGCGGATCGTATCTTCTGATACATTTATTTGTGAACTGAGATCTGATGAGAGTACACGATTGTGCAGGTTTACCTGGTGTACAATAAACGCTTGACGTTCCTGCTTAAGCATGCTGGTTTTGGCGGTTGAGTGATTGGTAATAGACAAACCTAAAGTACAAAAGTTCATTAAACCTGCAAAAAAATGCATTAATTTTAACAAAGACCTGCTAAAAACCGCAAAAATTACTAAACTGAGCATGCCTGCTTTAACAACAGTTATTTTTATAGTATGAACCGGAACATGCAACAACTCACAGCCATTGCGCAAAAAGCACAACGCCACATTATTGGTTTAATGAGCGGCACCTCTGTTGATGGATTGGATATTGCTTATTGCCGCATTTCAGGTGAAGGCCATAATACTAACATTGAGTTATTGGCATTTGAGACCATTTCTTATCAACCCGATTTTAAAGCGGAGATCAAATCGGTTTTCTCAAAAAAAGAAGTAGATTTTGAAAAACTTTGTTTGCTCAATCCATGGGTAGCGCAACAACAAGCTGCGATGATCAATACCTTTTTACAAAAGCATAACATCGCAAAAGAAGAGGTGGATCTTATCGCCAGTCATGGACAAACCGTTTATCATGCACCACAAGCATTGCATCAACAGGAAAAATTTGGCAATGCTACGTTGCAGATCGGTGATGGCGATCACATGGCAGTTGATACAGGCATTATTACCATCAGCGATTTCCGGCAGAAACATATTGCAGCAGGTGGCGAAGGCGCACCATTAGCTGTGTATGGCGATTATTTTATTTTTTCGAAGAAGGGTGAAGACCGCATTATGCTCAACATGGGTGGTATTGCAAACTTTACTTTTCTTCCCGGCTCAATGGATGCTGATAAAATTTTCAGTACCGATACGGGCACAGGTAATACATTAATGGATGCGTTGATGCAGCAACAATTTCCCGAAAAGTATTTTGATGAAGACGCAGCTGTTGCAAAAAAAGGAACGGTCAACGGATCATTACTAAATGCATTAAAAGATCATCCGTTCTTTCAACAATCGTTTCCTAAAACAACCGGGCCGGAATTGTTTAATCTGCAGTACTTACAAACTGCAAAAGAACGATCGGGAACAACTGATTTGAATGTGTATGATACAATAGCAACACTGAATGCATTTTCTGCGCAAACAATTGCGGAAGCGATCATCAAAACAATGCCGGCGAACAGTAATTTCCATTTATATGCAAGTGGCGGCGGCATGCACAATCCGTTGTTGATGGAGCAGATCAAACAACTGTTGCCAAACATCCCTATTCATTTAACCGGTGAATTAGGTATTAACCCCGATGCAAAAGAAGCGGTATTATTTGCAATACTTGCCAACGAATGTATTGCAGGAGGTAATATGCAATTCAGTAAAGAGTTGAAAGGAATTCCTTCTGTAACAATGGGCAAGATCAGTTTCCCGTGGTAATGAAAGCAGTTGTGTTATCAGTATCTTGCTGCTCGGCATAATTTTTTAATTGCTCCAACCCTTTTTCGAACGCCGGGCCAATGATATGATCCACAAAAATACCGTAAAAGCGTTCCCATGGATACCACCTGAGTTTGTATTCCATATACCATAGCACTTCTGTTACTTCGCCTTTGGCACCTGTGCTTCTTACACGAAATCCTCCTTTTGCATCATTCATATCTTTCAACTCGTGCAACAATAAAATTTCATCAGGATTGATCTCTTTGATCGTAATGGTTCCTGCACTGTTATACTTCACCCCCTGCCAACGAAAAAACGAACCGGGTTGATTGGTAACCGCTGACAGTTGCACAATGGCACCACTATCAGCCGTGATCCATGGCAACCATTGATTCCAGTTCTTTACATCGCTCAATTCACGATACATTGTTGTACTGTCTGCGTTTACAATAATTCCTCTTGAAATTTTTACAGAAGATGGAATAAATAAACCGATGATCGTTACAACTCCAAACAATCCTAACAACACAAACAAAAACATTTTTATTAAACGCATAAGAACAAGTTACTAATTAATAGTTCATGGTTCATAGACAGATACTTCTTACTTCAAATTCTCATTCCCATCTAAACACTTTAATGGCGATTGCATAGATGCCGATTCCCCATAAGCCGAGAATACCTAATTGTTTGCCACAGTCGATCAAATGACTTCCTTCAAAAGCCACATTCCTCATAGCATCGTTCAAATGTGTTAATGGCAACACTCTGCAAATCGGCTGTAACCACTTTGGAAAAGTATCGATTGAAAAGAATGTACCTGCCAGTAAAAACTGCGGCAATGTAAACATATTTGCAAAGGGAGGAATGGTACTTTCATTTTTCGCCAAACCGCTCACCACAAAACCAAAGCCCATAAATACGATCAACCCAACCAGACTCAATACCAGCATTTCAAGGAAGGTAACAACACCGTGCACCAATGTAAATCCAAACACAAAACGACCGATCAATAAAATGACAACAGCAGTGATCAATTGAAACAACACCCGGCTGATACCTTCACCAAATAAAATATATCCCTTGCGGATAGGTGTTGCAAAAAAACGTTTCAACACCAATTGCTGACGCAGATTAAAAAATAAAAATGCAACGCCAAACACGCCGGCACTCAACAACGAAAAACCTAACTGACCCGGTAAAATAAAATCGATTGTTTTATACACACGGCCCGGCATCGGTGGCGGCAGATCAATAGTTGCATAGGTTGGTGCATCGGGTGCAGCACGACGGTCGAGATTTACAATTACATCTTTCAAGGTTGATTGCAGAATTGCCAACCGGTCAACACTGGCGGTAGAAGTTTGAATACTGATCTTATACAAAGGAAATGAACCGCTGCTGTTGGGCTGCATATCAAGGATCGCTGTGATTCTTCCTTTCGACAAATCATTCCGCAATTCTTCTTCCGGCTTTTCCACCACACGAATGGTTTTGTACTTCAGCAATTGTTGATAAACGGCATTGTTCAGTGAAGTATCGGTTGAAGTTGTAAATCCAACACGTACTGTTGGGCTACCGCCGCCAATAAATCCAAATACCAGAATAAAGATGAGCGGAAAAGCGAAACTGAAAATAACAGCCGACGGACTTCGGAAGATGGCCCGAAAACTTGCTTTGGAAATAGCCAGCATTGCTTTCCACTGGCTGTACGATTGACTCATGCCGCAAAGCTATTTGTTTTAGTGTTGCCAACCGTAAGCCGTACAACGAAAAGTAGTCACGCTGCAAAAAGGTTAGCAACTGTATCTGCCCTATTTTTACAGCATGCCGCTGCATCATGTTTTTATTTTACTCGGAAGTAATCAAGGCCAACGGAAACAGTTCCTTCAAAAAGCTATGCAACAAATACAATTGTACTGCGGCAGCATTGTAAACGAATCATCGATTTACGAAACGGCCGCCTGGGGCAATACCAAACAGGCTTCTTTTCTTAACAAAGTCATTTCGATCCGTACCAAACTGCCGCCCGATGATCTCATGAAAAAACTGTTGGAGATCGAGCTGAACCTGGGCCGTGTACGCATCGAAAAATATGGACCACGCACCATTGATCTTGATATTTTATTTTACGACGCACTTATTTATCATTCAGCAATTGTTACACTACCCCACCCTGCTATTCAGGATCGAAAATTTGTATTGATACCGCTGGCAGAACTGTCGCCCGGAAAAATTCATCCTGTTTACAAAAAAACGATCAACACATTGCTGAAAGAATGCGCCGATCAATTGGCTGTGATAAAACATTGATAAGTTGATGTTTTTCGTCGTACAGCCCGGAGCAGCCGAAAGTAAAACATACTTTTCCACAAACTGTATAAATTGATGTGAGGATTTCTGTGCTTGCTTTAATTTGCCACCCGGATGAAGTACAACTTTGTAACTATAGAAGGAAATATTGGCGCTGGTAAAACCACACTGGCACACTTGCTCAGTAAATATTTTAATGCCCGGTTGATACTAGAAGAATTTGCAGACAATCCATTCCTGCCCAAGTTTTACGAAAACCCGCAGCAGTTCGCCTTTCCGCTGGAATTGTTTTTTATGGCTGAGCGCTACAAACAGTTGAAAGATCTGCTGCATACGCAAGACCTTTTTAACTCCATTACGATTTCTGATTATCTATTCACAAAATGCCTGTTGTTTGCAAAGGTGAATTTACCGGCCGATGAATTTCGATTGTACCAGAGTTTGTTTGATATCATCCATCAGCAATTGGTGCAACCGGAAATTCTTATTTACCTCCATTCACCCGTTGACCGTTTACAACAGAACATCAAACGAAGAAACCGCAGCTACGAACAGCAGATCGGCGACGACTACCTGCTGAGTATCCAGGAAACATATACGCAATACATCAAACAGCATAATATTAAAACACTGTTCGTTGATGCCAGCAATGCCGATTTTTTGAGCAATGAAAAACATTTGCAGGTAATTATTGATGCGCTGGATCAGGAATACGAACAAGGGCAACATTACATTACACTTCCCTGAACGTTCCGCATTTTATTAAATTGAGCGATTAGTTCATAGATTTGTTTTGTGACAACTCCATTACCAACCGATCCATTTCAGGCTGTGCGTATTACCGAATTCAGAAACTTTGCCATTGCAAGGTTTTTGTTCATTATGGGTTTACGAATGATGGGCACCCTGGTTGGCTGGTGGATGTATGAACTTACCGGCGATCCGTTGGCGCTGGGTTTGATTGGTTTGGCAGAAGTGATCCCTGCCGTTTCAATGGCGTTATATGCTGGTCATGTGGTTGATCAAAGCGATCGTCGCAATATGATCATTCGCTCTGTCTTATCGTATGGCGTTTGCGTGGCACTGTTAGTATTCATTTCCACTGCCTATTTTGAACAGCAGTTTGGGAAAGCAACAATTATCTCACTGGTGTACGTTGTAATTTTTGTAACCGGTATCATCCGTGCTTTCAGCGGACCATCGTTCGGAGCAATTATTTCGCAATTGGTTCCAAGACCCGTGCTTCCAAACGCTGTAACGTGGAGTCAGGGTACATGGTTAACAGCTTCGGTAACAGGACATGCATTGGCAGGTTTTCTCATTGCCGGTTTTGGTATTACGGGCACCTTAACAGCCATCATTTTATCGATTGCGTTGGCCCTACTCATCTTCACAACTGTTGACAATAAACCAGCACCTGCACAGGCCGAAAAGAAAACATGGGAAAGTGTGAAAGAAGGCATCCGGTTTGTGTATAAAACAAAAGAAGTATTGAGCGTATTAGTACTGGATATGTTTGCCGTATTGTTTGGTGGTGCCGTAGCCATGGTGCCGGTGTTTGCAAAAGACATTTTGAAAGTAGGGCCCATTGGTTTTGGATGGTTGAATGCAGCAGCAGATTTTGGAGCCATCGTAATTGTCGTATTACTAACGGTGTTCCCTCTGCGCAAACAGCAAGGAAAATTGCTGCTTTATGCAGTTGCCGGCTTTGGAGTATGCATCATCATTTTCGGCATCTCTCAATTATTCTGGCTATCGTTCATGGCCTTGTTTCTCGCAGGTTTGTTAGATGGCATCAGTATTGTAGTACGTGGTACTATTTTGCAATTAAAAACGCCGGATGAATTGAGAGGCAGGGTAATGAGTGTAAACAGTATGTTCATCAACAGCAGTAACGAACTGGGCCAGTTTGAAAGTGGTATTGCGGCACGACTGATGGGCGTAGTTCCATCTGTGATCTTTGGTGGATGTATGACGGTTGCTGTGGTTATTGCTACCTGGCTAAAAGCACCCCGTCTTCGAAAGTTGGAATATTGATAACTTCAACAACAAAATACTAGATTGAACTGTATAGCATTTACAACTTCACAATTGCCATAACATGAACAGAAAATTCTTTCTTCAATCAGCCACACTCGGTATTGGTGCATTGGCTTTTCAACAATCATTACTTGCACAGATCTTTCAACAGGAAGCATGGAAAATAAAAATGCTCACCGATAATATTGGTGTGTTTACAGAACGTGGAGGCACCATTCTGTTTTATATCAGCAAAGAAGGCATGGTGGTAGTTGACACGCAGTTCCCCGAACAAAGCAAGCACTTGATCGATGAATTGAAAAAGAGATCGGAGCAACCGTTCAAACTACTCATCAACACTCATCACCATGGCGATCATAGCGGTGGTAATATTTCGTTCAAAGGTTTGGTTGAAAATGTATTGGCGCATGAAAATTCAAAAGCAAACCAGGAACGTGTAGCCAAACAAAGTAAAACAGAAGACAAACAATTATTTCCTAACCAAACATTTGGCAAAACATGGAGCCAAAAGATAGGTAATGAAAAAATTACGTTGCATTATTTTGGTGCTGCACATACCGATGGTGATGCATTGATCCATTTTGAACATGCAGATATTGTACACATGGGCGACCTGATCAACAACCGTCGTTATCCGTTTATTGACCGCACAGCAGGTGCTTCCATTAAAAGTTGGATTGAAGTGTTAGAAAAAACAATCAAGCATTTTAATAAGAAAACAACATTTGTGTATGGTCATGCTTCCGAAGGATTTGAAGTGTATGGAAAAGCAAATGACATCAAAGCCATGCAGGATTATTTTGAGAAGCTATTGGTATTTGGCGAAACAGAAATAAAAGCCGGAAAAACAAAAGAAGAATTTTTAAAGAACAAATCAATTCCCGGTGTTACTGAGTGGATCGGCGGCGGTATTGAACGATCGCTTACGGCTGTGTATGATGAGTTGACGATCAAATAATAATATGTGGATCGGTATTATCATAGCAATTGTTGTAACCATTCTTTTCTTCAGTTGGGGAAGGAACAGGAATACAGCACTTCAATCAACCGACAAAAATTACTCCAGTGATGGTGGAAGTTATAATTCGTATGATGATGGAGGAGATAGTTCCGATGGCGGAGATGGTGGCAGCAGTTCTGATTAAGTTTACTCATCATTCATAGCTCATAATTCAGCATCACTTCCCCCAACGATACGTTTTAATATCGATACCCGCCAGATCCAATACACGATCAACAACAGTAGCAGCAACTTCTTCAATTGTTTTGGGCACGCTGTAAAAACTTGGAGTAGCAGGACAAATAATTCCACCGGCCAATGTAACGGTTTCCATATTCCGGATATGGATCAAATTGTACGGCGTATCACGCACCACACAGATCAGTTTTCTCCGTTCTTTCAACACAACATCAGCAGCACGTGTGATCAGATCGTTTGATACACCTGTTGCAATACGTCCCAACGTACCCATGCTGCAGGGAATAATGATCATAGTATTGTATTGTCCTGAACCCGATGCAAACGGTGCAGAAAAATCAGTTGTTGAATATACTTTGAAGGGAAGGTCCTTGTATTCTTCGTCCTGTAACTCAGTACGCCATACTTCTTTCGCATTCTCCGTCATTACAACCGACACTTCTGTCCATTGCTCTTTTACGGCTGAAAGCTTTTGCAATAAGAGTTTCGCATAGATCGATCCACTGGCGCCGGTAACAGAAATAACAATTTTATGCACGTGAAAGCGTTTAAATTTGTACAAGTAACAAAAATACTATGCAAAAGTTGCGTTTTTATTCCACCCTGTCTATTCTTTTCATCTGCATCAGTTCTTTTCAGCAACTACAGCCAAAAGAAAAATTGCAGTGGATCAGTCTGGAAGAAGCTGAGCAAAAAATGAAAGTTGAGCCACGCCCGCTTCTCATTGATCTGTACACAAACTGGTGCGGCTGGTGTAAAGTAATGGATCGCAAAACTTACACAAACCAGGAGCTGATTCAATACCTCAACACAAATTTTTACACGGTTAAGTTGAACGCCGAAACAAAAGCCGAGGTAAAATGGAAAGGCAAGATCTATAAGTTTAACCCGTCCTATAAAACCAATGACATTGCAATTGCATTTACAAACGGACAACTTTCATACCCCACAACAGTGATCATTCCCTCCATAAATGATGATCCACAGCCTATTGCAGGGATGTTGGAAGTACATGAAATGGAAATGGTTACAAAATATTTTGCTGAAAAAAAATACGGAAACGTGAGCTTCGACAGGTATGCAAAGAATTTTAAACCTGCATGGAAATAATTTAACGTTTCAACAATAATTCAAAAAAATTCTCTATTTTGCCAGCGATGATAAGGTTTAATGGTTAATGGTAACTGATTAGCGCCTCTTCCTTTTAGGAAGAGGTTTTTTTTTGCCCATAAAATTTCATTTTTTCCGGCACTCCCAACTCCTTGCAGATTTATGACAATTGCATGCAACTCGATAAAACAGTATTCAGTCTATTTGAGTGATGATAAGGTTTAATGGTTAATGGTAACTGATTAGCCAAATCCCCTCCTTTCCAGGTGGGGATATTTTTTTTACAAAAAACTGTAAACGAAAAAGGCCCCGAAAGGGCCTTTCTAAAATCGATCAGTAAAAACTTATTTCATTTCAATAACAGAACTCGCAAAGATCATATACATCGGACCGGTAGGAACAAACGATGCAGGCATATGCCCGTTCTTTTCTTTCGGGATACTCACAATAGTTCTGTTGCCGAAAGTGGCTACTTTGTAAAAATTATATTTCGCCATTGTTGTACGGCTGTTGAGGCGATCATCCAATGTATTTACACCGTCAGGCCAGGTTGTTTCTTTTGAATAGCGGATAATTTCATCGAGCAACGCTTTGTTATTTAACTGAGCACTTACTTCTCTGCGTTCTGCATCCGACATGTTATAGGTTGAATACATTTCGCCCAGATCAGTAACAGCAACCTGTTTTGCTTTTTTTCCATCGATCATAAATGATTTGGAGCAAGCTGTAAAAACGGATACAAGTAATAAGAATACAAACGCACGTTGAACTGTTTTCATACTATAAATTTATTGTTTTGATGAAGATCGATTGATACCACACAACAGAACGGATACTCGGTCGTACACATCGTTTTGTTTAACGATATGAAAATAAAGATTAATTCCCGACCATCAAGAATTTAACTGTGAGTACATGTTAAAAGCACAACAATTTTATTTTTCAGCAATTAACTTTTCCAGTACATAATACGTGATCGGACAAAAAGTACTGTTCTTAAGCGTTAGCTGCGGACGTTTCAAGATCACATCTTCATCGGTATAAGGGAAACGTTCACAATCGGATGGACGCACATCATAAATACCACAATAATTATCAGCACCGAGAAAAGGACATGGCTTGCTTTTCACAACATAATCACCCTCACTATCGAGATAGAGATATGTTTCGATAAAAACACTTTCTTTCATCCGCAGGTGTTTGCTGATTCGTTTGATATCCGGCGTTTTAAATCGTGGTGAATAATTTTTGCAACAGTTGGCACATTGCAGGCAATCAATTTTTTCAAACGCTTCTTCGTGCAGATCGGGCAATTGCTTCAACACCTTATTCTTGTTGGCACGTTTTAAAAACTGGCCATACAGTTTTTGATGCTCAGCAGATTTTTTTTCCCAATTCTCTAGTAATTCATCAGCCATACTGCAAATGTAATTGTTAGGCGAAAGCGGCAAGCTATTTGAACCGGCAAAGAGAAGCTGCCGCTTGAATTCGATTCATTCAAAAAAATCAATAAAAAACTTGCGAAACCAAATGATTGCACATATATTTGCAACCGAACGGTTTCTTAAAGCCGTCTTATAAAATGAGAAGAGATGTATTTCAAGCGATTGCCGATCCAACAAGGCGGGCCATTATTGTTTTGATAGCCACCCAGGCAATGACGCCCAACGCACTTGCCGAATGTTTTGATACCAGCCGCCAGGCAATATCGAAACACTTACGCATTCTTACTGAATGCCAGTTGGTAAAGCAGGAACAAACAGGCCGTGAGATCTATTACCATTTCAACCCAAAAAAAATGAAAGAAGTGGCTGACTTTATTGAGCCTTTCAGGCAAATGTGGGACACAAGGTTTAATCAATTAGACAACTTATTATCAACTATAAAACCAATAAAAAAATGAGCAGCAATCAAACAAACATTACAAAAGATTTTCAGGAAAGATCAATTGTAGTATCAAGAGAATTTAACGCTCCGCTTCCATACGTATGGCGTGCTTTTACTGAAAGCGACTTACTTGACAAGTGGTGGGGGCCTTCACCCTGGCATGTTGAAACAAAATCGCAGGACTTTAAGCCGGGCGGATCATGGGTGTATGCGATGGTAGGTCCTGAAGGGCAGAAACATTGGGCACGTATGGATTATATTTCCATTACACATCATAAAGGATTTGAAATAAAAGATAGTTTTTGCGATGAAAACGGTGCAATCAATCAAGAGCTTCCTGTTTCTACCGGCAGCAACACATTTACTGAAACAGCAGGAGGCACCAAAGTAGCATTCAAAATGATCTACCCAACTGAAGCAGCGTTGCAAACAATTGTTGATATGGGCTTTGAACAGGGCATTTCAATGTGCTTTGATCAACTGGAAGAATTACTTAAGGATAAATAAACGAAGTTTCAAGCTTTTAGCTGCAAGCAAATACAATGCATCATGGTTTTTATTTTAGTGAATTTAAAAGATGCAGAAGCAAGCTTGCAGCTTGTAGCTAGTGGCTAATAGCCTTCTACCCCTGCTCAACCGATTTCACAGTCTTTCCCCACCTGCTAACATGCGTTTATTTGAATTGGTTCTACCCGTAACTTTGCACGTCTTTAATTTTCAGCTCTCACAAGGTTAAATTAAAGTCAACTGTAACCCAGTTTTTACTATTCCAGACCTGAATAAACGTAAAAAAGCACATGAATCTTTTTGAAGCGCAACAAAACGAATTTTCCCGTCGCCACATTGGTACCACCGGAGCTGAAGCAAGTCTGCTCAAAACCGTTGGAGCAAACAATATGGAAGAGCTCATCAGCAAAACAGTACCAGCCTCTATCCGCAACCATGAGAAAATGGATATCCCGGATGCAATGAGTGAAGCTGACCTGCTGAAGCACCTGAAAGATGTTTCACTCAACAACAAACTGTTTAAAAATTATATCGGTCAAGGGTATTACGATACCATCACTCCTTCTGTGATCTTACGTAACGTTTTTGAGAACCCGGGTTGGTACACACAATACACGCCTTACCAGGCTGAAATTTCACAAGGCCGCCTAGAAAGCTTGTTGAACTTCCAGACAATGGTGAGCGACCTTACCGGTTTGCCCATTGCAAATGCTTCCTTGCTTGATGAAGCAACTGCAGCAGCTGAGGCAATGAACATGCTGTTTCACCATGTAAACCGCACAGATGTTATCAATGCGCCTAAGTTTTTTGTAGATAACGAAGTGTTCCCGCAAACAAAAGATCTGTTGATCACACGTGGTACGCCCATGGGCATCGAGATCGTGTTTGGTGATTACAAAGAAGCGTCTATTGATAAAACATATTTCGGTGCGTTGGTTCAATACCCAAACAATATTGGTTCGGTAGAAGATTATCGCCAGTTTATTCAGCGGGTACAGGCTGTTGGTGGTTTTGTAGCAATGGCAACTGATCTGTTGGCATTAACGCTGTTGACTCCTCCGGGCGAACTGGGTGCAGATGTTGCGTTTGGTTCAGCTCAACGTTTTGGTGTTCCTCTTGGTTATGGTGGGCCTCATGCTGCGTTCTTTACTTGTAAAGATGAATTCAAACGTTCCATCCCCGGACGTATCATCGGCGTAAGTATTGATGCACAGAACAACCGTGCCTTACGCATGGCCTTACAAACACGTGAACAACACATCAAACGTGAAAAAGCAACTTCAAATATTTGTACTGCACAGGCATTGTTGGCTAACATGGCAGCGATGTATGCAGTGTATCATGGTCCGCAGGGCTTGATCAACATTGCAACACGTATAGCATTGCTTGCACAAACTGTTGCTGACAGTTTAAAAGAAAGAGGCTTTGCATTAGCAAGCGATTTCTTCTTCGATACCATTGCAGTAAAAGTAAAAGATATTGCAACTGTAAAAGCAAAAGCAGAAAAGCAGGAAATCAACCTGCGTTATGTTGATGGCAGTACAATTGTTATTTCATTGGATGAAACAACTAATATTGACGACCTGTATGACCTCATCAATTGTTTTGTAAATGATGTTGATCCTGTAAATTTTGCAGTGGAAGACGAAGTTGTTCTCCAACACATCCCTGTTGTATTGGCAAGAACAAGTGCGTTCCTCACACATCCTAACTTCAACACGCACAACAGCGAAAGCCAGATGATGCGTTATATCAAGCAACTGGAGAATAAAGATCTTTCGTTGAATACTTCCATGATCTCGTTGGGAAGTTGTACAATGAAGTTGAACGCTGCAACACAAATGATGCCGTTGAGCTGGGCACATTGGAGCAAGATCCACCCGTTTGCTCCTGCTGATCAAACAAAAGGTTACCAACAGATTCTTGATGAATTGGCACAGTACTTAAATGTGATCACCGGCTTTGACGCATGCAGTTTACAACCTAACAGTGGTGCACAAGGTGAATATGCAGGTTTACTTGCTATTCGTGATTTTCATTTAGCAAATGGTCATGCAAACCGCAATATCATTCTTATTCCTATTTCTGCACACGGCACAAATCCTGCAAGTGCAGTAATGGCGGGCATGAAAGTGGTGGTAGTGAAAGCGTTGGAAAATGGTTACATTGATGTGGCTGATTTTAAAGCAAAAGCTGAACAACATAGTGCAAATCTTGCAGGTGTAATGATCACTTACCCGAGCACCTACGGCATCTTTGAAGAAACAGTAAAAGAAATTTGTGAGATCGTTCATCAGCATGGTGGACAGGTTTACATGGATGGTGCAAATATGAATGCGCAGGTTGGTTTAACATCACCCGGATTGATTGGCGCAGATGTTTGTCATCTTAATCTGCATAAAACATTCGCTATTCCTCACGGTGGTGGCGGCCCCGGCATGGGACCCATTTGTGTGAAAGCACATCTCGCTCCTTATCTGCCCGGACATATAAACCAAGGCACTAAGGGTGCTGTTAGTGCTGCTCCTTATGGCTCTGCTTCTATATTGCTTATCAGTTATTCATACATACGTTTACTAGGTGCTGATGGTGTAAAACGTGCAACAGAGTATGCTATCCTCAATGCAAACTATATGAAGGCAAGACTGGATAAAGATTTTGATATTCTTTACACCGATGAGAATGGCACCTGTGCACATGAATTTATTGTTGATCTGCGTCCGTTTAAAAACACAGCCGGTATTGAAGCAGAAGATGTTGCCAAACGTTTGATGGATTATGGTTTCCATGCACCTACCATGAGTTTCCCTGTACCGGGTACCATCATGATCGAACCAACAGAAAGTGAGGACAAAGCCGAGTTGGATCGTTTTTGTGATGCAATGTTGAGTATTCGCCAGGAGATCCGTGACATTGAAGAAGGCAAGTCAGACAAAGCAGATAATCCGTTAAAGAATGCACCGCATACACAACATGTAGTTACGGCTGATGAATGGAATCATGCCTATACAAGACAGCAAGCTGCATTCCCATTGTATTATGTAACGCTGAATAAATTTTGGCCAAGTGTGAGCCGCATCAACAATACATATGGTGATCGTAATCTCATTTGTACCTGTGAGCCGGTGAGCAGTTATGCAGAAGAAGAAGCGTAATTCAATAAGCAATAGATAATTGGTAATAAGTAAACGTCCCGCTCAGTTAGCGGGACGTTTTTTTTAACAGAAAGATTCAATATTTTCATATCTCAAACTGATGCAATGTTTAAAAAGTTATTTAAAGTATTTAATTCAGGCAATGAAGCAAGCGATATTGATCTCTCGTTAGGCTACCACCGCTTACACGAGTTCAAGCTACTTCTTGAACAAAAAAATTACACTGCGTTTGAAAAAGAATATGAAAAACTTGAATGGGATGCAAAAACTTTATTGTGTGAAGGCATTGGGTTAAACCCATCCTGCGAGCAGAGTATAGCAGCTTGGGCAATGACAAATCCTTCTTCCTACATAGCAAATTTATTTGCCGGAGTTTCATTTACATCGCAGGCATGGATTGCCCGTACCGGTGCACAAGGCTCAGAAGTCTCAGAAGAAAGAGCCCAGCTTTTTTTCGATTTTCTGGAAAAAGCTGCCAATCATTTAAAAATTGCAGACGAAATAAATCCTGACGACGCTGAAACATGTGCCCGAACGATCAGGGTTTATATGGGTTTAGGCGTTGAGAGAGAAGTAACGGAAGGATACTTTATTGCAGCTAATAATATTCAAGAAGGGCATTTTATGGCGCATATGATGATGATCAATTATCTCACTCCAAAATGGCGTGGGTCGATTGAAGAAATGTATGATTTCGCAAACAATCAATTTGCTGAATCCAATAGTACCTTATTGATGACCTTGCCACTGTTTGCTATTATCGAAGAATGGCTTTACTATGGCATGACGGACGAAAAAGACAGTGAAGAACAGGTTTTCAAAAACGAAGACTTAAAAGAAACAATAAAAGTAATGTATAGTGATTACCGTGAAGAAGCAACAAACAGTCTGCTGATTCCTTATTTATACAACTATTTCGCTTTTGTTTTTCATATGTTTAAAGAGCCGGAGCTTGCAAGAGATGCGGCTTCAAAAATACAAGGCAAAATGACAGTATATCCGTGGGCGTATATCGGTCTCGACAAGAACAAGCAATTGCAAGAACTTTAACTAAAAAAGTCCCGTTCAGAGAGCGGGACTTTTTTTTTATTTCAACACATCTGACAATGGCACTAATTCAATTTTTTGATTGTACTTCATCATTTCATTCAACAAAGCCGTATGTCCTGATCCGAATAATATTAAGATACGTTCCTCTTTCCCATCTAAACGTTTCAGTATATTTTCATAAATAATCATGTTTCTTCTCCACCACTCGCTTGTGAGATACGAACCCACATGATTACCTTTCTCGCCAGCAATAAGAAATTCATAGTACATCCCTACTGCCAATTGTATATAAGCAGGCGAATTATGATGCAACAGAATTTCTTTCACTGTTTTTGTTTTCAGTGATTCGTTAAATTCTTTTTCAACAGCTTCAATGGTTTGTTTGATCATTCCTAAAAACTCAAACTGCTTTGCGGCAGTTGCCGACTTCATTAAGCTGTCGAATGGAAAATTTGCTTCCGTATAATCCACCGCATACAGACCTGCGTGATTCAGCTCTTTTGCCACACGGTAAGCAATTTGATGTGTTTCTGAAGCACCGAGTTTAAGTTCACCTGCTTTGTATTTATTAAAGCTGCTGTCCAGTCGCTGTTGTCGTTCCACAGGCATCTCAATAAAAATCTTATCGGGTCTGAATTGTTTGATCTTCTCTACTACTTCCACCACTTCTGCCTGCCGTTTGGCAGACAGGATATTGGCGTTCTCAAATTTCGCCACATCCAGTCCCGGGTTATCAAAATGAAAACTTCCCAACAATAACACCTTGGTTTTCTTTTGTTGTGCATTGCCCGCTGTTGCAACAAATGAACATAAGAGGCAGAGAATAAATAGCTGTTTCATATAAACGTTTTGCGTATTACGATAAAGCTATTTTAAACGTTACAGTTAAACACATTTTTCCTGCTGAAGTGTAGCAATTATTCGATGAAGCGTACTTTACTGATCTTATTTCCTTCGATTGTATAAACAGCAATGGCTCTTACAGGCTTAGGACCAAACCCAGTTACACTTTCATAATCGATGACGGTATTTCCCAGCACCATCCGGTTTACCAGTTCGCAATGAAGATTAGTAACTTCTTTAAAAAGACGGCTGTACATCTCACGCATTTGCGCTTTGCCCTTACCAATCAATTTATCAGGATACTCATACAATTCAATACTATCGCTGTATGGAGTAAGAAAAGCATCAATATTTCGGGCGTTATAAGCATTGAGTTGCTGCTGCACCAACAGCTCTGCTGTTACCTTCAACAGTGTATCTCGTTTAATAATCTGACCACGGTTGATGACGAAAGCAATATCATTTACGTGTTGTAAACTGTCGAACGGATTTTTATTCAACAGTAGCAGGTTAGCCAGTTTCCCGTTTGAAATGGAACCCATTTCTGTTTCCTTGCCAAAGGCGATCGCCGCATTCCACGTACAGGAACGAAGAATTTGCGCATTGGTTAAACCGGCATCTTTCATTGCAAGCAACTCTGTATAAAACGAAGACGCATGTTGTGTACCGATGTTGCCGGCATCGGTTCCTGCAACCACATTTATACCTGCGTCTGCAACAAGCTTCATATTGCGGGAAATGATACTGTCTTCCTTTGAGGGGATCTGTACCTGTTTACGTATTGACATATAACTGAACCCGATCTCCTTTTCAGGCAAATGCTGTAAATCGAACAAAGTACCGAGAGCAAACGGATTGGCATACGTAAGATCATGCGCACTGATGCGATGTTGCTGACTAAACACTTCCCTGTATTTTGCAGCAACAATAGCAGTAGGAATATAGGTTACTTTCTTCTGCTTCATCATCTGTAAAAACGATGCATCAAGCAATTGGTCATCCACACTATGCACCAAAATATCAGCACCGGCTTCCACCGAAAGTTTTGCTGTTTGATATTCGGTTGCATGTACACAAACCTTCAAACCATTCTTATGACTTTCATCAATTGCCGCTTTTACAATTGGCAGCGTGCTTGCTGCAGATTGGTTGGGCAAAACAATATACCAAATCTTGATAAAGTCAGGCTTATAAGGCAGTTGTTTGCGCACAAGCTCCCTCGCCTCTTCTTCTGAATTTACTTTTACGATCGGTGGATCTTTGGGATCAAGGTTCGGAGGCTGGAACGTAGAGATCAACGGACCTGTTACCCACGCATTTGGCATAAGCGTACTACTTTCGTTTTGCGTTTTTACTTCATAGTTACTAAACGGACCGCCCACATCTGCAACAGTTGTAATACCACAGGCAAGGTAGCGACGCATCAAATCAGTATGATTATCCCTGATCCACTGTTGATCTTTTTCATATGAATAGAACTTACCAAGATTCACGGCATCAGGTCTTGTATACAAACCACCGCTTTGAAAAAAATGAATATGTCCATCAACCATACCGGGCATCAGGTACTTACCGCTGCCATCAATGAGTTGCACATTGTCAGGAATTTTGTCGCCTGCTTTATACTTTATCAACTGTTGAATACGGTCGCCCTTCAGCACAACTGTCATTCCGGGTTGTGTATTTCCATCTTTTGTGTTGACGATTGATACGTTCGTGATCCAGGTTGTTTTTTGCTGGGCAGTTAAACTAAATAAGAGCAAAAAGAAACAGAAGGAAAGAAAAAATTTCATATAATTTGTTTTGGTTGGCATAGTCTAAGTTAGCCAAAAGAGAGTAACGGCCAAAAGTGTGACATCCGTTTCCCCATAGGTGATGGAGTGACAACAGTAGATAAACAAACATAAAAAGACACAAACAAAATATTTAAATTTATGGTTGATGTTTCAACGATTACTTATTTGCCTGCTGCTGTTAACTGTTACGGAACTGCGGGCACAGGTATGCACGCTTCCCGGCCAAACACCTGCCACTGCTTTCCTGATTTGCGGGAATGGAAGTTATGAACACGCAACACTGGCTCCCTGCAGAAACAATGGTTTTTTTGTTGCCGGTTGTACAAATTCAAATACCAGCTATGGAGACAACAACCCGGTTTACTATAAATTCACTTGTAACACATCAGGTACATTTTCTTTCAGTATTATTCCGAAAAACAATGTTGATAATTACGATTGGTTTCTGTTTGATATTACGGGCCGTGATCCACAGGATATTTTTTCAGACAGGAGTTTGAGTATTATCGGCAACTGGTCGGGCAGTACCGGACCAACAGGTGCGTCAGCATCAGGTGTCAGTTTTACACAATGCAGATCGTTACCGCAAGACGGACTGAAACCAACATTTGCAGTATCACCGCAACTGCAAGCAGGCCGAACTTATTTGTTGATGGTGGGAAATATGGATAACACACCAGCCGGATTTACATTGGCAGTTGGTGGTGGCTCGGCCGATATCAGTTCACCGGCTGCAGAACTTACAAGCATCAGCAACAGTTCCTGTATTAACAACGAATTGGTTCTTCGCTTCAGTAACAACATACGCTGTAACAGCATTGCTGCTGATGGAAGTAATTTTCGTATTACACCTGCTGCAGCTTTTTCAATCAATACAGTCAGTTGTACGGGTAATGCTGAAACGGATTCGGTCATTCTTCGTTTTACAAACACGTTAACGTCGGGCAGCTACAGTATCAGTTTACAAACCGGAACCAATGGAACTACACTCACGGATATTTGTGGCAATACGATTCCAAACGAAACACGCACATTCGATGTGTATCCTTTTTCTACGATCACATCTGCAGAACCTGAAAGTTGCCGACCAAAAAAAATAAACATCCGTTTAAGCAAAGAAGTTTCCTGTAGCTCTGTATCAGTTAATGGCAGCGACTTTACGATCACCGGCCCATCATCTGTTACTGTTATAAAAGCAACAACAATCTGCACAACAAATTATACAAACGCTATTGAACTAGAACTGCAACAACCACTCGTAACCGGCGGCCTTTATACAATTTCAATCAACAATGGTAGTGATGGTAATACATTGATCAACGCCTGTAACGATGTAACACCTGCCACCACTTCATTCAGCTTCGAATTAAAAGACACTGTGAATGCATCGTACACGTATGCCATTGCAGCAGGTTGCACTGAAGACAGCGTTTCTTTTTCACATCCGGGTGGCAACGGCATTAACAACTGGTATTGGGATTTTGGAAATAATCAAATCAGCAAAGAACAATCACCGGTAATATTGTTTGCTAACAGCGGTTACATACCTGTTCGTCTGGTAGTCAACAACGGATTTTGTGCTGATACAAGTACACAGGAACTTTTTCTTCAGGAGAAAATGAATATTGACTTTGAATTCGCCGATACAATTTGTGCAGGAGAGCAATTATTAATTGTTGATAAAAGTACAAATGCAAAATCCTGGCTTTGGGATCTTGGCAATGGCAACAGCAGTACATTAAAAAATCCGCCGCTGCAGAATTATCCGCAATCGAACAGCTCCTACCCGATCACACTCACCATTAGCGACAGCATCTGCGCTCTTACAGTTACCAAAAACCTCACCGTTCAATCATCGTGCAGCATTATAATGCCCAACGCATTTACTCCAAACAGCGATGGTATTAATGATTCGTTCGGGCCACTGCAAACCGGCTTGGCGAATGGTATGGAACTGCTTATCTATAATCGTTACGGTCAGCTTATCTTTCAATCGCAGCCAAACAATCTGAAATGGTTTGGCACTATGAACGGCAAAAAACAACCGCCAGGTTTATATAGCTGGCGGTTGAAATATACTGATCAATTATCAGGCAAAACATTCCTTCAAACAGGAACAGTTTTACTATTGCGTTGATGCACTCATTACAAAGCTGTCTTCTTTTTCCAGAAATAATATGAAAGTATTCCCGGCACGATCCACATCAACATCCCCAGCATTTGCGGATCAAATTTTCCAGCCACAGCAATGCCCGAGTAAACGGCTGCAGTAAGATCAAAGAACAAACCGGCATAGGCCCATTCTTTAATCGTTTTGTAACCGGGAACAAGCAGAGCGATGGCTCCAATAATTTTTGCCCAACTGATGAATTGAATAAAATAAATGGGATAGCCCAACATCTTATGAAAAATTTCAACGGTTTGTTCATTCGGACCAATACCGCCTACAGATGAAAAAATCATCAGGCCGCTAAACAGAATTGTAAATACCCAATACAGAATGTTGATTGTTTTTGGTTTCATACTAATTGATTAAAGGTTTACAAGAAAGGTTGATTGTTTGTGTTTCGGTTAAAACAAAAGTAAACGCTCTTTTGGTAGCAACGCCTGTCCTCATACGACAATTTAAAGGGTCAATTGCGACCATCTTTACAACGGATGAGTGACTATCTTTTCAAATCCTGTTGCTTCAACAAACATAATTCCATAAACGGCAGAACAATTCCTCTTAAAAGATTGTAACTTATGCATCTAAAAATCAACATGCAGATGGATCAGCAAATTATTAATCTCTACGACGAGTACACACACAAACCACTTCCACGCAAAGACTTTATGAAGCGGTTGGCTATTTTAACAGGCAGTACTGCAGCAGCAGTAGCTATTCTTCCTTTTTTGGAAGGCAATTATGCCAAAGCAGCTGTTACACCAAGTGATGACCTGTTTACAGAATATATCACGTATCCCGGCGTAACAGGTGAAATGAAAGCATATGTAGCCCGCCCAAAAAAAGAAGCGAAGTATGGAACAGTTGTGGTGATACATGAGAACCGTGGATTAAACGCACATATTGAAGATGTGGCGAGACGTGCAGCAACGGCAGGTTTTTTAGCGATCGCTCCCAACGCATTGGCTCCGCTGGGTGGCACTCCTGCCAATGAAGATGAGGCAAGAACACTCTTCACTAAACTCAATCAACAGGAAACACAAACCAATTTCATCAACATCTTCAACTATCTCAAAACAAGAAAAGACAGCAATCAAAAATTTGGCTGTGTTGGTTTTTGTTGGGGCGGTGGCATGGCAAATACTTTAGCAGTGAATGTTCCTGAATTAAAAGCAGCTGTTGCATTCTATGGCCGGCAGGCAGCTGTGGCCGATGTGCCTAAAATAAAAGCAGCCGTGCAATTACATTACGCATCACTTGATGAACGTGTAAACGCAGGAGCGGCAGCATACGAGCAGGCATTGAAAGATAACAAGGTGACGTATGAATTACACATGTATCCCGATGTGAATCATGCATTCCATAATGATACTGCTCCTACACGTTATAACGAAGCGGCAGCAAAACTTGCATGGCAACGAACCATCGATTTTTTCAAAAAACATTTAGGATGATCTTTTCACTATAGATTCATTTTTAAAAGGAAGCCGTTGGCTTCCTTTTTGTATACAAGCAACATTACAACAACTAATTTCTTCTTAATAGTTACAAAGAGCGAACGATCCTCTTCAAAAAATCTTATTTTGCGTACCTATCAACATCTTATGAATCGACTGATCATTTGCTTCCTGAGCCTTTTAATTTCTATTTCTGTTGCTACCGCACAAACTCCACCAAAAAGAGAGTTACGGGCTACGTGGTTCTCTACTTTTTTAAATCTCGACTGGCCAAGCACCGCAACAAGATCGGTACAGCAGGTAAAAGATTCGATAGTGAACATGCTGGATCTGCAACTACAAACTGGTATTAACGCCATTTATTTCCAGGTACGCAATGAGTGTGATGCGGTTTATCCAAGTGACATTGAACCTTGGAGTGCATCAGTTACCGGAACACAAGGCATGGCTCCGGCAAATAATTTCGACCCATTGCAATTTATGATCGACGAATGCCGCAAGCGTGGTATTGAAATACATGCATGGTTCAATCCTTATCGTGCAGTAAATAACTATTACCTGATTAGCAGCTATGCTTCCAATCATGTAGCAAAAACACATCCTGAATGGCTGTTGTCGCAAGGCAGCTTGCGCATTCTCAACCCCGGCATTCCTGCTGTGCGTGATTATGTTCTTTCGGTTGTGATGGATGTGTTGCGTCGCTACGATGTTGATGGTATTCATTACGATGACTATTTCTATCCTTACCCCGGAGCAGGCGGAACAAGTGCACGCTTTAATGACAACGCAACCTTTGCAGCGTATGCAAGAGGCATCTCCAATCAAAACGATTGGCGAAGAGATAATATCAATCTTTTTATTCAACGCAGTTACGACAGTATTAAAACTGTAAAGCCCTGGGTAAAGTTTGGTGTTTCACCATTTGGCATCTGGCAAAATCAACGCAGCGATGCAGCCGGTTCAGCTACCAACGGTTTACAGAGTTACAGCGATGTGTATGCCGATACAAAAAAATGGCTGCAACAAGGTTGGGTTGATTATGTAACACCACAGATTTACTGGAGCACCGGTTTCAGCACGGCCAGCTACAGCGTATTGGTCCCATGGTGGAATAATAATGCACATGGAAGACATGTTTATGTTGGTCATGCGTTATATAAGATCAATGCAGATGCAGACCGTGATCCAAACTGGTACAACTCTTCGCAGATCAACAAACAGATCCGTTTAAACAGAAACTACAGCAATATTCACGGGAGCACTTTTTTTCGCTCACAATATTTCAGCAGCAATCCATTAAAGTTCAGAGACTCACTCACCGAACATTTGTACACAACACCTGCTTTACTTCCAACGATGCCATGGCGACACAATACAGCTCCGCAACCTGTAAAAAATGTTACTGCAACCATCCGCAACAATCATGTGCAACTTAGCTGGAGTGCAGCTCCTCTTGCAACCAGTGAACTGGATAAGGTGCGGCAGTTTGTTGTGTACCGTTTCAACAGCGATGCTATCGATCTCAATGATGCGGATGCGATCCAGTTGATCACCGGCAATGCACAAACTACTTCCTATGTCGACAGTAATCTTGTTCCTGCCGAGTATTATTATGTTGTTACGGCATTGGATCGTTTTCATAATGAAAGCGAACGTGGTACTGTTGTAAAAGCTTCCTTTATTCCTATTACGCAGGTGATCGTTACACCGCCGGAGCCTGTTACAAATCCAGTTGTTGCAAAACCGACAACAGAAAAACCAACACCATCTGTTGAAGTCCCTGCTGTTACACCTGAATTTGTTTTGCTGGCCGAACCAAACCCTGCAACTTCGTTCACCATCATCAGTTATACATTACCGAAACGAATGCAGGTAACACTCAGCGTACTTGATAATAACGGAAAAGAAGTGATGAAACTGGCCGATGCGATTCAATCGACCGGGAAACAACTGATCCGTTTTAATACAAGTACGTTAGCAGCCGGAACATACCAGATCAAGATCAGTGCAGAAAAAATTGAGAAGACGATACAGGTTGTTGTGAAGAAATAAGGCTGCAATAAGCAATTTGCAACAGACAATAGTCAAGAAGCAATTAACAATAAGGTTTGTTTTGCGTATTGCACATTGCCTATTGGCCATTGACTATTAACGATTGCCTATCACCCATTCTCCTACCTTTGCAGAAATCATTTCCCATGGCAGAAGATCTCCTCATTATACAAGGCACCAAGGAAGAACAATACCAACAATTAATACCACAGATCAAGGGATTGCTGGAAGGTGAACCCGATCTGGTTGCCAATCTTGCCAACATATGCGCCGCATTGAAAGAGCAATTTGGCTGGTTGTGGGTTGGGTTTTATCTGGTAAAGCCAAGTTCGGCGAAAGCATTTTCTGATAAAAGTGAAGAACTGGTACTGGGACCGTTCCAGGGACCTGTTGCCTGTACCCGCATCCGCAAAGGGAAAGGCGTTTGTGGCACATCGTGGGCCGAAGCAAGAACCGTGATCGTTGAAGATGTAGAACAATTCCCTGGCCATATTGCCTGCAGCAGTTTAAGCAGATCAGAAATTGTAATACCTATCATCCGCAATACAAAAGTAGCAGGCGTATTGGATGTGGACAGTGCTGATTTAAATACGTTCGACGAAACAGATCAACAATACCTCGAAGAAATTATTGCACTGATCGAATTCTAATTTCACATCAATGCATAAAATTCAAGTGCTGCTTTATGGCGCCAATGGATATACCGGCGAATTGATTGCACGTTATGCAAAAGAATACGGCATAACACCTGTGCTTGCCGGACGAAATGAAACGCTGATCCGTTCAGTAGCGGAACGGCTACAATTACCTTATCGTATTTTTTCATTGGATGATGTAAATCAATTGCAACAACAACTACAAGATGTACAATTAGTAATTCATGCGGCAGGACCATTTGCCAACACCTGCAAACAAATGGTGGAAGCATGTATTGCTACTAACACACATTACATCGACATCAATGGCGATATTTCTGTTTTTGAACGCATCAAAAAATATGGTGCTGCAGCAAGGCAGGCCAATGTGATGCTGATGCCCGGTGCAGGGTTTGATGTTATTCCGACGGATTGTACCGCATTGCATTTGAAAGAACAACTGCCGGATGCCACGCATCTGCAGTTAGCGTTTCTTCCAAAAGGTGGACAGATCAGTCATGGTACTGCTACCACCATGGCCAGCCGGCTAGGCGAAGGTGGTACTGCCAGAGAAAATGGAAAGCTGGTAAGCAAACCGCTTGGTCATAAAAGTTTATCAGTTGATATCAATGGAAAGAAATTGTTTACGATGACCATTCCGTGGGGTGATATTTCAACAGCCTATCATACAACTGGTATTGAAAATATTGAAGTGTACACCGGCATGAAACCTACGGTGTATCGTTTCCTAAAATTTCAATTTCTGTTCAACTGGATACTGCGTAAACAATTTGTGCGTAGCTGGATCCAGCAAAAGATCAACAGCCGGCCAGCCGGACCAACCGATGAACAACGGGCAACTGCAAAAACAACCGTGTGGGGTAAAGTGTGGAATGCAAAAGGCGAAACAAAAACAAGTGTACTCGAATGTGCAGATGGATACAGCGTAACAGCATGGGGCTGTTTACTCATCACACAAAAAATAATGAAAGGCGACTTGAAAACAGGGTATCAAACACCTGCTTCCTGTTACGGTAAAGATCTGATACTTGAAATTCCCAAGAGCAAACGCATCAGCTAAGGTTGTACATAATAAGCATCTGCATTATACGTCACCAAAAATGAACGTGCAGAAGCCGGAGCCAGCAAACGAAATACACGGGTAATAAATTCATTCTTCCATTTCCGTTTTCCTTTTTTCTTTTTATCAAAGTCGTAGAAATCAACAAACGAAACAAAATCGTTTTCATTTGCTTTATAAATAACAGTGAGGTTACCTACACCCCATCCAAAATAATCATCATCGTGCAGATCCACATACTTCACACAATAGCCCTGTTGATTTGCATCTGCAGGTTTACATTCAGTATTATTGATGTATAAAGGGACAGCTTTTTGCAAACGCTGAAAATCTGTTTCAGAAACGGTATAGGTTTCGCCAGTGCCTAACAGGTAGTGTTGCAGCAATTCTCTTTCGAGTGGAGAATTCAAACGAGGATGCAATGCAACCAGTTTGTAAAACAGGTTACGGTATCCTTTTAGCTTTTTTTGCTTTGCAACAACAACAGCCGTTGAATCGCCGGAAAAAAGACAGGCCGGAATAAATAATAACAGGAACAGACAGCAATGCTTCATTCGGCGTTAAAAATAACAATTTTACACATGCTGTATTTCTTTTCGTCTGGCAGCTTAGTTTTGCGGCTCTGAAAGATTATTACGCCATACTGGAAGTACCTCCTACCGCTACGGTTCCGGAAATCAAACAGGCTTACCGCAAGCTGGTGATGATCTATCACCCCGATAAAAACAACGATGATCCGTATGCCATATCACGATTTAACGAGATCAAAGAAGCGTATGAAGTATTAATGAATCCCGGCAGAAAAGAATTGTACCTGCAGGAACGCTGGTTAAAAAAAGCCGGTGGACAAAAAATTGGTGAGGAACTGATCACTGCACCGGGGATTCTCAAAAAAAGTCTGGAGCTGAACAAACAGGTGGCGGCCATGGATGCCTACCGTATGAATTATGCAGGCATGGCAGCACGCATTAACGAACTCATCAACGATGATGTAATTGAACAATTGATCGCACAAAAAGAAACGGAAGTGCATCGTTCGATCATACAAGCATTGTTAAACAGCACCAGGCCATTTCCCTACAACGACACCTACGAGGTTTGTAAGCAACTACGCAAATTGGCAAAGCAGCAACCATCGCTCCTGCAACAAATTGATCAAGTGCTCCAACAGAAACAAAAAGCTGAGAATTGGAGCAGATTTAATGGATTGTTCATTTTCCTCTTAACTATTTTACTTTGTTTACTCATATATTTTATGGGTAAATAAGTTTTGTTGAACGATCAACCACCTAACTCCACCGTTGCCTTCACATAAAAAATTATTATGATGAATGGTTGAACCATTGTTTGAAATGCATGTTCTATTGCGAAACAAACATTTTTATGAAGAAGACATTTTTCTCTTTAATGACAACTGCAGCGATTGCAGTAGTAATGACTTCATGCGGTGGTGGCGAATCAACTGCAGAAACAACAACTGACAGTGCTGCAACTGAAGCTGCTGCTCCTCCTGCACCGGCTGCTCCTGCAACTGTAGTTGACATTGCTGTAGGTTCTGCTGATCATTCTACATTAGTAACTGCTGTAACAACTGCAGGTTTAGTAGAAACATTAAGCGGTGCTGGTCCTTTCACTGTATTTGCACCAACAAATGCTGCATTTGCTGCTTTACCTGCAGGAACTGTAGAAACATTGTTGAAGCCGGAAAGCAAAGCTGATCTTACCGGTATTTTAACCTACCACGTAGTAGCTGGTTCGTTGAAAGCTGCTGATCTTACAGATGGTCAGAAGTTAAAAACTGTAAACGGTGCAGAATTAACTGTGTCGATCAAAGACGGTAAAGTGATGATTGATGGTGCAAACGTAACTGCTGCTGATCTCGTAGCTGGTAACGGTGTTGTGCATGTGTTGGATGCAGTGGTTATGCCTAAAAAATAATCGTATCCTTTTTCATTCTTCAGCAATTGCTTCCCAAATGGGGAGCAATTGTTGTTTATTACTGAAATTTGCCTCTTTCTTCAAACTTTCTATTTCGTGCTTCGTACCTCATACTTCCCACTCCCCACTTTCCACTTCCCATTCTCCCGTTAAGATTATCTTTGCGCCATGCATTATGTTTCTGCTGAAGGTTTGACGAAGAGTTATGGCATTACGCCCCTATTTTCGAATATTTCATTTCACATTGAAGAAGGCGATAAAATTGCACTGGTGGCCAGGAATGGTTCAGGCAAATCGACCCTGTTAAAAATATTGGCTGGCAAAGAAACTGCCGATGATGGTAAATGCTGGATCAATAAAGATGTTGACATTGCATTGTTTGAACAGGAACCACATTTTGATGAAAGCAAAACCATTTTGGATAATATCTTTCAACACAATCATCCAGTTATCAACGCCATCAAAGAATACGAAGCCATTAGTGAAGATCACGACATGGAGAAGTTGAATGCGGCCATCATCAAAATGGATGAACTGGGTGCATGGGATTTTGATACAAAAGTGAAACAGATCCTTGGCAAGCTCAACATCCATCAACTGCAACAGGCCGTTGGCACATTATCCGGTGGTCAACGCAAACGGGTGGCACTTGCCCGAACATTGATCGACATTGGATTTGATCATAAACATATTTTACTGATCATGGATGAACCCACCAACCACCTCGATGTTGAAATGGTGGAATGGTTAGAGCATTATCTCAGTAAAGAAAAAATCACACTCTTACTTGTAACGCATGATCGTTACTTCCTGGATACGGTGTGTAATGAAATATGGGAACTCGATGGAAGTAATTTAACTGAATACAAAGGCGACTATCAGAATTATCTGGAAAAGAAAGCGGCACGTATTGAAAGCGAACTGGCAAGTATCGACAAAGCAAAAAATACGTATCGCAAAGAATTGGAATGGATGCGCAAGCAACCAAAAGCACGAACAACAAAAAGCAAATCACGACAGGATAATTTTTACGAAGTAGAAGCCAAAGCAAAACTCCGCATTGAAGATCAACAGGTGCAACTGAGTATGAAGATGAACAGACTTGGTGGCAAAGTGGTGGAGATGAAAAAAGTGTACAAGAGTTTTGGTGAGAAACAAATATTGAAAGGATTTGATTACACATTCAAAAAAGGTGAACGTGTAGGTGTGGTTGGGCAGAATGGTGCAGGCAAATCCACCTTTATTGATATTATACAAGGCATTCAGCAACCGGATAGTGGAAAGATCAATATTGGTGATACCATCATCTTTGGAAATTATTCGCAGAAAGGTTTGGAAATAAAAGAAGACCTGCGTGTAATTGAATATGTAAAAAATATTGCAGAGAATTTTCCATTGGCAAGTGGTGGTTCGTTGAGTGCTGCACAGTTCCTGCAATTGTTTTTGTTTGATCCGGATAAGCAATACACTTATATCTCCAAATTAAGTGGTGGTGAAAAAAGAAGATTGCATTTGTTATCAATTCTCTTCCGCAATCCCAACTTTCTGGTACTGGATGAACCTACGAACGACCTTGATCTTCCAACACTTGCTGTATTGGAAAATTTCTTAAGCGATTTCCCCGGTTGTTTATTGATCGTAAGTCATGATCGTTATTTCATGGATCGTTTGGTGGATCATTTATTTGTATTTGAAGGTGATGGAGAGATCAGGGATTTCCCAGGCAATTATGCACAGCTACGTATATGGCAAAAGGAACAAGAGAAGTTGGGAGCCGATAGTCGGGAGTCGGGAGTAAATACAGATCGAAGTACGGTGCAGGAATTACCAAGTGCTGCTGTCCCGAATGGGTCGGGAGTCGAGGGACCTACTGTAGAAAAAAAACGTTTCAGCTTTAAAGAAAAACGTGAGTTTGAATTATTGCAAAAAGAAATTGAAGCACTCACTGCTGAAAAAGAAACGATTACAGCCAAACTCAACAACGGCAATATTCCGTTTGATGAATTACAACAACTTTCCAACCGCATTGGTGAAGTAACCAATTTATTGGATGAAAAAGAATTCCGCTGGCTGGAGCTGAGCGAATACAACGATTAAAAAAAATCCCCGTTATACAACGGGGATTTTTCACCAAAATCAAAACCTTACAACAACGTTTATGGCAGTAACACGTCACCAATAACGTGGATTACACCATTGGTGCAAAGAATATCACCGGGTTCAACTTTTGAATATTTCGCATTGGCATTTCCTTTCACAAAACCAACCGGCATTCCGATGATTGTACGCACTTGATTTTTCGGTGCATCAGCCAATGTGGTTTGTTTATTCAACACACCAAAATCCCATCCGAAATAACGCTCACCCAATACATGATAACGGAGAATATTTGAAAGGGCCGTGATTTGCGCTGCATCTGTAATAGCGCCGATGTTTGCAGCATTATTAAATGGTGCAGGCAATTTTGCAAATGCATCATCTGTTGGTGCAAACACTGTGAAGTTACCTTCGCCTGCAAACACACCTACCAGATCAGTTTTTACCAATGCAGCAACTAATGATGTAAAGGGAGCATTCGGAGCAGTGGCAACTGCTGCAATTGTAGCAGTTGGTGGAAGCAACACATCATTGATCACATGAATTACACCATTGGTGGCATCCACATTTGCCATGATCACTTCTGTTTGTCCATTCACCTTAATGACGTTGAATGCTTTTGAAACATAGATCGTATTATCGTTTCCGTTTACTTGCGGCTTTAACGTTGGAAGTGCTGTACGTCCAACAGGGACTTTAGGCGATAATATTTCCTGCCCTACGACATGATACAATAATACATTGCGTAGAAAATCAATTTGTGTAACATCGTTGATGGCTGCAATATTTTCTGCCGTATTAAATGGGGCAGCCAGTTGAGCAAAAGCAGCATCTGTTGGTGCAAATACAGTTAATGAAGCAGAAGCATCACTTACTGCACCAACCAATCCTGTTTTTACAACAGCAGCTACCAATGCACTGAAGTTGGGATTACCGATTGCAATTTCAGCAATGTTTTGCGTAGCCTTACGACCACCAATTGTTGCATCAGCAGCAGTGAAACCGGTGCTGTTGCCCTGGCGTTGAATGTTTGCTGCAGTGCTTTCCTGAATCTCTTGTGCGTTTCGAAGCAACGACTGTTCTTCGTTCAATTCATTCGATAAACTGTTTTCTTTTTGACAGGCGATCATTACCAGCGAAAGAACAGCAAAAGCCATTACCGCTTTAATGCCCTTAAGCATGAATACTTGTGTACGTCTCATAATATAAGTTTGATGATGAATAATGAGAATACAACAAGCCGTTGCATCAACAGATGTGAAAACGGAGCCAACCGGCAAAACCCGGGCGTGAATTGTAGAAAAAGAAAAGTGAACGGGAGATCAGTCCTGCCAGTTGAATCCTTCAATACGGGGCATATCGGCAATCAATGCTGCTGCAAGAGCAGGTATTGTAAGTTTTCGTTCGGTCAAATCGATCCAGGCAAGGTCGGCATTGATGACAGCAGCAATTGTACCATCTGCTTTTATAATTTCATGCAAAGCGCTCCAGCGTGATCCGTCTTTACGGGCTTTTGAGAGTTTCAAATTTATTTGCACTACTTCGCCGACATTTAATTCACGGCGAAAAATACATTCTTCCCGAAACAGGATCGGACCAATGTTCAAGGCAGTCATTTTATCAAGTGTAAATCCATGTTCCATAAAATAACTCATACGGGTATGGGCCCCCAACTCATAATATTTTGAATGGGTTACATGTTGATTGGAATCCAGATCGCCCCAACGTAGCTCTACCGATTTGATGTATTCGTTCATACAATGAATGTAGGAAATGATCCAGCAAAAAGTTCATTGATTTTGGAAGATCAAAAAATGCAGTTAGCCGAGTGCAAATGAAAAACGATTTCATTATCAATTATTACAGATATCATTACATGTTAGATCAGCGCTTGAAAAATATACTTGTCGTCGTACACTACCTCAAACGCATCAAGTAATTCTTTATACTCTTGCATGAATGTAGTGGTTCGATGATGTTCTTCCTGTTGTTGAATGTAGTTGATAACATTCGGCAGATCAGACTTTGCATAAGAGAATGCACCGTATCCCTCCTGCCATTGAAATTTTCCGTTGACAAAACCACGATCATTGATCCATTTTGAAGAATCACCTTTAACCTGTTTCATTAATTCTGATACCGATTGTGAAGGTCTCACACCAATCAACAAATGCACATGATCGGGCATGCCATTCACGATCAACAATTTGTGTTCGTAATGCTGTACAATACCCGTCATGTATTTATACAATTCCTCTTTCCACGAAGGTTGAATTAACGACAATCTGTACTTCACAGCGAACACAAACTGTAAATGAATTTGTGTGTAGGTATTTGCCACGGTTTACTGTTTTCTCAAATGTAAAAATCAATTATTGCATTTGCAATACCGAAATCAATGTACCGTCCCTACGGGACTGAACAAAACGCTTACGATTTTCTACCGGTATTATGTCCCTACGGGACAGGGCTAATTAAATTTAAATCAGTAGCAGAATTGCATTTTACTTTTTCGGGTATTTTATAATGGTTGGTAACTTTATCGCTATCTTAAAAATATTACAATGATGCTCGTTTTCTACTTTACAACACCGCAAAACTTACAACTGCATCTTGTCCCGTAGGGACGCAATATCGGTAGCTCCCGCAATACAGAGGGTCACCGTGCCGTAGGTACGGAATATATAAAACAAAAATCCCCCGATAAAAATTACCGGGGGATCGTATCAAAAAAATTGATGTTTTACTGTTTGTTGTACATCATCTCATAATATTCGTGTGCCATCCGGTTACTGTCGAACTGGAAACGAACATCACGCATACCATTTTGTGTGATCTGGCGCCACACCGGGAAATTATCGTAGTACAACGGTAAGATCTGGCGTTCCAGAATTTCATACATCTGATCCAGATCGTATTGATCCTGTTCCTGCACATGCATGGCGCTGTAATCAACTGGTGGAACAATGAAACTGTTGTTACCATGATTGGCAAACTCACAGATCCAACCATCGAACGTACTGAAGTTAACAGCACCATTCATGGCTGCCGTCATACCACTGGTACCACTTGCTTCACGTGGTACACGTGGATTGTTCAACCACACATCGGATGCCTGTTTCAAACGCTTGCTGAGTGCCAGTTCATAACCGGTACACACTGCAACATTTTTATAATTCTTACTTAAATGAACAAGATGATTGAAATCGCTGATGGCTGGATAATCAACCGGGTAAGGTTTACCTGCCCAAATGATCTGCACCGGATATTTTTTATTGCTCATCAACGCATTGAAGCGATCAAGATCTCGGGTGATCAACTCTGCACGTTTGTAACCGGCAAAGCGACGTGCCCAAACGATCGTCAATACATTGGGATCAAATAATTTTCCTGTTTGATCGGCCACAAGGTCAAATGCCCGGCGTTTCAAATATTGTTTGCGATCATCAAAGCGTTCTTCGTTGCCTTCATCCATCGAAAAATACAATTGCTTATCGGCCCAGTAACGCCAGTTCTGTGCATTGGTTACATGGGTGATGGGTGCAATGTTTTCATAATGACTCCACATTTTGCGACTCACTTCACCATGCAATGCACTCACACCATTTGAATGACGTGCAAAACGCAACGCTGCCAATGAATGATTGAACTGATCATCATAAATACCCGTGAGCTTACGCACTTCATCCAAAGGGATGCCGCAGAAATAACTCATCTTCTCACACAAATAAATATCATGCTTTTCGTTACCGGCTTCTTCGGGTGTATGTGTTGTAAACACCAAACGCTTTTTCACTTCTTCCGCATTACCGAATTTATTGTAGAGATAAAATGCTGCAGAAATAGCATGCGCTTCATTCAAATGATATACATCCGGTTTAAATCCTAATTCATCGATCAACTTGGCACCACCTACACCCAGCAAAATAAACTGAGCTACTTTGGTTGCAACATTCGCATCGTACAAACGATGACAAATGGTTTGTGATACATAATCGTTCTCCGGCAAATCAGTGCTCAACAAAAACATCGGTGCACTTTTGAATGTTTCCGGATTTAGATACCACACTTTCACCCATACCGGATGCTCGTGAATATTGATCTGGAATTTAATGCCCGTATCTTCTAAAAAATTATAGATCTTTTCGTTCCATTGCACCTGCAGGGTCTGATCCTGGTTACGTGCCTGATCGTAGTACCCATATTTCCATAAAATACCGACACCAATTAAATTCTGTTTGAGTTCGTACGCACTCCGCATATGGGAGCCTGCGAGAAAGCCCAATCCGCCACTATAAATTTTGAGAGGCTGATGAACTGCGAATTCCATTGAGAAATAAGCGACCTTTTTTGTGTACGCATTTTCGGTTGCATATGGAACCTTGAAATGATTAAACGTCATAATACAGTTGTTCGTTTGCTTAGGGTGCGCAATATAACGGGAAAAATTTAAAACAGCCTGTTTTGGCAAACGGGTTTATGCACATCAAACGGTTGGTATAATAGCAGTAACTTCTATTTCAATTAAGAGGTGTTCCTGGATCAAAGCAGACACTTCTACCATCGTAGAAGCCGGTTTGATGTTGCCAAACACTTCACCATGAGCCCTGCCTGCATCTTCCCACAGAGAAATATCGGTGATAAACATGCGTGTACGTACCACATGTTCCAGCGACGAGCCTGCCTGCTCCAATGCCTTTCCTATTTTTTGTAAGATGAATTGTGTTTGCAGATAAACATCCCCTTTACCGATCAATACATCCCCGTCAACAGCAGTGGTGCCTGCCACTTCAACGATATTTCCTACCCGCACGGCACGTGAATAGCCCACCACATCTTCCCAAGGAGAACCGGAACTGATCAATTGTTTTTGACTCATATGTTGTTAAATAAGGTGAGTGTTGAATAGTCAATGGGCAACGAGCAATCAGCAAAATCAACTGTCAATCTCTGGTGGTCTGTCGTCTATCGACCGTGGTCACTTGTATTTTATGAACTATCGGTTAATACCTACTTCTTCTTCGCTTCTTTCTTCCTTGGATAACTGCCTTCAAAGAAACAGGTGATGCCACGATACAATCCGCAGTTTTGTTCTGCTATGCGAACGGAGGATGTGGTGAAATCAAATGTGATCACACAATCGCTGGCACCATCTCTGAAAATACCTTTTCCCTTCCCGATCCATTCGCCGGTTCCTTTCAATTCACCAATACATTCGCCATTCTGTTTACTGAAATGAACAAAGAATTCAAATGTTTTTTCAGTTGCGCCGTCACGTATCGAAACCAGGTTCTTTTTATCTGTTCCATAATCTGCCGTGTATTTCTGTTTGCGGCTTAAGGTATCAATGGGATTTCCCATAATGATATCGCTGAGATCTTCGGTGCTGTTCGTCATGGCAATGATGAACTTGCCACTATCGTTCATGAAATAGATCGTTTCATTCGTCCATAATTCACCCGTTGGTGTTTTCCGTTCCTGCACAAAACTGATGCTGTGCGATTTATCGATCTTACAATAGCGGGGCAGTTTCCCCTTGGGCAGCTTGGCACCAATATTCAACGAACCTAAGTATTGCGATTTTTTAGTGAAGTAGAGTAATTGTGCGCCACGCTCTTTGCCCAGCACCGATTTCACCAATACATAATTCCCTTTTTCTCCATCGGCCGATTTACCAAGCAGATAAAGTTTGAGATTTTTTGTTTTGGGATAGAGTTCCTGATAGACTGTGTCAGGCAAAAAGGTTTTATAGGTTTCAAGATTGATCTGTAAGGAATCTTTTTCTTTCCGGTTCAGCAATGTATCGTTCACCATGATGGGATACGATAAATTGTCGGCCAAAGCAATAAAATCTGCAGCTGTGAGATCTTCATCCGTAATCATTTTGGGTTGTTTGCTTTTACAAGCAAGCAATACCAGCAACAGCAAACAGGTAACGTGGAATAACTTCATGTGGTAGTTATGAATCTTAAAAATAGTGGTTTTGCGTTGGTTTCAAAATTTAAGCCAGAATTAATCAGATGTACGAGGTACGATGTAAGATGTACGAATGGCGTGTTTTTGTAAGCTGCAAGTAAACGTTCTGACATCTCCATGATTTGCCAACACGGAAAACTATTCCAAACATCGGAGGCCCCGTACATCGTACTTCGTACCTCGTACATCGGCTTTCTCCCTCCGTTTATCAAACATTCTTTATAAAATTGGCTCCGTATTGAAAAATATTTTAGTTTCGCCTAAATTTTAATTTCATAGTCAATGAATTTTTCTACAGCCGAGGAGAATTATATCAAAGCCATCTGGCGACTGCAGCAAGCAGACAATAATGTTACTACCAATGAATTGAGTGCGGAGCTGCAAACCAAACCGGCTTCAGTTACCGATATGCTCAAACGCCTGAGTGAAAAAAAACTTCTTCACTACGCACCTTATTATGGAGTTACGTTAACTCCTGAAGGGAAAAAACTGGCGCTCAGCATCATTCGCAAACACCGGCTTTGGGAGTTCTTTTTAGTGGAGAAATTACAATTTGAGTGGGATGCCGTTCATGACATTGCCGAAGAACTGGAACATGTGAGCAGCCCCGAACTGATCGAACGACTGGATGCTTTTCTGGGTTATCCGAAAGCTGATCCGCATGGTGATCCTATTCCCGACAGCAAAGGCCGTATGACCAGCACCAGCAACGTTACCCTTCAACAACTGCCAGAAGCACAGCAGGCAATTGTAACTGGTGTTGGTGATCAAAGCAGCAGCCTGCTGGAACTGCTACGTCAAAAAAATATCGGTATCGGCACCAAACTCGAGATCAAACAACGGCATGCCTTTGATGGATCGGTGGAGATCAAGATCCGCAACCAGGCCCTTATTAATCTCAGCGAACAATTAGCTAAAAACATATTCGTCAAACCTATTTGATCATGGATGCAATCGTACAGTTTTTTACAGAGATACACCCCGTTTGGGCCGCCCTTATTGCAACCACATTTACCTGGCTGGTAACAGCCGCAGGAGCTTCGTTGGTTTTCTTTTTTAAAACAATGAACAGAGGCGTATTGGACCCTATGCTCGGATTTACCGGCGGCGTAATGGTAGCGGCCAGTTTCTGGAGTTTGCTCAACCCCGCTATTGAAATATCAGAGAAATTATATCCAGGTTACAGCTGGATGCCGGCTGCCGTTGGTTTTTTGCTGGGAGCCTTATTTATCTTTTTTCTGGATAAAGTAACGCCTCACCTCCATCTCAATTTTGGATTGGCAGAAACAGAAGGTATCAAAACAAAACTGCACCGTACTACACTTCTCATACTTGCCATTACACTTCATAATATTCCTGAAGGTCTGGCTGTAGGTGTTCTCTTTGGTGCAGCGGCATTGGGAATGGAAGACACATCAATCACTGGTGCCATTGCCTTAGCCATTGGTATTGGCTTGCAAAACTTTCCCGAAGGTTTAGCTGTTTCAATGCCGCTGCGCAGACAAGGTGTAACAAGGTTCCGGAGTTTTTGGTACGGACAATTATCTGCCATTGTTGAACCGGTAGCAGGTGTAATTGGAGCGCTTGCTGTTATTTATATGCAACCTGTGTTGCCATTTGCATTAGCATTTGCTGCAGGTGCTATGATCTTTGTAGTGGTGGAAGAAGTGATCCCCGAAACACAACGTGATAAATACACCGATCGGTCAACACTTGCATTTATTGGTGGTTTTTTAGTAATGATGATCTTGGATGTGGCGCTTGGCTAAATGAGTAGTAAGTTTTTCGTCACTAAAACTCAAAGTCATAAAGAAACAGAAAGAAGACTTGCTGTTGTCTGTTCACCTGCAAGGTGACCGCACAACCGAGGAAGAAATATAGCCACTGATTAAACGAATTAACACGAACAAAAAACAACGGTCTTCTCACAATTTGCTTACACGAGGCCCAACTCAAAATTTACAACAAACAACTTCCGTCTACATTCTCTGAACAGAAAATAACCGTTGGTCATCATCAAAAATTAAACTGTTTTCAATACTTTTAGTTGCAGCATTTGCTTTCTTGAAATAATTCGATCGAAACCATATAATTCTCAGCAATGAAATCAACAACAACCATGGTCACCTTGTTGACCATTTTTCTTTTGTCAACATCTGTATCAATTGCTCAAAAAAAATTTGTAACCACGCCGCCTGACGTATCGCCCATGCCCATGAAACCGGAAATGACGGAGATATGGAATCCTGAAGTAAAAACGATTTCACCCGGTAAAAAAAACAGCGATGCACCTTCGGATGCCATCATTTTATTTGATGGAAAGAATCTCGACCAATGGGTGAGCCAGCGTAACAAATCCAAAGCTGCTGCCTGGAAAATTGTGAACAACGATTATATGGAAGTTGTGCCCGGTACAGGTGGCATCGAAACCAAACTTACATTCGGCGATTGTCAGTTGCATATTGAATGGAGCGCACCCGACAGTATTGAATATGGCGGACAAGACCGCGGCAACAGTGGTATCTTTTTTCAAAACCGTTATGAGCTGCAGGTACTTGATTCGTACAACAACAGAACCTACGCCAATGGGCAGGCGGGCAGTATTTACAAAGATCATCCTCCATTGGTAAACGCTATGCGTAATCCTGCTGAATGGAATACCTATGATATTATTTACACTGCACCACGTTTCAAAGCCAGTGGTGAATTAGATGCTCCTGCACGCATTACGGTGTTGCACAATGGTGTGCTGGTACAAAACAATGCAACCATTAACGGACTTACAAATTACATTGGCCTTCACCGTTATACAACAGCACATGGTGAAGATGTAATTTCGTTACAGGATCATAGTTGCAAAACACAATTCAGAAATATCTGGATCAGAAGATTGTAAAAGACCCCGTTGTTGATTTGATGTTACATGCAAACAGATTCAAATGATCATTCCACAAACGAATTCAGTTGACATGAAGAAAGCATACATCTTACTGCCGCTTTTACTTGTTTTCATTTTCGCATCGCAGCAAAATGTTGCACAAGCAGCAAACGCAGAAGCCGGTATTCAACAGATTATGCAACAAAACAATGTGATCGGTCTGTCGGTAGCGGTGGTAAAAAAAGGGAAGATTATTTATACCCATTCGTTCGGCAGTAAAGATGTGGAAAGCAATACAGCTTTAACAGATGATTGTTTGTTCCGCATTGCATCTATTTCGAAATCGTTTTCTGCAACATCCATCATGCAATTGGTGGAAGCAAAAAAACTTTCACTGGATGATGATATCAGCAAACTTGTTGGCTTTACCATCCGCAATCCAAAATTTCCTGAAACAGTTATTACGTTGCGAATGATCTTATCGCATCGCTCAAGTATCAACGATGGTCAGGGTTACTTTACACTGGATGTGATCAACCCTGCAAAGAATCCTGATTGGGCCAAGTGTTTCAGCGATTACGAACCGGGCACTGGTTATCGTTATTGTAATCTTAATTACAATATGGCGGGAACGATTATTGAAAAAACATCAGGCGAACGTTTTGATCAATATGTAAAACATCATGTTCTTGATCCGCTGGGATTATATGGCGGCTATTGTGTTGATTCGTTAGATAATTCACGTTTTGCAACAATTTATGAATACGATGGCAATGCTAAAAAATTCAATCCTTCACCCGCAGCTTATGCACCACGCAGAGAGGAGATCGCCAATTATACAATGGGCTACAGCACGCCGATCTTCTCTCCCACCGGCGGCATGAAAATTACTGCAACTGATCTTGCCAAATACATGACCATGCACATGCAACTGGGTCGTTATAAAAAAACTAAGATCATTTCAAAGAAGAGTGCCAAGCAAATGCAAACCAAACTATCTGAGAAAGAAGGATACGGCATGGCTATCGCAACAGTTGAAAACCTGATACCTGGTAAAACAATGAAAGGACATACAGGATCGGCATACGGACTTTACAGTACCATGTTCTTTCATCCAAAAGAAGAGTTTGGGTTTGTGGTGATCAGCAATGGATGCAATCCCGGTTATACTGATGGCATAAATACAGTGATGCGCAAAACCATCACTTGTTTGTACGATTCGTTTATCGCCACAACGAACAAATAAAAGACGACTATTATTTGGTTTAACCTAACGACAATTCAATAACAGAAGTCTCAAATTCACCATCCATTTTTTGATGAACAACTCCGTTAAAATAAGTGATACGGTTATTGATGCTGCTGTGTGTCGAATGTTGGATTGCTTTTATCACATTAAACTGCCGATCGTTTTGACGGAGAACAAGAGTGATCTGTAATGGCTTATACTGCAGCTCTAATTCAACTTCTGTGGCTTTCGAATTCGTCAACACAATGTCTAAATAATCTTGTAAAATTCTGAATACAGAAAGCTTATCGTTTTGGCTGATGGATTCAACTTCAAGGTCGTCGTATTCAAACTGAATATGTAGGTTGTTTACTTTTTTCAACTCGATAATATACTCACGTGTGCCCTCAACTAAACCGATATCGGCAATAACAGCAGGATGCAGTTTAATACAAAGAATGGTTACTGCGTTAATGGCATCGCTTGTTAGCGAATAACTTTTTGCTAGCAGTTCTTTGTTATCAGTTTTTGCTACTGCCTCCTCTTGATACATTTTTGATGCCGCCAACAGTTGATTGACGCTGTCCCGTAATTCATAAACGATATTCTGGTTAGCTGTCTCCTGTTTTTCAATCACTGAACGTAACTCCTGTTTTCTGTCAGAGGCTTCCAACGAAAGAATACGGCTGTAGAGTTTTTCCTGATAATTATAAATCAGAATAAAGTAATAAACAGTTAAGGAAAAAGAGATGAAGAACGAAAGGTAGAATGTACGCTTTGCTTCAAGTAACTGATCGGCGGGAAATTGAAAATTTGTATCGGCAAAAACAAGTGAGCATATCAAAAACAAAATGGTAACTACTGAGAAAAGCACAACATACCGTCGTTTGCCTTCTGTGCGGAACAAATAGATATAAGCAAGTATGAGCGGGAAATAATAAAGATATGTCGCACTTCGTACTCCCAGTTTAAGGTTAATGAGTAAAAAAGCTACATTAAACGTAACGGCCGATAAAATCTTTGCTGCCAACGTATGATCTTTTTGATGCAGCAACAGCGACAGCAAAAGAAAAAATCCGGCAGCTGTTAACACATAGACATCGTAATATTCGCCGTAGCCCGACAATATACTGTCGGCAATGTTGATGATAATGGCAATCAGAGCAAGATAGATAAACCGTTTAAAGCCGGTTAATACGTTGTGCTTAACAACATCATCAAAGGATGTAGCACTATTCATACATAGGAATTCAGGATATTGGATAATAAAAAGTCAACTTTAAAATTAGACTAAAACCTGCCCTTTTCAGGCATTTCCCTCCAATGGTTTTTACAACTAAGTAGTTTAACTGATGAATCCAATAGAATACTCTTGTCAGCTATAAGTAGTATCGTCAGTTATTGAAACGATGCGCCAGATTTTCACCGGATGTTAGAAATTGCGGGAACCAGAAATGTAATAAAACAGACTGCGTGATCAACTAATATCGCTGTTGGCCATCGCAGTATAAGGAATTTTCACCTTCAATGTAAAACCTGTGCCGGGTGCTGTTTGAATGATGAGTTCGCCATCAAAATAATCAACCCTGCTTTTAATATTGTTCAAGCCGATGCCATTGCCTTTTTCTTCTGTGTTGGCACCTTTACCATCATCGCCAATCAACAGGATCAACGATTGTGGTTCCGGATAAATTTTAATAAACGCATTTAATGCACCGCTATGCTTGAGAATATTACTCAGTTGTTCCTGCACAATTCTGTAAAGGGTGAGTTTGAACTCCCTGCCAAGATGCTCTTCATCAAAATCATCGGCGCTGAAACTGATTTGAAGCGATGAGCTTTGGTGTACATCTTCAATCAAATCACGAATAATCTGGCACAGGCTGATGCTTTCCAGCGATGGTGTAACGATCTGGTGCGATAAACGCCTGATTTCTTCAATAGCGTTCACTAAATGTTCTTTGCTTCGAAGCAGCAGATCGTCCTGGTCATTTTTTTGCCGTAATGCTTTATCCAGAAAAAGCTTTGACGCCGCCAGTATTTGATTGATATTATCGTGTAACTCAATACCAATTTCGTTGCGTACTTTTTCCTGCGCCCGGATGCTTGTTCGTACAATCAGTTTTTCCTGCAAAATCCGTTGCCGGTCTAACGCTTTCTCTGCTTCAAATTTTTCAATAGCTGCAGTAACGGCACCGGGTAGCCGCTGCATCCTGTCTTTCAAAATATAATCGCAGGCTCCCTGCTTCATGATTTGTACAGCATAATCTTCCGACACAGTGGAAGTGATAAGAATAAACGGAACAGCAGCGTCAATTTGTTGCGAAATCTGTAAAGCTTCCTGCGAATTAAAAGAAGGGAGCGAATGATCACTCAAAATGAGATCGGGTTTACTGTAGTGCAACAGCTGTTCAAACTGTTGTTTGTTGACCGCACGATGGATTACACAATTGATCCCGCCTTTCTTCAGCACATATGCAACCAATTCTGCATCGGTATCCAGATCTTCAAGATGTACAATGTGTAAAACCTTTTTCATACTTGTATCTACAGATTGTTGATCGACTTATTCAGTAACATCCAGTACAAACCCAGCTCGCCCACAGCTTTGGCAAAATCTTCAAACCCAACCGGCTTTACAACATAGCTGTTTACACCAAGCTGATAACTGGAAATAATATCTTTCTCTTCGGCAGAAGAGGTCATAATTACAACGGGAATCACTTTCGTGTGTTCGCTTGCTTTTAGTTGACGTAACACCTCGATACCATTCACCTTTGGCATTTTTATATCCAGCAAAATCACCTTCGGAACTTTTGTAAGATCCCTTTCGGCATAGGCACCTTTGCCAAATAAATAATCAAGTGCCTCCGCTCCATCTTTCAAATGCAGAATATTGTTGGCGATCTTTGCTTTATTGAGAGCCCGGATCGTTAATTCTGCGTCTGACATATTATCCTCTACCAGTAATATTTCTACTTCATGTAACATGCGCATCGTTTTTTTTAAATTAAATGATCAGCAAAAGCTGAACGCAAAAACAGCTCCATTGCCAATACTGCTTTCGGCACGTATAGAGCCCTGTTGCCGTTCTACGATCCGTTTTGCCAATGCCAGTCCAATGCCGGTGCCTTCAAATTCATCCTGCCGGTGCAAACGTTGAAACACACCAAACAGTTTTTCACTGTACTTCATATCAAAGCCTACTCCATTATCTTTCACATAGTATTCTGTTATTCCGTTGGAAGTAGTTGTTCCAATTTCAATAACAGGCTTCTCTTTTTGAGAAGAATATTTCATGGCATTGTCGATCAGGTTTATCCAAACCTGTTTGATCAACTGCGGATCAGTAGTGCAGGTAGGCAAAGCATGTACAGTAAACTGGTAATGCTTATCGGTGCGTTGCGTTTTGAGTTCAGCAATTATCTGCTCCACCAACTGTTGCATATCTACTTCCTGCACATTGGATTCTTTGCGGTTGATGCGTGAAAAACTGATCAAATCATCGATCAGTTGACCCATCATACGTGCATTGGTGATAATCGTGCCAACTATTCGCTTACCATCATCATTTAACGAAGCGGAATGGTCTTCCTGCAACATATAAGCATATCCACTTACTGCACGCAATGGCGCACGCAAGTCGTGCGATACAGAATACGAAAATGCTTCCAGTTCCTGATTGGCTTTCTCCAGTTGCGCTGTTCGTTGTACTACGTTCGCTTCCAGATTTTTTTGTGTGTCGTTTACTTCCTTTGCCATGCGATTAAATGCATCGGCCAGCACGCCTAATTCATCAGCACGTTTTAATTGAACGGTTTGTGAAAAATCACCTTGTGCAATACCACGTGCTGCCACCGCCAGTTTTTCAATAGGCTGTGTAATTCTGCGGCTAAGGAGCCACGTTAGTACAATTCCGATTACCAGAAGCAACACTGCACTGCTGATGGCAATTTTTAAAAATTCATTTGCGGGTTGTATTACCATTCGCTGCGGTGTTGTTACCATCACTTTCCATGCCGCATTCTGCACAAGTGCCTGAGCTGCCAGATAATGTTCCCCGTTGTTAGAATACGTTACAACAGCATTATCTACACCTTTTGTTGCCGGCAATCCAGTAACCGTAGTACGCAGATCGCTCCACATACTGCCATCTGCATTACCAACATACACCCGCACTTCTTTCCCCAACAATTTTAATACACGCTCAATATTATCTTTTGAATTATACATTTTTCGCCAACGCAGTAAATAACCGACCAACTTACCATTATGCACTACTGCTGCACATAATGAATAGTAGAAGGCTTCCTCTTTTTCGTATAATTTACTGATGAGATTGGTGTCGGCTATTGATGGATAACCGGGAAAGAGGGTTGATAAGTTGATGGAATTATATCCGGCATCCTTGGATGCTGCCAATTGTTTTTTGTTTACATCCAGCAACTGTACATGAATCCAGGTTGTATCGGGTTGCAAGCGTTCCATCAATCGTTGAACCGAAGCCGCAGAATCTTTTCCGTTCGAAAGAAGAAACGATTTTACTGCAGGACTTGCAGCGGCTGCTTTTGTTGCATTCATTACCGGCACCGCCATTTGTGTGTAATTTCCAGCCAGTTGTTGGGCCAACATTAACAACCGCTCCGTTGCTGCATTCTCTGACGCATTGCGGATCCCTCTATACGAAAGCCAACCAAAAGCCAGCATCATAACAAGTAACAATACAAAAATGAGAAAAGGCAGTTTCCGTTGGATCGACTGTCGTTTCAGGAATTGAACAGTTGTTGTTGGTTGGAAATTGTTGGTATTCATCAAAACATATAAGTTGGCTGTTAGAAATGGAAAGATAGCTTTGTTGAACAACAAAAAATATAGCTGTTACCACTTGTAACAAACAAGTGAAAACACCTACAGACTGTCAATGCTTGACTGCAATCAACAAAGCGATCAAGAATGTTATGTGGATTTTTGGGAGAATGAAATGCATCAGATTCAGATACATTTATTTTAAAGTTACATGAAATCGAAGATGAAAGGATAGGTTTTTTGAAATTGCTGTTACAAATGTTCTTGGTTGGTCACTTACAACCGCACCCTGTTTGCTGCAAACAGATTGATATTATCGTCATCAAAAAAACAATTACCTCTGCAGCGCTTTCTTTCAACTATGCTGCCATTCTCAAGAAAATGACAACACAGTTGAAGAAGAATACCATCTTACGCATAGATTTTATAAAATGAATAGTGAGAATAACGCTGACATTTCTTAGGTATGCAGCAATTCAAAACAAGGAAATACGAAGTACATTGCCCGCAGCTTTTTTATTCCGGCAGATATTCCCAAAATTCATTGGCATAGGTAAGATTATTGATATGCAGAAAAAACAACTCTTCGCCTGCACTGGTGTACAGCATAAACTTTTTATCGCCCGGAGTAATTGGATATTGGTAAGAAGTTGTCATTACTTCACCATCAAATCTGCGATTTACACGGTATACCTGATTTGCCTGAATCAGATACATCATATTATCCCAACGATACGATGAATGAAGCGCCGCAAATCTTGTCTGCGGCCCGCTTTGCAACACACGCCAAACATTCGCAGCGGGATTAAATTCAATTGTTCCGTAACTGGAAGTAGGTGCATAAAACATGTTGCCAATCCGGTACGCATGTCCTTCCACTTCTACTGAAGCAGGTAAATCTGCAAGTCGTGTCCATACATCTGTTTGAGGATCGTAGGTCCAGCATTGTTGACTCACGGGATTGTTGTATACTTCATAACATCCCAGCACATACGCTTTGTTGTTATGTACAAACGAGAGTGCATCCATACGACCTGCTGCAGGCATGGATGCTTTTTTGGTCCAGGTATTTGTTTGCGGATCATAACAATACAAACTGTTGGCTCCGTTGCCTGCACTTGCGGTTAATCCGCCAAATACATAGGCTCTGCCATTAATAACAAATGAAGTGGTACGGCTGGCCCATTCCGGCATATCCGCCACCCGTTGCCAGGTATGTTGTTCTGCATCAAACTTCCAGAAGTCATCAAAGCCGATGTACACAAAACCATTGATTGAAAACATGGTGCTTGGACGGTTTTTCTTTCCCGGATAATCGGGCAAGCGTTGAAATGTATTTTGAATACCATTGGCCGGCGAAATTGTAAATGGAGATGCTGCACAGTATCTTTTTGATTTCCATTCAACGCACACCGTTCCGCTTTTGGCATTAGCCGGTACAAATACTTCCAGTAATGTATCATTGATCACAGCAACATCGCAACGTACATCCGCAATAAATAATTTGAATTGAGCACTGCTATCAGCAACAAGCAGATTTTTAAACCCTTTGCCAATCACTTTTACAGTGCTGTTTACCCTTGCTGTTGTTGGTATGGTACGAACTACCTCAATTGTTGCAGAAGGATTGTCATTTTTGCTACAGGAAAAAAGCGACAAAAAAATCAGCAGAACCGTAAATAAAAAATACGTTTTCATGCAATGGATTTACGTTCAAAAGTAACTGTTTCCTGTTTACGGAGAAACTACAGCAACTGAAGTAGTATAATGATATACAAAATATATCTGCACTCAGTTCATAGCTGACAGCCAGAATTTTCTTTGCAGTGGGCTGCTGTCATCAATATATAATCACTTTCCTGCAGTAACCAATTGCCAGGCACCAATATAATACACTTGTCCGTTGGCAACATAAGCAGAGATCATATATGGCTCATAACCTTTGGCGGCAAGTTCTTTTGATTTTGACTGGAGTGCAACATAGGTAAGTCCGTAACGTGCTTCCCACTTGATGCCCGGAATTTTCTGCCAGATACATCCGTATTTCAGTACACCCTTATCATAATACGCAAACAATTCTTTCGGCACATAACCCTGCGGTGTTAACTTATCAAAATAACTTTGAAATTCAGTTGCTGTTAAACTATGCCTTGCTTCCCATGCAATACCCGGTCGTTTTTCCCATACTGCTGCAAACAGCAACTCTCCATTTGTTCCCGTATAAGCTGATACATGCATGGGCATATATCCCTGCGGTGTAAGTTTATTGAAATAATCCTGGTACTGATTGGCAGTTAAATTATGTCGTGCTTCCCAAACAGCAGTTGGCCGTTTTTCCCAAATAGCAGAAAACACAAGGCTGCCACTTACATTATAGACCGATACATCGGTTGGCATATAACCCTGCGGAACAAGTTTATTAAAATATTCCTGGTACTGTGCTGCTGTAAGATTGCTGCGTGTTTCCCAAACACTTCCGGGTTGATGATGCCAAACAGGATTGAATTGTTGCACACCGTTTACTGCAATAAAATTTACTGAAACAGGTTTATATCCCTTGGGCGTAAGTTCATTAAACAACTCCTGGTAATTACTCATCGACATGTTTTGCTTTGCGATCCAGGTTTGTGCAGAAGCCGTTGCAACCAGCAACAGCAAGGAAACAGATAAAAGAAGACGCATACAATTGGTTTGGTGAATGTATTTGCAGCGTTGCCACTCAGCAGCTGCGGGTTACGGATGTGAAGATAAAGAAGAAATGAACGCTGGAATACTATGCAGCGTTGCGGAGACAGCAGGGTGGTAAAAAAAATGATTCAGGAAGAAACGCATGGCAACAATTCAAAAGTAAACTTGCAACAAGCACGCCGCTCACAGCTTCCTCACAATTTCGCAAACCCCTTCCGCAGTGCTTCCAGACAAAGCCCTACCCTGCTTTGTACATGAAATTTTTGAAACAACGATTCCCTGTAACCATCAATCGTACGTTCGCTCATATTCATTTTGGCAGCTACCTGCTTGTAAGTAAGTTCGCTGCAGGCATAATTCAAAAACTGTTTTTCCTTTTCCGTTAACACGATCGTGGGCGCCTCATTCGATTTCAATAAAAGCCGGCGAAAGTTGATATTACTGGCATCGGCATTGTAATAACCTTTTGCCACTACTTCCTGCAATGCTTTTTCTAAATCGTTTGGATGTGTATCTTTTAACAGGTAGGCGCAGCATCCTGCCTTTATCATATCAATGATGGCGCTATCAGTATCGTTCATTGACAATGCAATTAATTTCATGGCAGGGTACTCTTTACTCAACCATGTGCAGGTGGCAATGCCGTCCATTACCGGCATATTCACATCCACCAACATCAAATCAGGTATTACACCACTGCTTTTCAATTTACTTTTTAAGTCTTCGCCATTAAGCGCTTCTACTACTACTTCATATACTTTAAAACTCTCCAACATCAATTGGAGTGATTTCAAAAACAATTGATGATCATCTACTAAACCAATTGTGAGCTTCATACTTTGTTTGTTTTTACGGGTAAGCGGATCACAACAGTTGTGCCTCCTGCCGGAATTGAATTAAATTGAATGCTTCCACGCAGCAGTTGCACCCGTTGCTGCATGTTGGCAATTCCCATACTTTTTGTAACAGCACTTATGTCAAAACCTCTTCCATCGTCACTAACGGTAATGCGTAGATTATTTTCTTCCGCTTCAACAGCAATACGCATGTGTACAGGTGAAGCGTGCTTTACTGCATTCTGGATTGCTTCCTGTACAATACGGAACAGGATGATCTGCTCATCGTTTCGCAGTGGCAGTTCAACCGATTGCAGATAATCTACTGCAATGGTTCTGCCGGCATTGATGCGTTCGATCATGGTTTGGATATTTTCTGAAAAGCTGAAACGCTCCAGCCATTCTTTGTCCAATGATTTTGCCAGCGAACGGATCTCATTGATCGCCTGCCCCAGTGTTGCATTTGCCGTTAGCAATGTATCGGGTGGGTTTTGCAATTCACGTTCGGTTAATCCGATCAGCATGCGGGATGTGCTTAACAATTGTCCTACATTATCGTGCAGTTCCTTTCCGATTTGCTGAAAGGTTTCTTCCTGCACTTCAATACGTGATTGCAGGAGTTGTGTTTGAAATTCTTCTTTCATTTTGAGGTGTTCTTCGGTCATCGTTTCCTTTTTTCGTTTGAAATAAATAAAATAATTGATCACAAACAATGCAACCATTGCAAAAACGGAGGACATTAAGACGATCGCAACTGCTTTTTCTTCCATATAAAACCAATTATCCAGCTTCCGTATAAAATGAAGCTTAAATAGCCTATGACTAATGTATAAAAAGATAGATTGCCTGCCAGTTTTATTTTAGATACCTGCTCATAAAAAGCAAACATCACAATAGAACCAAAATAATAAAAAAACAAACCGGTTACGATCCAGAATGCCGGGTGCGACAAAGGGTTTTTCACTTCATCGTTCTGTAACAACGTAAAATAAAATGTACAACTGAACAACACAATTACAAGCGAAAGGTATTGCCGGCTGTATTTGTTATACGCCGCAAAGGCATGAACGATCGATTCTGTAAAATAGAACAGTAAAAAGAGCACTGCTGCGGCAACGATCATTTTTTTCAACTTTTTTGACTGATGAAACCGGTAAAAGAGAAAAAGAAAAAAAGCCACCTGCACCGGCATCAACAAATTATACACGGCATGGTTGGATTTTACCATAACCGTACGCATATAAAAACCGGTGAGCTCTGCCAGCAGCAGCACTACACAAAACAAAATAAACAATCGCCAGTAACCGGCTTTCTCTGAAAGAAGAAAAACGCAGGCTCCCACCAGTGCCAACAGCTCTGCAATGGTAACGGGGTTTGTAAGAAAATCAGTTATGGCCATAATTGTCCTTCGTTAAAAACAAAACCACGAGTTGTAGAATCAGTCATGGTTCCTTTTATAGTTAATGGACCAATAGAATTATACAAAGGCAAATAGTATTGTTTGTAGTAATCAGTATTTCCTTCCATTTCGGTAAAAAAATCATACACTCTTGCACTGCTGGTATCTACAATACAAGGCACTATACATAGGCTAAGTTTTTGTCCTGCTCCCGGTTTCGTGAAAAACATGGGACTGAAAGCCAATCTCCAAATATGACCTTGTGGTAATGTTATTTTTGCTGTGTATTTGTAAAATATACTATCCATATAAAATTTCACTGCCATTGGATCATGCATTACAATCTGTGTGGAAAAAGGCCCTCCACCTGCATTACGATATTTTTTTACCCAGGCTGCTGCACTGTCTTTTGGTATAATTGAGCCGGGTGGTTTCATTTCAATTATTTCTGTAATACTGGTATCTGTTGTTGCTGTTGTTATTTCTGCTCCATCGCCGGTGGATGATTGATCACAGCCGATCCATAAAAAAGAAAGACCAATAAATACGAACAGCAGGGTAAAATACCTGTCTGATTTTTTTGTACGCATAACTAATATGTGGTTTGGGTTGATGAATTGGCCGTAAAATGAGCCAATCCAATGAACTAACCTACGGGAATTTTCCCGTACACAATTGCGCCATTCACCCTTTTTTACAAATGGCAGGTAGTTCATCTTTGTAACTCATTACACAAATTCAGTTGTAACACCTATTGCGGCCGCTGCTAATCTTTTTGCACAACAAATGAAGTTCACCACCTTGCCCCTCGTTCAAGAGGGGCTTTTTTTATGGTGAGTACGGCCGCTCGTAGCTCACCGCTAATAGCTCGAGCTTTCTTGGCCAAGGATGAACACAAAGGAACACAGATGATTCGTGAGAACAGGCTCAGCCGGCAAACGTTTCGAAGATTGAAGCTGTAAAAAATATCACCACGAATCACACTAATCTGCACGAAGAACAAGAAGAAGGTTACCTGATGAACATTGCTGTTAATTTAAATTATATGTGCTGCAGCTCACAGATAATAGTTCGCCGCTTTTCTTGCCACATATGAAGAAAGTTTCGTTGGCACAGCATTAGTTGAGAAACGTATAGAATTTGTTGCTGTCTTTTCACTTGCAAGGTGACTGCACAACCGAAGAAAATGCAAATTCATTATGTATTACAACAACCATCATTTAAAACAAACATAAATACGAAGAACGGGCTGTGAATTCACAGCCCGTTCTTCGTATTTACTATTACAGTTTTCAGAAACCTATCACAGTATTTCTATTTTGTGACAATCAATTTTGTTTTATACCATTTACCATTGGCTGTTACTTCAACCAAGTACATACCTGCTATTGCATAACCCGGCAGTTGAATATTCTTTCTTACCAATCCGTTTACAACATTTACTTTCTCGGTCAACAACAGCTTACCTGTAATATCACGGATGCTGATGTTGGCAGTACCTGAAATTGTTTGTTCAAGCTGCAGATCAAGATTAAAGTTTCCGTTTGATGGATTTGGATACAAAAGAATGGCAGCATTAGCATTTCCAGTCAACATATGATCTCCGGAAGTTCGGCCTGCAACTGCGGCAACTGTTTTAAAGTTAGCACCTGGTAAATAGGCTGTCCACGATTTACCACACTTTGCCCGTAGTTGCCATTGATAATTTTGATTTGATACAAGATTTTGTATCGTTACTGAACGGATATTGCCTGTAAGCAGTACATCAATCCATTTCGCAGCACCTTTGCCAATAGGTTTGTATTGCACTTGCCATTGTTCAGGATTCGCAATCGCTTTCCAATTTAACTGTACGCTGGTGAATGTAATATTCGTAACTGTTAGATCAGTTGCATTTGCACATGGATAGCAAACGGCTTCATCAACAATACCATTACAATTATCATCAATTTTATTGCCACATACTTCCACTGCTGCAGGACTGATAGCAGGATTACTATCGTTACAATCACCGCTATTATTTACATAACCAACAGGTGCCGTTGAAGAACAAACCGAAATTGGTTTTGCATTATTGCCGTAACCATCTCCATCCTCATCTTTATAATAGGTTTGGTTTTCAAACACTGTTTTATCAGCATCATTACAATCGCCCTCAACCTGATTTATTTTTACCACATAGCCTGTCCCCGGACTATCACATTGTATAACAGGTGCATCTACATAGCGCCCATCACCATCTCCATCTTTCACCCAAACAGTAAGGGGATTAATTGCCTTAACGCCATCATTGCAATCGCCTGGCTTTTTGCCAAATATTCTCATATAACCAGGACCAGGTGAAGTACACTGTAAAATTGGTTCACCCGGATAGTAGGTATCGCCATCAGCATCTTTTACCCATTTGGTGGTTGGATTTACATCGGGAAAATCATCATTACAATCATCTCCTGTTGTTGAATAACCCGGAGGTGCTGTTTCGCTGCGCAACCATGCCCTTGAATTGGGAGCGCCATAACCATCACGGTCACGATCAACATAGTAAAACTTTTCAGCAGCTAAAAATACAACGCCGTAATCTTCTACTTGTGCACCTGGATTAACACTACATCCATTTGCAGGCGCTGAACCGCAGCCCGTACCTATTACCCGCATACGTAAGGTTTTATCCAACACAGTAATATTTGCAGGAACGGTAAATGAAAAACTATACTCACCCATCAGGCAATCGGGCGATGTATGAACTGCTTCACTTTCATCTAAAAAATCACCATCAGCATTGTAATCAATAAACAGCTGCAACCTGCTGCTTACGTTGTTGGCAGGCAATCCTACAATGCCTTTGTACGTATATGTTTTACCGGGGATAAACGAAACAACTTCACAAGTATTATTTTTATAAATTCCACCATAAGGGCTTTCAAACGTATGCTGCAGATCGCTTACACTGAAATTGGTAAATGCACCAAAACTTAAAAAAGTACCTGTACGGGTTACACATCCGTTGGGCAAGCCCGAAGTAATATATACCTGTTTAACAATTGTATTAATTTCAAACGTACTGTAAGCAGTAAGCGAAATTGTTTTTAAACCCGGCGAACTGTATTGTACGGAAAACGAAGCTGCATTCGACCGCTCGGGTGTAGCACCCGGTGCTTCCCAAAAAACTCCATTAACAGTTCCAACACTTGCACTGGTTAAATTGATGGTATTACTGCAACTGTATTTTGGCAAAGTAAACCCAGCCGTTGGTGGTTCTGTGTTGCAGCCGGCAATACATGAAGCCCCGGGAAAGCTTAAATAGGTGTTCATAGCTGAAAGACTGAGTTCACTAAACACTGTATTTGGCGGATTAGTTATCGATGGCGCCATAATAAACGGAGCACCTGATGCATCGTGTTGTGCACCCAGGTTATGGCCCGTTTCGTGGGCGGCAAGTACCCCTGCCTGCAATCCCGTTTGCGAATAAACATCTCTGTTTACCTGATATTTTGAACTGGAACAAACAACACCAACAAAGGCAAGGCCAACAACTCCTCCATTATCAGGTATAATATTTTGCATGGTCCAGAGTTGACCCAAATCAAAATTGAAGCCACTGCCAAAACCACCTGCATTGCCCCAAGCCCTGAAACCACTAAGCAGCGGGCTGTTTGTAACTTCGGTATATGGTGCAACAGGATCTGTTTCTACGGACGTGGAAACGTAATTACGTTTTATCCTGAACTGTAAATACGAACTGCCAATCTGTGCGTTACTGTACAACAATACCATTGTATTCGTAACACTGATATTGTGCTCTTCAATCAATTCGGCCGAACCATATTTTTCAAAGATCGTAGCATCCGAAGCAATAGCTAGCTCAATAATTTTACAAGTACCCGTTGCTGAACCGAGTGTAGCTGCCGAAGTTTCAGCAGAAGCCACCTGCTTTTCGGCAACCTCTGTTGCACCGCATACCCATCCGGAATTCGGCAGCACATCTTTTGTTTCGTAGATCACAAAACTATTGGCCGCTGCTTTTTTATTATAATATCGTAATGGCTCAATAAAATAATCTTTGTCTTTCCCTTTTATATGCCCGAAGATTGTTTTATCTGATACCGTTAGTGCCACAACAGAACTTTCGTCGCCAGCCAGTTTGCCGGTATACGTTTTGATGTTGGGACGGCCGCTTTCTTTTTTACCCGAAGGTCCGGCAACCGTCATACTATACGATTCACTTAAAATATTCTGCTCAACTAATGCCAGCGACAGCGATTGAAGCCCCGCTAATTCCAGATCGAATCGAAACAAACCCCTCCCGGCGGCTTTTGAATTACGCATCAGCTCAGGGGCATTGATGGTAAATACATGATACTTTTTAAATACTTTGCTCAGCGATGGTTGGTTGTTTTGGTTTACACGCTCCCCTTTTAGTTTGTATTGGGCCGCTACCGAAAGCGGAAACAGAAAAACAACAGCCAGGAGAAACTGATATAAAATTTTACGCAAACGCTTTGTTTGCTTACAGGACGAAACAGTCATAGCAGGTTTAATTTTGAGTTGATTGTGATTGTCCTTGAAAATTAAATCACTTGCTGACCGAACGCACTATAAAATCCACGACAAAAGACTGACATGTACCGGACAAAAACCTGACAATGGGAGAAAACTCCAGTTGCCACTGCGAAAGTTTTCCTGGAACAAAACCACAGACGATGGACGACAGACCACCAATGGTTGATCGTTCATAGTTCATGGTTAATAGCTGACCACGCATTACTCATCAGCTCACCACTAACTCCTTGTTCAGGATGAATCATTCATGACTGTCACTATCAGGCAGCCACCTGGTCAGGCCGGTCACCGGAGGCCAGACCGGAGCCAATTGTCTGAACCGTAATTGATGAGATTTTATGGATTGAGAAGATGAAGACATCGAAACGGTCGGGACGCTGCAGCGACCTGAACAATGATGCATCCTATTACCGCAAAGACGACATGAGGGAAGAAAAAATGTATCGAGATTTTCCTTGGTTACCTCACAAATACAGAGTATGCATAACCGATTCCTTTTTTAACAGGCAGTACATTTGGAATATTATTTTTCCAGAGTATAGCTTCATTGCCATGCGAAGCCACATACACATCTTTTCCTGATGTGGTAATGGATGCTCCGGTAGAAGAAAATTGGTTTTCTGTGTACAAGATTTTACCATTTTTCCATGTTGCACAGCCAGCGTTTTGCATACCTGTAACAAACACATCATTGGTAGCCGACACAGTAACACCTGTTGCCCAAACATTGCCCGGACCCTCCAGTTCGGTGTACTTACCATTGATCCAAAGAACAGCTTCATTTTTAAGTGGCATTGAAACATAACCTGCAGCATACACAATACCTTTGTGTACATATACACACAGCACTTCTCCATCCAGATAGTTTGTCGGCAACTCTAATAATTGTGGCTGACCGTTTTTATAAATGGCAGGGTAACGAATACCATTTACTTTATGTGCGCCTGTCGCATACAAATCATTGTTGTACACAAATAGCGACCATAAAAACGTTGTATCAGAAATCTGAAATAGTTCAACTCCGTTTTTCCAAATAACTGCATTGAATGTTCCGTTCCTGGTAACCGATCCACTTACATACACATCCTTGTTGGAAACATATAAGGAATGTGCCTGCCCCCCTTCACCATCTTTAGATAAATAAACAGGACGCATATTTTTCCAGAGTACAGCTCGTGAATCACCATAACCATACTCTGAACCTGCTACATACACATCTGTCTTTTCAACAAACACTTCTTCGGGTTGAGGCCAGGGGGCATCTGAGGGAAGATCATACGGCACACCATCTACCCACAATTTAGCAATGGCGTATGCAGAATCAGTATAAAAATTTATCATTTCACCACCGGCCACATATACCTTTCCTAAACGCACAGGCAAGGGTGGTTTGTCACATTGCAGAAATAATACACAAACAAAAAGAATGGAAGTAACCTTGTGAAGATGTTTTTGCATAACCTGTAATTTGTGAATAATGGGAGTTAACGACTGACAAAATACTCATTCCAGTGGTTTATACAAGAGGCGACAGAAAGATTCATAGTTGCCAACTTCTACTCACCACTATCAACCTGCATCTTTCCACACAATGTGGGTGAAAAACACTTTGTACAATCAATTTTCATCTTTACATTGAGAACTTAACCAGAACAACTACACGTACGAATGGCCAAAGCAAAAAAAGAAAACACCAAACCCAAAGCCGATATTGATTTTGAACAGGAACTATGGGATGCTGCCAATGAACTACGGGGTGCAGTAGCCGAAAACCAGTATAAAGATTACGTACTCTCCCTCCTCTTTCTCAAACACATGAGCGAACGCTACGAAATGCGCAAAGAGGAAATCAAAAGCGAATTCACAAATCCCAAGTCTGATTACTATACATCCGATGAAGCTGTACAACTCAGCTTTCTCGAAGATGAACTGGAGTACCAGGTAAAGAACGTGTACAAGATACCCGAAGAAGCAACCTGGACTTATTTAAAAGACAATGCCACCCGTGATGATATTAAAGTCATCGTCGACAAAGCATTTGTTTTGATTGATGAAATACTGGCCCAACGCAACGAAGAATTTAAAGGCGTAATGGAACCCATTTTTGTAAAAAGCCAGTTAAGCCCCACACAGGTTGCCGGACTCATCAACATGTTCAGCCACGATAAATTTTCGGAAGCAAAGAATCCCGAAAGTGATATTTACGGACGTGTGTACGAATACTATATCGGCAAGTTTGCTATGGCCGAAGGCAGTGGTGCAGGGCAGTTCTTTACACCCGGTTCGGTAGTGCGGTTACTGGTGGAAATGATTGAACCCATGAAAGGCCGCATTATGGATCTGGCCTGTGGCAGCGGTGGTATGTTTGTACAAAGCTTAAAATTTGTAACTGCACATGGCGGCAGCAGCAACGATATTTCTATTTACGGACAGGAACGTTACGAAGGCACGTTGCGTTTATGCAAAATGAACCTGCTCTTGCGTAATCTTTCTTTTGATGTAAAACTGGGCGACTCTTTATTGAACGATCGCTTTCCGCAACTGAAAGCCGATTATGCATTGATGAATCCGCCCTTTAACATCAGCAAGTGGCACCCCGAAGATTTGTCAGAGAACGATCCCCGTTTGTTTGGCGCAAAAGAACAGTTTACCACCGATGGTAATGCCAACTACATGTGGTTTCAAACACTGTGGCATCATTTAAGTGAAAAAGGAACGGCTGCTGTGGTAATGGCCAACGGTGCTATGACAACAGGAAACCAAGGTGAAAAAAATGTACGGGAACACATGATTGAAAAGGGCATGGTGGATTGTATTGTGCAAATGCCTGATAAATTGTTTTTAACCACGGGCATCCCCGCCTGTATTTTCATTCTCAGTAAAAACAGGGATGGAAAAGATGGCCTGCACCGTGAACGTAAAAACGAAATACTGTTTATTGATGCACGTAAACTCGGCCACATGGTCAACCGACGCCTGCGTGTATTTGAAGATGCTGATGTTAACAAGATTGCCGATACCTATCACCGTTGGCGCAACGTCCCCTCCCAAACGTCATTGCGAGGCACGAAGCAATCTCCCCCCTACGAAGACGTAGAAGGCTTCTCCAAATCCGCCACCCTCGCCGAAGTAAAAGCCAACGGCTACATCCTTTCCCCCGGCCGCTATGTAGGCACCGAAGCCGAAGAAGACGATGGTATTTCCTTTGAAGAAAAAATGAACCACTTAACCCAGCAGTTGAAACAACAATTTGCTGAAAGCGATAAATTGGAACAACAGATAAAAGAGAATTTGAAAAGTATTGGGTTTGAAATAAACTAAAATGACAAATCATGGGATATTGGATGTTCGAAATGTTTGATGATTACTTATCAAAAGCAAAAAAACTTTCTGCTAAGGATAAACAATCTGTTTACGAAATAGTAACTTATGCAATTCGTAGTACAAAAACTTTTATTACAAATAGAAGAAGGAACAACAACGATGAAGCTTCTAATATTTTAAGTATGTTATGGCAGGATGCATCAAGTCAACTAAAAAAATATGGAGACGAAGAATTAAAGTCATTTGCAAACATGTTAGAAGAAAAAAGCAAATACTGGGCAGATCCAAAAGGATATGACTTTGATGAACTTAAGCAATATGGAATGATGTTAACACAGGTTGAATTAAAACTTAAAGAATTAACTTCATGAGAGTTATAATTACTATTTCTTTTCTGTTTTCTACAATTGTTTGTTTAAGCCAAAAAAGCAAACAGAATTTGTTAATTGAAAGAAAATTAGATTCAATCATTAACATTGTCCAGACTCTGCAAAACAAGACTTCAGACTCGACTTTGATTAGAATAGATAAACTTGATGAAGTTTTTAAAAAAACAGACACTAAGTGGTATGACAAGTATTTACCTGCGCTTATTGCTCTTGTAACAGTTATTTTATCTTCAGGCGTCGCTTACTATGTTGGAGTAAGAAACGCAAAAACACAAATTGTGAATGCTGAAAGGCAAGCAAAAACACAGATAGCAATTGCGGCTGACCAATTAGAAATGTCTCGAAGGCAGATTGATCAAAACACAGCAAACACATTAGCACAAATAAGAGCCAATAATATTTCAAAAGCAAGAATAGACTGGATTCAAAATTTGCGTGCAGTACTTAGCACTTTTTTTGCAAATGCTGCTGAAGCTTCAAGTTTAATTGAAGACATGAAATTAGCGAAAGCAAAAAACAAAACGGATGAGGTGTTAAAAGTATATGAGTCTTTTACACATATTCTCTTCAAAATGAAAGAGCAAGACAACCAAATACAATTGATGCTCAATCCAACAAACCAAAATCATCAAAATCTGATTAATTCTATGGACGCATATATAGAATACCTTTTTCGTATTGACGGAGAGCAGGATAAAAAAGCACAAGAAGAACTATCTGGCAAAGTCATTTCTGACTCAAGAAAAGTAATTAAAGAAGCTTGGGAAAAAGCGAAGAGCGAAACAAACATCTAATTATAAAAAGACATAATGAGTGCTTTAAATCAAATCAAGGAAAATGTTTTTTCAATTTTTACATTTTCACTTGTAGCAAGTTATTTTGCGTGTCAAGGCTACTACCTGTCTTTTAATCTTGACATAAGCTCCTTTCTAAGTGTTGAGGATTTGATAATGATTTTTGCAAAATGGATTTGGCTTAGTGGCGTAGTTTCCATTATTTTAGTATTATTTGTTCGGAGAGTTTTGAATAAAATTGATGAATTCACATTTTCAAATAGCTGGCTTAATAAAACAATTGGTAACACAATTTACAAACGAACTATTTTCATACTTATTCCGCTATTAATCGTAGTGGCCATACTTCTATGTCGTTATGAAACATTTAGAGATATTTTTATTGCTCTTTTTGGATTAGGTTTTTTCATATTCTTTTTAGTAGTTATAGTGTTTGCTATTATTTCAATTTTTAGGGAAAAGACAGATGTTAAAACCCTTGGTTTAAATGACTGGGCATCAATAATAGCATTCGTTTACTTTTTTGTTATTATTATTCCTTTAAGCGGCGGGATTTACGCTGCATCTCACACTCCTAACGAGGATGTTGTGCTAAAAGCCGATAACCAAATAATAAATACAAAAGATTCTGCCCATGTAATTTATATTGGAAAAACTCATGATTATATTTTCATTCATAATAAGAAACTTAAAAAAACAAAAGCTTATAATCTCAGCAGTATTACATTTTTAGAATTTGAACGCAAATGACAACAAGGGCAAAATACAAACTCGGCGAACTTTACGACGTATCTTCTGGCTTATCAAAACCAAGAGAAGAATTTGGCTTTGGGCATCCATTTGTAACATTCAGGGATGTGTTCTATAATTACTTTCTTCCGGATCAACTGAGTGAATTAGCGAATACTACTGAAAAGGAAATCAAAAGTTGTTCAGTTAAGAAAGGAGATATTTTTCTTACAAGAACAAGTGAAACAATGCATGAGTTAGGCATGAGTTCTGTTGCATTGAAAGATTATCCAAACGCAACGTTCAACGGTTTTACAAAGCGATTAAGATTAAAAGAAGATGTTGATGTAGAGATAGACCCGGTTTACATCGGTTACTATTTCCGTACAAACGAAATCAGGAACCAGGTTGATATGCATGCTACAATGACTACAAGGGCAAGTCTTAACAGTACTGCAATTAACTCAATAGAAATATCAATCCCTGATATAAAATATCAAATACCTATTGGTAAAATTCTAAAGCAACTCGACGACAAAATAGAACTCAACCGCCGAACCAACCACACACTGGAGCAAATGGCACAAACACTTTTCAAAAAATACTTTGTAACAGATATTGATCCCGATAACTTGCCGGAGGGTTGGAGCTATCAAAAAGTAAACGATCTTTTTGATATTACTATTGGCCGAACACCTCCACGAAATCAACAGCAATGGTTTACAGAAAAACCTGCTGATGTAAAATGGATTTCAATTAAGGATATGGGCATTTCTGGAATTTACATATCAAAGACATCAGAATATCTAACAAAGGAAGCAGTAAAAAAATTTAATATTCCTGTTATTCCAACGAATACAGCAATATTAAGTTTCAAACTTACTGTTGGCAGAGTGGCTATTACCACAGAGGATATGCTATCAAATGAAGCTATTGCTCATTTTATACCTAAGAAATCAACCAAACTATCCACGGAGTATACTTATCTATTCCTAAAGAACTTTGACTATAGCTCTTTGGGAAATACTTCATCAATAGCAACTGCAGTTAATTCGCAAACTGTTAAATCAATTGATTTCTTAGTTCCAAAAGAAAGTGTAACAGACGAATTTTACAGAGACGTAAAAACAATATTTGAAAAGATAAAACTTAACCAAAACGAAATTTCAACCTTAATAAAACTAAGAGATATCCTTCTCCCCAAACTCATGAATGGAGAACTTACCGTAAATTAGAAACCGATGAGCCGCTACCTCGCCGAAAGTACTATTGAAGATGCCGCTATTGAATGGCTTACCGCCATCAATGGTTACAGCTATTCACATGGAGCAGACATTCACCGTCCACTCACCAAAGTAGTGCTCGAAGATCGGTTGGAGCAGTTCCTGCAAAAACGCTACAGCCATGTACCCGCCAAATTACTCACCGAGGTAAAACAGGAATTCCTGTATAACAAAGGCACCGATCTGCAATACCGCAATCATGATTTTCATAAGAAGTTAAGTAAGGGAATTAGCAAGAACTGGAAAGACAATGCAGGCAAACAATACTTTGAACACTTCTACCCTGTTGATTATGACAATTGGCAGAACAATGATTTTCTGGTGGTTAACCAGTTCAGCATCGAAGGCCGTAACAAACGCCGTCCCGATCTGCTGATTTTTATTAATGGGTTGCCGCTTGTGTTGTTTGAATTTAAAAACATGTTTGATGCTGAGGCAACGGTGGAAAATGCATTTAACCAGGTGCAGCATTACATCGAAGATATTCCGGCCCTGTTCGAATACAATGCACTTACCATCATCAGCGATGGGGCCACTACCCTGCATGGTATGTACAGCAGCGGTTTCGAATGGTTTGCTGCATGGAAAAGTACCGATGGCATTAATACCGTAAGTAACGATTTTGCATTAGATACACTCATTAACGGTTTGCTGTTGCCGCAACGTTTGCTGCAATACATCCGCTTTTATATTTTTCACGAACCCGATAAAGGAAAGCTTATTAAGAAAGGTGCCAAGTATCACCAGTTTTTCGGGATACAGTTTGCACTGGAGCAAACAAAAGCATCGATCCGTCCGGTAGGCGATGGTAAGATCGGTGTCATCTGGCATACCACCCGCAGTGGTAAGAGTATTACCATGGCTATTTACACGGGTATCCTGCGACAATTACCCGAATTAAAAAATCCAACCATTGTCGTTCAGGTCGATCGCTTTGATCTCAACAAACAACTGTACGAAGATTTTGTAGCAGCCAAAGATTTAGTAGGCGATGTGCAGCTAGCCAGCAGTGCCGATGATTTACGTAAACTCTTAAGTGCCGATGGTGGCGGTGTGATTTTTAGCACCATTGAAAAGTTCCGGTTAAAAGAAACGGAAGATGGGAAGGAAGCAAAACACCCGGAGCTGAGTACAAGAGAAAATATTATTGTAATTGCCGATGAATGTCACCGTACACAATATGGTTTGCTGCAGGGCTTTGCACGCAACCTGCGTAATGCGTTGCCCAATGCATCGTTCATTGGTTTTACCGGCACACCGGTTGACAGTAAGGATGCTGATACCGAAGCTGTGTTTGGTGAGATCATTCACCGGTACGATATTAAACAGGCAACGGAAGACAAAGCTGTTGTACCTATTTATTACGAACCACGCTTGGCAAAACTGCATTTAGCCAATACCAACATTGAAGAAGAAGCCGAAGAAATTACCGAAGGCTTAACCGATAACCAGAAGAACAAAGTTTTGTGGGCTGCTGCTGAAGATGCAGCAGGTGCAGCGGAACGTGTAGAGGAAGTGGCAACAGACATCTTGAAACATTACCTGCAACGCATCAGCACACTCGAAGGCAAGGCCATGATTGTGTGTATGAGTCGCCGTAACTGTGTAAAAATGTATGATGCTATTACTGCATTGGAAGGTTGCCCTGAAGTGGCGGTGATCATGACCACCAATATTGCCAAAGATCCGGTGGCATGGAAACCGCATGTACGCACCAAAGAAGCCATGGAAGCGGTGAAGGCACGGTTTAAAGATCCGGATGATGCATTGAAGATTGTGATCGTAAGGGATATGTGGCTTACAGGTTTTGATAATCCTGCTTTGCATACAATGTATGTTGATAAGATCATGAATGGTCATAACCTCATACAGGCCATTAACCGTGTAAGTACCGTGTTTCGAGATAAGCCCAGTGGTTTGATTGTAGATTATATCGGCATTGGTGACAACCTGAGTGCAGCCACTAAAAAATATACGGGCAGTGGTGGCAGTGGTGATGTTACTATCCCTGTACAGGAAGCGTTTGACATGGCGAAGGATGAAATTGCTGCCTTAAAAGCATTGCTGCCTGCAGGTACCGATTACAGCAGGTGGATGAGTATGAGTAATGGTGATCAATTGCGTTTGATCAGCACCGTGGTGAATAGTATTGTTGCCGAAGAAGAACGGAGCAAAGATTTCCTGTTGTTCGAAAAACGTTTGAGTGGACTGGCGCCGATTATTAAAAGTCATGATGAAATAGAAGAGATTACACTCGATATTATTTTCTTCCAGCACGTAGGTGCTGCAGTGCGTAAGATCAAATACCCTGTTACCAATATAAGGCAGAAAGAAGGACAGATCAAAGAACTCATTCACCGCAGCATTGAAAGCGAAGCAGTGGTGGATGTATTTGCCATGGCCGGTATTCCGAAGTTTGATATTTCGATTATCAATGATGATTTCCTGGCAGCAGCGAAAGAAAAGAAAAGCGGTAATGAACTGAAGCTGGAACTGATCCGCCAAATCATTAACAACGAAATAAAAGTACGTGCCAACAGCAACCTCATTAAATACCGTAAGCTGAAAGAATCGGTCGAAAAGATCATTAACGATTACCACAATCATTTCTTTGACAGCTTGGTTGCACTGCAAAAACTCCGTGAAGTGGCAGGTGAAATGCAGGATGAAGATAACCGCCGCAAACAACTTGGCTTTACTGAAGAGGAAGAAGCCTTTTATGAAATACTGGCCAAGCACAAAACAGCCATCAGCGATTTCTCGTTGATACAGGAGCTGGTAAAAGAAATTACCGCCAATATTAAAAAGAACTTACAGATCGATTGGTATAAAAAGCCCGATGCTAAAGCACAGATATTACTGGCCGTAAAACGCAGCTTGCTGAAGAAAGGTGTAAGCCAGGAGTTGAAGGATATCTTGGATGAGATTATGGAACAGGCGGAGGCAAGGTATAAGGAATGGTTTGGGGAGGAAGAGGTGGCGTAGAGAGATGTAACTCAATTTAAATAACCCTAATAAACCTTCATTACAATGCGGCATAATTATCTTTTGCTGATACTATTATTTGTTTTGCAGATTGCCTGCACGAATAACACTACAGCTACTGAAGAGGAAGAAAAGAAATTCGCCATTGAAGGACAAACAGAAAACGGTTTTGAAGATGGAAGTTACTGCGCAGAAGTTTCGTATTACAACGCCAAAACAGGTACAACAAACAAATACACATTAAAAGTAGATGTTGATTACAACAAAGTAGAAAAGATTTATTTCGGAAATGGAGGATGGCTTGATAGTGATCACATGACACCAAAAGAGCTTGACTCTGATGGTGAATGTAAATTGTTTAGCGATGCTGGTGCACAGTATTGGGTTAAAATAACAGGCCGCTCCTGTTCTCACTATGATGATTTCACAGCAGAGGATATAAATTCGGGTATAACAATGGAACAATGTGCATACAAAATCAACATGACGGAACAAGAAATTACAGATTACGAAAGCCGGTTCAACAAAAAGAGAACAGACCCATATACCGAAGAAATGTGTGAACTTTTAAAAAATTACATGCAAAAAAGAAGGCAACTTCTTTCAGAAAGTGAAGCGTTTGAACGGGAAGTAGATGAAGGATATATTCAGGGAGTTTACAGAAAAGGAGAAGGTGACTATTATTATTGTCATCACGCAATCGTAAAAAAATATGGTCAATTTTATTTACTTGAAGGCATAAGTTCTCAAGCCTGTACAATGGGTTTGATGCAATTTGATCACACCACTAGTCAATGGCAGGAGGTATTGGTGAAAGAAAACCCTCAATACATGGATTTAAAGGTGTTCAAAATGAGGGTGATTTCATATGGTGCTACAAAAGAAGAATTGCTGAGCCAAATCGAAATGATCTGTGGAAAATAATAATAAACTTTATGACAGAAAAGAAATTACACCGCATCGGAAGAATTGACCAAATTGTAAGGGACTATTTTGAAAAGAATAAGTCTGTCACGGAAATTCTATCAAAAGAGCTAATGCCCCTTTTTATTGAGAAGGATATCTTTACTAAAGATCACCGGGAAGGCTTGCCAATCAGAAATTTACTGAGAGACTTAGATGCAGAAAACAAACTTAATTTATTGAAGCATGTGAAAGTCATCCGGAATGCCGTTAACCGGAACTGGTATTTTTCCAGAAAATGAAATAAAGTCATCAGAACGGATACCCAAATTGAAGTAAGAGATGGCATTTGCTTGAAGAAAACCTTAAATGTAGCTTCTGCTTATTAAAACCACCTGCACATACAAATCAAATAACTATGCAGCAATTCTTTGATGAAATTACAGATTTCTTTTCTGGCAAAAGCAAAGCTCCAGCCAATCCTGATCCTGCACATAATGTTTTATTATTACAGGAAACAAGAAAGAAAATAGAAACAGGCATTTTAACCAGACTGCTGAAGCGGCCTACTGTCTACATTTTTGAAATAGCATCATACATAACCAGTCTAATCCTGTTTGTTCTTGCCATTTATATTTGGGGACGAGTAGACAACATCTTTGATACAATTGATACCATTAATTTTTTCAACCGTCTGTTTAACGACGGTAACCTGTTGGTAGACGACTACAACTGGATCAGCTATTGTTTACTGTTTGTTTTGCTTCTGCCGTCAGTTATTTGTTTTCTATTGGCAAGGCTTTTTACAAAATCAAGAAAACGCACAGCCATATTCATAGAAGTAGAAAATATGATTGATCGTATTATTTATAATTTGAAAGGATAATCTGTTACCCGTATGTGAGTGATCAATTTTAAATAACAAACAACTCCATTCAATGAGAAAAACATCTGAACTCAAATTTCTTCGTACAATAAAAACCGGCAAAGGATTAATTAAACTGATCAATAGTCTTAAGACGATCAGAAGAAGAGAGAAAGTAAAAGGTAAAAAGCGCTCTTCACTTACTAAAAAGCAGCGTGAGTTAATTCTTTCAAAAACAGATTCCCGTTGTCATATGTGTGGAGTAAAAGTAGACATTACAAATTTCCAGGCTGATCATGTGCAGTCGCATAGTTCTGGCGGCACTCATGCAGAAAATAATTATTTACCCAGTTGCTTTACCTGTAACAATTACCGCTGGCATTATTCATCAGAAGAAATACAGATCATTTTAAAGCTGGGTGTTTGGCTAAAAACAAAAATTACCAGTGATGCTGAAGCTGGTAAAGAACTTGCCAACCAGTTTGTAAAACACGAGATGAGTGTACGCAAACGGAAGAAGGCAAAGAACGAGAAGAAAAAATAAGTATTGCAACCCTTCAATAGTATAACTAAAAATCCCCGAGGTCGGCTAAGGCCAGACCTCGGGGCGGCAGATAGTATAGGGTGCAGGTAAAGAGCTGGTGCAGTATAAAGAAAATGAGGAGATAACGATGGTAGCGGAGGGGTAAAAAGAAAGTTGCCAACCTTTCACGGTTGGCAACTTCGCTTATACAACAATTATCAATTTATTATACTATTGCAATTTTAAGCTATACATTTCCCTAACAAGCTAAAATACTTGGTTGGACAAATCTGAAACACATCATTGTTTTCCTGAGATTGTCTTTACAACTTGACCTGGCGTTAACATTATACCGAAATAGAATTTTGGTTTATATTCCTTTTGGGAATACTTTCTTAAATAATCTAAAGATGCGTCAATGCCAACAGGCAAATCCTTTTGATCAATTGGCGTTGCAAAAAAAGCCATTCCTACACCAACTGTTATTTCCTTTGTTAAAGCAAAACTTAAACCTCCGAACAATGATTCAAGTGGATCACTAGACAACTTTACTCCACCAAAAACACCTATTCGTTCTGCAATATTTGTTTCTTTATTCTTAGACCACAATGGTTCCAGCCTATTATAATCACGGCCCCAAGGAATAAATTCAAACATTAAAGAAAAATTTGATTTCCATTCATTTGCTTTTACACTATCTGTTTTTATAGTTAGCTCTTGATTTGAATTAAGACTGAAATTTTTCCTGTCAACATATTGAGCGCCTATTCCTATGCGTATCCCTAGGTACTTTTTTTCATAAACTTTTTGAACTGGAATATCTTTATATTCCGTTGATGTGACCTTTATTTCATATGGCGCCTTAATTTTTTTATTATTTAGATAAACAAATGAAACTCCGATTTTCTCAGCAGAATAGTCATTTTCTAATTTACAATCATTTACAGCATTTAAGTATCCTAACGAATTAGGCATGGCTATGTCAAGAGATTTTGCAAGATTGTATAAATCCGATAGCTCAGTTTGAAAAGAGGTTGGCTTTAAATCTACTTCCACGTTTGATTTTGCTAGTAAAGTTTCATTTCCAACAAATACAAGCAAAACATTTTTGCTGTTTAACAAATAATCATCCCAATCCCCCTCATTATTTTGAAGCACCATTGTTGAAACACTATTTATGAAAACAAATTTATTTGTAACCAAATCAAACCTTTTAGTTAAGCTATCCATTTCCTCATTTTTGCCTTTTATTTGTTTTTCATATTTTTCTTTTATTGCAAACAATACTTTTATTGAATTTGCAGTACTTGGCTCTCCAGATTTTACTTTGCCACTCTTGATTTCAGTTTCTATTTCGTTAATTTTTGTCTCAATTTCATCCAAGGCTGCAATTAACTCATTATTTTTTATGCATACTTTATTAAAATCCTCTTTTATTTTTTTCATCTCAGTTTCATTTCCAAATAACCTTTTCAGCTCCAAAGGCTGAAAATACAAAATGATAGCATCTAGCTTTTTGCCCAACCCACCGTCGAGCAGATTTCTTACATCACCGGGCACCTTGGGATCTTGAAGCAACTTCTTCACAAAATCATACGAATTATTTTTATCAGAAAATGGCTGTTTGTTTTTATGATCTTCTTCCTTTAATGGCAATTTTTTATTATAGGCAAACTGTATAAATTCCTCCATTGTAATTTGCACTGAAGATTTGTGTTTTATAAATGACTCCTGAGCCTTTACATTTGAAAATAAAAATAAAAGAGCTACTGCTACTATCTTTTTCATTTTTTAGTTATTTATATAGTTGATTAATTCCGAAAATGTCTGTCTCCGTTAATGTGTTTTGCATACCTACAGTTTTGCATTGGAGCTTAGAGATAGAAACCTTACCTCTTGACGCAAAATCGGTAGCTTTGTAATGCATGATCGAATTACAATCATAATTAGTCCCATATGTGCTTGCATTATTGTTTACAATTGAAAATTGTGCAGTATCCTCATAAGGGATATTCTCATACCTAATTTTAATATACTTATCCCTATCCGGTCTGCTATGCTCATGCCATAGCCCAATCGCATGACAAAGTTCATGTACGATTTTATTAATTTCTGCTTCCTCAGGCAAAAACAGTTGTTGAGCACCTTTTTGGCGGCCTACTGCCGAAGCATACCCATTTGATTTTGTAACTACTAAATATGAATCCTGACTACCAGAAAAAATCTTAAATCTAACTTTAGTTTTTTCAAACTGTACAAATGCCTGAGAGAGTCGATTTAAAATATCTGTTTCGTCAAATGAATTATCGATTGCATAATAAACCTCGGCGGACTTCCAAAGTAAATGAGGTTGTAAAATTGCCAAGCTTTCGATTTGATCAATTCCAAAAAACTTATTATTTATCATATTCATCGTACCTGATTTCCCAAGAATTATATCACCTTGAAAAACCTCAAAAGAATCTATTTCCTTGTAGGAGATATTAACTAACACCTTATTTGTATCAGTCTGAGTAGAATTCAAAACAAGAAAGCCTTTGAGATTTTCTTTGTTTTCGTGCCATTTTTTTGAAATCACTAAACCAGAAACTTCGTTGGTAAGTTTGTTTATTTTAAATGTAAATACACAAACCAAAATTAGGCTTATGAGGGTCGTAACAACTATGTACGTAAATAGATTATTCTTCATTGCTTTAATCACAATTTGATCCAACAGTATTAGATTTTCTTGCTTTGACTGATTTGAATATTTATAACTTTTTTGGCTAGTTTTTTTAGGAACTAGCAGACAATGAAGTTTCGTCAACTTCTTTTTGTTTATGTAGGAAATTCATATCGATGCAGGTTTTGGTTTAAGTGATTCAACTGTATTAACAGTTGCGGCTTTCAGGCAGGAAGTGGAATTGGGTAGTTTAAAAAGGAGATTGGAAGAGATCAGGATTAAATCAAAAATCGAAAACGAAATTTATATTAACAATAGTAGAAATACGTTTTCAGTGCAAAACAACAAATTTTCGTTGCTGCTGCAATACCCCAAAAGGAGTAATTTTTATAAAAACTAACGGTCGCTAATATCCTGCACAAAGCTTGTTGAATGTTTTTGCAGCAACGAATGCAATTTCATCATCAATACAAAACCGTTACTGCCGTTTCTGTTTTGCCTGCATCAAAAATGCAGTGTATGTAGTTGTAAGAAAAGGTGAAAAAGCACAAACGGGTACGGGAAAATTCCCGTACCCGTTTGTGAACGTATCAGCTAAACAAAACCGAAAGCGTAAATCAAGCACTGGGTCTCGTTTTACGCTTTTGCAAATGTGATACGCTATCTTCTTCGTTTAACATTATCAATTAAAAAGGCTGCCGGTGAGGGCAGCCTTTTTGCATAGTAGAAATTGTATTCGTTTAATCGAACAAATCATTCAGCCAATGTTTCTTATGATGCTTGTATGGATGTTTATCGTGTTGTTTATAATCGTTATTGTAGTTACTGTTGGGTTGCGGGTTTACGGGAGCGCTGTTGCGTTCATTGGCAATACCACGTTCAATGATCTTATCGAGTTCGCCCCTGTCGAGCCAGATACCTCTGCAGGTGGGGCAATAATCAATTTCAATACCTTGTCGTTCCGACATTACAAGATCAACAGTTGTACATACAGGACATTTCATACTTCGTATTTTTTATGAATGAACAATCGCTGCAAATTTACTGCTTCTGCTGTTTTCAACATCAATGATCAGCGGCGAAACAACAGCAAATGCAGTTATAATCCTGTTAATTCCTTCTCTTCATTCAAAGAAACCTGTTTACAAACAAAACTGTTAAACGGACTCTTCAAAAAAATTGAAACCGTTTAACAGTTTGCTTCAGCATGTTGCTGATTAAGAACTGATGCGCACAAATGATCTATTACTGAAAACAAAAAAACATACGTAACATTTTGCTCAACAACCAATGCTGTAAAAAGATGCTGTTGTTGCGCATGTCCTGTTTAAACATCGGTCACTACATTTTTTCATCCCGCTTTTTTGTTGCTTCTTCCTGCGATTCTTCATCGTTCTCCTGTACTTTCTCTTTTACACTTTGTACAAGTGAAGAAATGGGGCCTTTCATTTCCTCCTGCGGATCTGTTGTATGCAGTGTTTCCGGATCGGGCTGCACAGCAGATGATTCTTCATCGGCTATGTGTTTCTTTTTTTCCTGTTCCATAAACTTTGTTTTAGAACTACAATCGTTCAAATACCGAGCCACAGGCTGCGTACTGCACCAATGAAAAAAACGAGCACAAGATTCTTTGGCACAGTTTTCAATACATATAGCTGTCAAACAATTTTTAACACCTAAACAAATAATATCATGGACAAACTGGAAGTAAAAGGAAAGCTGCAGGAGTGGAAAGGAAAACTCAAACAGAAATATGCCGAATTAACGGAAGATGATTTACTGTATGAAGAGGGAAAAGATGAAGAATGGCTGGGTAAAATTGTGAACAAAACGGGGCAGGCAAAAGATGACCTGGTGAAATGGTTGAAAGACCTTGGGTAAAAATGATCATTCAGTGTTATAAGAAAGCGGATCTTTTAAAAGATCCGCTTTTGTATTGAAGTACATGTTGCATTTATTATCATCAAATAAAGCAGCAACAGTGCAGCTGCAATAAACATGTTGTTTAAACAGGGATCAGCTCGGGCATTTCGATCGACGCATCAACGTACATTACTTTAAAATCGCTGGCACGTATGCCCGTTACTTTCTTAAACTGCGATGAGAGATGCGCCACACTGCTGTAATTCATTTTATAGGCAATTTCACTAAGCGTGAGCTGTTCTGAGATCAACAGCATTTTTACTTTCCTGATCTTTTCTGTAATTACAAACTGCTCAATGGGTATTCCATTGATCTTCTTAAAAATATTTGCCAGGTAAGTATAACTGTAGTTTAACCGGTTGCTCAAATAGGTTGATAACTTTTCAAGCAATGGTTCGTTGCTGTAGTGTACAATTTCGAATATTACATGCTTGATCTTTTGAACGATCAGTTCATCGTTTGTGTACACTAATGCAAGCCCCGTTTTTTTCAAAGCTGTATCTAATTGCTCCAGTTCATCTTCAGTAAGATGTTGGTTGAGTACAATCTCTCCCACTTGTACCGACTTCGGTTCAAAGCCCAACTCTTCCAGTATTTCATGGATCACAATGATACATCGCTGACAGATCATGTTTTTTACTTTCAATAGCATAGGCGATATTTTTTTGTAACCGGCTTAAGAACCGTGCCATTCTTTTTTTAGATTAAATTAACGGCTTCTATCTGTTTGAAAAACAGTCAACAAGGGACAGGTAACCCATATCCGCCTGTTTATCTTTAACACAATTGTGACCGAAACGGGCAGATGTGACATGCATTTGAGATCACCGTGTAAACATTCAATACATGCAAATGATGAAGCAAATGCAACCTGCGTTGACCATGTTTTTTGCTCTGTTTTTTGTATCAGAAAATACGCCAACCGGTAATTAAACACATACTGATTCCTATTCGAAACGAACTGACATATTAAAAAAAGAGACACGGCAATCAGGCTCAAAGGCTTTTATGCATTATATTGTCGTTTCGTTTCACCAACCCAATACAAATTGCATGGAAGATTTTATCCAATCAGCAAACGCTGTTATCTGGAGCGATGCGCTCATCTATTTATTATTACTCTTAGGTGTCTATTTTTCTGTTCGCATGCGTTTTTTTCAGGTACGTCTCATCAAAGACATGGTAAAGCTGCTGATGGAAAGCGATAAATCAAAAGCAGGTATCTCTTCGTTTCAGGCATTGGCTGTTTCATTATCTGGCCGTGTAGGTACAGGTAATATTGCAGGTGTGGCAACCGCTATTTTTATTGGCGGACCCGGAGCTGTGTTCTGGATGTGGGCCGTTGCGTTTCTCGGATCAGGTTCAGCATTTGTTGAATCGGCATTGGGACAAATTTATAAACGCAAAGAAAAAGGCGAGTATCGTGGTGGTCCTGCGTTTTATATTGAAAAAGGTTTTAAGAATAAAAAGATCGGAAAGATTTATGCCATAGTATTTGCAATTGCGACCGTGCTGGCAACAGGTTTGTTGCTGCCGGGTGTACAATCGAACAGTATCGCTTCGTCTGTAAAAAATGCATTTGTAATTGATCACATGTACACCGCCATTTTACTGGTGGTGTTGCTGGGGCTCATCATTTTTGGTGGTATTAAAGCCATTGCAAATGTGGCGCAGTATGTAGTACCGTTTATGGCCATTGCTTATGTACTTCTTGCAGTGATCATTCTTGTGATGAACTATTCACGTATCCCTGAAATATTCGGGCTTATTATTTCCAGTGCATTTGGTGCCAAAGCAACCTTTGCAGGTATTGTGGGTGCAATGATTTCCATTGGAGTAAAACGTGGTGTGTACAGTAACGAAGCCGGTCAGGGTACCGGCCCCCACCCCGCTGCTGCTGCTGAAGTAACGCATCCTGCCAAGCAAGGTTTGGTGCAGGCGTTTTCTGTTTACATTGATACCTTGTTTGTTTGTTCTGCCACTGCTTTCATGATCTTAATAACGGGCATGTATAATGTAAAAGGTCCTGGTAAAGATGAACTGCTGGTTGATAACGGTGTATACTACACGCAGGATGGTGTAAAGCATGTGGAGGGAAGTGCTACTTACACACAGGCCGCTATTGACAAAGCCTTCAGCAGTAAAGAAACATTCGATGAAAATTATGTTGGCAGCGGAAGCTACTTTGTTGCCATTGCATTGTTCTTCTTTGCCTTTACTACGTTAATGGCTTACTATTATATTGCTGAAACAAATGTTGCTTATCTCACACAAAATAAAGGAGCGCCAGTGTTGATGTTCCTGCTGAAGATGGGTATACTGGCAGCTGTGTTTTTTGGTTGTGTACGAACGGCGAAAATTGCATGGGACCTTGGTGATATGGGTGTTGGTATTATGGCCTGGCTGAATGTAATTGCCATCATCATTCTGCAAAAACCGGCGTTGCTTTCATTGAAAGATTATGAAAAACAAAAAGCAGAAGGAAAAGATCCTGTGTTTGACCCTGTTGCATTGGGTATTAAAAATGCTGACTTCTGGGAATTTGAATACGGAAAAGAAGCGGCTGCAACTAAAAAATAATACGGCTTTCATTTACAGTACATCGCTCCGTTGTTCGCTTTTACAACGGAGCGATTTTTTATTAGTGACTTTACTTAGCAAAGAGCTTCAGTTGAAATATTTCCTGATGTTTACTTGCATCAGCATTTGCTGTATTGTTATTGCTTAATGATTTGTCCGTCGCCAAGGATCACCAGATTTTCCTGCGCCGGATTTCCTTTGTAGTAGATGCGGCTGTTTCCTGCTGCTGTTGCAGTAAACCATTGCAATATATGCAGTTTAATGGTTGACTGACTGTTGGCCACTGCTGTTGCTTTGATGACAGGTGTTTGCCAGGCATCAATTGTTGCTGCACCTGCTGTTTCAGCTTTCAGTTCACCTGCAATACCACTCACAGTTATTTCGGATAGACTGGAAGCACGTAATTGAAACACAGGCGCATTCATTTTTAAATACAGTTTGCTTTCGCCGCTCGTTTCTACAAGTACCGGTACCGTTTCGGTAAACCCTTCCACAGTAACCGTACTTTCGCCGGCAAACACCATGTCTTGCAACGAAGGCATAGTGATGTTGATTGTTCCTCTCTTTCGCCACATTCTAAAATCAGGATACTCGATCAGGAGCAGTTGATCGAATACCTGTACATCAAGTTCAGCAAGGTCTCGTTCACTACCGGTAATGCGTACACTATAATCGGCTCCCTGTACAATATGTATATCAAACTCACCGGCTATTTCCACTTTATGGAAATTATGTACGTCCGGTTCTTTTGTGATGGTTGTAAAGCGATCTTTTTTGCAGGATGAAACGAATATGCCAAGTAGAACAAGCAGATAAAAATAAATTTGCTTTTGTACCATGATGATGAGGTTTAAAATAAGTTGCAAATATGAAGAATGAACAGCAGCCGGGCAATCACATAAACGTGTGAATAGAAATAAATGATCTTATCGAACTGTGTTTTCAATTTCAATCGCAGGAAACAGTTACATTGCTTTTTCATATATCAAATTCTTACTATCTTTTCGGTACAAAACCAAAGTTGTATGAGCGACTCTAATCCAAACGACCGCTATCTCATTTCATTTCTCACCTTGCGCAGGCTGGTAGGTATTTTAGGAATGACCTTGCCTTTTGCATTACTCATTGGTTATTTTCTTTTTGAGAAAGGATGCAAGTTTCCACCCAGCATCAGTCATTTCTACTATACTGATATGGGCAATGTGTTTGTGGGCATTCTCTGTGCGGTAGCATTATTTTTATTCACCTACAATGGCTACGACAAGCGGGATATGATCGCCGCAAAACTGGCAGGCAGCTTTGCAATGATCGTAGCAATGTTTCCCACAAATTTTGGCGACTATACACCCGATGAATGCAGCCGTATTACACAAGGCACCAATACATTTGCTAATGCCATGCATTATGGCGGTGCGGTGTTACTGTTTTCTACGTTTGCTTATTTTTCGTTGGTACTGTTTACCAAATCAAAACAGAAAGGAGCCATCAAAGGCGAAAAGAAAACACGCAATACCATTTACAAAATATGCGGTTGGGTAATACTTGTTTGCATTGTGGCCATTGCGTTGATCGGCGTAGTACCCGGTTGGTACCAGGCATTGAAACATTTGAAACCAACCTATGTATTAGAAACAATTGCGTTGTTGGCGTTTGGTTACTCGTGGTTAATTAAAGGAGAAACATTTTTTAAAGATGAGTAACAACCATTGTTTCTTAATGCGTTGATACCACAACGTTTCATTTTATTCTTGCTGCCGAAATAATTTGTAATGTTGCGTTACAGCAATTCTACAGCTTTATGAATTTTCTCGGCAACCTTATCTGGCTCATTTTCGGCGGATTGTTTTCTGCCCTTGGTTATTTCTTTGGCGGCATCGTGCTATGCATTACCATTATCGGTATTCCATTCGGCTTACAATGTTTTAAACTGGCGGGGCTTGTGTTATGGCCGTTTGGAAAACAGGTGGTGAGCAGCACTGCACAAACAGGCTGTTTATCGATCCTTGCAAACATCATCTGGATCATTGTAGGCGGTATTGCAGTTACACTCAATCATTTGATCATGGGGATTCTTTTATATATCAGCATTATTGGTATTCCATGGGGGCGCCAGCATTTCAAATTGCTTGAGATCTCCTTACTCCCGTTTGGGAAAAAAGTAATTGATGCTCCGTGAACACTCCTACCACCGTTTTTGCAAACTGACAGCGCCGTGACTTTTTGCCAATTGATCCGGCTGTAACTTGCGCCCCTAAACAAAAGACGATGAAAGTAGAAATATGGTCAGACCTTGTGTGTCCGTTTTGCTATATCGGCAAACGGCGATTTGAACAGGCATTGGAACAATTTGCAAACAAAGAGAAAGTGGAAATTGTATGGAAGAGTTTTCAGCTAGACCCCGACATGCAACCAATTCCCGGCGAATCTGTACATCAATACCTGGCGAAGCGAAAAGGCGTTTCGGTTGAAAAAGCAAAAGAGATGGGAAATTATATGTCGAATATGGCGAAGGAAGTTGGATTGGATTACAACTTTGATATAGCCGTTATCAACAACACACTTGCTCCACATCGATTGTTACACCTCGCTAAAAAATACGGCGTACAGCATGAAGCAAAAGAAAAACTGTTTGCTGCTTATTATACTCAAGGAAAAGACATTGCATCAACTGAAGTATTAATTGAAACAGGAACAAGCCTTGGTATACCGGCCGATGAAATACAACAAATCCTGCAAAGTGATTTGTACGTTGATGAAGTACGGCAGGATCAATACCGGGCACAACAGATCGGCGTACAAGGTGTTCCGTTTTTTGTATTCAATAATAAATATGCTGTATCAGGTGCACAACCGGTTGATGTATTTACACAAGTGTTAGATACAGTTTGGGAAGAAGAAAAACCATTGGTGGAGATAGCTGCGGCGGGTGGATTTTGTACAACAGATGGTATTTGTAATTAATTCTATAAAAAACAAGTTGTAATGAAACTGTTACACTTGTCCGATCATTTTAAACTAAAAAAGCAATGAAAAAAGTTTGGCTCATAACAGGTTGTTCAACAGGTTTTGGACGATCACTTGCTACAGAAGCATTGGCACAGGGATATCGTGTTGCTGTAGCTGCTCGCAAAACAGAAGATGTACAGGATATTGTAAGCAGTTATCCGGAAACAGCGATCGCAGTTAAACTCGATGTGACTGTTCCTGAGCAAATCACATCGGCTGTAAAAACAACGGTTGATACATTCGGACAAATTGATGTACTGGTAAACAATGCAGGGATTGGTTATTTTGCTGCTGTTGAAGAAAGTGAAGAGGAAGAAGTGCGTCGCATGTTTGAGATCAATGTATTTGGTTTGGCAAAAATGACGCAGGAAGTACTACCGCACATGCGTAAACGCAGAAGCGGTCATATCCTTAATGTATCTTCTATCGGCGGTCTTCGCTCCTTCCCCGGTGTTGGATTTTACAATGCAACCAAATATGCAGTTGATGGATTGAGTGAAGCGCTCTCCAAAGAAGTTTCTCCATTGGGCATTCACGTTACCATTATTGCACCGAGTGGTTTCCGTACCGATTGGGCCGGACGTTCAGCAAAAGACACCAGCATTAAGATTGATGACTATGCAACAACAGCAGGAAAAAATGCCGACGATATCCGTGGGTACAGTGGTAATCAACCGGGCGACCCCGTTCGTGCAGCAAAAGCAATGATACAGGTTACAGAAACCGAACACCCACCACTTCGTTTGTTATTGGGTGCCGCAGCACTCAAGGGTGCACGTTTAAAACTCGAAGAATTAAAACATGATTTTGAAACCTGGGCCGACGTAACCGTAGGCGCAGATTTTCCGAAAGCATAATATGTTACGACAAATAACTCCTTTCTTACGTTATAAGGAAGGAGTTATTTCTCCAATTGTTCCTCTTTTTTGTTTGATGCCTGCATACATCAAGGTGATAGCAGCAGTATATTGCATCCCGAACGCCGCAACAGGTAAAAATAAAGGAGGCGTACTATCTTCCACGCCATACTTACCGGTATGTTTATAACGTCCGCTTTTAGTAGCCAGCTTCATTACCCATTGAAAAAAAATCGGCAACCTGTTTGTGTAAACGGAAGGTTCTTTTAAATAAACTGCTACTGCTGCTTCCTTTCTCGTACCGCTTCCGCTATTGGAGCTTACCATTACCTCTTCTATTTTTTCAATATCGGTCCAGTTGATAAAGCCCGTAGCTACACCATTGGTGTTTGCTTCAAATCCATTTTGATAAATGGAAATGGCAGGCGTATCGCTTATAAACTGCTTCACCCATACATAACAAAGAAAAAGTCCGATCAAAGCAAAAAAACTAAAGATGATGGCTTGCATTACGGAAATCTCTTGTGGCCTGCTGAAGGGATCGGGTGCAGAAAAAAAATCAGGTACTATTCCGAATATGGTAAACAAGGCAGACATACCCAGTGCCACAAATGCCATGATAAGATAAATCGACCGGTCTGATTTAATAACGAGTACAGGTTCCATATAACAATGCAGTTGGGTTGATTGAAGGTTGGTTTGATTTTCAAATGTACAAATTCAAGAAGTAGGTTTCTCTTCCGCTGCATTTGCACACTTCAAAACATTCAGTTCCGTATTTTCCACAAACCCCTTGGTAAAAAAAGTTATATCAACAGAAATGGATTGTGGTTACTACTTGCAGAATTCCACCGGCTTCCATGAATTTACACGTTGAAGGCTACAATGGCTTGTTTTTTGTTAATGATTTAGTAATTGTTTTGCTGTTGGCATTGTTATTACAACAACAGTCGGCATCACTGCAAGTATCCATTTACATCCTATACTCTGAACGAAAACTATTGCTTATGTTTATTCAGTTACTAAATGACGAGCGTGCCGTATTCATTGCCTTTCACTTTTTCTTTGCAGGCGTGTTTGCCGGTATTTTTCTGATGCGTTATCAGATCAAAAAGATGAAGAAAAATATTCAATCACTTGAACGGGAATTGCAAAAAGAGTACGAAGACAATATCGTACAACTGCCCGGCAAATTATCAACAGGCTTTTCTAAAAAGTAATATACGCATTGCAGTAAAGATTGAAGGTAGCGGTTGCTTAATATGCAGTCCATCCTCCATCTGCAACAAGAACAGCACCGTTTACAAAACCTGCATCATCCGATGCAAGGAACAACACAACCTGCGCCACTTCCATTGGATTTGAACTGCGGCTCATCAATGCCATGCCTGGCATAATGCGTTCGTTCACGATGGCGGGTAAATGTGCCAGATCAATTCCTGCAGCAATGGTTGTATCCATAGCACCCGGTGCAACTGCATTGCAACGGATTCCTTTTTTCGCATACATGTAACCGGTATTTTTTGTGAGTCCGATAAGTGCATGCTTACTGGTTGTGTAGGCAGCGCCGGCTCTTGCTCCCTGCAATCCACCCACAGACGAAATATTTACAATAGATCCTTTTCCTGCAGATAACATCAACTGCACTGCTTTGCGCATGGCTTTGAACGGACCCGTTACATTGATCGCCATTACACGTTCCCATGTGTGGTTATCTACATCCGCAACAGGATCGAACTGATCCATTACACCTGCATTGTTTACCAAAATATCTACCGTTCCATATGAAGTTATTGCCTTGTTGAACAGTTCATCAATATCCTGTTCCTTTGCCATATCAGCAACTACTGTTGTTACAATACCTCCTGTGTTTGTAATTTCTTCTTCCAACATTTTTAATAATGCCACATTGATATCGGCAGCAACAACTTTACTGCCTTCTGCAGCAAATAATAACGCAATTGCTTTTCCCAACCCGGCAGCAGCTCCTGTTATGATCGCTACTCTGTTTTCCAGCTTTTTCATACCCAACCATTTGATCTGTTATGAGATAAATTTCATTTGAAGGAAATCAAGTTACACACCGGTAAGATCGTAATCAATGATGGTTATTGCAAAGCAAGATGAGAGTTATCAGTAGCAGTGCCGTATTGCTGAACAGTAACCGTTGCTGATCTGCATTTTCATTCCTGCGAATAATGTTCTACCTTATCAGCATCTAATAAAATAACAGATGAAATTATTGACTCCTGCTTTTACAACAGCTTTACTTTTGTGCAGCACACTGCTACCGGCGCAAGCCAACGATTCGATCGCCGTAATGAAGGCAGCAGAACATTTTGTTACTGCATTCAACCAATTTAAATGGGAAGCGTTCCGTTCTTCGTTCACGAATGATGCTACCATGTTTCACCCGGTGTGGGAGCAGGGGAAACGCAGAGCCGGTCAACAGGAAATTGAAGCAACCTGGCTCGAAGTATTTCCTGAATTCATTGATTCATCCAATACCGCAACACTCAACATCAGTCCAAAGGACATCCGGATTCAACTTTACGGCAACACAGCAATTGTTACATTTCATTTAGGAGATGGTATTACACGTTTATCACGACGAACATTGGTAATGGTGAAACAGAAAAACGATTGGAAGATCGCTCATTTACATGCGTCGTTTGTTACAGCACCACCGGAAGATAAAAAGACAGACTGATTTCGGTTGCAATAAAAAGAATACTATTGCCAACTGATGATCACATCTCTTCCTAAACGGATGATCAAGATTGAGATAACCAGCAGAAATACATAACGGATAAACACATTGCCTTTGAGAATGGCTGCCTTACTTCCAATATAACCGCCCAGCATATTAAAGACCATCATAGGTAATGCGATTTTAAATACAACGGCACCATTTAATAAAAACCCCACCAAGGACGCAACATCAGCAATGGCATTCACAATCTTTGATGAAGCAGATGCATGCAGAAAATTTAAACCGGCTACACTTACAAATGCAAATACAAACAGGCTTCCCGTACCCGGGCCAATAAAGCCATTGTAAAAACCTATCAGTGCACCAATCAAAGCACATACAATCAGAAATTGATTACCGCTGTACTTCACTGCATGAACATGGCCAAAATCTTTTTTGAGAAATGTATAAACAGCCAATACAATAATAATTACAAGCAATAAAGGCTTGAATACTTCCGGCTTTATCAGTTCCATTACAAACGTTCCGCTGAACGATGCTATGGCAGCTGTGATGCCTGTGGCAAGCACCACGCTGCTATCTACACCAATCATTTTGATGTATTGATAAGCAGCTACGCTGGTTCCTGCCAGCGAAGCAAAGCGATTGCTGGCAATCACTTGTACATGCGACAACTCCGGAAACAGGATGAGCAACAGCGGCACCTGTACCAATCCACCGCCGCCTACCACAGCATCAATAAACCCTGCAAAGAGAGCGCCCAAACAAACCAGCAAATAGATCCACCATTCCATTGTGGCTGCAAAGTAAAGGAGAAACTGTTATTGTATGATCTGTAACACACATAACAATAACTGCAATGCGTTGCGGCATAAAACCTCTATATACGGTTTTGTTTTTTTGCTGCAGCAAAATAAACATGCACATGCTAAGTAAAAACATTTACTTTTTATAAAAGATCATTCAGTTGATCTGCCTGTTTTAAAAAAATTACCCCAAAGGGAGTATTGTTGCGCATACCCGCCGCCGTTACTTTTGTCCGTCCGATGAAAAATCGGCATTTACCCATTCAATCACAAAACTAAAATTTCATGTATCGTAAATCATGTATCCGTACGCTTGTACTGCTGCTGTCAATTCTAACAGTAAGTATACGCTTGAACGCACAACGAAAAGATGTTTCCGTTTCTCAAGTTGACCCACGGTTTACCGTTAGTGTACAACGGTATTGGTCATCTCTCGGAGGAAGCGAAGAGTACTATTTTTATGTTCAAAACAACACAAATCAAGAATACAGCATGGTGATCAACGTAAGGCTTGATCTTGCATGTGTTGGAACCAAAAATTTCACACTCGGCATTAACAAAGTTGTTTGGCTGAAACCAAATGCCCGTTTTACCCCCGATGACGACTGGGTACATATCTACACCAGCGGAGCCGACAATTTTAAAAATTGCCGGCGTGCCGATGGTAACTCGTTTACATTGTTACAGGGCATCAGCTACACAATGAGTAACATTACAAACGTAACGCAGCAAAAAGCTGCCGAAGAAAAAAAGAAAGCAGATGAAAAACTTGCAGCTGAAAAAAAAGCGGCTGAAGAAAAAAAGCAACGGGAAGAAAAGTTAGCTGCTGAGAAAAAAGCTGCCGAAGAAAAGAAATTGGCAGAGGAAAAGAAACAAAAAGAAGCGCAGGCAAAAGCTGAAGAAGAAAAAAAGAAAAAAGAAGCAGAAGCAAAAACTTCGGGCACAACTGCAAAAGAAGAAACCAAAACAGAAAGCAGCAATACATCTTCTACCACTTCCGGCAGTTCAGGAAGCTCAACCACACAATCGAGAGCTGAACAAGAGTATAATGCTAAAGAAGAAGCACGTCGCCAGGAAGAAGCACGACTGAAAGCAGAACAGGAAGCCCGGGATCAACGCCAGAACGAATACAATACATGGAAGCAAAATGCAAATGAAGAACGCAGGCAGGCTGAAGCAACTGCCGCTACTGCCAGTGTAAGTTTATTGTTTATTGTAGGCACCTGGATCTACAATGATAAAATGGGCCGTGTAAACCCTGATTTTGTTTACAACAAACCTGAATCGAAAGGGAAACTGCGTTTGAATGCAAGTATTGAATGGGGTTATTCGGCTACCTACGCTCCGCTCATTTTTGCAAGTGATAAAACAACCATGATCAATGGCAGTTATGTATCAACAAAATCATTGGAAAAAGTACAAATGTTCACATTGAACCTGGATGTAAATATGAAAATTGGTGCGGAGCACGACAATTTCGGAGGCTATGCATTTCTTGCACCAAAAGCAGGTTTCAGCCCCATCTTTGATGGCTATCAATTATCGCCGCTTGTATATGGCGGACGGGTTTTTGCAGGTGCAAAATGGGTGAAAGCATATGGTGAATACACCGGTGGTTCAAGAGTGTTTTCGAAAAGCGACAATGATCCTGAAGAAAGCGGTAAAGGAAAATCTGATATGAATTTTCAAAAGCTTGAGTATGGTGTACGGTTTACAACCAAACCTGATGCGGATTACAGACGTAGCCATATTTCGCTTGGGATGATCATGGAACGATTGATACCTGGCGGCATTGGAGCCTATGCTGACCCGGAAACATCTTCCCTTGTTGAAACCCAAAAATCGCCATGGATCCAAGGGTTTGCTTTTCAATGGAAAAAAGATCACACCTTTAACTTTTACGTTAATTACTATCCTGAATATATTTTCGGTGGCGACGTTTCGTACAACAGCGGATCACCAAGTTCTGAATTCAGAAGTACAAAAACCGGAACCTTTGTTGAAGTGGGCTTTCTCCGCTCAGTTGATTTCTGGTAATACAAATGAAAACTTATTTCTAAAAAAGCTGCCGGAATAACGGCAGCTTTTTTTGTGTCCTGAAGGCAACTGATCTTTCGAAATAGTAACAATTAATTATTCGGGTTTTATTATCTTACCTGCCCATTCAAAACTTACAGTATGTTTATTAAAACCTGTTTCCTGTTGTTCATCCTTGCCGCCGGTTGCAATACCGCACAGGAGAAAAACGCCGTTACACCATCAACCGACAAAGCAGAGACTTTTGTTGACACTATTTTAAATGACGATTCGATTCCTGAGCATTGGAAGGGAAAAGCATTGGCCGGTATTGATTTTATTGCCACCGGTAATGAGCCGTTCTGGAGTTTTGAACTGGATGAGGAAAGTGCCATGCATTTTCAAACACCGGATGGTTTGGAAATGATCGCTCCTGCTGTTTTGCCGGAGATCACAAAAGACGGAGCAAAAATATTCAGTGCAGATACAGAGACTGGCAGTATGCTTGTACAAATTGAAAATAAACTTTGCATCAATACCATGTCGGGCGACAGTTCTGCATACACCGTTTACGTTACCATCAAACAAAACGAAGGCGGAGAAAAAAAATTCCGTGGTTGCGGTACTTCATTGAAGAATTAAACGATCGGATATTCAAAAAATAAAAGAGGGCATTCAATTGAATGCCCTCTTCTCATATCAGGAATAAATCGCTTAGCTTAAATGCTTGCTCAGGAATTTTGCCATGTCGAACATAGACACCTGTGCTTTGCCACCAAATACAGGCTTCAGCTTTGCATCAGCATTGATCATGCGTCTGTTTTTGCTATCCTGTAATTTATTGGCTTTGATGTAAACCCAGATTTTTTTCACTGCTTCAGTACGTGGTACAGCTTTGTTACCAATTACTGCTGCCAGATCTGCACTTGGAGTAAGTGCTTTCATGAACGCTGCATTTGGCTTACGTGCTGATTTCTTTTTTGCTGCTTTTTTAGGAGCTGCCTTTTTGGGTGCTGCTTTTTTAGGAGCTGCTTTTTTAGCGGCCTTTTTAGGAGCTGCTTTTTTAGCGGCTTTCTTAGGAGCGGCTTTTTTTACAGCTTTTTTTGCTGCTTTCTTGGGGGCGGCTTTTTTTGCTTTTTTAGTTGCCATTTGTTGGAGTTTTAGAATTTTAATTGGGAAATAGTAACGTTTTAACAAGATGAATTTAGGGTAATTTTAAATAACCAACAAGGATTCTGCAAACATGATTTACACAATGTGAATAAGACATGAATAACATCGTTTTTCATTGGGAAAACAGGGTTTCAATAAACGTTGATTTTACACTCCTTTTCTTGCTGAAATTTTGCTTGTTTGTGATACATTCCTTACTCAAAACAATACAGCTTGTACAAACAACAGACAAAGTTAGGCAAGCTGTAACTATTGCTGCCATTGCGTTTCAGGCGAATCAACCTCATTAAATGAAATGTAAAACAACTACACAATCTAACCAGGCAATCGGGTGATGCCTTAGTATTTTTCACAACGATCATATTAAATTACCGGTTGAAAAGTAAGGGTTTCCCTTACTGATCCGAAAAATGATCACCGGATCAGAAAATGTGCTTCAGCTATGAAAAATGTGCTTTTAAGAGTGAATTTTTCTGATTTTTTCAGAATGCTGTCACCTCTTTTACATGCTTTTTCTGAACCATGCCTGATATCTCTCATCTGTTTTTCCAATGGAAAAACACCCCATTCTTTACCGCATTCAATCAATAATTGTGTACAATTATCCGTAAAAAAAGCACGACATTAATTTAAAAATCGTTTGATCAAACGAAGAAGAATTGTAACAACTATACTCAGCAATAACATTGTCGTTAGAGGAAAATAAAAACGAAAATGCTCTTTCTCTACACGTATATCGCCGGGCAATCGACCGATCCAATGAAGCTTATCATGAAAGAAATAAATGACCAAACCGATCAGTACAATTAATGCACCCACCAGTATGATCCATTTACCTGTATCGCTGTTCATACACTAAAAATACGATATCGATTGCCCTGCATTGTCATCTTATTAAAACAAAACCCTCCGTAGAAAACGGAGGGTTCTTTTTAAACCACCACTTTAGAACCATCTGCTAAACTCTTATCAATTTTTCCCTTTACCCTTTCCTTTTGCAGGTGTACCGGGTTTTGATTTATTTACTACGCCTGTCTTCTTTGCAGGAGAATATTTCGGCGCATTCGATTTATTGTTTTTAAGCGATGCCTGCTTGCCATTCACACCTTTATACTTTGCGTACTTTACTTTGTAGGTTGCATGGCGCAAATATGGACGAGGTTCATTCACCACCACCTTGTATCCATTGTAGAGATTGTAATTTCTGTAAGCAGAAGGCAATCCCGCTGAATACACCCACTTGCCATTATTCAAATGAATAAACTGTTTGCGTGGCACATAATAATAACTTTCAATATCGGGTAGATAGTAATAATCTACATGCTGGTAGCCAACTGGCCCCCATGCAGGTTGCAAACCGACATTTACATTGATCTGTGCTTCCGTTTCGTGGGCGGTAAACAGGCCACCGAGCAACAGTATTCCGAGCATTATCTTTTTCATATAAATCATTTTAACAAGGGCATAAGTTCAAAGTCAGTGCCAGAAATGAGTTGCTGCCAAACCATGTGTGCATAAGATGCTGTCAATGTGGCAAATAAACAGCATTTGGAACAGCAATTGATTTACCCCAGCCAGTCAATAAAACAGCTTAAAACAAACAGTATGGTACAGGAAAAAGGAACAATTTCCATTAACACGGAGAATATCTTCCCGATCATTAAGAAATTCTTATACTCCGATAATGAAATTTTTCTGCGGGAATTGGTAAGTAATGCAGTGGATGCGTCGCAGAAAATGAAACGCCTCAGCTCACTCGGACATTACAGCAACGAGCTCGGTGAACTCAAGGTAAAAGTGGCAGTTGATGCAACCGCAAAAACCATTACCATTTCTGATAACGGAATTGGTATGACGGCTGATGAAATTAAAAAATACATCAACCAGGTGGCGTTCTCCGGTGCAACAGAATTCATGGAAAAATTCAAAGAAGCAAAAGATGCCAATGAGATCATCGGACGTTTTGGTCTGGGTTTCTATTCGGCGTTTATGGTGGCTGATAAAGTTGAAATTCAAACACTCTCCTATCAGGATGGAGCAGAGGCAGCCCGTTGGATCTGCGACGGCAGTACTTCGTTTGAAATAACAGAAGGTACACGTACCGAAAGAGGAACAGATATTATCCTGTACATCAATGCAGAATCAGAAGAGTTTTTAGAAGAACAACGCATTGGAAGCATTCTTGATAAGTATGCGAAGTTTTTACCGGTGCCTGTTCAATTTGGTACAAAAGAAGAAACGGAACCTGATGGTGAAGATGAAGAAGGCAAACCAAAATACAAAACCGTTACGGTTGATAATATCATCAACAACACCAATCCTATCTGGACCAAGGCTCCTACAGAATTGAAAGATGAAGATTACCTCGATTTCTACCGTGAGCTATATCCGTTTAGTGAAGAGCCGTTATTCTGGATCCATCTCAATGTAGATTATCCGTTTAACCTTACCGGTGTATTGTATTTCCCCAAATTGAAAAATGATTTTGAAGTACAAAAGAATAAGATCAAACTATTCAGTCGCCAGGTATTTATTACTGATGAGGTAAAAGATATTGTTCCTGAATTTTTATTGTTGCTGCATGGTGTGATCGATTCACCGGATATTCCGCTGAATGTTAGCCGTTCGTTCCTGCAGGCCGATAGCAATGTAAAAAAGATCAACAGCTATATCAGTCGCAAAGTAGCGGATAAGCTGAGCGAACTCTTTAAGAAAGACCGTAAAGCTTACGAAGAAAAATGGACCGACATTGGTTTGTTTGTCAAGTACGGTGCCATTTCTGATGAGAAGTTTTATGATAAAGCGAAAGACTTTTTATTACTCACCAATACAAGCAATGAGCATTACACATTGGATGAGTACAATGCGAAGGTGAAAGATTTTCAAACCGATAAAGAAGGTAATCTTGTTTATCTGTATACCATTGATGCAGAACATCAGCACAGTTACGTACAGGCTGCTGCAAAAAAGAACTATGATGTATTGCTGATGAACTCTCCAATTGATACCCACTTTATTCAGCACCTCGAAATGAAGCTGGAGAAAACAAGTATGAAACGGGTGGATGCAGATGTTCCGGACAAACTGATTGTAAAAGAAGATGCACCTGCACATCAATTAACGGAAGAAGAACGCAACAAAGTAAAAGCGGTATTTGAAAAAGCCATCAACAATGCAACCATGAAAGTTGAATTGGAAAGTTTACCTGCTGAAACAATGCCGGTAACCATTACTATGGAAGAATGGATGCGCCGTATGAAAGATATGAGCAAGCTTGGCGGTGGCGGTATGATGGGCTTTTATGGCAGTATGCCCGATAATTACAAAGTAGCCATCAATGCCAATCATAAACTCATCAGTAAGCTGTTGAGTGCAGAAGAAGCGCAGCAAACAGTAATTGCCAAGCAGGCATTTGATCTGGCGCTGCTTGCACAAGGGTTGTTGAAAGGCGCTGATCTTACAGCCTTTGTTGAAAGGAATGTGGAAGTGATTTAATGAGTCCTGAGCGCCCTTCAACTTTGAAAAAGATAAAACAAAAAGAGGGTCGATGCTTCGCATCGACCCTCTTCATTATTTAAATTCTTCTATGATGAACAGTCACACTTCGGGTGAGCAGTCATTAACTACTCTATCCATTTAAACACGATCGTTCCGTTTTTCTTCTTATCACTCTCAACGGTAATATTGTACACCTTACCACCTGCGGTGATACGCATCAAGGCTGTGTTAGGAGGTGTTGTGCCGAGATTCTCTGCAAACATCACAAGGTTGTTCTTTCTGCCTTTTAATGCCTTTACATTCAACGTGGTTACTTTATCCGTCAGTTGTTTTTTGCTGAGAACCGGATAGCTGTTGAAATAAACGGTTACACTGTCGCCATCAATTTCACCATTGTCAAACAATTCAATTTTAATTTCAGGCTTATCAATTTCGATGGTTTGCAGAATATTGTTATCACGCTCCGCTGTTTTCTTTTCTTCGCCCGGTACATAATTCTCCGGCATCTGGATAGCGGTAAATACATTCGGACCATTCAATAATTTCGCTGCAGCCTGTTGTACATCTTTCACAGTGAGCTTGTCGATGTATTTCTCATAGTTCACAAAGTAATCAATATCGTTGCCCGGGAATTTACTTTCCGTAATTGCAGAAAGCCAGTCTTCATTTTCTTTAATATCGATCTTATGTTGCTCACGCCATTGCTGTTTTACTTTATCCAGGTTTTGTTGAGAAGGGCCTTTGGTAGCGATCTCTTTAATTTCTCGGTTCACCGCTTTTAACAGCGTATCTGCTTTCTCCGGACCGCAAGGCAATTGTACTGCAAACGTATAGTTATTGTAAGGCTCACGTTCCAACGAACCAAAGATGCCGCCTCCATAAATACCACCGATCTTTTCACGTAACTCTTCTATGATACGGATGTTGAGCACTTCCGATGCAGCCTGTGCTTTCAATTCAAGATCCTGGCTAAAAGGAACTTCACCTGAATGGAATTGAATAATAAGGCTACGCTCTTCTTTCCCTTTCTTCACCATCATTTCACGTTTACCTTTTACAGGACGCACTTTGTTATCAACCGTTGCAAACTTCTTTTTTGTAGTTGGCAAGCTGGCAATGTATTGTTCAATAAGTGGAATGATCTCTTCTTCTTTAAAACTTCCTACAAATACAAACTCCATACTTCCTGCATCGCCAAAACGCTCTTTATAAATTTCCATTGAACGCTTGAGATCGATCTTTGAAAAGTTTTCTGCTTTGGGCAGTGCAATAGGTGCAAGTGGATTGTTACTGTACAATTCGCTGTATAACGTATCAATAAATGCAAACTGCGGATTAGCCCCCATCATTGCATATTGTGATTTGTTCCGTTGAATATATGATTTGAACAAGGTTGTATCCATCCGCGGATTTGTAAACGTTAACCAGGTTAACTGGAACATTGTTTCAATATCCTTTACTGTAGAACTACCTCTTACTCCTTCACTGGCTGCTGTAAGGAATGGATTTACCTGTACCGTTTTACCAGCTAATACCTTCCGCAGATCAACAGGTGAAAATTCGCCCACACCCATTGATGTAACAACCGGTACTGCATACTCTGCATTGAATTTATCGGCCAGGCTATAATTGTTTTTTCCACCGGGACGCACTGACGACATCAAGATCTGATCGGCTTTAAAATCAGTTGACTTCAACGTTACTTTAATACCGTTGCTGAGTGTAAGTTCAGTAGTACCAAGTGCTGCATTTTTCTTTGTTGCTGTTACAGTACCGGCTTTCGGCTTCGTTTGAATTAAAGAAGAAGCAACCGCTTTATCTTCATATGCTTTGATATCTGCTTTTTCTGCTGCAGGGAAAAACGCCAGTATCTCCTCTTCTGTTGCCAATTTTTCACCAGCCTTTGGTTCCGGTTGGGTGATATAGGTAAACCGATTCTCCACTCCCTTGATGTATTTATTTACCAATGCATTTACTTCTTCAATGGTAACACCCGGTAAAAGTTCTTTCACTTTTTCAAATTCATATTCAATACCCGGCGTTGGATCAGCTTTCAAAAAGTAGTTCACATATTCGTTCACGTAATTGGCACTTTCTGTTTTATCACGGTTGTTGTAAGAACGTTCATAATTACTCAACGTTGTTTTCTTACTGCGTTCAAGTTCTGTTGCAGTAAACCCAAATCGTTTTACACGTTCAATTTCTTCCAGCAATGCTTGTGTTGCTTTTTTTACATCTCCTGTTCCTACTCCGGCAAATACAGAGAATGCATCGTAGCCTCTTGCATACGAACCAAAACCACTCCCGGCAAAGTTGAATGGTGGATTTTCTTTTTGGGTCAGCTCCTGTAAACGTTGGTTGAGCATTCGTGTAAACAATCCACGCAAAATACTGTTCCTGTAATCTTCAACAGTTGCAGATGGTTCTGCCACAAACGAAGGAAAATTAATGGCCACTTCACTTGAAGAAGCTTCTTTATCGGTCAGGATCATTACTTCATTGGCCGCATAAGGTGCCACGGGTGCATACTTCCGTTCACGTGGATTTGCCGGGTTTTTGATCCCTGCAAAATGTTTCCTTATGAGTGCTTCCGCAGCTTCGGTGGTAATATCACCAACCACTACTACTGCCATCAGATCAGGACGGTACCAATCTTTATAAAAACGACGGATCGCATCATATTTAAAATTCTGAATGATGCTGTCTTTACCGATAGGTAAACGATCAGCATACAATGAGCCGGCAAATAATCCCGGTAAAATTTTACGAAACATGCGTTCTTCTGCACCTTTACCAGATCGGCTTTCTTCTAAGATCACGGCACGTTCGCCATCAATATCTTCATCAAGGTTGGTAACATTGTGCGCCCAGTCTTCCAGTATCTGGAAACCTTTTTCAAGATTACCCGGCTTATCAACAGGAATAGGAAGAATGTAGACTGTTTCATCAAAACTTGTATAAGCGTTGAGATCGTTTCCAAACCCTACGCCAATTTCCTGCAGGTACGAAACGATATCATTCTTCTTAAAATTTTTGGTACCATTAAATGCCATATGTTCCATCATATGTGCCAACCCAAGTTGATCGGCGTCTTCAACAATAGAACCCACATTTACCACTAAACGCAGCTCCACACGTTTTTCCGGTTTTTGATTGGGGCGAATGAAATAGGTTAATCCATTTTCCAGTTTCCCCATTTTTACTTTCGAATCAAAGGGAATTTTTTCCGTTCGGGCTTGTTGGGCCAGCGTAGTAGAAAAAAGAAATAAAACAAAGGGGAGAATCAACAGCAGGTGTAGTCCTTTACGTTGCATATAGAATGTTTTTTTGAAGGGGTAAATATATATGATTCAAAGATATTATAACTGTTAACAGTTATTGTTCATGATGAACGGTACAAAAATAAAAAGCTCCCCTGCTTTAACAGGAGAGCCTTTGCTATATGGAGATGTAAGTTTTAAAGTGCTAAACCAACACCTAATTGGAAGCCGGTGGTTTTCCATTTTTCCTGGCTTTGAAGATCATTGATATTATTTAAACCAATGGCATACCGTCCGTACACTCTTACACGAAGAATATTTAACTGTGCTCCAAAGAGCATAGAAAAATCGCCATTTTTAAATGCCTCGCCTCCATTATCGATCAATGTCTTGTCTTTATTTATCAAAACACCAAATTGCGGACCTGCCTGTAACGAGAGGTATTTTATCGGCTTGTATATAAGTAACAAAGGGATGCTGAGATAATTCAATTGTGGATTTGATAATTCCTGCTGACCAAGATTCTGATAGATCTGTCTGAAATTTGATGCAGTATCAGAATTGATCTGGTTCCACAACACTTCCGGTTGAAGGCCAAATTTTTTCCCTAACGGAATTTCTACGAATGCGCCGAGATGATAACCGAGTTTGTATTGTTCATCAAATCCCTTTCCTTCAATTTTACCAATATTTGCGCCCAATTTTGGACCAATACGAAACTGTGCAAACGAAACAGAAGATGCGGTGATGGCTACTAAGATAAGGACCAGATACTTTTTCATTCTTTTGAAGTTTAGTTGAACTACTAACGGCGAATTAAATGCCAATCATTTAAATGCCTCGGTAAAAATATGTTAAGAAGAACCGTGCCAAAATTAATTAAAACATAAACCCGGCTTGCACACTGTACAAAGTGCTGAGTTTGTTTTGACTGCTCAACAGGTAATAATCAAAATAAACCTGTGGATTTAAAAAGAACTTGCCGATGTACCACGATGCATCTAACTGCAAACCCAACGATTGAAATTGAAATGCATTTGTTTGCGAATCGGTTCCGGAATAACTTCTGCTGCGGCTCAATAACCGTCGCTGACGAACAGTTCCTTTTGAATCAACTGTTACCCGTGTAGCTGATCCCAACAACATCAACGTAGGTTGCAAACTGAAATAATCTTTCTTACCAATTCCATCGAGTACCCAATCGTACCTTACATAAGGAATCAATGAAAGGTCTCTGATACGAATATTGGATGTATCACTCACATAAAAATATTGTGTAACCAATTCGCCTGTTAATGGTAAGCGTATCTGCTGCGAATCGAGGTATTGTAATGTTTCACGGTAACGGCCACCCGAAAAGCCAAGCATTACACCCGGCCTGAATTTTCCTTTGCCCACCTGTACATAAGCCAGCAAATCATTATCGTAAGGTGATGATGTATTTACAAATTCCTTCTTCCCCAAAAAACGTGTATAGGAAACTCCGTAGGACACTTTTTCCAACTGTGTTTGATCGTACGAGAATGTAAGCGCATGTTGCAACAGTTGCGATTTACCGGCCTCCGTTAAAATATAATTATTGTAAGTAATTCCCAACCCGCTTTTATGATAATACCCGATGGTGGGTGTAAAGCTGAGGTTGGTGGCTGATTGCTGTGCATTCAATGCTACGTTACGTACACTGAATTGTGTATTCCCTACGCCCAATGATAACAACCAATAACTTTTAGGCGCTTTCAATGAATCATAAAATGCAAGGAAATCGTCGAGCTCTTTTTCAAGCGAATCGACATTGATCATAACTGAATCAGTTTTTGCTTCCTGCGCATTGACTACAGAACAAAAACAAAACAGCACTGCGAATAGAATAAATGGTTTAAGCATGCGGGCAAGGTTAATCCAATAGACGAACCGGCTGCAAGATAGTTTAATGGCTGTAAAAAATTATGTCAACTCGATCAAGGTGATCTCCGGCAAAATGCCCACCCTGCCCGGGTAACCTATAAATCCAAAGCCTCGGTTTACGTACAATTTCTGATTGGCCTCTTCATACAAACCTGCCCATTGTTTGTACACGTATTTTACGGGACTCCAACGGAAACCGGGAATTTCTACACCAAACTGCATACCATGTGTATGACCTGATAATGTGAGATCAATATCCTTAAACTGCGATGTTACTTCCGAATTCCAATGCGAAGGATCGTGGCTCATTAAAATTTTAAACGGTGACTCTTTGGCCGCTGCATGTGTTTCCGGCAATTTACCAAACGATGGAAAATTTGCTTTGGCACTGGTATTATCAACACCAAGTATGGCGATCTGTTGTCCGTCTTTTTCAATCATCACATGTTCATTGCTCAATGTTTTCCAACCAAGCTTTTTATGTACTTCTACCACACCTGCCGCATTAGCCAATTGTTTATGCCGTACTTCTTCCCTGCTGGCACCTGTAGGAAAACCATAATCATGGTTGCCCAATGTTGCATACACACCATAGTTTGCTTTCAGTGCAGAAAATACATCCATGTATTCTTTCATTTCTTCAGCACTGTAATTCACAAGGTCGCCGGTAAACAAAACGACATCTGCATTCTGCTCATTGATCTTATCGATCCCCTTCCGTACGGCTTCTTTATCTGTAAAACTGCCGCTATGAATATCACTCACATGAATGATCTTAAATCCTTTGAATGCCTGCGGGAGATTGCTGAAACTTAATGCCAGTTTCTGAAGATTGTATTTGTACTTATTTCCAAATCCATATATCAATGATGTAAACAAACCGCCACCAACTGCCAAACCAGCCCAGCTTAAAAACATCGAACGGGTAATGCCGGTACCTGTGCCTGCATTTTTAGGATTCCAGTTGGGGAAAATAAAACTGCCCGCCCATTGTACAACACGCCGTACATCATCTACCAGGAAAAAAGCACTGGCCAGGATTTTGGCCAGGAACAAACCGATCACAACAGCAAAAGCATAGGTACGTAACAACTTGTGCCACGATTCATAATTCGTAAACGTGATGCTCAGCATTAAAGCAAATGAAAGAATACTGATGCCCCAGTATACAGCATACACTATCAGGCGGGTACGTGGTGCCCAACTATCGGCCACTGTACGCAGGGCCTGGAATACATAAATGTCCACTATCAGAAAAATTACTAAAAATATCCATGATCCGGCTAAACGTCGCATAAGTGTCAAAATTGAGGAATAAATAAAACAACTGCCTGTTAAATTTCAAACAGTTACACGGTTTCTTGTATAACATCAGGGGATAAGTATTGTTCCCGAATATTATGCCGAAGCCTTATTTTTGTCAGGATGGCCTAACCTGCCAACACAGCATTGCTGTTACGTACAATAGCTCATCAAAACCGTTACAATATGAATTTTACCTATTATGGCCATTCCTGCTTTGGTATAGACGTAAAAGGAACGAAATTACTTTTTGATCCTTTTATTTCGCTGAATGAACTGGCAAAAGATAAAGTAGACATTACATCAATTGAGGCGGATTATGTATTTGTGAGTCATGGACATGCCGATCATATTGCCGATTGTGTAAGTATTGCGGCCCGTACCAAAGCAAAGGTGATCTGCAATTGGGAAATTCATTTGTGGTTGCAAAAAAATGGAATAACCAACACGCATCCCATGAATATCGGGGGCCGTTGGAATTTTGAATTTGGAACAGTACGTTGTGTGATGGCACAGCATTCATCGTCACTACCAGATGGAAGCTATGGCGGTAACCCAATGGGTTTTGTAATAAACGGTGAATCGCCTTTTTATTACAGCGGCGACACAGGACTAACCCTTGAAATGCAACTGGTGCCGCAAGGTGCTCCGCTTGCCTTTTGTATTTTGCCGATTGGAGACAATCTTACCATGGGCTACGAAGATGCAGTAAGAGCGGCGCATATGATGGGTTGCAGTAAAGTAGTGGGTGTTCATTACAACACATTTGAATTGATTGAAATTGATACCGATAAAGCCAGGCAGCATTTTGAAAAGAACGGATTGCAATTACTGTTGCCGGCAATTGGAGAAACAATAGACATTTAACAGCCGGATATACATGCCAGCGGCAGGCAGCACAAAGCAGGAACGAAATTACTATGGGTAGAATTATTGGAATCGCCAATCAGAAAGGAGGAGTCGGTAAAACCACAACAGCAATTAATCTTGCTGCCAGTTTTGCTGTACTGGAATTCAAAACATTATTGGTGGATGCCGATCCGCAGGCCAACAGTACTACCGGTGTTGGTTTTGATTTGCACAACGTACAACAAAGTTTATACGATTGTTTTGTAAATGGCGCCAATGCAAAAGATGTGGTGTTGAAAACGGATATTCCGCATCTTGATCTCATTCCTTCGCATATTGATCTGGTGGGTGCTGAAATTGAAATGATCAACCAGCCAAACCGTGAATCGGTGATGAAACAATTGCTGGCCGGTTTAAAAAATGATTACGACTTTATTATTATCGATTGCTCTCCATCACTTGGATTAATAACTGTGAATGCATTAACTGCAGCTGATGCAGTAGTGGTGCCTGTACAAACTGAATTTTTTGCATTGGAAGGGTTGGGCAAATTGCTCAACACTATTAAAATTGTACAAAGCCGTTTGAATCCGCAATTGGTAATTGAAGGTATTTTGATGACAATGTATGATGGACGTTTGCGTTTGTGTAACCAGGTGGTGAGCGAAGTACGTCGCCACTTTGAAGGCATTGTATTTGATTCGATCATTCATCGCAATACACGTTTAAGTGAAGCACCTAGTTTTGGTAAACCTGTTATTCTCTACGACAGTGAAAGCAAGGGGGCCATCAACTATCTTAACCTCGCCAAAGAAATTCTGCAGCGAAACAACCTCACCAAAATGAATCAGGAAGACAAGATCATTGAGATGGATGAGGAGGAAGAGGAAGCTACAAGCTAATAGCTTATTTGCATTTACTATTCATCAACCTGCTGCCTTTTGCTCGTAGCTGATCGCTCAGAGCTCGCAGCTTTCTCTTTACTTTTGCCTTATGGTTACAAACGAATCTCCACGTATTGTTTTTATGGGTACGCCTGAGTTTGCAGTTGCATCATTGGATGCATTGGTGCAGGCAGGTTATAATGTGGTAGGTGTAATTACAGCACCCGATAAACCGGCTGGTCGTGGGATGAAGATCACACAAAGTGCGGTGAAGAAATATGCAACAGAACATAACCTGTTTGTACTGCAACCGGAGAAACTGAAGAATCCTGTGTTCTTAAAAGAGTTGATTGCGTTACGTGCCGATCTGCAGATCGTTGTTGCATTCCGTATGTTGCCTGAAGCTGTTTGGAATATGCCGAAGATGGGAACCGTAAATGTGCATGGAAGTTTGTTGCCACAGTATCGTGGTGCGGCGCCGATCAACTGGGCCGTGATCAATGGAGAAACAGAAACCGGCGTCACTACTTTCAAATTGAAACATGAAATTGATACCGGCGATATTCTGCTGCAGGAATCATTTGCGATTGGTGAAGATGAAACAGCAGGTGAAGTACACGACCGCATGAAAGAGATCGGTGCACAACTCTTAGTGAAAACAGTTGGAGGATTGGTGAATGGAACATTGAAAGAACGTCCACAGACCACAGTCAATAGTCCACAGTTGAGTGCTGCTGTTTTACCATCGTCTGTTGACAGTGGACCGTCGACCGTTCTCAAACATGCACCAAAAATTTTCACCGACACCTGCAAAATAGATTTTTCAAAAACAGTTGACGAGGTGCATAATCTCATTCGTGGTCTTTCTCCTTTTCCCGGAGCGTTTACTTATTTCAACGAAAAGATGATGAAGATCTACCGGTCGAAGAAAGAAACGGGTCGGGGCGCTTCAGGCGACCTGAACCATGCTGATCAAAATGTTCAGGCCGGTGAAACCGTCCCGACCGGCAATTACCTAACTGATGGCAAAACCTATTTAAAGTTTGCCTGCAGTAACGGTTACGTACAGGTGCTGGAATTGCAACTGGAAGGTAAAAAGAAAATGCTGGTGGAAGATTTTTTGAGGGGGCACAGGAGTTGATTATTTAAAATGCTATATCTCAGCAATAATTCAAATTACGTCAATCAATATCAACAGCTTCATCTAAATAAAAGAATGTGTATAAAAGTAAAAGAGGTGATTGAAAACAATCACCTCTTTTACTTTTATCAGTTGCAATTTTAAAAATAACTTATGGGCTTTCTACCTTCCCACCTGCAACTTCTCACTTCCCACTTTCGCCTACTTTCCCCACACCAACTCCGCATTAAACTTCTCAGCACTAATACCCAACTGAGCGGCTGCGGAATTACTGAGGCGAAAAATCAATCCACTGCCGGGGCTGGTTTCTTCTACCCCACCCAATACTTTTGCATACACTGCTTTTCCATTGGCCGGGTTGCGGATCATGACAATGGCTCCCTTTTCTACCTGATCCATCAACACATAATATTTTCCATCGCTCCAGCCGCTTGTGCTTTTAAAGATGCTGCCGGCGCCATTATTTCCTTCTACCCGTTTGCCATTATTTGTTTGTCTGTTAAACTCATCTTTGAAAAAACCATTGCCGGCATAACTCACTGCCGACACTTCGGGTTTTGGTTGCTCTTTTTTTATTTGCTCTTTTGGAGCCTCTTCTTTTACAGGCACATCTTTCACCAAAACAGTTTCTTTCTTTGGTTCGTCTGGTTTCTTTACCTCCGGTTTGGGCTGTTGCTGCACCACGGTTGGTTCGCTGCGCACATTCATTCCCTTCGCTGCCAATGGTGATAATGATTTATCTACTTTCAAAAATCCAATGATCACTTTGCTGCCAACACTTACTGCATCGCCCAGGTTATTCCATGATTTGATGGATGCATTATCCGTACCATACAATTGACTCAACCGACTCATTGTTTCGCCCTGTTTAACGGTATGGTACAATGGCACCACCGTTTCATTTTCTTTACGGGTGCCGGTTTGCCAGAAATTCGCTTCATTGAGTGGAATACGTATTTGCTGGCCAATACTTAGCGGCGATGTTAATTCCAATCCATTATAAGGTGCAAACACACGTGGACTGATATTATAAATGCGCCCGATACTGTAAAAATTTTCTTTGGGGCCAATACCGTGTGTGAGATAGGGATTGTTTTGATTGTCCAGCTGTACGATCAACGGGGTGTTTTGCGCCATCGCCGAAACAGCAATCAAACAGATACTCAGAAATAAAAAGGCTCTCTTCATGGGAATATTATTTACGCTGCAAAGATGCACAATTATCGGAAAGAATAATGCCAAACAAAAGCTTAACCCAATTTTTGCATTTTACAAAAATTCTCCGAACGGTTAAACGCCAACAAGCTTCGTTTCGTGTGAGCTTATCGTTTCTTTTGCTAACATTGCACCCACATGAGCAATACGAAACCAAAATATTATGTGGTTTGGAAAGGGAAAGAGCCCGGAATTTATACCAATTGGAACGATTGCAAACAACAGGTGGAAGGCTTTACCGGTGCTGCATACAAATCGTTCCCTACGATGATGGAGGCTGAACTGGCATACAAAGATCATTTTGCCAAACACATCTACAAAAAAGATAAACCGGCAGGTACAAAAGACCTTACATCGCTGGGCACGCCTATACAGGAAAGTATTATTGTGGATGCTGCATGGAACAGCGTGCAAAAAGATATGGAGTACCAGGGTATTCTCTACAAAACCAATACACGCATCTTTCACATGGGGCCCTTGGCAAACGGCACAAATAATATTGGTGAATTTTTAGCCATTGTACATGCGCTTGCTTATTGTAAAAAACACAACCTGTTTACCATACCCATTTACAGCGATAGCAGAAATGCAATTGGCTGGGTGAAAGCAAAAAAATGTAAAACCAACCTGGAAGAATCAGCAAAAACGAAACACATTTTTGAATTGATCCATCGTGCCGAAGCATGGCTCAACGAACATTCATACAAGAATAAAATTCTGAAATGGGAAACCGAAGCATGGGGCGAAAATCCTGCTGATTTCGGTCGCAAATAATTTTTACCGCAGAGGTACGAAGGTGCAGAATGAGTTATACTATCACGCCATTTCACTTACGTAATGCAAAGCGAAAAGCTCACCGCTGATAGCTCATAGCTGGTTTTTGGCAAGGTTATTGGAAATTACACTTCATTATTCACCATTTAAAAACACAGCATTATGAGTATGAAGTTAATTTTTGCCTGCGTAGCGGCAGGTGCAGCTGTTGGTATGCTGATGGCACCTGAAAGTGGAAGCTCTATTCGCAACACGATCAATGAAAAATTCAATGATCTGAAAGAACGTCTTTACAAAGTGAGAGGCAGCAGTTCCGAAATAGAAGAACTGAAAGAAGTATTTAAGCATGAAATTGCCGGTTTGAAAGAGGATACACGTAAACGTGTGCTTGAAATTCTGCAGGCAACAAAGCTAACCGGTAATCATATAAAGGAGCAACTGGTTTCTTAAGTTGGTACCGGATGCAAATAAAGGGAGTCGGTTACCGGCTCCTTTTGTATTTTACCCAAGTATTATGTGTATCTCTACCCATTCTTCACCTGTAAAAAGTAATATGTATGTGGATATTCCGGGTCAATCGATTATTCAGAAGTATTATACGTCTCATCAGCATTGTGTTGATCATTTGCAAACATGGTTTGCGGAATGGCATCAATAACAATCGCTTTTTGAGAAGAATAGTTGATCCGAAAGGAAAAAATCTTACCACACGTGCAGAACGTTTGCGTTTAATGATCGAAGACCTCGGACCTACGTTTGTGAAGTTTGGACAGATCGTTGCCGACCGGCCTGATCTTGTAAGCGAACAATTAAGGAATGAATTAAAAAAACTGCAAACATCGGCCAAGCCATTTGATAATGCACAGGCATGGCGTATCATGGAAGAAGAGTTAGGCGATCCCATTCACGAAGTATTTGAACAACTTGATCATACCCCTATTGCCTCTGCTTCCATTGCACAAGTGTACAGAGGCAAATTACGAAGCGGTGAAACAGTGGCGGTAAAAGTGCAGCGGCCGCATATCAAACAAAAAATTACGGTCGATCTTGTATTAATGAAAGTACTGGCTGAGCAGGTGGTGAAGTCATATCCTGAATTAGCCAGTTTTAACGTGATCGAGTTTGTAGAAGATTTCGGGAACATCATGAAGAAGGAATTGGATTTTTCCAATGAAGCTTCCAACATGATGCGGTTTTCGGAAATGTTTAAATACGATGACTACTGTTACATACCAAAAGTGTTTAGTGAGTTCAGTACGCAAAAAATTCTGGTGATGGAATTTGTAACAGGTGTTGAACCCGATGCCAAAGAGGAATTGATCGCAAAAGGATTCGATACAAAACAAATTGCATTGAACGGTACACAGATCATTTTAAAAATGATCATGAAGCATGGTTTTTTCCATGCCGATCCGCATGCAGGAAATTTATTGATCCGGGATAACAACCAGGTGGTGTTGCTCGATCATGGAATGACGGCCAGTTTAAAACCGGCGCAGATACAGGCACTCATCAACTTTATGCTGGGCTTTGCAAGGCAGGATACACACCGCATTACAAAAGCATTGCTGGCATTACTGAATATCAATTTTTATAAAGAACATCTTGACCTTGAATTTGAAATAGGTGAACTGATCCATAAGTACAGTTATATTCCGTATGAAAAAGTTGATATCTCTAATTTGATGGCCGATACGTTCAAAGTGATCTTACGCCACGGATTAAAAGTACCCACCAATCTTTACATGTTATTAAAAACACTGGGTACTATTCAGAAATTTGCAGAAGCACTGGAAGCTGATATTTCGCTCATCAATATGATCGAACCATTTGCAAAAGAAAAGATCAAAGAGAAATTCAGCTTCGATGCCATTGTAAACAAAGTGATGAATTCAGCAGAGGATTATCTCTACATTGTTGATCGCCTGCCAACCGACATTAAAGAGATCGTTAATAATCTTCGCACCGGCGTATTGAAACATGAGATCAACTTCAGAGAGGATAGTTTTACCAACAAAGCACTGCGGCAGAACTTCAATCGTCTTGCCTATGTGTTTATTCTTGGTTTGCTGATGATCTGCGCAACATTGCTCATGATCTATCAACCGGAGAGCGGCGGTATTAAAGTATTATTTTACAGTACAGCAGCTATTCTTATCTGGACAGGGTTTAAACTGTTGTTCAATACGAAATTCAAATGATGAGTGATGAGTAATGAGTTGGTTCATGAACTATGAACATGTGATGGTCTGTGGTCTATCATCATCTCATCAAAATGCGCCACTCCTTCGGATAATAATTATTGATACGGTTTCCGAGTAATTTCATCCAGCCAAGTGGAAAGTTGTTGTACACTGCCAATGCCCAACCTTTATGCGGGCTATCGATGTTGATCTCATTTTTACGCAGGTAGTCTAATGATTGTTCAAGTGTAAGCTCCACTTTTACAACATCATCTTTAAGAATAGTTGATACAGCCAATGCATGTTCAGGAAGCAGATCATTCTTTGCAATGGTTCCTAACTCTACCCCTGCATAACGCACTTTCAATTCCTGCATGAGGTATTGGATAGTTTCGTTCCATTGTGATGGAATGGCTGCAATATTTTGCCCTTGTTTGATGAAGGTTAAACCTTCCTTCTTCTTCAACCAATTTACTGCAATCACTGCTTCCTGCTTTGAAGCAAGTTGTGTGTTTTTTATTTTCAAACGTAATGCATCCGGCGATTCTTTTTTCCGAAAGGCGGCAATAAAGAACCCCTCGCCTTTTACTTTGTATGGCCAGAAACGATAACCATAAGCACCTGCTGTTGATTCTACTTCATCAATACTCCACTCTTCTTCCACTTCCAATTTTATACTTTCCACTTTGCAGTTTGTTTCTATCCAATCCAGTATTTCTTCATCTTCTTCTGATGAATAGGAACAAGTGGAATAAATAAGTACGCCATCTTCTTTCAAACAATTCCATGCATCTGCTAAGATGCGTTGCTGGCGCTGACTGCAAAGCTGTACATTATCTTCACTCCATTCTTTGATGGCTTCTGCATCACGACGAAACAAACCACTACCGCTGCAAGGTGCATCGATCACCAACACATCAAACAAACCATGCAGTTTTGAAAAACTGCCCGGGTCATTATTCGTGACCATTACATTTCCCGCACCCCACTTGATAATATTTTCTTTGAGAATATTTACTCTTGTTTGAATCACTTCATTACTCACCAATAAACTTTCGTTGCTGATGATAGATTGCAGCAAGGTGGATTTGCCGCCGGGCGCAGCACACAGATCCAATACCAGCAGCGGTTGAGTAAGATCAACACTTTGTTTCAACGCCTGTTCTAAAAACATGCTGCTTGCTTCCTGCACATAATATGCACCGGCATGTAATAACGGATCAAGTGTAAACGAAGGACGTTGGCTGAGATAGTAGCCGGATGAGGACCAGGGAACCTGAGAGTGAATTGAGAATGCTGAATAGTGAATAAGTTCCTGATGATTGAAGTCTGCTGACTTTTCATTGCCCATCGACAACTTCAACGGATTCAGTCTCACAGACACCACCTGCTCCCCACTTGTATGCACTTCTTCAAAAGCAGTTTTGTCAAACCCTTTTGTGTGTTCGATCGATTGTAAAAGTAAAGCAGGAAGTTGCATGTTGCGAAAGTACAAACTATATGCTCTTGATCTCAGCGATCAGATCCTGCAATACTTTTTTCGCATCACCAAACAACATCGAGGTTTTGGGATGAAAGAACAACTCGTTCTCAATACCTGCATAACCGGGTTTCATGCTGCGTTTTACTACTACCACATTCTTTGCAAGTCCAACATCAAGAATGGGCATTCCATATATGGGTGAAGAAGGATCAGATTTTGCAGCCGGGTTCACCACATCGTTGGCACCAAGTATCAATACCAGGTCAACTGATGGAAATTCCTCGTTGCTCTGTTCCATTTCCAATAGTTTTTCATAACTCACATCCGCTTCTGCAAGCAATACATTCATGTGTCCTGGCATACGTCCGGCAACAGGATGAATCGCATATTTTACATCCACTCCTTTTGCCTCCAACATTTTTTGTAACTCATGACAAGTATGTTGCGCCTGCGCCACAGCTAACCCATAACCCGGCACGATCATTACTTTACTTGCGTAACTCATTACAACTGCTGAATCGTTTAAACTGATCTCTTTATATGCTCCCTGTTCTTTATTTCCCGCTGCTGCTTTGCTTCCACCAAACGAGCCGATCAATACATTGGTCAATGAGCGGTTCATAGCCTTACACATCAACACAGTAAGAATTGTACCGGCAGCACCAACGAGGATACCACCCGTAAAAACAACTTTATTATCGAACAGGAAACCGCCACAAGCTGCACTTAATCCACTCAATGAATTCAGTAATGAGATCACCACGGGCATATCTGCACCGCCAATAGGCATCACGAATAATACACCGTAAACAAGTGATAAAAGAAATACAGCAGCAAATAACACGGTTGTATTTTCTGATTGCAGATCGGAACTGATATAAACTGACAAGACAATACTTGCAAGCAGTAACAGGATGTTTACAATATGTTGTCCCTGGAATGCAAAGTCTTTTAGCTTACCACTAAGTTTAGCCCATGCAATTAAACTACCGGAGAATGTAATATTGCCGAGAATAATTCCGGAGAAAAGAATAGCCATTGTACCGGGTGTTGATAATTCAGCCGGAAAATTCAGTTCCGCTAAATGATTGAATTCAACTACCGAGATCAATGTAGCACTTGCGCCACCCAATCCATTAAACAAGCTCACCATTTCAGGCATACCTGTCATCTTTACTTTTCTTGCAGCGATCACACCATACAATGTGCCGATCACAATTGCACCAAATATCCAAAGATGATTTTGTAAGCCTGTACCGTCTTCATTTTTGTATAAAAAAATGGTACCGAGAATAGCTGCAAGCATTCCTGCACCTGCAATCATGTTTCCTTTGCGTGCCGAATCAGGATGCGACATCATTTTCAATCCAATGATAAAGGTGATGGCACCAACAATATAAATGATACTTAAAATTGAAACTCCCATTATTCAGTCAGTTTGTATGAATTACTCCGGAACGGATTATTTTTTCTTTTTAAACATTTCCAGCATGCGGTCGGTTACAACAAATCCACCCACTACGTTAATGGCACCTAACACCACGGCAAGGAAACCAAGGATCAATGCGGCATAATTATCAGCATCGGCACGGCCCATTACAATGATGGCTCCAATAATTACCACACCGCTGATGGCGTTTGCATGACTCATCAATGGCGTATGCAATACAGCAGGCACACGACTGATGACAATAAAGCCAAGAAAAATAACCAGCATCAGAATGTAGATCATCTGCTCGTTTGCTGAAATAAAATTGAGAACACTTTCCATACTCGTTGAATGATGTGTGAGTGAATTATTTTAATCGTTCGTGAACCAGTTCGTTGTTGTGTGTAATACAAGAGCCTTCTACCAGATCATCTTCCCAATTGAGATTGATCGTTGCTTCTTTGGTGATGATGAGTTGTAAAAAGTTGAGAACATTTTTTCCGTACAGTTTACTTGCATCTGACGGCATTGTTGCCTGCAGATTTGAATTACCTACAATGCTTACTCCGTTTACAACAACTGTTTCATTATTTTTCGTGAAGGGTGTATTACCACCAGTTGACGCTGCCAGATCAATAATAACTGAACCATTTTGCATCAGTTGCAACATTTCCTCCGTGATCAATATCGGTGCTTTACGACCGGGTATCTGTGCAGTAGTAATAATGATATCTGCTTTTGCAACACTCTCCGAAATTTTTTGCTGTTGCTTTTGTTTGTATTCTTCTGTTTGTTCAACTGCATAACCACCTGCTTTACTTGCATCGGCCGCACCTTCTACTTCTACAAATTTTGCACCGAGGCTCATTACTTCTTCTTTCACCGCTGGCCGTGTATCAAACACTTCCACCACCGCACCTAAACGTTTGGCAGTTGCAATGGCCTGTAATCCTGCAACACCGGCACCAAGTATTAACACTTTAGCAGGCTTGATACTTCCTGCAGCCGTCATAAACATGGGAAAATAACGGGAATAAAAATTCGCTGCTGTCAAGACTGCTTTATATCCGGCAATATTTGCCTGTGAACTCAACACGTCCATTGCCTGTGCACGGGTAGTACGTGGCAACATATCCAATGAAAAGGAAGTTATATTTTTTGTTGCCCAGTTTTTCATGGCATCCACATGCATCAATGGCTGATACACACCAATAAGAATCTTTGCTGACAGTTGATCGATCTCAGCCGGAGTTGGCGCATGGATTGACAGAATAATGTCTGCATCACCGATCACTTCCTGCCGGGTTTTGATATGTGCACCTGCTGCTTCATATGCTGCGTGATTACAAAACGACAGATTGCCTGCTCCGTTTTCCACAAATACTGTGATTCCTTTTTTCACCAATGCCGCAACAGATTCGGCAATCATTGATACTCTTGTTTCGTGTGCCGGTTCTTTTAAAACACCAATAACCATAATAAATCGGGATTAAGCAAGTTTTGCAGTGAGGATGTGAAGTTATTGATTTTTATCAAAGCCAAAATTTTGAAATAAGAATATATCCCGATAAAATTCAGAACCTGATCACAAAATGCTCTTTCGCCTTTTGTTCTTTTCGTAAGAACACCAGTCCAATAAAAAACAGATCAATCGTTAATGTAACCGATGCATGTTGCTTCAAATGCTCCCATGCTTCTTCCATTTCCTTACTCCAGTGAATATCGTCAAAAACAAATACCGTATTACTATCAGCCTTTGCAAGTAACTGTTCAAAATAACGGAGCGTTGGTTCTTTGCGATGATTACCATCGATAAACACAAAGTTGAAAGACTGAGATGCTGAAGCAATTGTTGATGCCAGCGTTTCATCAAAATTGCCGGTAACGATGCGTATATTTTGGAGCAACAGCCTTTGAAAATTCTCTTCAGCAATTTTAGCAATCGTATAAGATCCCTCCATGGTTGTAACAACAGCAGTTGGTTTAGCTTTGGCAAGATAAGCAGTGGTGATACCTAACGATGTTCCCAGCTCCAGTATTTGTGTTGGTTGAAAATAATTTACGAACCTGTACAACAATTGAGCATATTTTTTTGGCTTTAGTGAAGTAGCTGCTATCTGCTGCACCACCCGTTGTTTCGTTAATCCTTTGGTTGAACCTGCACCAAAATCTTCAACGGTGATGATCGTTTCATTGCCTAACAATAAACTCCGTTGTAATTCAATTTCTTTATAGGCAGCATAATTCGTTTTATCATTCAGCACATTTACAACCAGATCAAACACAAACGGCGAATGAATACCGTGCCCTTTGCCGTTAGCAGCAGTGAAATAATAGTTGAGATACTTTTTACCGAGCTGGAAAGATGAATACATCAGGAAATGGAATTAGGAATTTGTAGTTAGGAATTGGGAAATGTAAGCACTCATCATTCATTACTCATCCCTCATTATTTCCTATCCCATTGTTGAATGGAGAATGAGTATGCATGCTTTTCATTCGCTTCAAAATCACTGTTGCGGGTTAAGTTCCACTCGTCAAGAGGAAAAGGAGGAAAGAACGCATCGGCTTCTAAATGCACATGCACTCTTGTTAAATAAATGCGGTTTGAAATGGGCAATGCCTGTTCGTAGATCTGCGCACCACCTGCGATCATGATCTCTTTTGTCTCGAGTTTTTTTGCCTGTTCAATTGCTTCATCAAGCGAAGCAGCAAACCATACATTATCATATTGTGATGTCAAACCTTCCTGTCTTGAAACAATAATATTGGTTCTCCCTGTTAACGGTTTACTGCCAACTGATTCAAACGTTTTTCGCCCCATAATCACAGGTAACGCCCAGGTTGTGTTTTTGAAAAACTTCAGATCGATCGGTAAATGCCATAGTAATTCGTTGTTACGACCGATGGCGTTGTTGGAACTTGCTGCGACGATTAAACTTATAATCACATTTCAGATTTTAGAATGACGATTGCAGATTGCGAACAAATCTAAAATTGAACATCTGCAATCTGAAATCAAACAGCTACCGGCGCTTTAATCGCTCCATGACTTTGGTAATTCTCCAACGTAAAATCGTCGAACTTAAATTCGAAAATATCTTTTACCTCCGGATTCAACTTCATGGATGGTAATTGAAACGGTGTGCGGCTTAATTGCAGATTCACTTGTTCCATATGGTTGCTGTAAATGTGCACATCACCAAACGTATGCACAAAATCACCGGGCTTGAGATCACACACCTGTGCGATCATCATCGTCAGTAATGCATACGATGCAATATTGAAGGGAACACCGAGAAACACATCGGCACTGCGTTGGTATAACTGACAACTTAATTTTCCTTCCGCAACATAGAATTGAAAAATGGTGTGACAAGGCATCAACGCCATCTTTGGCAGATCAGCTACATTCCATGCACTAATAATTAAACGACGGCTATCCGGATTTTTTTTGATCTGATCAATCAAGTCTTTTACCTGATCGATCTCTACTCCATTCGCTCCTTCCCAGCTACGCCACTGTTTGCCGTATACCGGACCAAGCTCTCCATTTTCATTTGCCCACTCGTCCCAGATGCTCACATTGTTTTCTTTGAGATAAGCAATATTTGTTTCTCCTTTCAGGAACCAAAGCAGTTCATGAATTATGCTGCGCATGTGTACTTTCTTGGTCGTGACCAAAGGGAATCCTTCGCTCAGATCAAAACGCATCTGGTAGCCAAACACACTTTTAGTACCTGTGCCTGTACGATCGGTTTTTTCAACACCGTTATCCAATATATGCTGCAGTAAAGAGAGGTATTGTTGCATGGGTGCAAGGTAAAGAAAAGCCACTAGCCATTAGCCGGTGGCCGATAGGTGTGGATTGATTGTGTACAGAGAGAGGCACTGGTGATTTACTTCACTCCTCTTCTAGCCATTTCCTTTTTGATCAAGAGCAGCTCCCGTCCCATTTGTCCGTTCATGGAGCTGTTTTCCTGTGCACGGCGCATCAGATAAGGCACCACATCTTCAAGAGGACCAAACGGCAAATACTTGCTGACTGAATACCCTTGTTTGGCAAGGTTGAACGTGATATGATCGCTCATACCATAAAGCTGACTGAAGTGCACATGCGGATGATTGTGCGGCAAACCTTTGCTATGGAGTAATTCGGCAGCCAACTGATTGCTATGTTCGTTGTGCGATGCAACAATGGTGGCAACACGATCTACATGCTGAATGCAAAACTCAACGGCGGCGTCATAATCACGGTCGCTGCTTTCTTTATCGGGCTGAATCGGTGATTCATAATTCATGTCCTGTGCACGCTTGCGCTCTTTTTCCATGTAGGCACCACGCACAATTTTGATTCCGAGAATAAAATTGCGTTGCTCCGCTGCTTCAAAACAGTCATGAATAAACTGATAACGATCGTGACGATACATTTGCGCTGTGTTGTACACCACAGCGCTTGTTTTGTTATACTGATCCATCATCAACATCGTTAATGCATCCACCGGATCCTGTATCCAGGTTTCTTCAGCATCGATCAGCACCCCAACTTTTTTTGTTGCGGCGGCTGAACATATTTTTTCCATGCGGTTGCATACACGCTGCCATTCTTCCCGCTCTTCTTTTGTTAACTGTTCCAATGCCTGCTCGTAACGGCGAATCAATGTGCCTGTTCCGTTATGCATCAACTCATCCATTTTTTCCAACAGTGCAAACCGTGCAACACCTGTTACTTTCACACTCATGAATGGAATGTTGGCCTGCGTGGCTGCATAGTCGATCACTTTAATAAACTCATCGCAAGCATGGTCTTTTTCATCTTCGCCATAATCACCACCCTCTACACCATAATCAAGGATCACCTGCACATGAAATTTCTCCAGCATATCGGCCACTTTTGCCGTTTGCTGCAAAGTTTCGCCTCCCACAAATTGATCAAATAATGTACTGCGGATAAGACCCTTCACCGGCAAACCGGCTTTAATGGCCCAAGGAGTAAGACGGGTACCAATATTTACCAACCAATTAAACCCCATCGATGAAAAAAGAAAATGGGCTTTCTTCAGTTGCTGGTCGTTCTTATATTCAAATGCGTTAGCTGTATTCTCGAAAGAAACTTTGGAATTGTTCGGCATGCTATCTACGATTAGAGGGAGCAAATATAACTGAAAAACGTTCCTGCCATCATTCCTGTTTTCGATGGAAAAACAACAGCTCATTGCGGGTATAGCCTGGCTGCAGGGTAAATTGCAGCGACTTGCCCTGGAATTTTACATCAAGACGGATGCTTAACTTTTTTTGCGCAACCGATTGACTGATCACGACTACATCATTGGCCCCTGGTGCCAGTTCTTTAAGCCGAACACGGAGTGGAGCTTTTATAAAATTATGATCGGCCGAGATGAGGTTGCCGTTAAAGAACACAGCAATTGAATCATGTACGCTTGCTGAATCAACTGAAAAATCAAGCACAATATCGCCACTGTCAACATAGATATCAGCGACCTTATTACTCATGCGATCTACTACCGGTAACAACACATTGTTCTCTTCGTACATGCGGTACGTTTCTTCAACGTATGCTGTAATTTCATCTTTGGTAACTTCAGAAACACTGTCCTGCGATTTAACTGCCATAAACTGATCGGCTTCCTCGCTCATCCAAACCCACACGCCTTTCAATTGTTCAACGGCGTTTGCTTTTTGTAAACGGAGATCAAGTTCCTGAAACCAAAAACATTCTTCGTTACTCATTCCTACTCCACGCCGTACACTTTTTCGCTTAAGGTTAAGTGTTTGTCCATTTACAGAACCTGTTACCAGGTAATCACAACCATACACTGTATTCTTATCAAACCCTCTTGTATTAATAATGCCGACAAATCCACCTTCCTGTTCCATCAACTCGATCCGCACATTCATTTTTTGCTTTTTATTTCCGTTCACCAAAAAACTACCCTCCCACACACCGGCAGGTGTTTGCCCAAACATGGTTGAACAAAAAAGAAAAGTAAGCAGGAATAAAGAAGCCCGTAATTGCATACTTCCTCAAGATACAATTACGGGCTTAATAGAAAAATAAAGACTGATCTAATTCTGTTAATCCAAACCAAAAATTCCTTTATTCAATATCTGCAAGGTTTGTGTTTTGTATGATGCAGGCACCAACAAGGAAACGTTGTGCGGACTGCCACCGTAGCTCACCATCCGTACAGGAATATCGGCAATACTTTCGAATAATTTGGAAAGGATATGTTCTGTTTTGCCAATTTCATTTCCAACAATACTTACAATGGCCTGGTCTTTATCCAGCTCAACTGTACCGAATGGTTCCAGTTCACGGATAATTTCATCGAGATGTGTGCTGTTATCAATGGTCAACGAAACAGCTACTTCAGAAGTAGTGATCATATCGATCGATGTGCGGTATTTCTCAAACACTTCAAACACTTTGCGTAAGAAACCATACGCCAACAACATGCGGCTGCTCTTGATCTTAATAGCAGTAATGCCATCTTTCGCAGCAACCGCTTTTACACCAACGCTTCCTGCTTCTTCTGTAATGAGTGTGCCTTTAGCATCGGGCTGCATCGTGTTCAACAACTTCACAGGAATTTTATAATGCTGTGCCGGCCAGATGGATGCAGGATGTAAAATTTTTGCACCGAAGTAAGCTAACTCTGCCGCTTCATCAAAACTCAACTGCTCAATGGCAACTGTTTTCTTAACAATACGTGGATCGTTGTTGTGCATGCCGTCAATATCTGTCCATATTTCACATACAGATGCGTTGATAGCAGCGCCGATCAATGAAGCACTGTAATCACTACCACCACGTTTTAAATTATCCACTTCACCTCTTGCATTGCGGCTGATGTATCCTTGTGTAATAAATATTTTTTTGTCTTTGTTCTGATTCAACAACTGGCTCAGCTTTACTTTGATGCTGCCGATCTGCGGTTCTTCATAACTATCAATGGTCATGAAATCCAATGCAGGCAAAAGCATATGATTGATCCCTTTTTCTTCGAGGTAACAGCTGAACATTTTTGTGCTCATCAATTCACCTTGCGCCAGAATATCTTTATTTAATGCTTCGTTGAACGAAATTTTGAGAATGATATTCAGGAATTCAAAATGCTCGGCAATAATTGCACGACATTTTGTTTGTGCTTCTTCTGTCGCAAGCAGATTGCTGATGAAAGTTTGGTAATGTGCATCCAGTTTATCAATTACCTGTTTGGCAGCAGCTCTGTCGCCACTTGCCATGGCCGCACCAATTTCAACCAACGAATTGGTTGTGCCGCTCAATGCACTTAATACCACAATTTTTTCTTCTTCATCACGAGTAATCAGGGTTGCTACATCGTGCATTCTTTCAGGCTTTCCCACTGAGGTACCGCCAAACTTCATCACTTTCATTACCGTAGGTTTATTTATGTTTTAATTTGGTCCACAGTCGATAGACGACAGACGACCAGTTGTTCATTGTTCATGGTTCATAGCTGATAGATGACTACTCATCACTGATCATTCATCACTCATCTTCCTACATCACCTCCCCGACGAATTTCTTCATCATTCCCCCCACCGTCTTATTAAAGTTGAAATAATCTTTAACAGCCGAAGTGCAACAACCTCATTTCAATGCTCAGGTAAAAGAAACACCCGCACAGCAAACCATATTCGAACGGGTTGCAAAATTAAAGAGAGAGATTGAATTTCTGTCCAACTTTTGCTAAATCTTCTGCAACTGTTTCCAATAAAGGGATACCGTCTTTCATTCGTTGAATTTCAAACAAACGTTCGGGATCACCGGGAATGAGCACCTGATCGTATCCTTCAATGGTTTTGGCAGAACGGAAACGTTGGATCCAGTTGTCCATGTCTTTCTTAAAATCATCGGCTTTGCGGAATGCATCGATACGCATCGCCCCAAGAAAATGACCCAATCCTTTGCCCGGTTGATTCTCCGGCATGGGCACGTAAGCCGGGAAGGGCGGCACCCACGGACCATAATTGGCACCGCTCAATACAGCTGAAAAAATATCAACAATACTTCCCAGTGCATAGCCTTTATGACTGCCATGTTCTTTATCGCTTCCCAAAGGCAATAATGCGCCTTTGTTTTTTAGTGCATGTGCATCCGTTGTTGCTTCACCATCTGCATCCTGAATCCAACCGATTGGTGCTTCAAGATTTTTGCGTTGCAGAATTTCAAGTTTACCGTTTGCAGCAGTTGTTGTTGCCATGTCTGCAACAAAAGGCGGTTCGTTTCCACTTGGCACTGCTACAGCAATTGGATTGGTGCCCAGCATACGTTCAGTAGAAAACGTTGGTGCAACTAATGCAGATGCATTGGTCATGGCCATACCGATCATATCATATTGCAAGGCCATCATTGCATGATAACCTGCAATACCAAAGTGATTACTGTTTTGTACACTCACCCATCCGCTGCCAACATTCGTTGCTTTTTCAATAGCCACCTTCATTGCAAACGGCGCAACCACCAAACCCAATCCACTGTCGCCATCAACAACTGCGGTTGATGGTGTTTCATGAATTATTTTGATGTTGGGTGTTGCATTGATCCGCTTTGCTTCCCACAAACGCACATAACCGCTCAGCCTTGCCACACCATGCGAATCGATACCACGCAGATCGGCCGACAGCAATACCGTAGTTGCAATCGTTGCATCAGCTTCGCTGCAACCCATTGAAAGGAATACATTCTTCGTAAATGAAAATAAATGCGGATAAGAAAACACTTGCTCCATATTGCTACACGAAAAGAAATCAACAATTAATGATACAATTCAACATGCGAACGAATGATGATAATTGCATTACAGACGAAGTGATTGCGACGCAACAAATGATGCCATGAAAACCAATGCCGGTATTCATCCACTCATCACTTATTCTACGCTTGCGCAGTTGGCCCACCAAAATTCAACGGTATCTGCATTTCTTCCAGGTCACGGATAGCACCATTCGCAGCTTCAAAGCGATGTATATTTTCCGTGAGCGCTTTCATAAAACGCTTGGCATGTTGCGGTGTAAAAATAATCCTTGATTTTACTTTGCTTTTGGGTGTGCCGGGCATAACGTTTACAAAGTCGATCACAAATTCTGCATGACTGTGTGTAATGATGGCGAGGTTGGCATAAGAACCTTCCGCTACTTCTTCTGTGATCTCGATGTTGAGCTGATTAGGATTTGCTTGTTGTTCGTCCATAAAAATAATTGAGCAGCAAATATACAACAGATAAGCCCTGTAACGAAGGAAAGAAAATCAGAGCTTATCAGTACAATTCCTGCAAATTGAAACGGCGTTTTACCAAAGATGATGCACCGATTGTTTGATATACTTTTCATAAACAGCCTGCACCTGTTGCAACTGCTCGCTGCTGAGTGATGGTTCATTCAATGCCTCAAGATTTCGTGAAACCTGTTCCGGTTTTGAAGCACCAGGGATAACTGTGCTCACCGCATCAAAATCCAATATCCACTTTAATGCCAACGCAGCTAAGGTTTTGCCGGCGGGCACAATTTGTTTTAATTCCTCAACTGCCTGCAAACCTGTTGCATAATCAATACCTGAAAAGGTTTCGCCTTTGTCAAACGCCTCACCATTTCGGTTAAACTGTCGATGATCGCCGCTTTCAAAAACTGTTTGCGAAGTATAGTTTCCGGTTAATAAGCCACTTGCTAACGGCACACGTACAATCACACCAATATTTTTCTTCTTCGCCTGTTCAAAAAATAATTCAGCAGGTCGCTGACGAAACATATTGAAGATAATCTGCACCGTTGTTACATTATCAAACTCAATCGCCTTTAATGCTTCTTCAACTTTCTCTACACTTACACCTAAGTGCCGGATCTTACCTTCTTTTTTCAAGTCGTCAAACAAACCGAAAATTTCCGGACGATAATACACAGCTGTCGGCGGGCAATGTAACTGGATCAGATCAATTGTTTCGATTTGCAAACGTTGCAAACTGTCTTCTACATACTTGCGTAACACGGAAGGCGTATAACCTTCGTTTACGTGTGGTTGAATTTGTCGTCCGCACTTCGTAGCTACAAATAATTTTTCCTTTCTTGTTTTCAGGAAACGGCCAATGGCTTTTTCGCTTTCGCCATCGCTGTATACATCGGCTGTATCAATAAAGTTGACACCGTTATCAACAGCAGTATTTAAAATAGCATCCGCATTCTTTTCATCAAATGTACTACCCCATTTACCACCTACCTGCCAGGTACCAAGGCTGATGGCTGATATATTCATTCCTGTTTTGCCGAGTGTTCTGTATTGCATATATCCTTTCTTGTGATTGTTTAAAATTTATGCGAAGTTACAGCTCCGCCATTGCTTTGATCACTCCATTCTTTGGATCGAGCCAATTTTTGAAATTATCTTTCACTTCATCAAATTGCACTTGATGCGGTATGTAGGTGGCAGGATCAGCCAATTTGTTGCGCATACACATCATCACATGATCAAAATCTTCCTGCGTTCCAGTACATCTTCATTCAATGGGTTGATGGTATGCTGCACTTTCGACTTGTCCTTACAAAAATTTAAACGTGTATCATTTACATCCATGGCAATTATCTGTCCGCCTGCAATACGACCAAATTCCATAATGCCCCCATCTACATGCAAACTAAATACATTGATGGCTGTACAACCTTTAGGTAACCCATTGCGACAGGCAGTGCATTCATAAAACCAATTTTCAAATATTGTTACGATTCCTGAACAATGAAATCTCTTGTTTTTCCTGCTAAAATATTTACCACAGCGAATCCAGAGGATTTGCAAAGCGCTTATGAATAGCAAATCGTCATTTCGTTATCTGTAATTTAACAGCTATTGCCGAATCCACCCATTCACCTGCAATGATTTGACAAAGTAAAGTAAAGATGAGTTTCAATAACTTGATTTTTAAATTACCAACTTTTGAACACATTACACTGGGAAACCGAAAAATTCATTTACTTCGACTTGACGCAAAAAACCACCCATTGCTGAGTGGTTTTTGATACTAAAAATTCAGGAAAAAGTTATCGAAGCTGTTTCTAAAGGTTTTGTATGTTAAACTACTTGTACTTATTCTGCATCTCATCATAGAACGCTTTTAACACATGGAATGCTTTTTTCTTTTTACCGGTTTCAGAAATTAATCCTTTGCGATTCCAATAGTCCTGGAAGTACGGATGTTGACGACGGGGCGAACGGAAGTCGGTTAAGATCCAAGGCGTCATTCCACGAAGTCCGCTGATAGCAGTCAGCATGGCAAATTGATTTTTGTACAACAGTTCCTGGTACTCTTCACTCCATCTTGTTTCATCATCTGCATGATAACCCCCCAACGCATCTGCACCAAACTCAGTGATCACAACAGGTTTGTTATACTTAATGTCGAATTTATAATTCAACATATCTTTTGTATTGCTCCAATACCAACCTGCATATTCATTAAAACTTACAAGATCAAGTTTATCGCCCAACGGATCTTCCACTACTACATTACTTCCATTTCGATGAATTTCTAATGCAGCTGCAACCAATCTTGTATCATCCAATGAACGTGCAGTTGTTACCAGCTTACCCATAAATAAATTACGTGGATCGCTTAAAGGCGTTTCATTTCCTACAGACCAGATAATAACGCTTGAACGGTTCTTATCCCGAATGACGAGATCACTCAATTGTTGCTGTGCATTCGCAAACGTTGCAGGGTTTTCCCAAGAGATGGTCCAATACACAGGCACTTCGGCCCACACCATCAAACCCATTTCATCTGCAAGACGAACCATTTCTTCACTATGCGGATAATGTGCAAGACGCACATAGTTACAATTGAGTTCTTTTGCCCACTGCAACATCATACGCATATCACCTTGCCCTCTTAAGCGACCGGGGATCAATGGATTTTCATCATGCAATGAAATACCACGCAGGAAAACAGATTTACCATTTAATAAAATGTCTTGCCCTTTTGTTTCAATTGTGCGAAAACCAATACGGTCTGTTATCTTATCAGCTGCACTTGAAATTTCAACGTTATACAGTTTTGGATTTTCAGGTGTCCAGTAATTTAATTTCTTTACAGGAATCGTTACTACTGCTCTTCCCTTTGCATCAGTAGTAACCGATTGCTTAATACCTGCTTCAGGAATACTGATGGTCACAGTTTGTGCAGTTTCAACGCCGGCGAGTTGTACAAATCCTTCAATACGATTTAAGTTTCCTTTTGCCAGCTGAATTTTATAATCAGCGATGTAGGAAGTGGGTACTTCAGCCAGCAATACATCACGGGTAATGCCACCATAATTCCACCAATCTGTATTAACAGTTGGTATTTCATCCTGGTGTCGGGTATTATCTGCTTTCACCACCACAAAGTTTTCTCCCTTTGTAAGTTTCCCTGTTACATCAAACTGAAACGGAGTAAATCCTCCTTTGTGAATGCCTAATTTTTTTCCGTTGAGATACACATGTGCTTCATAATTCACTGCACCGAAGTAGAGAAAATATTTCTTATCTGCTTTTGGATCTGCTTTGAATTTTTGACGAAGCCAGATGGTGCCTTCATAAAATTCCAGTTTATCAGCTTGTGAATTCCAATCGCCGGGAATTTTCATGTTAGGCGATAAGGTGAAATCGTATTCGATCAATTCACCTTTATCTTTTTGCTGACGATCATCATAAAAACCGCCTTTGCCTGTTGCTGATTGATCAAAAGGTGTATGGCGGTAATCGTAATAACCCATTTCATAAGGATCAATGATGTAATTCCATCGCCCATTCAAACTGAGATGTGTACGGCCATAAATATTCTGCAGCATATTGTTTTGGCTCATACCCTCAAACAAAAAAGAGCACAAAACAATAGCTGTCAGAAATAAATTCGAAATGCTGTTCTTTCTATTCATAATAAATAATATTATCGCTGTTAATTATTTGCACAAGTGTGCTTGCTTTTTTGCATGACGATAACATCAGCAACACAACGATTGCATAAATAACTCGATTGATTGAATTAAATTTTAGTAACCCGTGTTCTGAATAAGTGCAGGTTGACGGTTAATATCATTTTGCGAAAACGGATAGAGATAATTCCTTGGAAGGAACACTCTGTTCTCTACCTGTAAACGTTCGTATTGCAATACATTGTTTGCATCTTTTGTAATACGCATACCGGTTACAGGAGTATTCAATAACGCTTCACCCAATTTCCAGCGACGAACATCAAAAAAACGATGCCCTTCAAAACACAATTCAATTCGGCGTTCGTTTTGAATACGTATACGCATCTGATCTTTCGTTAAACCGGCGGGCAATGCAGGCATGGCCACACCTGTACGTGCACGAACACGATTTACATTTGTATAAACATCTGCTACCGGCCCCTGCGCTTCATTGAGTGCTTCTGCATAGTTGAGTAACACTTCTGCATAGCGAAACACAACCCACGGACGTCTTGCACTGGTATTCGATGCCTGGTTCCATGTTACCGCTTCACTTAAAAACTTACGCATGTAATAACCTGTGCGTGTAGCATTGGTATTCCTGTTCAATCCATCATTACCTCCAACAAATGTTTCCACTGCACGACCTTTAAAAACACGTGTATTATAATTAACTGTTAATGCAAGACGTGGATCACGTGCATTGTAAGGATTATTGGCATTATATCCTGAAGTTGGATCGGTGATCGCTCTGCCATTCGTCATTTCAAAAGCATCGATAAATTCCTGGATAGGATTTGTACGGCCTCTTGCACCATCGTAGCTGATGGGTGCGTTATTGATCTCAATATCATTTCTGTTAGATGCCTGTGTGGCAAAGATCACTTCGTTGTTATATGCCGCTGCTCCGAAATTGAAGATGTTGGTATAAGGAGAAATGATTTGGTGTTTATTTGAATCGATCAATGCTTTGGCAGCATTAGCCGCCAGTTGCCATTTGCTTGCATCATTCGTTGTATTATACAACGGACTTGCAGCATACAATAACATTCTTGCACGCAATGCCAATGCCGCCGTTTTTGTTGCTCTTCCACGATTGGCAGCATTCCACGATTGAGTCCAGGTTGGAAGTAATACAATTGCAGAATCGCAATCCCTTACCACCTGTGCCACACATTCTTCAAATGTATTCTTTGGCAAATTGAGGTCTTCTGTACGTTCAAAAACTCTTGTGGCCAATGTTACAGCACCGTAACGTTTTACCAATTCAAAATGAAACATTGCACGCAGGAAATAAGCTTCGCCCTGTAATCTTTTTATCTGCGCAACAAATCCTGTATCAGCATTTGTCATGGTGGTTAACTCAGCTGTAGGAATAATTACTGCTGTGGGAATCTTTATCAGAAACAAATTTACTTTTCGTAAACCATCATACATGCTACTGTACACGTTATCGAACGTACGCAGCGAACTCCATGTACCGTTATTGATAATATTGATCGATGAATTTGCATTAGAGTTTACTGCCTCATCACTTGCTGAAGCTAACATAGCACCGTCACCATCCAGATCAAAACCTGAAGGCACATTGAAATAGGCATTGTTCAAGAATCCTCTGGCATAGCTATCATTACCCCACACCTGTTCTTCAGTAATTTCTCCTTCTGTTGTACTGCCGTCCTGTAAAAAATTCTTCTTACAACCTGCTGATAAAGCAAGCAGGATGATGAGACTGAATTGGAAAATATATTTATTCATAATTGACAACGTATTAGTCTTGTTTAGAAATTAACAGTTACACCCGCTGCAAATGTTTTGATGTAAGGATAGTTTGAACCGTAACCTGATGTAGGGATTTCCGGATCGATCGGCAGATCATTCACTTTGCTAAAGGTGAAGATGTTGAATCCTGTTACATAAAAACGACAGTTGGTTAATCGTAAACGTTTCAATAATTGCGGATTCAGTGTATAACCAAGCTCTGCTGTTTTCAAACGCAGGTAATCGCCGGAGCGTAACCAGAAAGTAGAGTTGGCTGTATTATTCCCTCTGTCAACAATCGTTAAGCGTGGATATAGCGCAGTTGATTTATTTGCTTCAGTCCATGCATCCACTCCAAACTGGTTGATGAACCCTGTGTTTACACTTCCTGAATTCACCAAATCGTTGATCTGTATTGTACGACCCATCACACCCTGGAATTGAAGCGCCAGATCAAAGCCACCTGCACTTAACTGTGCACCAAAGCCATAATAGGTGTCAGGAATATCTGAATAATCTGTCATCACGAAATCAAGATTATCAATTACGCCATCATTATTCACATCTTTATAGCGAATATCACCCGGCTTCACACTACCTGCCAATTTTTGTACAGGTGCTGCTGCAATTTCCTGCTCCGTTTGAAAAATGCCTTCTGCAATCAACATTGAACGTACGAGTCCACTGCCCTGTATAACACCACCAATGATGCTGCCCAATTGCTTTTGATAAGCAGGCAAACCCGCTTCTTCATTAATGGCCAACACTTTATTGGTTACATGCGTGTAATTCGCATTAACTGATAAGTGCACTTTGCCAAATGATTTGTGATAAGCAAGCGAACCTTCATATCCTTTGTATTGTGCCGACCCTTCGTTTACACGTACCAGGTCCTGACCGAGAATATTCGGCAACAATGCATTTGTAAGAAGATCAGTGCTCTTCTCATAAAAATATTCGAACGACACATTCAATGACTGGTTGAATAATCTGCTGTCGAAACCAACACTCATCTTTTGAAACCTCTCCCATGTAAGATCTGCATTTGCCAAACTAACCTGTGTAGTATTCGACACTGCATTGTATCCGGTTCCGAATACGTATTGTGCACCACCTCTTGAAAAATAATCTCTGTAAGCATAACGACGTTCATTCACCGCATCATTGCCAGTTAAACCGATCGATCCTCTGAGTTTAAAATAGTCGAGGAACTTAACGGAGCGTAAGAATTTTTCATCGGAAATGATCCAGCCTGCTGATGCTGCGGGGAACCAACCAAATTGTTTGCCGGGTGCAAAGCTTTGCGAGCCGGAATAGGAAGCAACAACATCAGCAAAGTAGCGCTGCCTGTAATTATAAGAAATACGATTGGCAAAATTGGTGCGTGTATTATCGAGCCTTCCCGGTTGGGCACTCACAAAACTTTGCACTCTCGAAGAAATATTGAAACTGTGATTACCGAATGTACGATCGTAATCAAGTCCGCCCCAGAATTCATTGTTACGGAGGTTACCGCTGAAAGTCGTTGATCTGTAATTCAAAGGAACTGCATTACCAAAACGTGTTGCAGTACCTGAAGACGACACTTCATACACTTCATACGATTGTGTAAATCCTGATTGAAACAATCCGGTAATATCATACGTATAAAACGCATTTGCCGATAATCCTTTTGTAATAAAATCAAGTTTATGTTTTACGTTGAGTGTAGCCAATAACGTACGATAGAGATCTGTATAATTTCCATTCTCTGATAACATTGCTTTTGGATTATTACGGAACAATGCACTGCCGCCATAAGTACCATCCGCATTGTAAACAGGAAAGGCGTTAGGTGGCGTACCGAAAATAGTTGACAGGAATGTGGCATTACCTGAGTTGGGATAACGGAGATTCTCCACACGTCCGCCAATATCCATTTGTACATCCAGTGATTTATTGATGTGGATGTCGAGATTGGTTCTGAAATTATAACGAGTGTAATTTGTATTACCGCTGTACTGACTGTTATCAGCTCCTTTATACAAACCATCCTGGTTGTAATAACTAAGCAGGGTAAAATATCGTGCAAAGGCATTACCACCGCTGATGGTTGCAACATAACGTTGTACCGGTGCAGCAGGCTTGATAAAATCTTTTACAAAATTATTACTCGGGTAACGATATAAATCCGTACCGGCTTTGTAGCCATCAAGATCAGCCAGACTATAACGTGGCGTATTCCCATCATTACTTAAAGCCTGGTTATACAATGTTCCGTAGGTATAAGAATTTAATGGACTGGTCATATCCTGTGGTGTTTGCACACCACCCTGCACATCAAACGAAACTTTTGTTGAAGAAGCACTTCCTCTTTTTGTTGTAACATAGATCACTCCATTTGCACCAGCCATTCCATACCATGCTAAAGAAGCTGCATCTTTTAAAATACTGATTCCTTCGATTTCTTTGAGATCCATATTTACAAAATCACGCTCCACACCATCAACCAATACCAATGGCGTTTGACTGCTGTTGTAAGAAGAACGGCCTCTGATTAAAAATGTAGCATCATCGCTACCCGGTCTTGTACCTGTTTGTTTTACATATAAACCCGGAATACGACCTGATAATACATTGTTCAATGTAGAAAGCGGCAACTGCGGTAATTCATCTCCTTTAACAGTACTGATAGAACCTGTAACAGCTCTCTTTTTTCGAATACCAAAAGGGATAAACACATCATCTTTATCAGTTGCCTCAATTAAACTTGGTGTCAATGAAATATTGATACCTGTAATGTCCATTGCAAGTTTTGAAATAGTATTAAAGCCTTGCTTTTTAAAAATAAGAATATCGTTACTGGAACATTCAATGCTGAACGAACCATCTGTTGCTGATTCAACACCTGAAGTTTTTTCCTGAACAAGAATTGAAACACCGGGAACTGGTTTGTTATTTTGATCAACCAGTACACCTGTTGCTTTGATTGGTGTACCCGGCACTTGTGCATAACTGTTTGTTCCCAACAGAACAAAACAGAAGATTGTATATAGAACGTAATATAATTTCATTTGTAGTAGTTGAATGGGGTTACAGCAAAATATTACCATCCCGTGTTTTGCAATAAGATGCCTTTGCTCTTGAATATCTCGTTGCGTGGAATGGGATAACGATGCATATAATCTAAGTACACCTTCTGCATGTTGGCAGGTAACAACTCTTTGTTATACGTAAATGTGCCGTTGCTGTTACGCACTACATTCATTCCATACATGGGTTGCGCAACAATTTCGGGACCTGCTTTCCAACGCATGATATCATACCAACGGAAATCTTCAAATGCAAGTTCCACTGCACGTTCATTACGGATACGTTGACGCATCTGTGCCTGTGTTAAACCTGCAGGCAAAGGCGGCATGGCCACACTTGCTCTTGCACGTATCTGATTAATGACATCGTACACTGAAGCATCAGGGCCTACTGCTTCATTTTGCGCTTCTGCATAATTCAATAAAATTTCTGCATAACGGAAATGAATGTAATTAAGCACAGCAGTACCGGCTACATTTCTGATATAAGGCTCGGGCCATAATTTTCTGCTGTAATAACGGGTAGCAGTGTACGTAACGTTACCGGTAAGATAATCTCTGCCACCGCTCCACATTTGTATTCTTCTTCCCTGCCATGGTGCATCGTTGTATAAGATATTGGCATAAAAACGGGGATCACGGTTGGCATACGGATTTTGCGGATCGTAACCCGATGCAGGATCAGCAGGAAGCAAACCTGTTGGTTTCATTTCGTACAGATCAACATGATTCTGTGTTGGGTTCAATTGACCCTGTGCACCACCGGAACCAGGCGACATTGCAAAGTCTAACAGAAATCCATCAATTGTTCTTGGTCCCCTGATCTTGATCATGATGTATTCAGGAGATGTTGTTACGTTGAGAATATCTGTATACGTTGCCTGTAATGAATAACGATTCAAATCAATCAATGATTTAGCAGCAGCTGCCGCAGCAGCCCACTTTGTGAGATCATTTGTTTCATTATTCAAACGGCTTGCAGCGAATAACAATAAACGGGAACGAAGTGCTTTTGCAGCGCCATTCGTTGCACGACCATAATTTGACTGCGGATAATCATCCGGCAACAATGGCTCTGCCTTTTCAAGATCAGATAAAATAAAATTCACACATTCAGTGTAAGTATTTCTCGGAACATCAATATCCTCATTCGGACCATACACTTTGTCGACAATGATCACACCACCAAAACGCTTGATCAATTCAAAATAAAGAAAGGCACGGATAAAATACATTTCACCTTTAATTCGATCGGGTGATTGATTCACTGTCCATGGCACATTATCCATCTTCGCCAACATATTATTTGTAACACGGATACCGGCATACGCTCTTGACCAAACATCACCTATATCATTCAGCGATGCGCCTCCTCTTTCGTAATGATCATGATATGTTCCGTTCGTTAATGTGCGGATGGAAATTTCATTATTGCCGGAAACAGCTTCATCAGCAGCTTGACCGGTAATCCCACGATGTGCATTAAAACGTGCATATTCATCTATTAAATGATTGTAAGCATTATCAGCATATTGTGATGCCAACACAGGGTCAGCAAATGTTTTTTCTTCCGACAGGTTTACACTTGGTGCCCTGTCGAGAAAATTCTTGGTACAGGAAGCAGAGCAACACAAGAACAAAATGTTCAATGATATATATATAGCAGCTTTCATTTGAACTCGTTTTAAAGTTGAAGATTAACCCCGAAGTTGTAAATTCTTGATGTGGGGTAAATTGACTGTTTAGAAAAATCAGTATTCGAAAGATTGATATTCTCAGGATCTAAGTACATTTTGTACTTGGTCCATGTAAACAGGTTTTGTCCTGTTACATATACACGCAACCCTTCGATCTTCATGGCACTTAACCAACTCTTAGGTAAGCTCCATGACAACTCGATATTCCTGATCTTTAAATACGATGCATCCTGTAAAATAAAATCGTTCAACCGATAACTGATATATGCATTTCCTCTTGAGTGCAATGCAGGCCAGGTGGCTTGTGCTGCTTTATCAGCAGTCCAACGTCCTTGCTGGAATTCATACATCTGTTGACCATTGTTCTGTTCAGATAAAATCACATCCGAACTTACATTAGCTACACCCTGAAACAACACATTTAATGTAAAACCTTTGTAACCGATCGAAGGAGAGAAACTATAAATATATTCCGGCGTACGTGAATAGCCAATTGGCACTACATCATCTGCATCGATCTTGCCATCATTATTGTAATCCTTGTATTTAAGATCACCTGGTATTGGACGACCCAAAGTATTGGTGGGTGAGTTGTTTATATCATCCTGTGATTGATAAAATCCTTCAGTGAGAAACCCAAAGAATTGGCCAACAGGTTTGCCTTCCTGTTTCAAATAATCAGGACGACCCGGTGGCTCATCACGACTGATGATTTTATTTCTTGCATACGAGATTTGTGCAGAAATGCCCCAACTGATGTTGCGTGTATTCCTACGATAATCCACTTCTACTTCATAGCCTCTATTATATACACGTCCGATATTTAATGCCGGATACGTTTGTCCGTATGTTTGAAGACCTGATGAACGATTCGTTAAGATATCAACTCGGTTTTCATCAAACACATCCACGACAATTGAAAGTGCTGAATTAAATAAACTGGCTTCAAAACCAATATTTCGTTTTGTTCCTTTTTCCCATGTTACATCCGGATTACCGAATGAAGTTGGAACAACTACCTGATAATTCACCAACGATGTTGGTAAACCAAACTGTACACCTGTACCGGGTCTTGAAAACACAGGATCGGTTGACAAACCACCTGTAATTTGTGAGTAGTTATCGAGGAATAAAAAACGTGTATTCAGTTTATCATTTCCTACAATACCGTACGAACCACGTATTTTCAAATTGGTAACCCACATTACGTTTTGCATGAATTTTTCATTGCTCAACGTCCAACCTGCAGAGACTGCAGGGAAGAAACCATATTGCTTTCCTTTTGCAAACTGTTCTGATCCGTTATACGCTGCATTGAATTCAACGAAATATTTTTTGCTGAGGTTATAGGTTACTCTTCCCACCAAACCTTGTGATGCTCTTGGTGGCGCATTTAAACCTGAACCCTGTTGATTGATCAATTGACGTGTAGCCAGCAGCAAACCTGTAAATGCGTGCTCACCAAATGTGCGATCGTAATTAAATCCGGTTTGTAAGTTTGAACTGATCAACCCATCATACGAAGAAATTAAGCCACTCAATGGTTCATCTCGTGGTCTGTCGGGCGACAATGTAACTTCTTTCGTTTGACGATTGATGACATAAGCTGCCCAAACTGCGTTTCTTCTTACATTACTGGAGAAATAAGAATCGTAGCCAAACACTGTTTTAAAACTCAAGCCTTTGGTAATTGCATCCAGTTTATAATTTAAGTTGAATGTACTTTCCAATGTATTGCTGTCATCTTCACGTGTTCCCCAGCGGGTGATCACTGCATACGGATTCCAGATATTTGTACCAACGTTTGGATTTTGTGCAATACGTCCATCTGGTAATGTTACAGGATACGCAAACGAAGGTGTCTGCAAAATGCGTGAAATCATCGCCTCAATATTATCATACGAGAACGAACCGGAACCTGAACGTAAGCCAGCCGGTTGATAACGACTGCCGAGCTTCCCACCAAGCCGAACACCGATCTGCAGATCTTTACTCAATGTAAAGTCAACATTGGTTCGGAAATTATAACGGCTGTAAGAAGGTGTTGTTTTAAAACCAAATGGTGATTGAAATTTTTTGAAGATGCCATCTTCAAACAAGTAACCGATCGATGCGAAATACTTGATCACCTTTGTACCACCGCTGATACTCAGATTATGTTGTGTTTGCGGAAATACTTTACGTGTTAAATAATCGAACCAATTGATATCCGGATAACCCAATGGATCAGAACCATCTTTAAACTTTTGCAGTTCATCCTGTGTCCATGTTTCAGTTAAACCATCATTACGGTTGGCTTCATTAATGAGCAATGCATTATCGTATGCACTCATTGCCTTTGGAATACCGGTGTATGTTTGAAAACTTACGTTGCCGCTGTAAGAGATCCGTGGTTTCCCTTCTCTACCTGTTTTGGTAGTGATCACAATTACACCATTCGCACCTTTGATACCAAATACCGCTGTTGAAGCAGCATCTTTCAATACAGTAACCGTTTCAATTTCGTTTGGATCGATATCACCGAAACCTGCACGCTCTACACCATCAACCACAACAATCGCTGCGTTGTTATTGTAGGTGGCAGAACCACGGATATTAATGAGCGCTTCATTGTTACCCGGCTGACCGCTGCGTTGCACAGCTGATAAACCTGTAAGCCGGCCGATTAAACTATTGGTAACGTTTGAAGTGGGTGAACGAAGAATTTCTCTGCCCGATACCGTTGTAACCGCACCCGTTATGGATGCTTTTCGTTGCGAACCGTATCCAACTACCACCACATCATTTAATGTTGAAGGAAGAAGTTTCAAGGTTACATTAATCGCATTCGCATCTTTCACTGTTACATCTCTTGTTTCGAAACCAACAAAACTGAAACGAAGTACTGCGCCTATTGCCACCTGTATACTAAAATTTCCAGTAGCGTTTGTTGCTGTTCCAATGTTTGCACCAACAACAATTACAGATACACCCACAATTGGATTGCTCTCCGCATCTCTTACTGTACCTGTAATGTCAATTTGAGGAATTGGTTTAGGTGCTGGAAAACCTGCCCCATCTGCACGTTTAATTGCAATGGTCCGATCAATGATCTCGTACGTAAGTCCCTGCCCTGCTAAACAGGAATCAAGCACTTGTGTAATGCTTGCATTTTTAAGATTAACCGATACTTTACCGGCTTTTTCAATGAGCACATTCTCATAGAAAAAACCGTAGCCGCTTTGCTTTTTAATAAGCTTGAAGATTTTCTCCAACGGCACGTTCTGTTCTGAGATGTTGATCTTTTGCCCATAGCCGGTGGCACTCACCTGCAAGGCAACAGCAATCATTAATACAATCGTCAGCTTCATAATCAGAAGTAGTTTTGGCGGAATGACCCATGATCTGGGCATGGCATTACTACATACAAAGTTTTGCATACTTTTGTAAGGTTTAGGGTTTGTTAAGCAATCCTGGTCGATTGAGAATGAATACCTAAGCATATTCTCCAGGGGCGTTCCACCGCTCCTGGTTTTTTATGTATACACTCCCGGTTTTATACTTCGTTGCAGTTAGTAAATAACTGATAATTTATTCTGTTCAATTTTAAATTGTATATCTGCTGCATTCAACAATTTCAACACCTGCGACAAACTCATATTCCTCGACATTTCTACAGAGAAATAACGTTTTTTCTCTACTCCGCTATAAGCAACTTCAATATTATACCAACGCTCAAACTGACGCATGATGGTGGTTAAACTTGTGTTGTCGAAATTAAAATTTCCGTTTTTCCAGGCGACCGCTTCATCCACATTACCCGGTCCAGTTTTCATTGCGCCTGTTGAATTAACATCAGCTTGCTGACCCGGTTTTAAATAACCGGAAGATGTACCGGTGTTCAATTTCACTGAACCTTCTAATAACGTTGTGCGGATTGCAGCTTCATTTTCATAAGCCATCACATTAAAGTGTGTACCTACTACTTCAACATCCACATTATTTGCTTTTACATGAAACGGCATTTTTTCATTCTTCGCAATTTCAAAATAACCTTCACCTGTTAATTCAACAGTTCGTGTTTCACCCGTGAATGCAGTCGGGAAACGAAGTGATGAAGCTGCATTGAGCCATGCTTTGCTGCCATCGGGCAACACCACCTGGTACTGTCCACCTTTTGGTGTTGAGATAGTATTGAAAGTAATTTGATCGGCAGATGCAGCATTGCCGGAAGCATCGTACACGATCAGGCCATTTTTATTCTGCAATACCGTACCACCTTGTGCAGCAATGCTGCCTGTTTTTGCACTGTCGAGTACAATCACTGTTCCATCGGCCAATGTAAGTATGGCTTTATCTGTTCCCGGTAACACTTCTTTTGCAGGAGCAGTTGTAACAGGTTTTAAAACAGCCGTATCATTTATTGTTGAAGACTTGTTGAAGTATTGAAAGAAAATGGTGGCGCCGATAAGAAGGATGGCTGCAGCAGCTACCTGCGGCAACCAGCGTTTATAGAAAGGAATAACTTTTGTTTCCACTTGAATATGCTGTAGCAATTCATTGCGAACACGTTGACTCCACTCTGCTTTATTGATTGTTTGAACATCGCCTGTTTGGGCATTGTACAGGTCTTTCATTTCCTGTAAGAGCAAACGGTTGGATGAAGACTGCTGCAGGTAATCGAATAACTCAGTTGCTTCCTGAGGGGTGCAGTTGTTATCGATATAGCGTTTAATTAAACGTTGGTAATATCCGGTTTCTTTATTCATAATGGCAAAAAAAGCAGCTCGCTTATACTATATATCGTTGAATTAAAAAGAAGGGTGGGTCTAAAAAAAGAAAAACTGATTTTTTTTCAGGGCTTTTGCGTAAGCAGGAACAAAAAGAGCAAAGACATATCGCCGTGTTGCGAAAAATACTCCCTGATATTCTTCATGGCCATTACCATATGCTCCTTTACAGTGTTACGGGAAATGCCCAACTCTGTTGCCACTTCCTCATAACTCATGCCTTCCTGACGGCAAAGCTTAAACACTTTCTTTCGTTGAACAGGTAATTGCTCAACCGCATGGTTCAGTAACTTTTCATACTGCTGCCATAATAAACGGTTTTCCGCACTTTCTGCATTACTGCCAAGCTCTGTCATCACTTTGCTGCGAAGTGTTTCATCGCTGGCGATCTTCTTCAATAGTGCAAAAGCCTGGTTGCGGCTTATCTTATATAAAAAGGCGGGAAATGATTGTTCAGGATTGAGGCGCTCCTTTATCTGCCAGATCTTAATGAAAACTTCCTGCACAATGTCTTCAGCTAATTCAGGCACTTTCACCAACTTTAGTACCCAATTGTACACAAGTGGATGATAGCGATCGTACAGGGTAAGAAAGGCTTGTTGGTCGCCCCGCTTCAAACGCTCCATTAATTCTATTTCATCAAAGGGTTTCATCAAGCAGTTCAATCATAATCATTCATACAACCTGCGCAGCAATCGATAAAAAATTTTGGGAGCAGGCATTAACGGTTTAAAAATAGAGATATTAAACGACTTGGCTCAAAAGCAGTGGTTTTACGGCTGAAATCGCACTCAAAAGTATCCATCTCATTAAAACCGAAAGACTATTTTACTACAACCTTGTCGTTACTATTTTCGGAAAGAAAGACGCAATTAAGTAAATTGATTCAGATATAGGTTAAACTACTTCACAAGTTGTAAGTCGAAAAACCCAAACAGATCTGTATGAAACAAATGTCTTTCCTTTCATTGCTCTTTTTATCGATCACTTCTATCATTAACCTTTCCTGCAAAAAAGATAACAACGCTGATAATGGCAGCGGCAATACCAACACTGTACCTGCTGTTTATTTAAAAATATACGGCGCAACAAGTATTACATCCGATGGTACGTTTATTACCATTAAAACAAATGGCAACCCCGATCATAAAAGCGTGTACTACCCCAATGGCAACGCATTGTACGAAACATTCAGCGGCACCACATTTGGCGGCAACACGTTTACAAAAAATCCAAACTCTATTATTACACAGAACTACACGTTCAAAATTCCACTCAATCCAACTGTTGCTGCTACACATGCTGCTACGCCTTTAGGTGCGATGGGCGTTGCAGTAAACGGCATTCCTTTATATAATCAGTATGCAGGACCAAGCCAACCACTTACAAACGAAGTGATGAGTTTTGATCAATACTGGGGGCATCCGACTGCAACAGGCCGCTATCATTATCATGTAGAACCACTTTACCTCACTACTGTAAAGGCAACAAAATCTTCGTTAATGGGTTTCCTGCTCGATGGTTTTCCGGTATATGGCTCCGAAGAAAATGGTGCCGCAGTAACAAATGCCATGTTGGATGCTTATCACGGACATACGCATGCAACAGTTGATTATCCGAATGGTATTTATCATTATCACATCACCAATACAGATCCTTACATAAATGGTAGTGGATATTATGGAACGCCCGGTACAGTTACACAATAAGATCATCTTGCTTTACCTGACCATTAGTTTGTTTGGTTGTTCAACAGAAAAAAAGAAAAAAGAAGAACCTGTTTCTAATCTTTTTTTGAATATGACTGATGCCCGTATTTCAAACAGAATCGGTATCATCTATTTTAATGATCAACTATTCAGCGGAGTGGTCTATTCGTTATACCCCTCAACTACCGACACTGCTGCAAGTGCTTCTTATCTTAATGGGAAAGAACATGGACGCTGGGTAAAGTATTACACCGATGGAAAATTATTTGAACAACGAAGTTTTGACAACGGCAAGAAAACAGGAGTGCTTGAAACATGGTGGCCGAATGGAACTAAGCAAACATATTATCTCTTTACAAATGATGAATACGAAGGCACCTGTCGTGAATGGTCAAGTGATGGATTGCTGGTGAAAGAAATGAATTATCATAAAGGACATGAAGAAGGCAAACAAAAATGGTGGTATGATAACGGAAAGATAAAAGCCAACTACATCATTAAGCAGGGAAGACGTTATGGATTACTGGGCACTAAAAATTGCATGAATGTATCAGACAGTATTTTTAAGAATTAGTTTCTTCTTTTTAATCCTTTTTACTTCGGCTTGTTCACAAAAACAACCCAGAGAACAGCTCCCGTATTATAACAGTCCTGATTTTACGCCGGTGTTTTTACAAGCAAGCGAAGATGTGACTAAAAAAATCCCACATACCATTGGCCGCTTTTCGTTTACCAATCAATCTGGCAATACAATAACAGAACAAACAGTTGATGATAAAATTCATATAGCCAATTTCATTTTTACACGTTGTGCCAGCATTTGCCCGGTTATGATCAAACACATGAAGATGGTTGAGAAAGAATATGCCGGCGATAACAACATTGTTCTTCTTTCTTACAGCGTCACTCCGTGGATTGACAGTGTGAGCCGATTGAAAGAATTTGCTGAACAGAATAAGATCAGCTCAGCAAACTGGCATTTGCTTACCGGTAACAAAGCAGAGATCTACAACTTAGCAAGACGATCTTATTTTGCTGAAGAAGACCTTGGCTTTACCAAAGACAGTTCTGAATTTCTGCACACAGAACATATTCTGTTGATCGATAAAACAAAACGCATCAGGGGAATTTACAACGGCACGCTTCAATTAGAAATTGAACAACTGATCAGGGATATAAAAATTTTACAAACTGATTAATTAGCCAGAAAAAATAATGCCTAACTCCACACTTCGTTAGTGACAATCAAACAACCGCTTTACTTCTTGCGCACTACCTATTGCATCATACTTGGTACAATATTGTTTGAAAATAAATAGTCTGATCCGCTTTTATAAATAAGACCAAACCAACCTCTGTCGTCCCAAGGCGTGAAACTCATTTTTTCTGCTTTACATGTAACTCTGAACAGTTTATAATATCCACGAACGAGATCAGTATTCCTTTCGCCTGTGTTTGATTGTCGCCCCACTCCAAATTCACCATAGTTAATCGGCACATCTATCAGTTTTGAATGAACACCTACTTTTTTAATTGCATTTTCAATACTTGCAGTTCCCGGCCATGCAGCATTGCTGCCTGTTTGTCCGCAGAATGCCCATGGATCGTACGTATGCACTTGTATTGCAAGATATACATCGTTGCCAGCTCCCGGCAGGGTTGCTTTTGTTGGATAAACTTCCTCAATCATACCCTGGTTACCTTGTCCGTTTGGAGAAACCATCACAAGACGTGTTGTATTGTTACCACCGGTTGCACGAATAGCATCATACCCAACTTTATTTATTTTTCGAGTATAGTCAATGGCCTGTGCGTTTGTTGGTAACGGATAACCTGTTCCGCTCCATTGACCCATTGCTCCTTCCGGTTCGTTCAACACTTCAAACAGCAATTGTTTCGGATAGTCTTTAAAAAATGTAGCGATACCGTTCCACAAGGTTGTAAATTTTGTATCGAAAGCTGCAGAGCCATCATAATTATCTTTCAACCAATGTTCATGATGTGTGTTGATGACCACATACATTTTTTTAGCCAACGCATAATCAACGATCTCTTTCAATTCAAGAAGCCGTGGATGACTGACATTCACATTTCCATTAGCATCAGCAAGATTGCTGCTGAAGCCCTGCGCCCATGTAACAGGAATACGCACATGACGCATACCAGCTGAATAATACAAATCAATGATTTGTTTGTTCGTTGCAGGTGCAGATGAATTGATCCCGTTTTCAAACGTATTGCCCAAATTAAAACCTGCAGCCATATCTTCAATGATTTCTTTGGCAGTAGTTGAATTCGTGTTGATTGAAGGGATCGGCGTTACTGTTGGCGGAGTAACAACCACCGGCGCAGGTCCGCCTGATTTCTTTTTACAAGAAAAAAGGAACATTAAAATGAGCACTGGCAGTATTCTGCAAAAAACATTTCGCAACGTTGCGTTTTGTTGATACCGGTTTGTCATGATTATTATTTAGTTTATGATGAAATAAATCTGCTACTTGATCAGTTTGAAATTGAGATAATCGTAATTCATATTCCCGTTGGTTACAGTTTTAATCGTAAGCACATGAATACCTTTCTTCAGTTGAATGGTTGCGAGCTGATCGATCCTGTTCCAATGATGCCATTGTCGCCATGGAATTGTTTCTTTATCGTTTTTTGTTGATGGAATCATAACTTCAGGAATTGTTTCCTTTCCATCGATCAGTAAAGAGATGCTTCCATCGCCGCTTGCTGTGTACATAATGCCGATCGTATAGCTTCCTGATTTAGTTACATTAACGGTATAGTTGATCCACTCACCGGGCTTCGTCCAACCTGCATATAACTCTCCCATTACAGGTTCAACAAGATTATACGGACTGTTATCAATATCCCTTGCTTTGGTATAAGAAATATCAACGGCTTCTTTCATTCTGAATTCATTGAGAAATGTACCGTTTGCAGGATTCAGATTGCCACTGCCGTTGTTCATTGTATCCTTATCATGATAGGCAACTCCTTCTCCACCTAAATCGTAGAACTCGCATTGTACTTTTCCGGGAATTTGTTGCGGCTGTCTATTCCACGGCTTGCCTTTATAGTTGTTGAACACCGACTTAATTTCATTTTCATTAGCAGCAACTTTTGTATACACAGGCGGCCGTTCGTTATCAAAATCATCACTGGTATAATTGACCTTCGTAATTGTATTGCCTTTAAAAATTAATACCTGTGTTGAACGTTGCTGAATAGTATCAGTATAAGTTGCATGTAGTTTAGCTGCAATAGAAAGATTGATGCCGCTTTTTGCATGACTATTGTTGATGCCGTTTAAAAGATAGTTTTTTGTTTCACCAAAGCCACGGTTCATGATCATTACACTTAACTGATCAGCATCCTTTGCAGCATAAACAATAAAATCACTATCAGACGCAGTTCCTTTTACAAATGTTCCGGTGAAATACTTCGCAACAAATTCCATGTGGCGGTATGATGCTCTTGGCGTCATGTTCTTTCCATCAATGAAACTGAAATCAGAACCCTTGCGATCGCCTGCATGTTCAAACATGCTCCAGCTGTTCGCATACATCGCACCATATTCCATACAATAACCCAGCACAGCACCAAACATTTGTCCGTTGCCCCAGGTGTGTACCTGCGGCCCACCTTTTGCATTGTATTCACCAATGCCCCACTGCAATGCATACTTACCTGTGCGGTTGTGCAGTTTATTTACTTCGTCAACTTTTTGTTTTGCTTTTTTGATGCGCACCAACATATCATTGGCTCCTTCTGTAGCACCATCGCCGTTACCTTGCGGATAACGATGAAATGTCAATCCATCGCAATAATAATATGTATGCCCCGGCACTTTGCCTGCAATATCATTCTTACCTCCAAACAGATCATTGTAATAATTCAGATAGTCGCATTCATTTGGCCCATAGATCATGATAGTTGAATCAACTGCTTTCATCGCAGCTGCTCTCGGTTTAAAATAAGCTTCTACTTTTGCAGCAAATGTTGACGCATCGGGTTTGCCTGCCTGTAACCAAGGTTCGTTACCGATGTTCCAGTATTTAACAGGTTTAATCCCTTCATGTTTTTCAACATTAAAGAAACGAACAAGGTCTGCAGCAGCTTGTTCATTTTGATATTGCGATACCTGTATCACAGGTTCTGCTCCCATCGACTGTATATTCCTTACCCAACCTAAAAGCGTTTCATTCGATGGCATCTTTTTATCGTATGAATGACCACCGATACGGATTGTTTTTACAGCTGATTTTTTTGTAAGATCCCACACCATTGGGCGCACATCACTGTACCAAACATTCGTACCAACCAACTGCGGACTTATCTTTTGTGCAGCTGCTTCAAACGAAAAAAACAGCAATAAAAAAATACTTAATCGCATGTTGGAACGTACTATTCTTTTTATGTAATTATAGTTCATCATGTTCTATGATTAAATTTTCACCTTTGGCATTTTAGGCACTAACAAACTAAACAACGACCATGCAATGATGTATGCCAGTGCACAAATAATAAACATGATATAATAGCCTGTTTCAATTTTTCCCAATGCTTTGAAATGATCCAGCAACAAACCTGCTGTTCTTGCAATAATAATTCCGCCAACTGCACCAACCATACCACCAATACCTACTACAGATGCAACAGCTTTCTTTGGAAACATATCAGAAACGGTTGTGAAAATATTTGCCGACCATGCCTGGTGAGCTGATGCAGCCAAACCAATGATCAACACTGCGTACCAATAATTAAATGTGCCCAACCATTGTGCTGCCAACATAGGCAACGCACATAAAGCAAAAATGAGTAATGCTGTTCTGCGTGCTTTGTATAACGGCCAGCCTCGTTGGATGAAATAACCCGAAAGCCATCCGCCTGCAATACTTCCGAACATGGCAATGGTATATACAACAGCTATGGGAAATGCCAGTGCAAGTTTCGTCATGCCGTATTGCTTGTTTAAAAACGAAGGCAACCAGAAAAGAATGAACCACCAAACAGGGTCAGTAAAAAATTTCAACAATGCAAAAGACCATGTTTGCCGATAGCCCAAGAGCTTAACCCATTTTATTTTTGTTGGAGCATCTTCAAATTGTTCATCATCTATATCATCGCTGTGAATATGATTGTATTCTTCAGCCGATATTTTTTTATGCTTATGCGGGCTATCATAAAACAACCACCAAAAGAGTAACCAGATAAGCCCAATTGCACCTGTAATAATAAACGCCCACTCCCAACCAAGTGTACCTGCAATAAGCGGCACAGATAACGGTGCGATGATTGCACCGATATTTGTTCCCGAATTAAATATACCTGCTGCCAATGCCCGTTCTTTTTTCGGAAACCATTCTGCTACTGTTTTAATTGCTGCAGGAAAATTTCCTGCTTCACTAAAACCTAATACAGCTCTTGCGACCATGAAACCTCCGGTAGAGATGGCGAAAGCATGACCGATTGCTGCAAGACTCCAGATAACCAACGCCAACGCATAGCCGAATTTTGTACCGATACGATCAATAATAAAACCCGAGCCGATCATACCCAATGCATAAGTAACCTGGAAAGCAATCACAATATTGGCATAATCCGTTTCCGTCCAGCCAAACAAAGGCTCCAGGTAATCATCTTTCAGCAAGCTGATCACTTGTCTGTCGAGATAATTAATCGTAGTAGCAAAAAACACCAACGACAGAATGATCCATCTGTATTTTTTTACCGGAGTTTTATTGACTGATACACTTAAACTCATGTTACTAATTAATAGTTGATACTTCCACTTCAATACCCTTATCTTCTGCAGAAACATAAGCTGCATAAATAGTAGCAATTACATCTGCTGCCAATTGACTGTTACTTTCGATCGCTTCTCCAAATGCCGCTGTGCGATAAAACGCTTCCATTTCATGCTGATAGCCATTGAACCATGCTTCATCGGGCGATATAAAAGACCAGCCCTGTTTGGTTCCCGTTTTTTCTACCACATAGACATCATTGAAATTTTCTTCAACAGGATTATACGTTTGCATTGCATTGTTCGGTGCGATGTTGCAAATGCTACGATGATTATTTGCATGCACTTCTACGTAATTTTTAACTCCGCCCTGTAACAACTCACTTGCAACAATATCTGCAATGCTTCCATCTTCAAATACCACATGAACCATTGCATAATCTTCTACATCTTTATATGTATCCCTCAAATGATCTTCGTTTATATAACCCGGCATTCTTGTAATAGGATGAGTTCTTGCAGAAACAGTTTTCGGACGAATCGGCTTTCCATTTCTTGCACGCCCTTCAACTTGTTTTAAATAGATAGCAGCCGTTAATGGATGACTACCCTTGCCCATTAACGAACCACCACCTGATAAATGCCATTGTCCATAATCCAACGAATGTGAACCTGAGTGCGATTGCTGCGCCTGTATCCAAAGTATCTGTGCATTTGTTTTCTGAATCAGCTCACGTTCTTTTTGGATAGCCGGAGCATACACCCAATTCTCTGCATACATAATTGATCCTGCACTTTCCTTCTCAGCCAGTAACATCCGCTCAATACTTTTCAAGGCGAAGGCTAATCCATCTTTACGTGGAAACGAATCCCCACTGAAAGTTTTACTGTCATCACCAAAATATCCTGTGAAAGGTTTTTCAACAATTACATGCTTACCTTTCGCTAATACCCGTATCACTATTTCTTCATGTGTGGAGGGCGGTGTGCACACATGCAATACATCTGATGCAGCAATTAATGCCTCGAGACTTTCGAAACTTTTGATTTCTCTTGGTTGAGTAAAAGCATCTAACCGTTCACGGTTGGTAGAAAACGAACCAGCTACTTCCACGTTAACACTATACACACGTTTGAGTGCTTCGTAATGAAACTTTGCAGCGAAGCCTGAACCAATAATTCCGGCACGTATTACATTCAACTTTGGGTTCATGTTATTTCTTAGCCGGTATTAATGCATTCCTGATCGGCTCCACCCATTCATCTTTATTCATATCATACAGAATAAAATCAGAATCGAATTGCCAGTAACTCCAGCTCCAGTTTCTTACCTCGGCTTGTCTTGCTACATAGTTGGTCCACTTGATGCGTGAAGGCATATCAGCTCTTTCATAAGCACCGAACTCACCTAACGTAAGTGGCCGTTTATTTTGCTTTGACCATTGTTGTGCAAAATCAAAATCAGCTTTTACCGAATCTTCCTGCGCCTTGCTTTGTGTCCATTCAATTCCACTCAGGTCTTTATTACGTATCGACCATGGCGCACCCTGATGTGTAAACTGTATGGGACTGTAATAGTGAATGGCGACAATAATATTTCTGTCTTCTTCCGGCAATTTCAAATCCGGTAAAAATTTGATCTGGTTACCATTGATGGTACCGATGATGATCGTCCGGTTTGGATTTGACGTTCGTACAACCTTATATGCTGCAGTTTGAATCGTATTCCAGGTATCAGGTTTCATATTGGGCTCGTTACACAATTCAAACAGCACATCATTGGAATAACTCTTGCAATGCTCTGCAATCTGTTTCCACATCGCCAATATCTTCGGCATATGCCCTAATGGATCTTTTGCAATGGTATTGTGTTCATGAAAATCAACAATCGCCATCAACCTATTTTTCAATGCTTCTTTAATGGCCCAATCAAGTGTAACAAAGAATTCAGGTTTGATGGTATAGGCTGAATCTCCCATGGAGAATTTGAACGGCGCAATCACAATACGCACATTATTAAAACCTGCTTCTTTGATAAGTTTGAAATGCTTTGCCTTCATCCTTGCTTTAGATGAATCTTTCCACAGCGGATCGTAGCCAATAATATTTACACCTCTTCCCATCCGCCTGTTTTGTTCAAATGCATAATCAGCTCCCTGCTTGTTCTGTGCAGAAACAATCGAAACAGAAAAAAAAGAAACCATCAACGTAAGAAACTTAAACGAAGCCATCATGTTTGTTCTCATAGAAATAATTTATTTGTACACTTCTATAATTGCTTTATTCAAATCATTGAGCATTCCTGGAACCAATGCAAATGGATCATAAGGCGTACCCCGCACCAATAATGTTTCAACAGGCAAATAGCCTTTATAACCGCCATCTTTAATGATTTGTACGAGACGCTTATAATCTGTAGGAACTTTACTGCCAATACCAAATACACTTTCTTTGATTTGCCAGTTAACCGCATATGGCACAACCGCTGCAATGTCTTTATAAGGATCTTCTGTTTTAAAATTTCCAACATCAACAATCAATCCTGCCCATTTTGAATTAACTCCTTTCAATACATAAATACATTGATCCGCTGTTTGCAGCATATCACCATGGTTCTGGATACCGATCTTTACATTATACTTTTCACCATAAGCCACACATTCTTTGTAACACTCGATCATCCATCCTGCTACTTCGTTCCATTTATTTTCATAGCCCTTCGGAATTTCGCCCGAGAACAAACGGAGCACCGGTGCTCCCATCTTTGAAGCTGCAACGATCCATTTTTTTGCAAGTTCAACACCTGCTGCACGTACTTTCGGATTGGGGGAAGCAAAATCATTGCGGATACCGGTGCCACTGATCACAATACCCAGCTGTGCTGCTCTGTCTTTAAATTTTTTCAGATATTCATCCGAAGGCACTTCCGGATAAGTAGGAAAGAAATAAGCTGTTGGGTCGAGTGCTTTTATTTTTTTTGTAGCACACCAATCGAGCAGATTAAACAAGGAATAAACTTGCTGCTTATCACGACTATCCTTTGCTGAAAGCAGATCGCTGAATGAATAGGCATTCAATGCAGCAATAACAGGCACTCCGTTTTTCTTCTTCTGTGCAATTGTATTTGAAGCAACAATGCTGAAGCATAAGATCATTACAATACTAAGCCGTCTTATACTCTTTCTATTTGTTGATTCTATAAAGGATGTATGCATGTTTTATTTTTTCAGATTTAATGATTGAATGTTCCGTTACTTACAAAGGCAATCTTCTTACTGTCAGGCGACCAGCTTGGAACGTTCATGGTTCCCTGTCCCCCGTAGAGGTAAGAGATCACTTTTGGTTCGCCGCCTGCTGCAGGCATTAAACGCAAATACACACGTTCATAAAAAGGATGTTTGTCTGCTGGCACTTCCTTGGGGAATGAAATAAACACCAGCCATTTGTTATCGGGTGAAACGTGTGGAAACCAATTGTTCATTTCATCAAACGTTAACTGTGTTTGATTTTTCCCATCAGGATCCATTCGCCACACCTGCATTTTTCCGGTGCGTGCAGAACAGAAATAAATGTATTTTCCATCGGATGAATATTCTGAACCATCATCCAACCCTTTTGCATTGGTTAATCGAATTTCCTTACCACCATCTTTTGATATTTTGTAAATATCAAAATCTCCATTACGTTCACCTGTATACAATAAGAACTGACTATCGGGCGACCATCCATGGAAGTAAGAGGGGCTTTTCTCTGTTATTCGTTTCGGCACACCACCTGTAACAGGCACTGTATAAACCACCGACTGACCTTTTGCTTCAGCCGCATGATGACTGATGCCGATCTGTTTTCCATCGAATGTTAATACATGATCGTTGTTGTTCTTAACAGCAAAATCTGTATTCAACAATGTGGATTCTTTTGTAGCTAAATTGAAATTGTACAGTTTACCGCTTGCATTATAGATGAGTGTTTTACCATCGGGTGTCCAGTTGGGTGCCTGCCATGAGCCTTGTGCACTTGCAACTACTTCACGATGGCCTGTAGTAACATTCAGTACTTCTAATAAGCTTCCGAGATAGGTTTTGTACTGCACCAAACTATCCGGTGCAGTATTGAATATTCTTGTGTTACTGAACTCAGCTTCTTCTGAAAACAAATTACTGTGTGAGCAAATAAATATGCCAGCCATCAAATCAGTTCCAAGATCAATACTATCTAATTGCTGCACCTGATACACTTCACCAAAACGTGCAACAGACATTGTATAAGTGGTTCCTTTTTTCTCCAGTTGTATTACATCAGGTGCGTTTATCGTCATCTTGATTTCTTTCATCGTTCCAACCGGAGTGGTGCGATATTGCAACGACGTAAGTCCATCACCATGTACAGTACATACAACAACCGGAGAATTGGTTGCCAATGAACTTCTGATCATCAATCCTGTTTTTCGATGCAACTCATTCCCTGCGCCAATAAATTTCACCTGTGTTTGCAGAATAAAATCACCGTTCATCTTTTTGCTCACAAATGAAAAACTATCTCTGCCAGCCCAGATATTAGAGCCGGAACCTGACAAGCGATAGGTTTGCGAAGGCACATGATAACTTGCGCTGCCGGCAATTTTTGGTGAACCCACATCGGTAAACACGTCAAATGCTCCAATACTTATTACATTGCTTTGCGCAAACGAAACAGTAAAAAAAGCTGAGCCAATGAACAGGAGTATAAATTGTAGTTTCTTCATTTTTGTTTCTATCGTTGAATTATTTATCCAGGTATCTTATTAACTCATACACATGCGTGTTCAACATGCGCATATTCTCCAGCAAAGGGGAATAAGGAATGAACTGACTATTTACAATTCCTTTGTTTGAATCACGGTTTGATGGATCAGTTGTAAGATCCTGCGGATCATTGTCCTGATAGGTAAACCAATGCCAGCCAACACAGGCTTTGCTTTTCAATAATTCAATCGTGAAATTTTGATAGAAATATCCTCTGTCTTTTTGTGTAGGTACATTCCATCCTGCTCCTGTTCTATTAGGTAATTCAGAATCTTCTCCCTTGGTATACCACTCTGTAATGATAAATGGCTTGCCCGACCATGCTGTCCAGTTTGCCATGATCGATTGAACAGGTTCCCACTTACGGTAATGATTAATCGAAACAATATCCATGTATTGGCCTGCTACTTTAAAAATGGCAGGATTTTGCAACTCCTCCGACTCCTGGTTGAAACGACAACCCAAATACAAATGATTCGCATCGTATTTCCGAACAGCGGCAGCTACCTTCTTCAGATAAGTTTCAAAATAAAATCCGGTGAATGCAAGCCGATCTTCATCTGTTACATCAGCCATTGATGCATCTTTTCCTTTTCGTTCATCCAACCATTTTTTTGCGGCGATATAACCCGCCTCATCTTTCGCAAGAAAATTCAAATGCCGGTCTAATGCATCGTTCTTCCACGGTAGTTCATTGTCAGTAAAATAACCAAGCAGGTGTTTATCGTTCGCATATTTTGCGATCACTGAAATCGTTTTTTCCACATGTGCATCAAACTCGGGATCAAATACCATCGCAAGATCAAATCGGTAACCCTGCCATCCGGCAACTTTGTATTTGCCGCCAAACTTTCGTTGATGCTCGGATTTATAACTTCCCATAGGGCTTACAATAACAGTATAAACCAATGGATCTGCAGTTTGCCTTAGCAGATCAACATTCGACCAAGCACCTGTACCGTTGAAGCCATGTTGCTTCAACATCTGACTTTCCTGCTTCGCCCAATTTTCGGCTATTCCATATTTTGTGGTCATGGCTGTTTTTTGCAACGATGAATTACCTGCCCGATACACAGCCACACCCTTGTGAATAAAAGGATAACCTTCCGGATCAACGATCCACCAACGATCACCCTTTTTCTCAACTCTGAAAAAACCTGTTGCAGTTGATTGATTCACCAACCAGCTTCCATACGCATTGATCTTCGGATCGGCTTTTATTTTAAAGCCGGGCAATTTATCAATCGTCTTTGCAGTGTATGTTTTCCATGTAGTGCTGTTGGCATTGCTTCGTGCTTCGACCTGATAATAAGCAGGCATTGCTGCATCATCTTTCTTCGTTTTTTTTTGCGCCACTAACGTAGTGCAACAAACGCTTCCAATTAAAAATGTACTGAAGGTTATTCGAATATTCATGTACTTTATTTTGTTGTCAGGATAGTATCTGATTTATTTGATCCAGTTCTTCCTTTGTGAATGAATAATTATCAAGGCATTTCAATGAATCAACTACTTGTTCCGGTTTGCTTACACCAATGAGAACAGAACTGATACGTTGATCTTTCAGTATCCATGCAAGCGCCATTTGTGCAAGATTCTGTCCACGCTTTTCTGCCAACACATTTAATGCACGCACTTTATTGATCTTTTCGTCCGATACCTGGTCTTCATCAATAGCACCATTACCACGATGGCTCGCTGCCCTTGAACCTTCCGGAATTCCTTTCAAATACTTATTCGTGAGTAGCCCTTGTGCCAAAGGCGAAAACGGAATACATCCTACTGCATTTTGCTCTAACACATCCAGCAAACCATCTTCGATCCAGCGATCGAACATGGAATATTTAGGCTGATGAATTAAACAAGGTGTTCCTAAGTCTTTTAAAATTGAAATTGCTTTTGCAGCTTCTTCCGGTTGATAACTTGAGATGCCTACATACAATGCTTTCCCTTGCCGCACCATCAGATCAAGTGTGCCCATAGTTTCTTCCAATGGCGTTTCAGGATCGGGACGGTGATGATAAAATATATCAACATACTCAAGCCCCATGCGCTGTAGACTCTGATCAAGACTTGCTGTTAAATATTTCTTTGAACCCCAATCACCATAAGGACCGGGCCACATTCCCCATCCTGCTTTACTTGAGATGATCAATTCATCACGATAAGCAGTAAAATCGTCTTTGAAGATTTTTCCAAAATTTTCTTCAGCTGATCCAGGAGGCGGGCCATAATTATTTGCCAGATCAAAATGTGTGATGCCGTTATCAAATGCAACACGCAATATGTTGCGTGCATTTTCGAGTTGATCAATATGTCCGAAGTTGTGCCAAAGCCCCAATGAAACAGCAGGTAATTTCAATCCACTGTTTCCACATCGGCGGTATTCCATGTTCGTGTACCGCTGCTCATTTGCCATGTATTGCATTCGAAAAATAGTTTAATGTGTTGTTTGAAAATTAAGCCGCTTCTACTGTAGCCAATGCCTTCACTATGATTTCAAGATCGGTTGTACCTCTGAATCCACTGAAGCCAACTGAAAACTTTACCCCATTCTTTAATTCCAATGGCTGACCGCCTTCCCATCCAATTAAATCAGGTGCCTCTATACCGTTTGCGTTTTCACCTACTTCTTTATTAAACACTTTCTTTTCATACTCACCGGTTTTTATTCCCGTAAGCCACACCTGGCTGGCTTTTGTCCACGCTACTTTATACGACTGACGCAATCTTGGTTTATCTGTACCAAACATTTTGCCATGTGTATGTCCGTTTTCATCAATGATGCATGCAGCAACGTTGCCATTGGAAATACAATTGTCCGCAGGGTTCTCCATGTATTCAGGTATCAGCTTTTCAATGGCTTCGAATAATCGATCGACAATTACCGGTATTTCTCTGCTTTTCATATGACTTGTTTTAATGTGTTTGTGATTTCAATTTTAATCGATCAGTTCAAATTTTATTTTTTGATCATTGACGATGAGATAATAATCGCCGCTTTCCAATCGCCTCATTCCGTTTGCATCAGGAAAACTTAAATCACGCATGGGATCAATTTCAAACATGAATGTTTTCTTTTCGCCTGCTTTCAATTCTTTCTTTTCAAAAAACTTTAATTCCTTCATGGGTCTTGTGATCGATGCAACAGGATCGGCAATAAACCACAACACCGTTTCCTTTCCTTCCACAGCACCACTGTTTGTTATTTCAACTGTTGCTGTTAGTTTTTGATTTTTTGAAAAGCGTGTTGTAGATAATTTCACAGCTCCATACGTGAAGCTGGTATAACTTAATCCATAACCAAACGGATATTTTGGCTCTGTAGCAATATCCTGGTAGCCGCCCAACTTTGGACGGGCCGATTGACGCATGTTGTAATAGGTTGGAATTTGTCCTGTTGTTAATGGAAACGTGATCGCTAATTTACCAGATGGATTTAAGCGGCCGGAAATCATTCCTGCAACAGCACTGCCACCTGCGGTTCCCGGTTGCCATATTTCTAAAATGGCATCAGATAAGTTTTCTAAATTTCCTAATTCCAACGGTCTGCCATTTGATAAAATGAGAATGATGGGCTTTCCTGTTTTCTTCAATGCTGTAACCAAACGTTCCTGGATAATGGGTAATGCAATGGTTGATCGTGATGCATTTTCTCCACTCCACTTTTTCATTTCTCCCATGCAAAGGATGATTACATCCGATTGCATGGCGGTATTCACTGCTTCTTCAAACCCACTTTCATCGGTTCCTTCAAAAGCACATCCTTTTGCATAATGTAAACTTGCTTTGCCTTTAAACTCCTTTTCAAATCCTTCATAAATAGTTTCAACTGCTTCGGACACACCTTGTCCTTCCCATGAACCCATGATGTTCACACTATCTTTTACCATCGGACCGATCAAAGCGATCTTTTTAATTGATTTGTTTAAAGGAAGTGTCTGCTTATTATTCTTCAGCAACACCATCGACTCTGCAGCAAGCTGTGCTGCAATCGCCATGCTTTTTGGTTCGTAGTAACGCTCTTGTTCCGGAAGTTCAATTACATATGGTTGTTCGAACAAATCCAATCGAAATTTGATTCGCAAAATTCTTTTTACTGCATCATCAATTTTACTCATTGGTATTTTTTTCTCCAATACCAATTGCTGTAAATTTTCAACATAAAGATTATCCACCATATCCATCTCTACTCCTGCCATAAAACTCATGTAGGCAGCTTCTCTTTTATCCTTTGCAAATCCTTGTGGAATAAGATTTTCAACCGAACCCCAATCAGATACTACAAAGCCATCGTGTTTCCAACGCTTCTTTAATATCTCCGTTAATGTGTATGGATTTGCAGAGGCGGGTATTCCGCTGATATCATTAAAGCTGCTCATGAGTGTTGCAGCACCTGCTTTTACACCTGCTTCGTAAGGAGGCATAAATGTTTCCCACATTGTTTGAGCCGATACATCAGCATAGCGGTAATCACGCCCGCCTTCAGATAAACTGTAACCGATATAATGTTTAATACATGCTGCTATAGAAAATGAATCAGATAAATTCTTTCCTTGATAACCTTTAATGGATGCAACAGCAAACATTGCATTAGCATAGGTATCTTCTCCGTATCCTTCTGCAACTCTTCCCCAACGTGCATCACGTGCCACATCAACCATTGGAGAAAATGTCCAGTCAACTCCTGATAGTTTAGATTCTTTTGCTGCAACAGTGCATGCATCTTTCACCAGATCCGTATTCCATGAACAGGCTTGTGCAAGCGGAATCGGAAAAATAGTTCGATAACCATGGATCACATCAAAGCCCATGAGAATCGGAATGCCGAGTCGTGATTGCTCCATCGCTTTTCGCTGTATCTGATTTTTATAAACCGGGTTGATGCTTCGATAAATGAGTGAACCAATTTCCGGTCGCACCGCTTTCATACTTGCTTCAATATTGTTCGCATTTGCATTCTTGCCGTAGGTCCATTGATTCATTTGAAGAATCTTTTCTTCAAGTGTCATCCGTTTCAATAAATCATCAATCCGCTTTTCAAGGGGTGCATTTTTGTTTTTATACACAGGCAAAGATGTTTGTGCTGACACAAACGACGAAAGTAAAAGAGGTAAGAAATAAAAAAAGAAACGTTTCATTCCGGGTTAATTGCAATAAAATATGAATGATAAAAGCAGGACTGTAGAAATTAACAGTCCTGCTTTTGAAAAGAACATCTTAGTAACCTTGATTTTGTGGAAAGCTCGGTGCCATCAGATCGATCTGATCCTGTGGTATCGGCCAACGCACCATGTGAGGCTGCATTGGAAACACGGCTTCATTTGTACTCGAACTTCCGAATGTATGATATTGATTCACCTGACTAACCAATACACCCATACGTTTCAACAAAAACCAGCGGCCACCTTCAAATGCCAATTCACGTGCCGACTCATCTAAAATAGTTTGTTGATCAAGCGTTGTAAACGAAGGCATACCCGCTCTTGTACGAATTCTGTTGATATACAACAATGCAGTTGGATCGGATGGGTTGCCTGACTTTCTCCAATGCGCTTCAGCACCCAACAATAATGTTTCTGCCAAACGGTATGCAATTACATCTTTGTAACTGCCTGCACGTCCTGCGGGCTTTGTAAAATCCTGGTATTTTTTTACACTGAAAGAATATTGTCTGTAATTACCAAGCTTGTTGTTACCCGGATAAGATGACCTTGGCAACTTCAATCCAAAGTAAGCAGAACCCGGTTTGTTACCGATCACTGTATCAGGATAGAAATAAGTAGTAAAGCGTCTATCAGGAGAAAGACCTGTTGCAGCGTCCCAACCCATTAAACGTTTTAAATAGAAGTTTGGAGTTGTCCATGCAAATGAATTTCCACCCCACGTATTATCCTCGATCATATGGCCACCGGGCATTTCATAATAACGTGCAGTAAAAAATGCACTGAGGTAATGTTGTTCACCTCCGGCAAGTGTACCGCTGTTGTTACTTAATATCTCATCAAACTGATAAGTATAAATTGCCTCCTTGTGATTTACGTTGGCACCAAACACAAGATCCAGCGGTTGCAGACTATAACCACCTGTATTGATAATTGCATCACACTGTGCAGCCATTGTGGTCCAATCACTCTGCCATGAAGCTACCTGCGCACGGATATGCCTTGCCAATCCCTGGCTGATTTGCCCGGGCTTTGTGTTGTATGATAAATTTGCAATTGCAAAATCCAAATCAGAATTGATGAGGTTCAATACATCTGCTTTCGCTGCCGGGCTGTATACAACCGGTTCAAATGCATTTTCAACTGTTGTTGGAATAGTATCGATCAGAATATTGTCATAAAGTTGCCAGAGTTTAAAGTACGTCATTGCACGAATTACTTTCGCTTCTGCAATTACACGGCTTCTGTTTGCAGCCGAAGAAAATGTAACATTCGGAGCTGCAGAGATAATTGCACTGGCTCTGTCAATAAGCTGATAACCTGAATTCCATTTTCCTCTTGGGAAATTGATCGCATTCATATTTGCTTTGTAAACCTGCGCATCATTGAATGTTCTTGTACAACCGAGATCATCGGCACAATAAACCCAGAGATTGTTCTGTTGCAATCCATTGTTATAACTCATAAGTTCATAAGCACGTTGCAAATTATACAACGCACCCAAGCCTACACTTAAACCACCTTCATCCTGATAAATAACATCAGAACCAATTCTCACAAAATTTTCTTCCGTGAGCCATTTTTTGCAAGAGCTGTTGAGAAATACAATTCCCACAACAACAACTGCTATCTTAAATATATTTTTCATTATAATTTTTTTAATCAATTAAAACAATGTGTCTGCTTTTACAGACTTGTTTACGTAAACGGTTACAGACCAAGCTTTACACCAAACACAAAATTGGTTGTCATTGGATAGGCATATAGATCCTGCTCAGGACTGTATGCTTTGTAATCTGTTATTGTAAATAAGTTCTGAGCAGTTGCATATACTCTTAAGTTTGCCAACTTCAACCTTGATACTGTTTTCGGAGAAAAGTTATACCCTAATGAAAGATTTTGTAATCTCCAGAACGATGCATCCTGCAAACCAAGATTCGTCATACCGGGAGGGGATGTACCTGCATTTGGTTGCGGATAAGTGTTTGATGGATTTTCAGGAGTCCAGTAATCAACTTTAATTCCGTTTCTGTTACCACGCAAATCACCACCCGCCGTATAATCATACAGGAATTGATTGTTTCTTGTAATTCCCTGTACGGTATAAATATCCATCGACAGATCAAATCCTTTATAGCTTACATTAATATTGAAAGAACCCATCCAATAAGGATATCTTGATGTGATATAATTATCATTTGGATCGATTTTACCATCACCATTTCTGTCTTCTAATTTTACAGTGCCGGGTACCGGTGTTCTTCCTGTAAACGGATCTTTAATTGGATTACCATCTTTGTCCAATGCTACCGGCGCCTGTGCACCATTGATCTCCCATTTGCCAGTTGCAGTATTGAATGTTGAACCGGGATACACTTCCACACCCTGCCATACACCTAAGTATTTCGGTTGACGGAAAATTTCAATTGGCTGACCAATGAACCAGTTATTCGCAACATCATCATCTTCCACACCATCACCATTCACATCACCATATAATCGTAAGATCTGATTTCGGTTTCTTGAAAACAACAATCCTGTTTGAACAGTTAAATCTTTTGTTTGAACAGGAATGGCATCGATCTGTATTTCGATTCCCTGATTTTGAATTTCGCCAATATTAAACGGCTGCGTTGAATAACCAATCGATGCATTCAACTGACGGTTTACCAACAGATCGGTTGTGTTTGTTTTATAATATTCAACTGTGCCTGACAGGCGGTTTTTAAATAATCCAAAATCAAGCGCCAGGTTTAATGTAGTTGATGTTTCCCATTTCAACCTTGGATTCGACAATGTACTTCCCGGTGTATAGCCCGATACTCTTTCGCCAAGAAATAAATAATCACGTTGATCGGCAAGTGCTAAACTTCCGTATGGAGGAATGGCTTCGTTACCAACACTACCATAACTGGCTCTCAATTTCAAATTCGAAAGCTGTTTGATGCCGCCAAGGAAACTTTCTTTATGGATATTCCAACCAACTGCGATTGCCGGGAAGTAACCCCATTTGTTTTCGGCTCCAAAAACAGAAGACCCATCAGCCCTTGCACTCAGTGTAACATAGTACTTCGATAAATAATCGTATTGAATACGTCCAACACCTGAAATTAAGCGACGTTGATTACCTCCAATAGTCGGCGTATTAATACCGGCTGCTTCCAAACCATAAATACCCAGAATGTCGTTTGGTATTTGATTGGATGAATTTCTGAAATCATTATAGTCTTGCTGTGTTGCACTACCTACCGCTGTGAAATGTAAATTGTGATTCTTGATTCGTGTATGATAGGTAAGAATATTCTCTACCTGCCACTCTACATTTTCCTGAAAGTTGATAGAGCCGTTTGCAAAACCACTTGCTACACCACTTTCTGAAAGCTTGGTGTTATAATTTGTTTCTCTGAAATTCCATGATCTCCGACTTGTATTAAGACGGTAGTTGAAATTTTTAATCGGACTAACATCGAAAAAGATGTTGATGATATCGTTACGGCTTGTTTTGCGGTTTTGTGTTTCATTCAAATTCAACAATGGATTAAAACTTTCCTGATTGCCACCCGGACGAACATTGAATGAACCATCGGTATTATAAATATTACCTAATGGAGAAGCTGTAACAATTTGACGAACAACCCCACCAACACCAGGGTCACTGCTTCCTGAAATCTGGAATGATGTATTTACGCCTGCTTTGAGCCATGCAGTTAATTCCTGATCAAGGTTCAATCGCACTGTACCCTTTTTAATATTGGTTGTTGGTACAATCCCTGTCATATTTTGAAAGTTACCGCCTACATATACTTTTGTTTTTTCAGTGCCGGCTGAAAAACTCAAATCATGGTTTTGAATGGTGGCCGGCTTCAAAATTTGTCCCGACCAATCGATGGAACGGTTTTCAGCAATAGCAGCTAATTCTTCTGCACTAAAGATGAGTGCATCGCTGCGCATAATATTATTATTCACGGCTCTGTCGGCTTCACGCTTCAACTGTGCAAACTCTTGTCCTGTATACACATCAAAATTCCGTTTCGCCGTTTGTGTACCATAGTAGCCGTTATAGTTCACCGTTAGTTTGCCTGCCTTGCCACGTTTTGTAGTAATGAGAATTACACCATTCGATGCTCGTGCACCATAGATGGCTTGTGCCGCCGCATCTTTTAATATTTCAATACCGGCAATATCATTTGGATTCAGATCATTGATCGAACCAATACGAACACCATCTGCAATAACAATGGGACTGTTACCTCCCGAGATCGAACTTCTGCCACGAATGAGGATATCCGATGATCCGCCCGGACCAGCATCGTTTGTAGTTACCTGCACCCCAGCAGCTTTGCCACGTAACATTTCACCAACATCTAATGTGACGTTGCGTGTTGCCTTCTCAGGTTTGATCGATGCAACAGAGCTGATGATATCACTTTTCTTTTGTGTACCATAACCAACCACCACAACTTCGTTAAGACCTGTTGCTGATTCTGACATGCGAATGTTCAACGTTGTTGCGTTGCCAATTTCAAGTTCCTGTAGTTCAAACCCAACATAGGTTACCACCAATATTCCGGACGAATTTTCCGGAACATTAATTGAGAATGTTCCGTTGCTGGTTGTAGTAGTACTGGTTTTTGAGTTTTTTAAAGTAACGGTAGCGCCCGACAATGGAGTATTGTCTGCCGAGGTAATTTTACCTGTTACTGTTTTGGTTTGTGCGAATGCAAGAATGCTGCAAAAACACAAAAAAAGAGAAAGTGTAATTTTCTTTTTAAGCATAACAATCGTTTTAGTTTCGTTAAGACTGGTCGTTTGAGGATGTTAAATTGAGAAAAAGAAAAGGAACAACAAGAGAGATGAAGACATTTATTAGCTACAACGTTTTCGAAAGAAGTAGTACATTTTTATTGAGAAAGCATCCTTTATTTAACGACAAAACAATAGGAATTTTATTCTCTTAAATCAGCTTATTGATTTAAAGAATTGGAGAGATTATCTCCCACTGATATGAAGGTGTACGGCAACTTTTATTTGCTGCTATAATTTTGTTTTGTCGAATTCCGTTCTACTAATCTTGAATTGATCACTGTTTTTTCCTTGAGGAAATGATGCCCTTTCTTTTCAACCAGTTTAAATAATATATCGGCTGCTTCTCTTCCAATTTCAAATGCAGGCTGTGTAATAGTTGTCATGGATGGATTCAGCAGCTTTGCTGTTTTCAAATTTGAAAAACAAATGACTTTCACATCCTGCGGAATCCGGAGCTTTAACTCTTCACAAACTTCATAGGTTGCGATGGCCAGGCTTTCAATGGAAGCAAATATCCCATCGGGTCTATCACTACGTTGCAACAACTCTTTAATAAGATTATAATCTGAGTGATCATTTCCATCACAATTCAATATCATATCTGCATTTTCTTGCACATTATTTTTTCTTAATGCCTCGAAGTATCCGTTCATCCGCTTATTGCTGATAGAAAGTGATTGTGATATGGTGAGAAAAGCAATTTGTTTACATCCGTTATCGATCAAATGCTGTGTTGCCAATGCTCCGCTGTCCTGGTCATCGGTCATAACTTTCGGCACATTGATGTGTTCTGCAATTCTGTCGAAGAAAACAAGCGGAATTTCTTTGTCGTTCAATTCTTCAAGATGAGCGGTATCAGTGGTTTTTGATGATAACGAGATCATCACTCCATCAACACGGCCATTCTGGATCACTTTTGCAATCGCCACTTCTCTTTTTACGTCTTCGTGCGTGAGATAGATCAGTACGTGATATCCTTTTTCCTGTGCGATCGATTCAATACCGTTGATCACCGGACCAAAGAAATCATTCACTACTTCAGGAATGATCACTGCGATGGTTCTGCTCTTTTGCTTTCGTAATCCGCTTGCAAACGGATTTACCTGGTAATTCAATTCCTTTGCCTTAGCGAGTACGATCTTCTTTGTGCCTTCACTGATCTCATGACTGTCACGCAATGCCTTCGACACAGTGGAGAATGATAGATTCAGCTCATTGGCAAGATGTTTCAGCGTCATAGCAAATCATTTATTGCCATAGTCTGTTTCGCAAGAAGCAACCCCACTGCTTTTCGAATAAATGATCTATGTTGATACCCGAAACGTTGAAAAGATGGCTGTTCTGTTCGTTTGGGACTGGCTGCAGTCGGAAAAGCCTTGCCTCTCCAAATCAGCATCCTGTGTAGTATACATTGAAAAACTTTCAGCATATGGCTTTAATAAGAATGATCGTTACCTGATATAAAGCGCTAAAAGCTGGCGGAGGGTGGGTGGTAGGAAAAATAAAGTGAGAGAACGGAAAACTTGGTTTGAATAAACTCCGACAGTTGAAAATATTTGTTTACCTGTCTGCCGGTTGATAGTAAAGCGTTACTGCACCGCCCTGAAAGGTTTTTGTCTTTATGAGTTTAAAAACAAATCTGTCATTTACATTTTCAAATAATGGCAATCCACGTCCGGCAACAACAGGGTGAAAACAGAGTTGATATTCATCGATCAAATTCAGTTTCATTAATTGCAGAATTAAACTTCTGCTGCCAACCAGAATATCTCTCCCTTCAACGGATTGCTTTAATTCTTTCACCACATCTTCGATCGGCCGATCTGCCAGTTTTGCACTATCCCATTCTGTATTTTTTAATGTATGCGAAAAAACAATTTTTGGAATTTTGTCCATCGCCACAGCAAAGTCATCCATTGACTTTTCACCTGAAGGATTTTTTACCAGCTCTTGCCAGAATTGCATCAGTTGGTAGGTTGTTCGTCCATATAAAACAACGTCTGCATTATCTAACAGTTCAGCGTAATGTTGATGTATTTCTTCATCAGCGGCTATTACCGTGTGGTCGCAAAATCCGTCAAGGGTTACATTGATTGCTGCAATTAGCTTTCTCACTGTTTGTTTTTAAATTGTTTGTCCGTTTGCATAACTGCTTACATCCTGTATTTACCGATTATGAACAACTATAACTGTTGGCATAGCATTTTAGGATGTGCCTGCAAAGCCCGGTTTAATGATCGTAACTTATTACTCTTGATATTTTCCATTCATTGTTTGTATGCACCCAAATGTGGACAAATCGGAAAGTTCCATCCAACTGTTCACTTTTACCGGCTTCGGTATAATAAAATTTATGTAACCCAATTTGAATGGCCCCATAATTTGCAATTGGATATACCTCAAGACTTTCTTTTACTAACTCTCTCCTCACTTTGGCTTTATTATTACACCGATATCTGATGGAATTCAGATTTTGATCATAGTTTGTAAGTCCTCCGGCATCATGATAAAATTCCAGATCCTTCGTAAACAATGTTTTTGTTTTAGAAGTATCGCATGCATTAAATGCGTTAAAAAAAACACTATCCATCTTTTGAATTATATTAAATAACGAATCTTTTGACGCAGTGTTCGCACCCGACTGAGCCTTTACTGAAGTTGTTGTGCATAAGAAAATGATACAAGTAACTATTTCTTTAATTAGAGTCATATAGTAGTACTTTTTGAAAGATTGATGAATATGGCATAGTACGTTATCGCATTTTTGTTGTACCGTAATTGGAAGTTCATTTGGCCATTTCAAATGCTGATTAAAAATACAAAAGTTCATTCTGTTAGGCTGAATTCTCTTGCTATGCCATGGGATTTACATGTTCTCTCTCAGAATACCGCTCCAAACGCATTGCAGAAGAAATCAAAAAAAGAAAGCGGCTTGCAATTGTTAAAGAAAACAGGTAGTTTCACCCTACTCAATCTCCACTCACAAAAAACAGTCCATGCAACAAGTGTATCGTAACACGGCCATTTTTATATTCCTTATTTTAATTGCAGTGCAATGGGGCTTTTATCAATCGTATACAAGCCTGTTCCCGCAATTTAAAAATATAACAACGCTGATCCATGTCCACGGTGCGTTGCTGATGACATGGATGCTGTTGCTGATCGTACAGCCTTTACTGATACAATACGGCCGTGCCAACCTACACAGAACAATCGGAAAAGTTTCTTGGGTGCTGGGGCCACTCATTATCATCTCATTGTTCCTGATCGGCAGAGGAGGTTATTATCGGGGCTTGCAGGCAAATGTACCAGAGCAGAATATGCTTGCCTTCATTGTGCTTGATATGAGGGGTTTTTTAACATTTGCAATTTTCTGGAGCCTGGCAATGATCACTCGCAAATCGCCCGACTCACATATGCGGTATATGATTGCCACCGGAATTCTGGCAATCGGGCCCGGCGTAGGACGGGGACTGAGTAGTAGTTTTGGATTAAGCGTTTGGGATGCATTGACCATTACTGATGTGCTGGACCTTCTAATTGTAGGAATTCTTTTGGGCGTTGATGTGTATAGGAAGAAAAACTACAAACCATTTCTCACTGTTTTTCTGATACTACTGATCGGCTCTGTACTTTGGCAATTACGGGATACTGCTTTCTGGCAAACATTTGCCAAAAACTATGTTGAGTTGTTTTACTAATTGATACTGCTGTTGATTTTCCCGGGGGGATACTTACACAGTGTCCTCTGAATTTATATTTTCTGAGCCAGCTTGGCTGTTACAGCAAACAAAAGGCCTGGGAAATAGTAGCTGAGAAGTATGGACCAAGCCTACCGCAATATTAAAAACAGGAACACAGCACCACCCAATAACATCATCCATTTCCCCAATTGTCTGGTCTCTTTATTATAGGCGAAGTATGATTCACCTTCGGGCGTTTTTATTTTTGACTGACTGTAAATATAACCTGCGTAAACCGCCAGCAAGCCACCTAACAACGCCAACACGAAACACAAAAAAATATATAAGGGGTTGCCATCCTTTCCTTCGGCTAGTTTTGCTTTCACTGCTTGCTCAACAAATTCCTTTTGCTTCAAAGAATCATCGAGCTTGATATTACGGGCTTGTAATTCCTGTTCGGCCAGGCGAACAAAATCAGGATTATAATCTCTGGCATGAATAAAGATATCTCTTAGCTCTTTGTCTGTTTTTTGTTTAATCTGATCAGTGAAATCAAGTTGCATAGGCTTTGTTTTTTGATACACAATTTGCCAAATGTAAATTGTCCTGACAATAAATCAATCACCTGATAGCAATGCAAATGTAAACATCCACTTCACCGGGTTTTGCCAATCTTTTCCTTTGAATGTACCAACAGGTGCTTTGATCAACACGGTATTCCATCCTTTCTTTAAGAAAATATTTGTTGGTGTGCGATACTCATATCCTTCATCAGCCAATGGCAATTCGCTGTTTCCTCTTTTCCCTGCATGTTTCCATTGTGGCGCAGAAATTAAATTTCCATTTACCCAAACAGCACTTTTTTTGTTATCCCATGCATTTGCAGGAGGTGGATCAGTTGCAGGTGAGCGTGATAAATTATTAAAGCCGATCCAGAATGGTTGCTCACCCTCTTCATCGCTCCAGATCTTTGTTACAGCATACCAGGTGGTACTGTCTTCCGCATTAGCGATTGCTCCCTTAATTAACGGTGCCCACCAATGACGAAGCACTACTGTTGCACCAACCTGTTCAACCGTTGGTTTTGCTTTGTCTGTATCAAAACCTTTTTGTTCAGGAGCAAATTGTTTGGATAGATCGCCCTTATTATCAAATGGCCCGAATAACTTCCAAACAAGATTTGATTGTTGCACATAAGGAAATGAAAACGTAGAAAAGTATTGTTGCTTATGATCAAGTAATCTGTTTTCAAACTCAGTGAATGCTTTTGTTCTTGCTGCATTCGGTTCACCAATATTTGCAACCCAACCATTAACGCCTCCACCCTGCCAGCTGCGTTCTGCAAATGCCAGCATGCCGGGATAAACAGGATTCATGTTGAGTATATCTTCCTCTTTACTCACTGCCCTGTCGTGCCACATACAAATAGTGCCGCCGAGTGTTGTTGCATCACCTTTTTCTTTATCAGCAATTTTCCGGTTGAAGATTGTTGTTACAGCTTCCAGTGGATCCATATGATTCAGGTACAAATGTCGTGAATCGATAAATTGAATTTTATTACCTGAAGAATGATGTGCATTGTCGTCCATCCAGAGCTGACGGATGGTACTGTTGCTGAAATTACCACTAGGTTGCCAGCCGATCACTTTCTTACCAAGGCTTTCGATGAATGCTGTTACTTCGGGAACAAAATTTTTATTGGTGATCTTTACTTCATCTGCACCAATATGGATGTATGGCACATCGTAGGTTGTACAAAATTCCTTAAGGATATTTTTAACAATCGCCAATCCGCTATCACTTTGCATGTCGGTTTTCATGGCACGTTTGAAGGCTGCACTATGGCCGGGCATATCAATTTCGGGAACAAAAGTGATATGTCGTTCTTTACAGTAAGTAATCAGCTCTTTGATCTCTGCTTCGCTGTAATACATTCCTTTGTTACGCAGCATGTGCTCAGGTGCGGTAAGTTGCGGATATTGCTTAATCGCAATACGCCATGCAATATCTTCTGTTGCATGAAAATGAAAGATGTTGAGTTTGTTAGCCGCCATCACGTCGATCTGTTGTTTCAGCAACGGCATCGACATATAATTCCGTCCCACATCGATCATATAACCACGCCAGCTGAATGCAGGCCAATCAGTAATGCTGCAGGCATCGATCATTGTTCCGCTTCGCAACAATTGTTTCAAGGTTTGAATGCCGTTGAAAATTCCATGCGCAGTATTGGCGACAAGTTTTACGTTTGTTGCATTGACATCAAGTTGATAAGCTTCGTTTTCATTTTGTTCGGCTTTTACTTTATCCAGAGTTAATTCAATAAACGAGTCACCTGCTCTTGCTTTATCAGCCAACTTCATGTCCCAACCGATCGCCTGGAAGTATTGCTGCAGCTGCGTTGCTTCTTTCAACAGACTTTTATCTTTCAGCACAATCGTTTTACAACTGTAAACAGCAAAGTCACCTTGTTTCCATTGCAGTTGCTGCGGCTGCGGAATCAATGCCGCTTTCGGTTGCAGATCGTACACATATGGATAAATGATGTGCTTCCACAAAAGATAGGCATTGCCCATCAGATGCAAGCCATCATTGCTTAACTCGGGTTTCAGTTTTCCGTTTTCGTTACTGAATGGAGTATGCAGATCAACATACTGGTATTGGTGAGCAGCTGCATTCACTTTTAACTGCTCATTTACCTGCTGAATGAGTGCTGTATTTTTTGTGTGGCCGCCAAACTTACCGTACAATTCATTCACCGGTAAAATACTCTGCACATACAATTTTGTTTTGGGCGATTGTTGTTTTATGTAATCAGCGATCAGCAACATATTCTTCAATACACTATCGGCACTGGTACCTCTTGCCAGATCGTTTGTACCAATCAGCAAGAATATTTTTGCTGGCTTTCGGTTTGTTACAACAGGCAAACGATGCAAAACACCGGAAGTAATATCGCCGCTGATGCCCTGGTTCTTCATCCGCAGATCATTGAACAGTTGTGCCCACTCAGAACCATCGGTAATGCTGTTGCCCAAGAAAATAATCTCATCTTTCGTTTGCGGCATCGCTTGAAAAAACGAAACCCGTTGATGATAGTAAGTTGAAAACAAACTATCATGAAGAACCGGAAGCTTTGCCTGTGCACTTGCATTTGAAAACAGCAACAAAATGAATACGGGCAATACAAATCGTTTACACATTCAATGATGTTCTTTTATTTAAAACTGTTAACAGTATAGGTATATGATTTGCCTTTGACGGTTTTAACCTGCAGCTGTTTGTTTCCGTAACGGATTTTACAATTACGTCCCGTCTTCGAGAGAACGGTGCAGGAAATAAGTTTACCTTCTTTCCATTCCATACTCACATCAAAACCACCTCTGGCACATAAGCCTTTAATACTACCGGCACTCCATGCGGCAGGCAGAGCAGGTAACAATTCCATTTCCTCATCATTGCTTTGTAGTAACATTTCTGCAAGTCCGGCTGTTGCACCAAAATTTCCATCGATCTGGAATGGCGGATGTGCACAGAATAAATTCGGATAAGTTCCGCCTCCACTCATTTTAATTCCATCAGCTCCTGCAACAGGTTTTACCAATTGCTTAAACAATTGCAAGGCATGCTCACCATCGTGTAAGCGTGCCCAAAAATTTATTTTCCATGCCATACTCCAACCTGTGCCGGCATCACCACGTTGCAATAATGTTTGTTTCACTGCTTCAGCCAATGCAGGCGTTTTGTTGACTGAAATTTCATCGTAGGGATGCAAGCCGTATAAATGTGATACATGACGATGATTCGGCTCTGCATCTTCCCAATCATTTACCCATTCGTTGAGATCGCCTTTAGCGCCGATTTGATTTGGTGCTAATTGTTTCACTGTTTCATTTAATTCAGTTCGCCATTTTGTATCAACATTCAACACAGAAGATGCAGTGATACAAGCATTGAATAATTCCCTGCATATCTGCATATCCATTGTTGGACCCATGCAGGTATTCCCAACAAAACCATTCGGCATTTTATATGCATGCTCGGGAGAATTAGATGGCGCTGTTACCAACCATCCATGTGTTGGTTCTTTAATTAAAATCGATTGTAAAAACTGTGCAGCACCTTTTAACACAGGATAATATTTTTTTAAGAAAGCAGTGTCCTTGGTGAAACGATAATGTTCCCAGATATGTTCAACCAACCAGGCACCACCTGTTAAGGTCGATCCCCATGCTGCACCTTCGCCGGGTGAAGTAAAGAACCAGGGATTGCTGATCACATGCGCCACCCAACCTTTTGCATTGTAATAGGCTTTTGCGGTTTTTGTTCCATTCTGCACCAATGAAGATGTGAAGCGATGAATCGGTTCGGCCAATGCACCTAAGTTTGTTAATTCAGATGGCCAGTAATTCATCTGTATATTAATATTGAGATGATAATCACCGTTCCAGGGTGTCTGGTATTCTAGTGCCCACAGCCCTTGCAGATTCGCAGGCAACAAACCGGGACGGGAGGAACTGATGAGCAGGTATCTTCCGAAATTAAAATACAACACAGGCAATTGCAGATCTTCTTCACCTTTATTGTAATTGATGAGACGTTGATTTGTACTTGTTGCAGTGGCAATTTTGCTATCCGGCATATTCCAACGGCAACGGTTAAACCATTTTTTATAAGCTGCAGTACTCTTCTGTTGCGCTGTAGCAAAACTCAATGGTTTTGTTTTATCAAGATATTGAAACGCTTTATCAACTACATCTGTTGAAGACAGATCACCAGTCGCATCATTGTAATTGGTAGCCGAAGTAATTTTGATCCAACATTCGGTTGCATTTTCAACCACAAGTTCGTTTCCTTCCTGTTTTATCGTTCCATCTTTCACCACAGGTTGTGCAAACGTTGCAAACTGCATTCCTTTATCACTTGCAGACGGCAACTGCCCAACCATACCAAGCGTATTCTTTTTTGTTTTGAACGTTGCATTTTCCTTCCTGTATAATGAAAGCACCACATTGAGCGATTGCTTTTTAGAAGAAGATAGTTTCACCCAGGTAATATCATTTACAAAATCAACAAAACATTCTTCAGTATAGGTTACACCATTGCGTGTAAACTGCGTGATTGCTTTTGCCTGTTCAATATCCAGCCAGCGCTTGTAATTGGTCACAGATGTTGCACTATCCTTCCAGCTGATGAACAGATCGCCCATGGTTTGATAACAACCATATTTCTCATTTGCTCCTCTGCCACGACCAGACCCCTTTCCTTTTGAGATAAAATTCTTTTGTAGCAGATCCTGCGCAGCTTTATTATCACCGGCCAACAAATAATCCTGGATAGGTTTTAGAAACTGGTATGCATTTTCAATATCTGCATCCTGAGGGCCGCCACTCCATAATGAAATTTCGTTGAGAGCAATACGTTCTTTCTTTGTGTCGCCAAACATCATGGCACCTAAACGTCCGTTACCCAACGGAAGACTTTCGGTGAAATGTGTAGCAGGTGCATCGAAACGAATGGTTACATCATTACGTTGTGCAAATAAAATATGTACACACAACGATAAACAAACAGAAAGCAGATTTTTTTTCACTGGATTTTCAATTTAAATGTTGATGCAGGCAGTTGTTCACCATTCAATAAATTTCCTTTACTGAATGGCTGCCAGCCATAATAAATATAGGCAGGCTTTTGTTTCGATTTCACTAACACCTGTTTATTTGAACTTTCCTTCGAATTCCATCGTTTGAGTAAAAAAATGTTGCCACCGGCAATTAACCGATGGCAACATAGGGAATTAAAAGTAAACTGAATGACAATCTTTTCATTGATGAGAACAATTAAAAAATTGCTGGGTTGAAGCTATTAAATAAAACTGCTCTGCAAATGCTCAACCGTATGCGCTAAATTTGCATCAGCCTGGAGATGCTCATTCAACAATTTCATACAATACCACTCCTGCCTTGGTAAATGAAACGGACCTTTAAATAAATTTCCTTTGGCTGTTTGTGCAATGCTTCCATCACGATGCAGGTAACCAAACCATTCACCGTTTTCTTTATCGTGAAAATGACTGTATGCATAATCATGCACCAGCTTGTGCCACTGTGCATATTTCTCATTGCCGGTCATCGTATAAGCAAGTAATGTTGCAATGATCACTTCGTTGTGTGGCCACCAGAATTTCATATCCTGCCAATATTCCTGTACCGGTTTGTTGTATACATCACGGAAATACAAAATACCGCCATGTTCTTTATCCCATCCACGCTCCCACATATAGTCGAGCATTTTGCAACCAAGTTCAATCAAATGTGGATCGTTGTTGCGATGTTTTGCTTCGTGCAAAATAAACCATGCACCTTCAATTGCATGACCGGGATTGAGTGTGCGTCCATCAATATGATCGATAATGCTGCCATCAGTCGCCACCTGCTCCATCACACATTTTATATCATCTTTTACAAAGTAGGTTTCAATATCACTGATCCATTTGCTGATCCATTCATCGCATCGGTCGTCACCAATGATTTCCCTTAGCTGCTGTGCAGTATTAGTCATGATCATGGGTACGCCAATTCCAATCGATGGACGTGTTCCGCAAAACTTAGATGGCAATTTTTTATCACCACTTGCATAGGCAATACATTCGCCAAATACTCTTCTTGCATTGGCGGCGGCTTCTTCACTGCCACTTGCTTTGGCATAAGCTGCGGCAGCAATTACATAAAATGTTTCGGAAAAGAAGTAACGGCGTTTACGTACCGGCTGCCCATCTCTTGCTACATGAAAGAACATTTGCCCGTCAGTATCGAAGCAATGCTTATTTAAAAACTCATAGCCGAGTTTGGCACCATCCAACCATTCTTGTTTTTGTTCAACAGTGTTATATAAGGTTGATAAGAGCCAAGTTGCTCTTCCTTGTATCCACACCGCTTTATCATCATCAATGAGTGAGCCATCTGCATCACGCATTAATAAAAAGCCACCATGTTCTGCATCGAACGAACGGGGAAACCAGAATGGAACTGTATCGTTCAGTAATTGGTTTGCATAAAAATCACGTAACGCAATTAAATCGTTTGTTGTGTAAGCCATATCTCTGTATTAGTTCAATAGAATTATCAGTTCCACTTTACAACCGTGAAAATGATCTTTGCATAATTATCTTTTTCGTAGAAAACGCCGATCTTCTTTTTAGAAATGCGTACGATATCTGAGTAAGCTGCATTATCTCTTTTACCGGTTGAATCGATGACGATACTTTTCTTCCAGGTAAAACCATCATCATAACTGATACGAAGTGTAAGATTATCCCTGCTTTTTGTATCGGCTGCATTGCAGAACGCTACAATATGTTTGCCTTTCTTCTTACCAACAGTTAAAATACTTCCCTGGCAAACAGGGTCGGGTAAGTTGTTATCGAAATAGACACTATCCCACTTGGCACCACCATCATTGCTGATAGCAATTAATCTTGCACGCACATCACCTTTCTGATTGCGGATATTCATCATTAAACGGTTGCCAGAAATTTCTGTCGCCATTGCTTCGTTACCTCCAACACGTTCAACGGTTTCACTCAGTTGAAATGTTTTACCATGATCATCGGTATAAAAACCATGCGCTTTGTAATCTTCTGCCTGTTTCAAAGGTTCTCCTGCAGAGTGGTTGGCCGCAACAAAAATCCTTCCTTTGTACACACCTGTGCTGAACTGCATCGCATGACCGGGCGTGTTGGCATAACTTCTCCAGTCATCTTTGAAATTATAATCAGCATTGGCAGTTGGTTGCATTGGCCGATGTGTCTGCTTGGTAATATTCACAGCATCGCTCCATGTTGCGCCGCCATCGGTTGATGTTTTGTACCACACTTCACGCAAACCTTTTCCTTTACGCACTTCTCCTTCGTGGTTATTACCGGTGTTGTAAAACAAAAACACTCGTCCCTGCGGATACATTGGATCCGTTAAATCAACAACCGGTGCAGGATTACCTGCCTGAAGGTTATCGTAATTCACTACAGTTTGTATTGCACTCCATGTTTTACCATCATCAGTACTGCGTTTCAATACAATATTGATATCGCCGAAATCGCCGGCATTATTTACACGACCTTCTGCAAATGCAAGCAAGGTTCCATTCTTCAACGTAACGATTGCAGGAATGCGGTAGCTCTTATGTCCATCCTTTCCGGATTCAAATACAGTAACCGGTGCAGTTTGTGCAAACACAATTGTAGTTGTGATCAACAAAACAAACACACTAAAACAAAGTCGTTTCATTTTTCTATTTTATAAACTGAGTAATATTTATTCTTCTGTTACAGTTGTCGCTTTTGGTTTTAAAAACAACAACTGCACAATTAATGCTACCAATACAATACCGGCCAGCATTGCAAAATCTCTTCCCAGGTTTCCTGCATCGGTTGATTTACCTAACCAATCAGTAATAAATGCACCGGCAAACACACCAACCATATTCATTAAACCATATGCTGTTGCCCGATACTTTGAGGAAACAAACTGGCAAAGGATCGGCATGTTGTTCGCATCGAACATGCCAAAGCCAAAACCAAAACAGAATGCTGCACCGATAACACTGAAGAGTGAATCACCAAAACCAACCAACAATAAAGAAGGAATGGTTAAACCCAAGCCAATGGCACTGGTATAAATTCTTCCACGAATATTTTTTTGCACCCAACGATCGGATAAAATACCACCGAAGATGACACCAATAAAAGACGATGCTGCAATGGTGATGGTTGATAAAGGACCCGCTTTCGACATATCGATCTGCAGACTATCGGCAAACAAAGTGGGTAACCAATTCTTTACTCCCCAGCCAGGTAAACTTGGCACTGCGAAATACAATAGGATGATCCAGAAAGAAATATTGCTGAAGAGTAATGCAAGTCCTTTTGTAATGGATGGTTTTTCTGTTTGCGTTGTTTCAACTGTTTTCACTTTTTTCTCCCGGAGAAAAAGCATTAACACCGCTGCATAACAAATACCGATCAAACCAAATGTATGAAACGCTGCTTTCCATGAGAAAGCCGATGCAATGGTTGCACCGAAACCACCTAATGCCTGTCCCATATATAAACCCGTCATGTGAATACCGATGGCGAGTGATCTTGTTTTTTCTCCGTGATAATCGGCAATGAGTGATAAACCTGCAGGTATGTACAAGGCTTCACTAACGCCCATGACTGCTCGAAGCCAATAAAGTTGTGTAAAGTTTTGTGCATAGCCCATTGCTAAGGTTACCGCACTCCAAACAAACAGACTTACTACAATCAACCATTTACGATTGATGCGATCAGCGATGATACCTGCAACCGGACTCATGATGCCATAGATCCATAAAAAGATGGCCATGAGTCGTCCAAAGTTGGCGGCTGTTTGCAGCTCAGCTATATCAAGCATCATCGATGGCTTCATGGTGCTGAGCATTTGCCTGTCCATATAATTGAGCAATGCCACTACCCAAAGCAAACCAACAACGATCCAGGGATATGATTTCGAATTACTCATTTTCCAGTTGTTGGTTTAACTGATAAAATAAGAGGAGAACGAACCCCAGCTTTTGTTTCTCCACTTGGAATGATAAAACAATCATTCCATTGAACAGCTGTTGTGGTAACAGGTGTTTCATACGGCGTCGTTCCAATCACTTGCCAGATGTTGTTTGCAATATCGTATGCCAACATTTCTTTACTGAAACCGGGATGAGCTGCTTGCAGTTTTGCTTTTCCTTCTGTTAAAAGTTGCTTCTCGTTTTCGTCTTTACTGTTGTTGATAGCGGCAATTAATTCTTCGGTGCGATGAAAGGTTGCGCCTTTATCGCCACCAAACAACAAGATTTTATTTTGATAAACAGCACCTGTACCTGCACTTAATGCATACGGCAACTGTTGTTTTTCTGTCCACTGGCTTGTTTGGATATTAAATTCAAAAACGGAGCTGTACAGATCGCTGATACCATTGTTGTTTTTCTTACGACCACCAATAAGAAACAGATCATTTCCTTTTACCAGCAATACAGTATGCGATACTGATTTGGGAAGTTGCGGCAACTGCTTCCATCCTCCTGCTGTGTTGTTAAGATCAAGTACTAAAAACTGATTGCTTGCTTCTTTTGCAGTTTCACCACCTGCTAAATAAACTTTATTATCGATAGCGGTAATTGATGCATTGGTTACTGCAAACGGAAGGTCGGGTAATGATGCTGTTGTAACAGTTGCTTTATTTATTGTAAACAGGTAAACGTTTTTGCTAAGTCCATTTTCATTTTCTCCTCCCGCAAACACAATTCCTTTTGCAGTAGTGTAGCTTGCAGCATACGCAATTGAAAAAGATAATTTTGTTTGCTGCTGTAATACAAAACGGTTTCCCTTTTTTGCATACACATACACATCATCGTAATACTTTTTCTTTCCTCCGTTCCAGGGCATTGCATCGGGAAAGTTTGCACCACCTGCAATAATTAGTTTGTTGCTATATACACCGGCAACCATTCCGGCAAAACCCAAAGCGGTTTGTCCGTTTCCGGTAACAGGAAGCTCAGCTGCAACAGTCCATTGCAGTTTCAGCTCCTGTTTTTTTTGTGCATATATGGCTGCAGTAAAAAACATGAGAGATAATGAAAGTGATATGTGCAAGCGATTCATTCTGTTTTATACATTCACTGCCCGTTGTAAGCGTGATGAGAATTTTGAGAATCCGATCTGCTCGGTATCTTTTTTAAATAATTCAAATTCTGTTGCTGTCATGTTCTTTACAGGCAAGCGAAACTCACCGCAATCAATACCCAGCAATTTCATATAAGCTTTCCCTGTTGCAATACCGCCATACTTACCTAACAATGTAATCATATCGATCGACTTTTGCTGTAATGCATTGGCTGATTTTAATTCGCCATTGTTAAATGCATCGATGAGATCGTAATACAGTGGAGCTGCATAGTTAAAGGTACTGCCTACTGATGCTTTTGTACCCAATGCCAAAGCAGGTAACATATTTTCATCTCTACCCCACAGCATATCGTACTTGCCATCTTTAAAATTCATACAGGAAAGAAAATCCATGAAGTCTTCGTGGGTGTATTTAATACCGGCGAAGTTGGGAATGAGATTGTCCACTGCTTTCAATAATTCGATCATGGAAAAACCTACTCCTGTAAGTACCGGAATATGATAATAATAGAACGGCATATCGGGAACAACCGATGCTACCTCACTGCAGGCTTTTGCCAGCATTTCAACTGAAGCCGGCTTAAAGTAAAAAGGTGCAGTAAATGAAATGGCATCAAGCCCGATTTCTTTTGCATGCAATGCAAGTTCTTTGCAATCGGCTAAACAGGTGCCGCCAAGCAAAGGCATCACAATAAAATCTGCGTCATCTTTTGCTACTGCAGCCCATGCTTCGGCCACTGCTTTCTTTTCATTCAACGATAATGAAACACCTTCACCTGTTGAACCGCAGATAAATGCACCTTTCACCTTATTTGCTTTCAGCATTACATAATAAGATGGAATGACATCAAGGTTTAACGAGCCATCCTTATGCATGGGTGTAAATGGTGCGGCAATCAAACCTTCTAAATATTGTCTGTTCATATGTTCGGTTAAGTCGAAAAAAATAGTAAAGATTTTTTAAAAACCGGAGGCAAGACTACCCCCGGGTAAACTAACTGTTGATTATGAAAATTAACGCTCTTATGTTCCGGGATAACCTGCATTTTGCTCAATGGTTGGATCCTGATTTAATGTTGTTCTGTCTATTGGCCACAACAATTTATATTCCTGTGTTGCTTTTATAAGCACACCAACTAACGGAAGATCGGTTCTGAATGCAAGCGGATCACCTGTTGCATCCTGCATGCGACGCAGATCGTACCAACGTTTTCCTTCTGCCACAAATTCTTTTCCTCTTTCTTCAAAGATGGCAATTTCATTTGCTTCAAAACTTGCGTTTGCGTATACTGGATATGGATTTGTACCATAACCACGCTGACGAACTGCATTGATCTCAACGGAAGGATCCTGTCCCTGCTTATTTTTGATCTCAGCCAAAATCAACATTGCTTCCGCCCAACGATACACCGGCACATCATCTGTAAAACTTCTGTTTGTACCATCCATTGTTCCTAAGAATTTACGAAGGTTTACAAACTTATTTGCTGTTGTTGACGTTGGTGTACGATAAAAATCAAAGAACGTTGATCTTGCACGCAGATCAGTTGCTGTATCGTACTTTGCAAACAGATCATACTTGTATTCGTAACGGATGATGGTACCACCACCGGCAACTTTCAACGGATCCGCAGCAGATGCCCCAGCCTGATCAGATGTTAAAGGTGCTCCTCCTACTGTAACAAAACTGCTCATAGGATCGGTTTGCGCATAGATGAACTGACCATAGTTATTAGCGGCTTCTCCCACCTGGTAACGCATTGCAAAGATCACTTCATTGTTTCCTTTGTTGCTGTATTTAAACACATCAGCAAAAACATTTTGTTTTGATGTGCGTGCAATTACATCTTCCACTGCAGTTCTTGCAGTTGTAAGATCAGCTGTTGTAGTTGTTGGTGCTGCTCCATCGATCTTTACTTTCGCACTCCACAGATACACTTCTGCTTTCAACATTTGTGTTGCTAATAACGACCATAATGATTTACTGAATTTACTTGTATAATTCGCATTGAAATTAGTCACTGATTTCTCTACATCAGCCTTAATAAAATCTAATGTTTCTTTTTCTGTTTTTGTTCTGGCCAGGTACGCCTGTTCTGCAGCTGTTGGAGTACTGGTTAAAACTTTTGGTTCTGTTGCCAATGGCAAACGACCATAGGTACGATACAAATGGAAATAATAAAACGCTCTCAGACCATATGCCTGACCGAGATAATATTTCTTATCAGCTTCAGGTAAAAAATCTGCTTTCTCTACGTTATAGATAAAGAGGTTTACCTGGAAGATGGGGCCATATAATCCTGCCCAACTTGAAAAACCAGGGGCAGACTCACGAAGATCCTGACGGATAATTGCTGCTGAGTTGAGTGATGATGTACCTGTTGCACCGGTGGCATCTTTAAACACTCCGCCACGAAGTTCACCCATATTGAAAAAAGTAAACTGAAAACCACGTAACTGATTGTGCAAACCAACCATTGCACCATCTACCTGTGCAGCTGTTTTCCAAAAGTTTCCGCTGGCATAGTAATCTTCCGGTGCCAGATCTAATTTTTTACAGGCGTTTACAGAAACGATCAACGCCAGCAAGAACAAACCATTTAAAATCTTTTTCATCTGTATAAATATTGAAATGAATTAAAATGTTACCTGTGCACCAAAGATGATAATACGTGGAAGCGGATAACCACCAAAGCCTGCTGCACTGTTAGCAATACTTCCTGATTCAGGAGAGTAGAGCGTTGCTTTACTTAAATAAGCTACGTTTTGCATTGTAACAGATAAATTAACGCCCTGGCTTTTGATAGCACTTGCCCATTTTACGGGTAATGCATAATTGATGTTGATCTCACGTAATGCGAGGTAATCGCCTTTTTTATAGAACATGCTTGATTCACGAAGCACATTGTTTTTGAACAACTGATCGGCCCAATAGTATGTTGGGAATTTTGCATTGGTATTTGTTGGCGACCATGTATCATGCACATCAGTAATGGTGTTGAATGTACCTTGCGCATTACCCATAAACCATGCACGTGGACCATCGTATGCAACAAATCCCAACGCATAATCGAAACGTGCACTTACAGATAATCCTTTCCAACGTGCAGCTGCAGTGAAACCTCCAGTGAAACGGGGAACAGTACGACCCATGTAAACACGGTCACGAAAATCAATCGTATCATTATTGTCAACATCCTTCCATCTTACATCACCCAATGCAATCGGGAAATAACTTGAACGTTGCGCAGGTGTAAGTGCTGCATATTTACCGGTACCTAATAAAATTTTTGCACCATTCAAATCAACACGATTTGCATAAGCATCCAGCTCGGCTTGTGTGCGGAACAATCCATCAGCAACATATGCATAAGCAACATTCGGGTCTTGTCCTTGTTGTATTCCCCCAACCCAGATCATTTTCTTTTGTGAAGGATCCCAAACCTGGAAACCACCCTGCCTGTTATTTTCTAATCCGTTATTTGGCAGTTGCAATACCTTGTTTGCATTGTATGCAAAGTTGGCTGCAAAACTTACATCCAGATCTTTTTTACGTATGATGGAATAGTTTACATCTACTTCCACACCCTGGTTCTGCATACTACCGTTGTTAGTGGTTAAACTGGTAATACCTGAAGTAGCAGGAAGATTAAAGCTGGAAATTTTATTTGAAGTGACACGCTTATAGTAAGCAATCATGAAATCAATTTTACCTAACAGGTTTCCTTCTGCACCCACTTCATAGGTTGAAGAACGTTCCCATAAAAGATCAGGGAAAGGTGGTGTGGAGAAAAGGTAACCGGTTGAAGTGTTATAACGGTTTACACTATAACCACCTTGCAAACCATACGCACTGATGCCGCTTACATTACCGTTTTGTCCATAGCTGGCACGTAGCTTCAAAGCATTGATCCATTTTACATTAAAGAAATCTTCTTTATGCACATTCCAGCCAACAGAAACACCGGGGAATGTACCCCAACGGTTGTTGATGAGTTTTGAATAACCATCGCGACGAACGGTTGCTGTAAGCAAGTACTTCGATTTGTAATCATAAGTAGCACGGCCAAAGAAAGAGAGAATGCGTTGACGTTCGTGATATGAATCAACAGAAGGTTGTGTTGTTGCATCACGACGAACATATTGCAGATCAAGAAAATCATCTGACGGTGCTTGTGAACCTGAAGCCGATACGCCATAAGCATAGGTATCATAATATTCAGAACCAGCCATCAGATCAAGATCATGATCACCAAAGCTTTTATTGTAATCGATCACTGCATTATACGTTTGACTTAATGTGCGGCCAAACGATGCAGCAGACGAACGTGTGCGGTTAATGTTGCCCGGGCTTTGCAGATAATCTTTGTTGAAACTTTCATTATAACCTTCATCATAAAACAGGTTAGCACTTGTTTTCAGCCAAAGATTTTTCAATAAATCAATTTTAAATCCTTGCGACATGGTAAACTTATCGCTGTTGTTATTACGAATAAATTTATCATCATTCACCAATGGATTTCCATCACCAAAATCACGGCCAACCAACAAGTCTCCTTTCTCATTACGGCCACGCATGGTTGGAGGTGCACCCAATGAACGTGACAGATAGTTACCTTCTGAATTGGTAACAGGATCACGCCATTTTGCATTAGCAAAGTTTAAACTGGATGTAGAAGTTAACCATGAACGTATTTTATATTCGCTGTTTAACACAAATGTGTAACGGCGATAAAATGTATTGATCGGTAAACCTTTTTCATCATACATGCCAAAGCCTGCATAATATTTCCCTTTATCATTACCTCCACTCATTGACACATTGTGATCCTGGGTTAAACTATAAGGACGCAATGCATAATCTTTGTAATTAAAGTTGTTGAAGATGAGCGTGTCTGTTCCATTAACAGGATCGATCATTGTTTGCCAACCATCGCCAAGTTTATGACGATTTGTATTATCTAATTTCATGGTGCTCCAAACGCCGAGAGAATTTAAATTACCATCAATAACGTTACCGCTTCCATCGAGAAAACGATTACCTGTACCGAATGGACCGGCGGCCGTTAATTGAGATAAACGTGATGCATCATACACACCTGAAGTTTTCACTGCATTTCTCGACCAGTAGAGATAATCTCTTGCATTTAAAAATTCGAACGGTAGATTCAGTTTGTTAATACCAACTTTAGAACCCACTGTAATTTTTGATGAACCAGCTTTGCCTTTTTTAGTAGTGATAAGAATTACACCGTTGTTGGCACGTGCACCATAAATAGCTGTTGCCGATGCATCTTTCAATACTTCCATTGATTCAATATCTTCCTGGTTTACTTCAAAGAAACCGGCTCGAATTAAACCATCTACCAATACCAACGGTGAACCTGAGCCATTGTAGTTGGTGCCACCACGTAATACAATGTTTGGTACTGCTCCTGGCCGACCTGAAGTTTGTTGTACACGTAAACCGGGAATAGTTCCTGCCAATGCAGAAGCGGGGTTTGAACGCACACCTGTTTGCAACACTTTCGGATCGAGCTTACTTACCGAACCTGTGATCTTCGATTTACGTTGTGTGCCGTAACCCACAACAACAACTTCGTCCATTTTAGAAGCAGACGATTGTAGTTGAATGGTGATACTGTTTGCAGTTTCCACTTTTACTTCCTGCGACACATAGCCCACAGATGAAATAACGAGGATGTCGCCGATAGCAGCCTCGATACTGAAACGGCCTTCAGCATCGGTTTGAGTGCCGGTGTTTTTTGCTTTTACAACAACCGAAGCACCGGAAAGGCCTGCATTATCATCTTTCGATATTACCTGGCCTGAAACTTTGATGGACTGAGCTCCCGCTAAAAAAGAGAGAAGCGAAAAAGTGAACATCAACCCAATCTTTAAAAATACTTTCATACAGCAAGTTTTGTTTTATTTTTGTATTATGTATGACATAATAAAATTGAAAAACTTTTACCATTTGACCAAAAAAAGTTTTGAACTATTTTTAAGTAATTAATAATCAATGTAGAATTTCTGGGAGGACTGACGGATTTTCCTAATTTTGGATAATTAAGTAGTACATAATATGGCAAACGAACTATTGAACGGACACTTTAAAACCATTGAAACCAGCAGCCTGGTAGATAAGGTAGAGGCCAATCTGGTGGGGTTACTTCAACAACAAAAGCTAAAAGTTGGCGACAGTATTCCCAAGGAAATTGAATTGGCTGAAGCGCTGGGAGTAAGCCGTACAGTGATCCGTGAAGCATTACTTCGTTTGCGGATGATGGGTTTAATAGAATCGAAAAAGAAGAAAGGTTCGGTTATTACCAGCCCGGATATTTTCGGGAACCTCAGTAAGAGTATGAATCCACATATACTCGACCCCGGCACGTTGAAAGAAGTATTTGAGATACGTTTGGTCTTGGAAATAGGTATGGCTGATTTTCTCTTTCACCGTATTACAAAAACCGACATAAAAGAGCTCAAACAAATTGTAGCGAACGAGCCGCCTGCAGCACAGGATCATTTATTTAATGTAGAACATGAAATTGCGTTTCATGGAAAGTTGTATGAAATAACAGGCAATGAAACGATGAAGAAGTTCCAGAAGATGTTGTTACCGGTGTTTGATTATGTACACAACAGCGGTTTACTTAAAAAACAAACAGCACTGAAAACATTCGTATCGCATAAAGAGCTGGTGGAGATTTTAGAGAATGGCACGCCTGAACAATTCAGGAATGGTATGCGTAACCACTTAGAAAATCATTTTGCACGAATATTTGATTAAGAAAACGCATTCTGATAATTCATACGAGGGAAATAATAAAAAACGTTGCAATTAATCCACTTTGTATCCGTAACTGCAGTTTGCTTGCAGCAACTGAAATATAAAAAATCTTTACTCCTTTAACTTGCTGCAAAATGCAACACTCTAACAAAACTATCACTCCCCAACCTTCTGTAAATCTCTAATTGACCGACTTATATTTACCTCTACATTACTACTGTCTGAGTGCTGAAATGGGAGAATATAATAGGCATACGTTACACTTGCATATTCAACTTTTTCTCTTGTATTCTACTTCAAACAGAAGAACATTACTAGAAGAAAACTAAAAAAACTGAACTAACCAGTTCGCAAGTCTATCCATCCACTTCTCATTAATGAAATCGTTATACATTCCAAAACCATGTCCTCCTTTTGCATATACATGCATTTCAACTGAAACGTTGTGGTTTAAACAAGCCTTGTAATACAACAGACTATTTTCAACAGATACAATTAGATCATCTGAACAATGAACAAGAAAAGTTGGTGGTGAAGATTGGGTTACAGTATTATTCGATGAATATCTACGGATATCATCTCCTCTTGCATTATTTCCAATAAAACGTTCACGGGAACCGATGTGTGTGATATCATCTTGAAAACTAATAACAGGATAAATAAGAATGGTAAAACGTGGGGGAAATAGGTTTTGTAATCCTTCTTGTTTCTTTGGACTACTTAAAATTGATGAAGCTAATGAAGCTAAATGCCCCCCTGCTGAAAATCCCATAATACCAACCAAAGAAGGATTCATCCCCCATGCAGATGCTTTTTCCTGAACCGTTTTGTATGCAGTAATGAAATCTTTTAAAGGCAAAGGCATATCATCAGCTTCACGAACTTCTCCCGGCAACCGGTATTTCAAAACAAAAACAGTAATACCCAATTTTATTAATGATTGAGCAACCTCTGTTCCTTCATGTTCAATTGCAAGCTTTTCATATCCTCCCCCGGGGCAAATAATAATGGAGAGTCCATTCGCCTTTACTTCGGGCCTGAAAATAATTAACTCGGGTTTGTACGAACCACTAATACATTTAATACCATCAACAACTGTTACAACTTCTGCATCGGTTACAGTATTGTACCGTATATCATTTCCCGCGTCTAAATGAAATATCTCATGGTGGCTGCTGTTCATATAACTAAGGTACTTTGAACGATCAAGGTAGTGACGTTTAATGACTCCTTGCGAAGACTTTCTGAACTATAAGTCTGACTCGAATATATTCAGATGCGATTGAAATTGTTGCTTATCGTTTTAATGCAGTTATCCAATCCGGTATTTTTTTCAACCGAAGTTGTAACTGGCCTTCATAAAGCGAATAAGGAAATACTTTTTTATCCAACCCTTCTAAATAACCTAATTGAGCTTGATTAAACGTAGATCCATTCCCTATAAACCCTGCGATTACTGGCGCAGGAATTTTCCACCAAACATCGTTTAGCGGCCAAAATTGAAAGTTCGTTACAGGTTCATTCGTCTGTTTGTAATTCCAGAACACCAAACCTTTCATGTGATTAGGCATATTAAAAATTGCTCCTCCGCCTCGGTTTTTCATCAGTCCACCCGTTACATTATCAAGCAATGTATTCCGTGGTTGACTGGCATGCGATTCGAAACAAGTAGTAGCCGGATATGTACAATGCCACAACACTGTATTTACAGCTCCATTTGCAGTACCGAAAGAATGCCATTGTGATGCTTCATCAATTAAATTGGCAAGTAAAACATTGGTGGAATGATTGGAGGTAATGGCTTCATGCCCGGCATTTCCTGTAACTACACAATTCATAACAGTAACATTGGCGCTTTGACTAACAATGGCTGCAATGCTGCAATCCGTAAAACGGCAATCCTTCATCCATGAGTTGGTACAGCGGCTGAACATAAATAAATTAAAACCGCTGTCGTGTACCCATGAAGCATGATGTTTAAATTTTTCTTTCCAATTGCCCACAAATGCAATGTCTTCAATGCCTACTTCTTCTGCATGGGCATATTTATCTACAGTCCAAGTGTACTTCACATCAACCTTGTAAGCAAGCGGAGCATGCAATGTGATGGAATTACCCTTTATACGTGTCACCTTGTAATACATGCAAACATCAACACCTTTTTTTACAATAGAAGTCCAGGTTGTATCAACTTTATTAGGTGAAAGTTCAGCATCAATTAAACCGGGAGAATTATTCAATAGCTTAACTGCTACCCAATCTCCTTCCTGCAACTTATCGGCATTATTCAGCTCCAGTGTAAACTCTCCTATCTCTGCTGATCTCACCACCTCGCCAACTCTTGCATCAGCGCCTTTTGAAGTAAACGTAAACATCGGCGGACCAGTCCACATTTGATCGGGGTTACCGGGCAACAACGCATATTTCATAAACAATTCGGTACCACCCGGGCCACTTCCACTCCCACGAAAAATGATCTTACTTCCTTTTGAAAAAATTCCTTTTGCAGCAGAACTATCTTCATTTACTAGAAAACGTCCCTTTGGAAAAAAAATAATACCTGATCCGTTTTTATTAGCTGCATCAATTGCAGCTTGTATTGCTTCCCTGTCTGAAACATCATCATTTGACTTTGCACCAAAATCAACTACATTAAACAGTTTATAGTTTTTAATTCCCGGAATTGCTTTCTCACCGCTTTGATAACCGGCATAAGAAAAATCAGGGAGCAAGGATTTACTTTTATCCAGTTTATATTGTTCGAAAAGTTGTGAGTTGATTGTTTCCTGCGCTTTTGCAAACTGAAATACAATTACAAGCAATCCTGAAAAAAACACATTCTTCCTCATTTCAGTTATTATATTGAACTATTATTGAAGGTACTATGATATCACTTGCATTGCACTCAAAAAGCTTCTTGTTTTCAGTAACGCTGATGTGTTTACTTAATTGTTACTGTAAGCTTACGTGGAACTGAGTTTTCTTTGTTTACATTAATATTGCTTCCTACAAATACCGGATTATAAGTTCCGCTTTTTGAATAAGTATATGTGGTGAATGGAACAGAACTTGCAATGTTTTGAATCACAACACCGGCATCGGGCGTTACACTTTTTAAATTAACCGGACCGGTTACAATCCATGCTTCAACTGCACTTGTTGCAGCCGCAGCAGTCGTTGCTCCTGCAACAATCATCGTTGCTCTTACATCAAGCACCGAAGTAGTACCGGCGGTTCTTTGACCCGCCCATACAGGCAGGTTGGTTGCACTACCATAATTCACGGCAGTTGTTACAGTTGGAACGGAATCGATCACATAAGAAGTACCGTCTGATAAAAAATTCCGCAAAGAAAATCTTGTAAGCGTCCATCTGTTTTGTATTGCACCGGCAGCAGCGTTGTACTTAAATGCAATATAAACGGGCTTATTAAGTGCGGCAAAGTCGGACAGATTAATAGTACCGGAGGCTCTTGCAGTTGTATTTGTTGCAAATAAAGCCCGATCACTAATGTCTGTCCAGCTTGCATTGACAATTGAAGTGGAATCAACCGTTCCGTTAAGATTAGATGAGATCATCAGCTTTAATGTATTCGGTTGCGTTCCGGTATTTATTTGCGAAGTGAAACTTAACAAAGGAGTTCCATTTGCTGTATCTCTGTCTTTGAACTCATATCGTTGTCCGATCTCGCCTGAATAAAAACTTATAAAATCAGGCTTCCCGGTAAAAGTAAAAGTGGTTTTACTTCCAAGATTATAGGACGTACTGTCGGCAGTAACATTAAAGGATACTTCGTCGAGCTTCAAGTCTTTACTGCAGGATTGCAGAAGAAACAGTGATACCAGCACTATGAAATAATTGATGCGCATTTGATAATATTTTATAAGTTTCAAAACTGTATGTTATGCTTTCTTACCAACCGGGATTTTGTGTGAGATTTTTATTGAGCAAAATTTCTGCTGCCGGGATGGGATATAACAAATGCCGTTGATCAACATTTCTCCCGGCAAGACTGCCATAAGCATTACCTCCACCATTTGCAGTAAAATCGGCACTTACTTCTTTCATGCGACTAACAAATTTGTTCCAACGTATCAAATCCAGTCTTCTTAACGATTCAAAACATAACTCACGTGCACGTTCATCTTCGATGAATTGCTGGAACGATGCTTTATTTAGACCGGCTGGTGCATCTGCGTTCACATTGGGTGCAGATAAAGGCACATTAAACGCCCTTCTTCTTACCATATTCACTGCTTCATACGCTTCGGCAGTTGGACCATTTACCTGATTTTCTGCTTCTGCAAGCATCAACAAAACATCGGAATAGCGTAACACAGGAAAGTTGATGGGGGTATAATTTTTATTCTTCGGTGTTATTAACTCAAACGATCTTCTCCACTTACCTGGATAACGTCCATGTCTGTTACTTGCTGGCAACAATGTTTTAACTCCGGTAGTATTGTTAATTGAATGATTTCCGATGGCCCAGTCTCTTCGTAAAGAATCATTGGTTCCATACAAATTATACAAAACTGCTGTTGCTTTTACTTGCCCCCAGCAAAAGCCGCTGTCTTTTTCAAGTGCAGTGCCTGCACCGGGTTGAAAAACGATCCCAATATTGTTTCCAATCCGTCCGTTTTCATTAAACCCATCAGCTCTGTTTCCTTTAAACTCAATTTCCCACATGCTTTCTTTTACATCATAAAGATCCTGCGCATGATTAATAAATATCTGACTGTACGGTGAAGTCTTGCTAAACACTGGATCAAAATTGATATACTTCGGATCAATATACATGTTCAGTGTATGCTGATTTGAGCTTTTTACTTTTTTTGCCCATTCCAATGCCTCTGCATATTTGCTTTGATCATTCAACGGATAACCCGCCATGTGCAGGCATACTCTGGCTAACATTCCCTGTACAACTGTTTTATACACTCTGCTGGCTGTTGTATACATCGGAACAACTTTTGTTTCGGCAGCTTTCATATCAATCAAAATCTGCGCATAGATTTCAGCAACCGATGTACGTGGTAATTGTGCATCGGCGGGAGATGAAATTGGTTCCAAACGCATAGGTACTGCACCAAAACGGGTTACTAACGTAAAATAATAGAACCCTCTTAAAAACAATGCTTCGCCCAGTATGGCTTGCCTTGCCGTGCTATCCATTGAAGCAACATTAATATTCGCAATTAACCTGTTTGCCCTGTCAATACCAGTGTAACAGTTTCTCCACAACTCGGTAATCTGAGGTGTTGTGAAATCGAAATTATATACCATCATGCCGGTTGTTGTATTGGAATTGCCACCCCACGATTCATCGCTGTAATCAAACTGTGTTACCATGGAACTTCCATACATGCCGTTTTCATTTCCTAACGGATCATATAGCCCCGCCAGTGCTGCAGTTAATTTTGATTCACTGCCATAATATTCTTCGGGAGTAAGAGTATCGGTAGGTTTGGTATTCAAAAACTTCTTGCAACCAGCCCAGCTGAGCGCCAATACAGCAACAATTAAAAGATAAATAAGCCTTTTCATGTATCGTATTTTTAAAAAATTAGAAGGATAAGTTTAAACCAAACGTGATTGTTCTTGCACGTGGGTATGTTGAAAAATCAAAGCCGGGTGTAAGAGCCGAATTGTATGCACTTACTTCCGGATCAAGACCGGTGTAGTTTGTCCATGTGATTAAATTTTGCGCAGACACATAAGCTCTGAGACTTCTGATCTTCACTTTCGAAAGCAATCTGCCATTTACATTATAACCCAGTGATACTGTTTTTAAACGCAGATAGGAACCATCTTCAACCATGTATGAAGAATATCCACCTCCACGAAAACCTTTCAAACGTGGAATCTTTGAATCGGGGTTTTCAGGTGTCCAGCGGTCTTTGTAAAAAGCAAACAGGTTTCTGCTTGTGTGTGCCTCATTTGCTCCGAAATAGACAAGATTCGTATTTAAGATATCATTACCGTACGACCACTGGAAGAATATATTCAGATCAAAATCACCGTAGGTAAAATTGTTGGTAAAGCCTCCATAATGAACTGGCAATCCTCTGCCGATGATTGTGTAATCATTTGCATTTACCACTTTATCGCCATTAAGATCTCTGTACTTAATATCGCCCGGTTGAATTCTATCTCTGTTGTTTCCATTGGTAGTAACATTATCCTTTAAAATATATCCACCGGTGCCTGTTCTGTTAAAATCATCGTAGGTATAAACACCATCCCAGATAAATCCATACATCATACCCAGCGGCATTCCGAGTTTTGCAATATAAGCAGGTGTATTTCTCCAGTTCTGATCCCAGTTGATATTACTTAATAATGCTTCCTGATCTTCGGCCAGTTTCAACACCTCACTTTTATTAAAGGAAATATTAAAACTTGAACTCCATGAAAACTTAGCCTTTTGTATGTTCACCGAATTCAATGAAAACTCAAGTCCCTGGTTGCGCACACTACCTACATTTTTAAACACAGTGGTAAAACCGGTAGATGTAGGAAGATCGGCATTCAATAACAGATCCGGAGTTGTTTTTTGATAAACGTCAGCGGTAAAGTTTAATCGCTGATCAAAAAATCCTAAATCAACACCCACATCAATCTGCTGTGTATTTTCCCAACGCAGATCGCTGTTACCTAACTGTACAGCTTCAACTCCCGGTTGATAGTTATTATTGAAAACATAAAGTGGGTTCGTTAACCGCATGAGTGTTAGATAAGCAAAATCGCTTACACGGTTATTTCCTGTTTGCCCATAGCTTACTCTGAATTTACCCTCCGACAAAATTTTGCTGTTCACCAGAAAATTTTCTTTCGAAAAACGCCATGAAAAAGCTCCGGAAGGGAAATAACTCCATCTGTTGTTTGCTGAGAACTTTGACGATCCATCAGCACGGAAAGAAGCAGTAAACAGGTATTTTGATTTGTAACTGTAATTCACTCTTCCCAGATAAGAAGCCATCGACCACAAGGAACTTGTTGCAGAAATCGGCTGTAAAATACCTTCATCCAAACCGCTGAGTCCTAACTCTTCGTTCGGAAGTTGTGTTGCCCGCATTCCATATGCTGAAGATTTTCCCGACTGTGCAGTGAATCCGGCAACAGCATTCAGAGTATGTGATTTTCCAAATGACTTATTCCAGTTCAGTGTATTTTCATTTAACCAGGAACTGTTTTTTGGAAAAGCGATGGAACCATTTACCTGATCCAATGATCGGGGATTGCCATACTGGGTTTGGGAATTATTAAATACTTCATTCTCGCCAATGTTCTGTACAATGCCGCCACTAATCCGCAATTTTAAGCTTGGCATTATTGCATACTCTGCATAAGCATTTACTGTAAAATTCTGCAAACGGTTATTTCGAACGAGATTTTTTTGATTGACTACAGGGTTTACTCGATAGTCAGTTGCCGAATTAATAGTAGGATCAAACAGCATATCATCCGGATCGTCTACATCAGGAGAAACAGGTCTTGCACCCCAGATTGCAACCATCAGATTATGACTGGCACTGAAAACACTTTGACTGGGACTGATACCTGATTGCATCAAATTGCTGTAGTTAGCATTAACGCTGATCTTCAATTTTGAATTGATAGTTTGATCTAAAACGATTCTTCCCTGATAGCGTTTGTATCCGGAGTTTATCAGAATTCCCTGTTGATCGAGGTACGAACCTGAAATGGCATATCTTGTTTGCTTGGTGCCTCCTGTTACAGCCAGGTTGTAGTTGGCCATTGGCGCCTCACGCAAAACCGCATCCTGCCAATCAAAAGCTTTTTCATTTTTATAGTCGTTTATACTTTTTCCGTTAGCAAGATAAATCTGGGTTGGAGTTTGTCCAAAAGAACCAGCAGCAGGAGTAAGTGCAGGATCAGATTCTATTTGATAGCGTACATATTCATAAGCACTTAATAAATCCATTTTCTTTAGTGCTTTTTGAGTACCATATGATACATTCAATGAAATGACCGGCGGGCCTTCTTTTCCTTTCTTTGTTGTGATCATAATAACCCCATTCGCACCACGTGCACCATAAATTGCAGTTGCAGATGCATCTTTCAATACTTCAATGGTTTCAATATCGGCTGGATTGATGGCATTGTTATCTGAATTTTCAATAGGAAATCCATCGATAACATAGAGCGGTGAGTTGTTTTGTGTAATGGAATTATTACCCCTTACAACAATGCTGATACCTGAGCCCGGCTGCCCATCACTCGATTGCACCTGAACACCAGCAGTACGACCGGCAAGTGCTTCATCAAATGAACGCACCGGTGCTTTATTGATATCTTCCATGTTCACTTTTGCAACCGAACCGGTAAGATCTTTTTTCCTCACGGTTCCGTAGCCAACTACAACCACCTCTTCCGATTCTTTTATTCTTGACTGCAGCACAACATCTAAAGTTGAATTTTTACCGGGCGATAATTCTCTGTCTAAATAGCCAACATGCGAAAAAATCAAAAATGCATCCCGGGTGGAAATGGTAATGCGGTATTTACCTTCCGCATTGGTAATAGCGCCGGCTGTTTGTGATCCTTTCACTTTCACTGAAACTCCTTCTACTGGAGCGTTATCAGAACCGGTAACAGTTCCGCTGATTGTAACCTGTTGCGCAAAGGCAAGGGACAGATTCAGCAGCAGAATACATGCAAGCAAGCAACGTCTCATAATGCGTAAATTTTGGATTATTTATTTAAAGCTTTGGTTATTTGATTATAGCGTAGTAACGCCTCCAGATAATAATAATCGGCATAAACAATAGGAACATCCACTTCAGCTCCATGCGGAATACTTCCTACTGAATGTTTGATTAAGAAATTCCCATTCGTGCCGTGCTTGGCAAAATAATCAGGACTGCTGAGTGATTGAAGAGAGGCAACAGCAAACTCTTTATAGTGATTTCCTTTAGTACCAAGATGTTTGCTTAATTCAAATAATGCAGAACTTACAATGGCGGCAGCAGAAGCATCACGGGGAGTATAACTGAATTTTGATGGATCGTATTTCCAGTCGGGCTTATACCCCGCTTCATTCACATTAAAATCCCAATAAGGAATTTTGTCTTTTGGCAAGTTGGGATTATTTATATAAAAATCTGTAAGCTTTTGAGCTAATTGCAAAAAGCGTTTATCGCCAGTTTCACGATAGGTCATTGTGTAGCCGTAAATAGCCCATGCCTGTCCACGTGCCCATGTTGAATTATCAGCATAACCCTGGCAGGTTTGTTTGTTCAATACATTGCCTGTAAGTGTATCATAATTCACAACGTGGTAAGAGCTGTAATCATCACGGAAATGATGTTTCATCGTTGTTTCAGCATGTTTTACAGCAATATTTTTATACAATGGATCGCCGGTAACTTTTGATGCAAAAAATAACAATTCCAGATTCATCATGTTATCAATGATAACAGGATAATACCATTTGGTTGTACCATCCCACGAAAGGCGGTAGTTCCATGATTTTATACAACCCACACGTGGATCAAAACGCTTGCTGAGTGATTTCGCTGATTGGATCAGAATGGCTTTGTATGCTTCGTTTTTAGTTAAACGGTATGCATTACCGTAACTGCAATACATCATAAAACCAAGATCATGATGACTTGTGTTAAACTGATTTGCTTCTAAACTCTCTGTCCACCGAATAGCTGCATTTTTCCACTGATCATCTTTGGTATATTCATACACATACCAGAGATTGCCCGGCCAAAAACCACCGGTCCAGTCGGATATGGGAACATAAGCAGTATTTCCTTTTGCATCTGTTGTTCGTGGATACTTTGTAAGATCAGTGGAGCGCAGCAGCATGTCTGTGTACTGTTCTTCTGCTGTTTTGAAAGCTTGTTCTACTAATACTTTCGCCGGCTTTTTATTTTGACTGAAAGAGAAGGCACAAAGAGTACCGATGACAACAACGGTAACAACAAGTTTAAATGTATATTTTTTTTTCAACTGCATATGGCTAGTATTAACAAATCGTCTGTTTCACCCTAAAATGAATAAACAAATCTGCTGAATACTTTACTAACCAAGAGGGCAGAATTCTCTCTAAAAGGGGGTATATTTTTATCAGAAAGCAGATTATGAGATTTTCCCTCCCCTTTCTGCAAGATATTCTGATGGAGACTTGCCAAAAAACTTCCTGAATTCTTTACTGAAATATTTACGGTCGTTGAATCCTACTTCCCAGGCTATTTCAGAAATATTCATACTATCGTTCACCAGAAGAGAGGCCGCCTTTTTCAGACGCATATGTTTAATAAACTCGCCTATAGGAATATGCACCAAAGCATTAAATTTTTTATAGAGAACAGCCTTACTCATACCCAGCTCTTTTGCTAAAGAAGGCACATTGAAATCAGGTTGTCCGAGATGATCTTCGACAACACTCATCAGCCGTTCCATAAATTTTTTATCTACCGTTCCTACTTCCACATCCAATGGTTCCAGATAAATCTTTTGACTGTAACGTTGTCGCAAAACAGTTTTTAGTTTCAGCAGATTGCTGATATAGTTTTGTAAAACCACAATACTGAAAGGCTTGGTAAGATAGATGTCTGCACCGCTTTCGAGTCCTTCGATGAGTTGATCTTCAGCAGCTTTTGCAGTAAGCATAATAACGGGAATATGACTTGTGCGTTCATCCTGTTTCAGATTTCTGCAAAATTCATTACCGTCCATTTGCGGCATCATTACATCGGTTATGATCAGATCGGGAAGTTCATTCACAGCAAGCTCCCAGCCTTTCACTCCATTCTCAGCTTCGAGTATGGTATAATCTTCTTCCAGACAGGCTTTAATAAATGCCCTGACATCGGGAGTATCCTCAATAATTAAAATACGGACCTGGGACATGGAACTGGTTTAGGCAAACAAATCAATCTAACACAGGATAATCATCTTTCAAATGATTCTTCCCAAGCCGTAAGTTAACAATAAAACGGGTTTCCATATTACCTGTTTGCATGTTCTTTCCGCTTTTGAAACGAAGTGTTCCTTTGTGCAACTCTACCAATTTCTTTGAAAAAGCCAACCCTATACCCGATCCTTCACTTTTTGAGGTGCCGGTATTTGCCTGATAAAAACGGGTGAATATATGTTCCTGATGTTCAAGTGGAATACCACAGCCATTATCGAATATTTCAATATCAACACTTTCCTGTTCTGTTTTTATTACAGCCACCGAAACCTTTCCTGATTCAGGAGCAAATTTCATGGCATTCGCCAGCAAATTCGAAAGTACAATCTCAAGATGATGTGCATCAAAATAGACGAGCAGCTCTTTTTCATCACATATATAATCGTAATGAATATTTTTTTTCTCAGCGGCGCCAATAAATTTATCGAAAACGGATTTTGTAAATTCTGCAATATCTGACCGGGCAATTTTCAATTTGGTATAACCAGCCTCTGCCTTTCGAAAGTCCAGCAAATCATTGGTGAGGGTTAACAGTCGGTCAGCATTACTTTTAATATTCTTCAGCATACTTTGCGCCATCGTATTGCCTGAAAATTTTTTCATTAACATTTCTACAGGGCCAATTACAAGTGTAAGTGGTGTTCTGATTTCATGGGAGATATGTGTAAAAAAATCCAACTTCATTTGATGAAGCTCCTGCTGTTGCTGGTTCAACATATGTTCATATCGGATTTCCCTCTTTAGTGATGCTCTCGAAACAAAAAAGTAAATGATCCCGAATGCAAGCAACGCAACGAATAATGCATATAACGTATAAGCCCACCACGTTTTCCATGGTGGCGGAAGTATTTTTAGTTTGATTTGATAAGGAACCTCATTCCACACGCCATCATTATTTGCTCCTTTGATCATGAGGAAATAAGTGCCCGGCTGCAAATTTGTAAATGATGCATGATGTGCATCAGTATAAACCCAGTCTTTATTAAATCCTTTCAGCAGATAGGCTGACCTGTTTTTTGATGGTTTCACAAAATTCATTACAGCATACTCAATCGAAAACACGTTTTGACTGTAATCAAGAATCAATTCATTTATCTCTGAAATATCAGCTTTTAGAATTCCGGACGAATCATTCGTTTTGACCGGAAGCCCGTTTATACGAAGCTCCGTTAGAACAATGCCGGGGGCCTGCCTGTTCATTTCAACATTGTTTGGATCAAACTCCACCAACCCATTATGAGTACCAAAGAAAATATGGCCTTGTTTGTCTTTGAAAAATGAACGGTAGTTGAATACTTTGCCCGGCAAACCATCATGTGAGTCGTATAAATAAAATTGTTTCCTTAACCGATCAAATCTGTTAAGTCCATTATTTGTACTCACCCATAAATTATTACGGTTATCAACAACGATACCTGCGATTTTATTATCTGCAAGACCTTCAGTGATGGTGTAAGTGGTAAAACTATTTTTATCCGGGTCATAAGCAGAAAGCCCCATGTACGTCCCGATCCAGATGATTCCATTTTGATCTTGTGTAATACATGTAATAAAATCTGATTGTAGTTGATCGGGTTGTTTGCCTTGAAAGAATTGAATGAATTTGGCACCATTTGAGGAGATCATGTTTAATCCCTGACCGGTTCCAATCCAGATGTTATGCATTGAATCTTCAAACATGCAGGTAATTCCCCTGTCAGACAAATTCTTACCCGGATACAACGTTTCAAATTGTTCAGGTTTTCCTTTGGCACCATCATAAATATTTAGACCGTTATCATCTGTTCCGATCCATATCCGGTTTTTATGATCTTGCAGTAAGGATGAAACACTTTCTGAATTGATCGTATTACTTCCTTTGTCAGGCCCAAACTCTTTCCATTTTTTACCGGATGGTTCAAATACGTTAACCCCGCCTCTTGACATGCCTACCCACAAATTTTTCTTATTGTCAAGCAACAGCGCTTTTACAAGGTTAGAAGTTAAAAATGAATTGGGATCTTTTGGATTCGTTGAACGGACGAATATATTTCTCTTCCTGTCATAGTAGTTCAGCCCTTCAGCCTCTGTACCAATCCATAAATTATTATGTTGATCTTCAATGATTGCACTGATAATATTACTACTTACACCTTTACCTTTCGTATCGTTCTGATAAACGATAAACGGAGTTGTAAGAGACTCCACATAGTTTAGTCCGCCAAAATAAGTACCGATCCAGATATTACCTTGTCTGTCTTCAAACAGATCATATATCGAATTAAAGTTTAGCGACCGTGCATCATCAGGATGATGTGCATACGATTCGATTTTTTCAATTTCAGGATAAAACAGGTTTAAGCCTTTCAATGTTCCTATCCAGATTCGTCCGGCCGTATCAATACGGAGTTTACGTATAATGTTACTGAGAAGGCCAACAGGCTTGCTATCTTCGTTGTACTGCTTTACTATCCGGAATTCATGATCGGTTTTAATTAAACCGTTTCCCCTTGTTCCTATCCAGAAGTTTTGATGCTTATCTTTTACTATAGAAACCACAGGAATACCTTGTAAGGCTCTCTTTATTTTTACAGCAGCCCCGTTTACATCCGATTTAAAAAAAACAACAACGCCATCATTTGTACCTGCAATCATCTTACCATTACCCGCTTCAAAAACACATTGTATATTTTTTATACCACTGGTTTTATCATTTTCGAATGGAACAGGGAGGAAACTATAAGACGAATCGTTTTGTACAATTTTATTCAATCCCTCTGCTGTACTTACCCATATATCACCACTACTGTCTTTATCTAAAGAATTGATGTTATTGCTGATAATACTTCTTTTATCAGAAGCGGAATGCTCATAGTAAATAAACGTATCTGTCAGATCGTTATAAAGATATAATCCATTATTTGTACCGATCCATAGTTCATTTTTTCGTCCGGCAAGAGTATTGTTTATTTTTATGCGGGAACCGATACTATTGTCCTTGTAAAACGAACGGTAAATTTTTACGTTTTTCCCGTCATATCGATTTAAACCATCCATTGTTCCTACCCAAAGGAATCCTTTCTGATCTTGCGTAATGGATAATACAGATGGGGAAGAGAGTCCGTTTTCTACAGTAAAGTGTTTGAACGAAAGCTTTTTCTGAGCGCATACCGGCGTACTCCAGAGTATTCCCCAGCATAATACAGCAACAGTTAAAAGCAATCTACCCACAGAACATTTTTTTATCAGCAAGATGACTTCATCTTAACCGAAGTTATGGTTTAAATTTATTTGGCAACAACAGACCTGTAGATCATCATTGAAGTTGTCTTTATTGAATGAATCATGATCAATTTAATTTCAATGTTTGCAAAATAAATTCAATTTGTTTATTGCGTTGCGCCTGCGTAACGGCATGCCCCGTTTCCTTATCAATAAAAAATGTTTTAGGCGCCTTAATACTATTAAACGTAGCGTAAAGAGAAGTAGGCGGTGTGGTTTCATCATTGTAGCCCAACGAGTAAAATCCAGGAATGCTAATGAGTCGGGCAAAATTTACTGCATCGTAGTAACGTGATGTTTCAATTTTCTCTTTGGTTAAATGCTCTTTTTTAGCAAACATGTGCGGCCATCCACCGGCTCTGCCAATTTGATATCCTGTAAGATCACTTAATGCGGGATGTGTACACAAAATTGTTTTCACACGTTTGTCCAATGCTGCTGTTACCAATGCCAATGCACCACCCTGACTTCCTCCCATGACGATCATGTTGCTGCCATCAAATTCTGGTAACGAAAAAATGAAATCGACAGAACGTAAACAACCAAGGTAAACACGCTTGTAATAATACTCATCACGGTTGTCGAGGTTAAACGTTGGATAACCAAGCAACGCACCAAAGCGCAGATTTTCATACACTATCGAATCGAGGTTAACAGGTATTCCGTGAATGCCGATTTCAAAAACAACGATTCCTTTTTCGGCCAGCTTTACATCACCCTTATACGGACGAACACCTGCACCGGGAACCCTGAACACAGCCGGATATTTCCCCGGAGCTTTCGGCATGCTCAGCATTCCATACAAACGCATACCGACTTTATGGTTTTGCATGTTTACCTGGTACACATTTACCTTGTCGTTACTCAGTTGCGGCTGAAGTTCCATGTGCAGATCCATGGGTATCTTTTTGTTGTCTTCAATGGCTTTGGTCCAGAATTCCATAAAATCATTTGGCATAACAGTGGTGGGTTGAATTGACTCAGGGCTTATGGCCGCAGTTGCCATTCCCCTGAATTTTTTTCCCTCATATTCTACCGTTGCCACGCAGCGAAGAAAACCACCTGTTTGCATGGCACCACCGTCAAGTACCAAATCCGAACCAATTAATTGCACTTCCCCTGTTTGTACAGGAGGCATTTTTTCAGGTCCGATTTCGTAACTGAGTTTTGCGCCCTTCATTGGTTTGCCATCCTGTAGTACAGAAATTTTAAACACAACTTTTTCATTGATTTTGTACAGCCAATCACTATGATCAGCTGTCACCTTCACAACAACAGCCTCCGCAGCTGCAGGTTTATCTATACGCTGAACAGCAGCTGTTTCAGATGTATGCCTTGGCGTTTTTGCCTTTGCAACGTTCAGACTTAGTATAACCGCTGTGAACATCCAAACTGAAGTACGGGACAGAAAAGCTTTTTGCATTCGCTTCATCATATGACAGATTTTAAAAATTAACTGGTGAAATATTGATTGTTTTTTGTTCTACTAAAGGATGCATCATTATACAACGATTATCTATTTTCATTTTTTACTTTAACATCTTTAAACATGTACATATTATCGCTAACTCTCAACCTCTTTCCGCTTACCGTTGTCACGTTCCTGAGTATAACTTCCTTGGTTTTTACATAAGGAAACTTCTCTTGATATGTATCACCAGTCATCTTTGGATTGAAGTTTGAAAAAATAGCAGGCCCTTGATAGTCCGTTGGATGTTTCGCATCGTCGACACGTAAGTTTTCGATTGTAATTCGCTCCGGCATATAACAGGTATAACCGAAATCATGCTGACCGGAATAAGATCCGCTGATCAAACTGGCGCTTGAAGCGTTGCCACCTGCAGGAACGAACACACAGTTACGGATGATGAGCTCTCCCTGCCAAGTACTGCCGTAATCGTTACGCAAATTGATAAAGCTTCTACTGTAAACAGTGGAGTTCTCTACAATAAAACTTCCACTACCAATTGCATTGATTCCCTGATGTCCTAACGTTGAGTTGCGGATAGTAGCATTGGCAACACCCTGATGCGCATCAAATCTGGAAAAAGTACAACTGTCGTACAAAATATTTTTACAGAAGTTAGAGCCCATGATTCCCCAATACCTGTTATCGTTGATATCGTTTGTTTGGCGACAGTTTACGATTGAAACATTCAAGGCTCTGGATGGAGATAAGTCGTAACTGCCCATAGAAACCGGAACGCCTGCGTTCCCAATAGTTTGATACACTTTATGACCTGTGAGCAGCGTATTCTGAACCCGTACATTCGAACAGTCTCTGATAGTAATGAAGCCGCCATAAGGTGCTCCATGATCTCCTTCGTCGGTAACACGATGTTCAAGTCCCGTTAGAATTACATTGGAACGTTTGATGATGATTCCCCGGCTGTAATACGTGTACTTTGATTCTGCTTTGTTGGCTATCGTAGTGAAACGTCCGCCGGAGATGGTTAACGTGGTTTCATCAATTGGAAGAGCAGTGATGTCGGTAATTTGATCAAAATCCCAAATGATCGGGGCGTTCATATCAACGTTCCCGTTTTTATCAACCATAAAAATATCCGTTTGTGAAGAACCGTTATTTTGATTTGCACCAAAACGGATATAACGTTTTACGTTTGTATCGGTAACAGTTATTAAACAAGTGCCGGGCAAAGACACATCAATTTTTGTTTGATTTTTTTTAAGTGATGAAATGCCTTTGAGTTTAAATGATTCCTTCACTGAACTAACCATAAAGACATGTGCTTCACGGTTTTCAACATTTGTATCATCTATGATAAATGCTGCCTTACCAAAATCTGTATTTGTTTGAATGATTGCAGTTCGGTTTTTGCCAGCAATATAATAGGTAGCTCCATCATCTGCTTTTACAGAAAGCTGGTATTGATTGGCAAACGCATGTGCAGCAACAATTGCTTCTATATCATCCGTTTTCCCATCACCCTTTGCACCAAAATCGGTGTAACGGACAATTTTATTTGCAATAATATTTTTCCTTTTTTCTTCTGAAGGTACTCCTGCAAACTGCGCCATAGCAGAAAATCCTAACAAAAGCAATGCTGACAGAACGATATATTTACGCATGTTGAGAAACTTTTTTATAAAAACTCAGTGTCTTACAAAACGACTATTCAATCATAATAAAAATTTTTCTTCTGTTGAACGTTTTGCACGCAACAATGCTTCCGGGATGCAAGCACTGCTGCTGCGGAAGCATCTCTTTCCTCGTTAGGTATATCGGGATGTTTCAACATGAACGCCGCTTTTTTTTACCTGTTCAAGATACTGAATGTCTTTAGTAAAACGGTCGCACATAGTAACCTTGTAATTAAAACAGTAGATGAGGTGACTTTTTGCTCTGAAGTTACATGCAGTGGTTTCCGAATTTTTTATTCGGGCTTAGTGCAGGAAGAGTAGAAACCCTTCCGCACATCTGCCTTATTTGTTTGACTAATCTAAAAAACGTTAGAGTTTTACAATCTTCTTTCTGGTTAATTCTAAACCATTTTTAACATGAACAAAATAGATACCTGCTGCCAATCCGCCCAATGAAATTCCCTGATTTGTTTTCACAAGTGCTGCATTCCGCACCAACATTCCCTGCGCATTATAAACTTGTACGTTTGCGTTCTTATCCAGCATATGAACTGTAACAAATAACATATCCTGAACAGGATTAGGAAATACTTTCATGATCTCGATATTCGATTCAGATGTAGTAGTAACCCTTCTGCCTGCTACACCACACTCACCCAGCGCATCGCCATGATTTAAATGTTCCTGTATTGCTTCAGATGAAATACAAATACTGTTATTGTTATGGCAAACTCTTACCTTATTGCCATTGTTACCGCATCGCACATCTACTACATTTATTTGTATCGCTGCAGAAGTTTGGCAACCTTTCAAATCAGTAACAGTTACTGTATAGGTTCCTGCATCTGCAACTGCAATTGACTGCGTTTGTTCTCCGCTGCTCCAACTGTAACGATACTCTCCGGCTCCACCTTGCGGCGTAGCCGTAATGGATAATGATGACGGACCATAACCTAAATAAAGTGTGTTCTTTAAATCCATTGCTGCATTCACTGCAAAAACATCTGCAATAGTTACAGTTAATCGGTTATGAATGGTTACCGTACAAACAGCGGTTGACTGATTACCGTACATATCTGTCACTGTCCATGTAATGGTTGATACACCCTCTTCAAACAAGCCGCTTGCATTTATTCCGTTACCACTTCGTTCAGTAGCACCTGAAATAGTATATTGAATTGTTGAAATACCAACATTATCTGTTGCTGTTAAAACCGGCAACTGGTAGTTCGATCCTTGATAACATACATTTTGCTCTGCAGGTACAATCAATGCCGGTGCTTCATTATCTGTTACAGTTACCAGTTGTATTGCGGTTGTAATATTTCCGGAAACATCTGTTGCCGTCCAGGTAACCTCTGTTACACCCACCGGATAAATTGCCGGAGCATTGTTGGTTACAGACTGAAGAGCATCATTATCGCTGGCTGTTGCTAATCCAAGCGACACATTACTTGCAGTAGCTATGCCCGCATCTGTATGCACGTTAATATTTGCAGGAGCCGTTAAAACCGGAGGTTCAACATCCTTCACAGTTAGTGTTTGTATGGATGTGGCAGCATCATAAAGATCATTGCCTTTTTGGAAAGCTGTAATCGTTGCTGTACCCTTGCCAACAACAACTACGGTGTCGCCTTTTACTAACGCAACAGCGGTGTTAGAACTGCTGTAGCTGACAGGCAGACCTGACGATGCAGTTGCCGTTAAAATAAAAGCTGTATCAGTCGTTGCTTTTTCAGCGATTGGATCAAAGCTGATTGTTTGCTGAGCTAAAACCCGGCTCAACACAATTTCTACCGGTAATCCATCTCTTGTTGTAAATTGTAGGATAGTTTCTCCGTTTGCTGTATCAATTATACTTGCATTCGCATGAGGTTGTGAAACTTCCCAGTTCGTTCCTTTTATAGCGATTTTAATTTGCCTGGTTACAGATGCAGCATCTGATCTGTAATTGTATCCGAGATCAGGATTGTTTACTGCTATCTGAAACGTTTTTTGTGCTGTATCATATTTACTCATGACCAGGCAAGGATAATCAGCACCTGTCAATAATCCATTATTGTTAATGCCGGACAGCGCACTGAAAAAAGCATATGCAAATATCGCATTCGTGTTAGCAGTTGGTTTGTATTCTACAATATGTGCAATGCCGTCCTGGCGGTGTACCGTATATGGTTTGTTGCCTGTACTTATCTGGTTGTTTAAATCAACCATCGTTGTAGCAGTAGCATTCGGCATACAAATGTATTCGTACGATTTGTTTGACGGCGCTGTTCCATGATCAAGAAATCCTTTCGCATAATTTCCTACAGGATTATTGGTAATTGTTTGAGCTGATAATAACTTATCATGTTGTGGTGTTTGCTGATCGGCTTTTGATAGCTTAATTGTACCACTTCCTGCAAACACATAAAACCCGGTGTTGTAATTATCTACAATCCAGTGGTTGGTATTATCGGTATAAGTGTTGTTGTAAGTGCCGGTTGGCAATAAATTATCATCAACTGTTACCTGTTCTTTTGCTGCTGATGTTTTACGTTGATACAACGCTGTCATAGTGGTATTCGCTGCATCGTTGTTACCAATATTGGAGCCCAAACAAATCAACATATTATCAAACGCAAACACTGATTTTTTAAACACAAATGTTGCGTTATGATTTTCAGTTGAATAGACTGTTCCAAATCCCTGGCCTGTTCTTTCCTGAAAATCCATTGCAAACAAACCATACGTTCCTTGAATGGCTTTCAGATAAGATCCGTTCTTATTGATAAAACTTAAAGAACCAACAAATCTTTTCTGTTGCAGTTCGTCGATACGTTGTTTCTCGCCATGCAATTTATTCCAGGGAAGCCTGATAACTGTTGCACCGGGAGTGAAATTCCAATCCCATGTTGTTACATCGTATCCATTTCCTGTAAGTGCATCTCCGGGATAAATGATATTTACTGCACCATAACTTTGATAGCGCCCGAAACGATTTGCATCCGGATAAATTTCTGAACCCAACATATTATTGTTAAAACCCTTGCATACAGCCAACCATCCATCTTTTCTGTATATACCGGCCATGCTGTGGTTAAACTGAAAATAACCTGAGTTAAAAGAAGCTTTTATACTATTACCAAAAGGTGCGTAACCACCCCACACACGATTATAATAGGTTGCTATCACAGGATCTGATGCACCAGTACCCAGTATACTTCCTCCGGCAACTCCCATATTACGCAAACTAAACCGGCTGATGGTGGTGGCAACTTCCTCCGGCTTCCTTCCACCCATCGTTAAAAATCTCGTGGTATTATCATTGGTAAACATGAGCTGAGCCATGATTGCATCCCTTAGTCGCAGGTAGGCAGCATTGTCTATTTGAAAAGAAGTTTCCCTTAAATTGGAAATGATCTCTGCTACGCTGTTTAAATTCGATGTATAGGATGGATATCCGGTCCAGTGATGAAAGCCTGAACCATCTTGTTTTATTCCGGCGTAAGAATTACCTGGTGCATAGCGGGTGAAATTTTCGATGTAACGTTTAAATGCGGTCATATAACGGTAACGCTCATCCGCAGATTCAATCCATTTTATATAAGCCATCGTTACATTTCCGCTGTTGCCCAAATGATCGTCATTAATTCCTACCACATAGTTTGGATCCCAGAAATGCAGAAAATTATCCTGTTGATACAATACGTTTTCAAACAGGCTTTTTACAAATGAGTTCTCCTTAATGCGGGGTATCAAGATAGCAGATCGTGCAAAATCCCGATACACATATTGATTATAATCGATCTCAAATAAGCCTTTACACATTCTGTCCGATACCAGCCACACAGTGTTAAGAGCTTTCGTGAAAACATCGTTATCCTCAGGATGGAACTTGAGGTATTGAGCAAAGGTTTTTAAAAATGATGTTTGACTGTAACTGGTAACAGCTGTTTGAGCTGAGATGCTGTATCCGTCTACTGTTATGTTCAATGCATTGTAACTTGCGATGGCATTGGTAAGTGCAGTCGCAGTTGGTTCAGCTACACCCAAATAAGCATCAGAAAACCGCTGCACAATTGTATTGATCTCTGCTTCGATCGTTGCGTTCGAAGGCAGCAATGGCAAATCAGGTGTTAAACTGATTGGACATGGAGCTGCAGGCACTGGCGATGTAAGCAGTTGATAGTTTACAGCATTTCCTGTGTACGTTACATCACCCGTATAACCGGATGTGTTTAAAATCGTTCCGAAAGTTCCTGCAACAGTTGCAGGTGATGTTGTTTGTACAAATATAAGAGATGGCTGTTCCGGTGTGCTGTATGCGTTAATAAAATCAACCTTTAATGTTGTTGATGTTCCGATACTGATATTTCCTGTTGCATTTACCTGATCGTAAGTTGTTCCTGCAGTAGTTCCCCCGGCCTGCACACGTAAGCTTCCGTTATTGGCTAATGAAAAATTTCCGTTCACCTGCAGTATCCTGGTAGCATTATCGCCTGAGGCTGTTCCAAAGGTTAAAGCGTTAACTGTGAGATTTCCATTGACAGTAACAGGTCCCGCTGCAGTGGATAAATACCCGCTGTTAATGTTCAATTGATTCAACACTGCTGCTGTAGGATCAAATGTAATGATGGTGGCTGCGTTGCTTGGAAGCGTTGCACTTGTTCCTGAAATGGTAAGATTGGAATTGGCATGCCCTTTTAATAAACGGGTTGTGCTGTTTCCGCTTTTTATAGAAGAAGCCTGTAAGTTATATCCGGCAAGATCTAAAGTGCAACTTGCAGTATTAAAAACAAGTGGACTGTAGAACTTACAATTTCCAGCCAAGGAACGGTAACTGCCATTCAGCTGCAGACCGACACTAATGTTGGCTGTATTGGTAACACCTGATGAAAGCTGCGTTAAGCTGATGGTTTTGTTTGTCCCACCCAGGTATACACCCCGGGTACTGTTCACATGATGAATAGCAGTAGTGCCTGTAACATCTCCGTTTGCATTGAAGAAATTAGTTCCTGATGTAGCCTGTAATGTTCGAATGGTACCATTCCATGTTAGCAGACCCGTAATTGTAAATGTAGAGGACCATGCATTGTTGTTGTGAACAATGGTTCCTCCTGCATTTATAGTTAAAGCAGCAATTGTCATGGGGACGCTATTCGTAATGGTGGCGGTGCCCCCATTCAATATAAGAAGATTGTCAGTTGCTGTAATAGTAACAGTTGTTAAACCGGTTATTCCATTGGGATTGGTCGTCCAGTTGGCGGAAGCCGTTCCATTACCGGTGAGCGTAGCACTTGCTGAAGCTGTGTAGTAATCAGCAGCTGCTGCATACTGTACTGCACACAGAAGCATTACAAAAAAGAGGAGATTTTTTTTCATCAGAAACAATCGTTTTTTAAAAGTGAAAACTTTTTACGTGGTAAATCTGATAAAAAGAAGAATGCCTTTAGGGATGAATCTGTCTTAGTTTAGGGGGAAAAATGTATTAAGATTGGTTGAACCGATCTACAATCGCCCCTTATCTCCATAATTTATACAATATTTTAAAGACCGTGCCACACTGAAATATCGGTTGTATATTTCTCTTACTTAAAAATCGTCTAAAGCGAAATGAAAAATATAACGCAAAGGATTTCTGCAAAGAAAAAGCTTTGATGATTCACTTAGAATTGCCAATCGTGATGTTTGGAGTTCACATTTGATATTCCCAAAGATTAATCTAACTACAATTACCATCGGCAATCGAATCTTATATTCCAAGCTGATAAAGTTTTATCCGATAAATACCAGGGCAACCAACACGCTGCTGCTCTAAACCAACTTCCAAATTAGTATTCAAAACAGGAAGAGGTGCTAATATTTGTTTGAATACCCTTTTCCCGTTTTCAATACCAACAGAATAGCTTCGTCCGGTTACAAACAAAAAGGAATTGTGCCATGTTTCATCGCCATTCAAATAGCGGCTGGGCACCCAACGTTCATTGTAAAATCCTCCTTCCTGCACTTCGCCGATAACTGCTTTTTTGGTTTTGTCGAGCGTTTCAAAATTTACTTTCATGTTTATACCGGCAACCAAAAATTCATCTTTACCTGTTTGTATGATGATGCCGTATGCATTCTTTCCTTTGTTTGTAAACTCAACATTGCATTTATACTGACCAATAAGTAGGCTGGCAGTATCCTCATTTCCTTCTCTCAGCACTCCTTTCATTTTTCCACTTCCCTGATATTGTGTGATGATTGGCAATAACTCGTCTTTCAGCAGCTTAAAACTTAACGAGTATGCATTATCTGCTATTAATGATTCAATACCAAATGGGCCGAAGCCAAGTGCATCATGTGTGGCAAGTGCATAATATGCCTTTCCGGGATTACTTCTTTCACATTCAGGAATAAATAATGGATTCTTTTTTGAATGACGTGAATACATATCACACACTTCTTTAAAATTCGGCAGATAAATATCAGGTGCTATAAAATCAATGTCAGGTGCTGCTGCTTTGTAAATATCCATCACTCTTGATACAGGGCCGCCGTTCGGGTATTTACCGGGCAACTCATCAGGGTATTGTACAAGCCATGCATTCACATACATTGGGAGCGGTAGTATTCTTTTGCCTTGCTTACACACTTCATTCATGTACTTCGCATACTGCCACGACATAAAATAATTCTGAGCTGCATAATTTCTTTCACCAAACAATTCACCCCAATTACCTTTTTGTTTTTTTCCGTTTTCATCCCACGATGCTTTCAACTCCGGTTCTAAGTTGTGATGATTTACCAAGAGATAACTAATTAATTCCTGTGGCACTTGCTCCCTATATTTTTTTATGGCAACCTCATTATAGTCCATTTCGGAAAAAGCGCCCACTTCATTTTCAGGTTGCATCATGATGATAGCACGGTTCACATCTTTCTCCTTAATATATTTCATCAGTTTTACAAACGCCCTCGTGTCAGCCATCATGGCTTCTTCACAAAAAGGAGAAATCGCTGTCATACTTTCACCTGCTTTATTTCGGATACGAAAGAAACGTTTCGTGTCTTTCTTAATCCAAAGGGGTACATAAGAAGATTCGCCGTTCTTCCAGGTAGCAAACCAGATCAAAATAACTTTCAGTTGCTTCTCATTCGCATTTTTCAGGATAAAGTCAATCAGCGAATAATCAAATTTTCCTTCAGACAGCTCAAACTGCTCCCAAGCAACAGAAGCAATGACGGTGTTCACATGCATATCTTTTGCATTTTGCATGGCCTGCCTGAAATATTCGGGAGCAGATGAGGTAGAATTATGAAGCTCTCCTGCTACCATCAAAAAAGGTTTGCCGTTCACAATGAATTGTGTATGATTTTCCAGGGTTCGCAAATACGGTAGCTGTGGCGACTTCGTTTTAGTTGTATTTGTTTGAGCGGTTGCTGTAAACACACAAATGAAAAACAAACATCCGAACATGATAATCCTCTTAGTAAAAGCCTTCATATAATTTTTTGAGATTTCAGTTATAAATAAGGAGCAGAAAAACCCAGCTTTCGCATACCGGCTTTTACTTCAGGACAAGAAGTGAACAAATCCCAAATAAGTCCGGATCGATAGTTCTCTATTGCTATCATAACAGGAAGTTGATTATATACTAATTCCTGCGGACCAATCCAAACCGGATTCGTATTCAAATTGAACGCATCTGCAAACCCATAATCCTTCCACAGTAAATCACCGAGCTTGTAATAAAAATATTTCAGTGCCGCCATTGATTCATTGGGTGTAAAAGCAAAAGAAGATAATGCTGCAGTTGGAGCAATCACGCCAACATCATTTGCAGGTTCACAGGAAGTATAGCCAGCGTTTGTTGAACTCGCTGTTAGTCCCCAACACGAATCACTATAGCCAACATAGTTTTTAGGATTCTCTATACAATAAGCTCGGTTTATCAACGAATGATTTTTTGTTTGCAATTCATAGTTGGCATAGGTATCGTTTAATCCCGTTGGCTTAATACACAAAAACGAATATTGCGATAAAAATAAAGGCCCGCCAAAAGAGCTTCCCAATGGCAGGATTAAACCATAATACTGCTGTCCATTTTTAAACCCTCCATTATTAGCAAAACCATCATCATACACTTGTTTGGAAATTGTATGTGTTGCAGAAGATGCAGCCATTACATACGTGATTAGTGTTTCATTCCAACCCCGTATCATAAAAGTAATATCCCAACTATGATTCGGACTCCACAACCAATACAACGCATTTTGATTATCCTTTTTAAACCAGGTCCATTCAACGTTATTGAACAAAGTATTTATATCACTACGCAGCGAGCTTTCATTTACATCTGTGCCGCTAAAATATTGCCTCGCTGTGAGCAGACCCATCATTAAGAAAGAAGTTTCAACAAGATCGGCACCATCATCTTTTGGCGACCATACTATTACTTCGCCTGTGGTTCCGTTTATACGATGAGGAAATGCACCATGAAACGTTTTTGCTTTTGTCTGTAAGAAGCCAACAATTTTCTGCATCCTCGCCAACCCCTCCGATCGTGTAATAAAATTTCTATTCACAGCAATCGGAATTGTAAGAATGCCGAAACCTGTACCACCAATTGAACAATCATCTAATTCCGCCGTGTTTGTTTTATCTCTGGCTAATCCTGAAACAGGATGGCCGTACTCCCAGAAATAGTTAAACGTTCTTCTTTGAACAGTATCAAGCAATGCTTGATCCGAAATAATCGGGAATTTATCGGAAGGATCAATTCCTGTTCGCAACGACAGTAAAAAAGACGACGAGAATGAACCTCCTTTGATTGATTTTAATCCGGTAGAAATGACAACAGAATAACGGGACAAAAAAGCCAATGGCGATAGCGGCTGAATAATCAACGCAGAATCACCATTGGCAAAACCGATACTAACCGGCACATTTGAAGATGTAGTTACCAGTTTCCATGTTACAGCATTCGCAACTGTACTTCTATCGATTTTTTCCGAGAAGCTCAACAGAAGAACAGCTTTGTTGGTTTGTAATTGAACAGATGATGCGCTGACAACCTGATCATTTACTTTTTTAACCAACAGATTTATGTTTAACGCCGGCACAACCGGATTGCTGGCATTGCTACTACTCTTGCTACATGAACTGCCAAATAACAGCACTGTACTTATAAAAAATATATTCAGCATGGATTTATTCATCTGTTCAATTCATCATCTTCAGAAGCATTTTTACAATCTTCCTTTTCCTTGTAATCCGATCATAGCCTGTATTTGAGGCTGTGTAAGTGCTGTGTTATAAATTCTTACTTCATCGAGCTTACCATCATATCCTTTGATGGATTTGCCCCATGTTTGGTCAGATGTTACACCTGTATCTGTATTACCTCCAAAAATAATTTTCGTTGGAGGATTATTGAATCGCAGATTCGAAAAGCTATTTTGAACTTGTGGGTATGTATTGCTACCGCCCGGATCTTTCCATCCGTCACTTTCCCACTGAGCACTGTTTTTATAAATATTAAATGTTTTCGTAGCGGCATGGTAGGTGAATGTCCAGTTTACCCAATTACCATATACCGATGCGGTCCATAAGTTATTAAACCAATTCTCAGGACCCTCCCACCAATTTCCTGTACCTGATACACTTCTTACATGATAACCAAATTGAGAAACTGCGCCATTATTACGATCTGAACCGGGATATTTTAAGAAATTAAAATTTCCGCAGAACGGAGCATTCCAACTTTGGTAGTTTGCAGGATTGGTGATGGTAATAATATTCACCCAATTATCATCTGTTGTTGTATTACTCGGATAATACATCCAAAAACTCAACGTAAAACTGCCATTTAATTTCGCAATTTGAGTTGATATATCTGCCACAGCATATCCATTTGCTGCACCTTGCAATGCACTTCCAAGATAACCCGTACCAAAACTTGTGTTGGTACCCGTTGCCGTTGTATTCGACACACTATCTTTCAAATTACCTTCAAAGTTCCAATAGGCTATGAGGCTTTGGGGTTCTATTTCACTCACATATGAATAACCATTTACCAGAAACAACGGAGCGTAATCATTTGCGTTGTATTTTTTATAACACGACGCTGAAAAAAAACTGATTGTTATTACAGTAAAAATTGCCTTTAAGAAATTATAATTATTTGGTTTCATGATTTTACTTTTTTGATAATTAATAGTTTTAAACATCTACAGTTTAATTGTATCCCTGATTCTGGGTTAGCTTACCTCCGCTCAAAAGAATTTCGTTATAAGGTATCGGCCACAACTCATTTTTGTTTGCTATCCATCCTTTCGGGCCAAAAACAGTTGCCGCTCTTCCCTGCCGAATCACATCGAAATAACGGTCATTCTCCATTGCTAATTCTAATCTTCTTTCATTCCAGATTGCAGTTCGTAACCCTGCCTGATCTGTTGCTGTTGTTGCAGATAAACCGGCTCTTGTTCTTACCTGGTTCAATCTTGTTGTTGCTAAAGCTGCATTACCCAATTCGTTATTTGCTTCTGCATTCATCAACAGCACATCGGCATATCGTATCGCCATAATGTTTTTCTGGCAGCCTCTTGGATAACCCGAAACGTAATAACTTGATGGCACATAACTTTTTTGATTATACCGTGAATTGTTATTGCCACTTTGAATAATATTATCACCACCAACAGTTTCCGGGACCATAATGATCGTTGCATTCATACGATTATTATCACTTGCTAAAGCAAAAGCGCTCACCAAATCCTGACTTGGTACATTCCAACCCCATCCATTTTGATTTTCCGGCGTTTGGCATTCTGAATTTTGTGACCATGGAAATGATGCGCCGCTTTCTGCACCAATGATCAAGTCCGATTGTATTTCAAAAACTGATTCCGGATTCAGCTCATTTGCAATCAGGAATAAATTGGAATAATTAGTAAACAAACTGTATGCACCGGAACTAATTACTTTATCAGTATAAGACTTCACTTCATTCCATTTTGAAGGATTGCCTTTTGCCTGATACATGGCAACTTTTGCATATAGTGCCTGCGTTGCTCCTTTCGTTGCTCTTCCAATATCAGTTGGTGAAGTGTAGGTAACCGGAAGAACAGATTCAGCATCCATTAAATCTTTTTCAATGGCAGCCCACACTTCTGCAGCCGACGATCTTGCACGGTTAAACTCCGCCGGCAGTTTGGGAACTTTTAAATGTAACGGCACTCCACCATATGCTCTAACTAAACGGAAATAGCAATATGCCCTGATGAATTTTGCCTCTGCCAAATACCTTGCTTTCAGATTTGCATCAACAGTACTCATCGTATCAACATTATCCAACACCTGGTTACATAAGTTGATCTCTGTATAAAGTCCGGCCCAGAACGAACCCACAAATTGATTAGAAGATGTTACACCGAAATTATCAAACTGATACATCTCAGGTATATCACTTTGTTTTGCACCCGGATCAGCATCATCTGATCCCAAACTTTCAATGGCAACAGAAGCAATTCCAACTTGCCCGGCACTTCTCAGATTTCCATAAATAGCATTTACAGCAGCATTGGCATCATCTGTTGTTTTCCAAAACTTTTCTACGCTTATTTGACCTTGGGGCTCAACCTCTAAAAAGTTTTTTGAGCATCCGCTCACTGCAATCAATAAGATAACAGGTATAAATCTTGTGTTTATAATTAAGTGATAAATTTTCATACAGTAATTTTTAAAGTGTCAACGTAATACCAAAATTGTAATAGGCCGATAGCGGATACACACCCGCATCAATTCCTGCATTGATTGGGCTATTTCCTGCCGCAGTTACCTCTGGAGAAAATCCTTTATACCTGAAAAAGTTAAATGGATTTTGTATGGCTGTGAATACCCGCAGGTTATTGATCTTCCACTTTCGCAATGAATGAAAACTATAGCCGGCGTTGATATTGCGGATGCGTATGTAACTGCCATCTTCCACCCAAAACGTATTGGGATGCGTATTCATGCCGTGCAATAAATTAGCAGATGGATAGCTTGTTGATGTACCCGGACCACGCCAATGCTTTGCATAGAATTCTTCGGTGAAGTTTTCAATCCCATATCTCTTCCCCATATTGGCATTATAAATCTGCACACCAGCTACTCCCTGCAGATCTACAGAGAGATCAAAATTGTCGTAATTGAATCCAATACTTACACCAAACAAATGTTTTGGATTTGGATTACCCATGAAAATTTTATCGTTATCATCAATTACGCCATCCTTATTTTGATCTTCGAATTTTAAATCGCCTGCAATAGCGGTTTTACTTTGTGCTGAATTTTGCACTTCCGTAATTGTTTGAAATACACCTACTGCTTTATAGCCGTAGAACATACCAATGGGCTGACCTACACTTGTTCTTGTAAGTGGAATTTGCGATGGATTGCTGTAATAGCCACCAAACAAAGCATTCGCTCCGGAGTTTACTGCACTTACTTTATTTTCATTATAAGCATAGTTCCCTGTGATTGAATAATTGATATGTCTGCCGATCTTGGATCTCCATCCCACATTTACTTCAACACCACTGTTTCTGATCGTTGCCTGGTTCGCATTAATACCTCCACCTAATCCGCTAGATGTTAAAATAGGAACCGTAAAGATTGCATCACGAGTATCACGGTTGTAGTAATCAAACTCAACTGATAATCTCGAACCCAACAACGTTGCTTCTACACCAATATCTGTGCTTACACCTTTTTCCCAATACAGGTAAGGAGGCACAATCGATATTACACTTCTTGATTGATACGCTGCTCCGTTCCACACCGCATAACCAAGTGTAGATGCAGTGAGGGTTGTAATATTTCCCGGCACATTTTCATTGCCGTTAATACCCCAGCTTGCCCGCAATTTCAAGACATTGAACAATTGTTGTTGTTGCATGAACTTTTCTTTGCTGATGACCCATGCAGCTCCAACAGAAGGAAAATATCCCCAACGGTAGTCACCCGTATATTTTGACGAACCATCAGCACGGTATGTAAGATTCAACAGATACTTACCATCATACCCATAACTCACTCTTCCGAAATAAGATGATCCGGTTGCAAGTGAACCTCCGTCATTTGCAACGGTTGGATATGCAGTGGAGTTTGATCCCAAACTCAAATACAGTTGTCCATCATAGTCATTCGGTACATTTCTGGCGGTGGCCGAAATCCAGTACCCGTTATCTCTTCTGGCCGATTGTGCAACCAATACTTTCAGGTAATGCTTTTTACGGAATGTGTTCTCATAAAAAAGCATGTTTTCCAATTGCCAGTTCTTCGTATCAGATCTTGATACATACAACGATGAGATATCATTCAATTGATTGGTGGTTGCTTTATACACCGGAACATAATTACGCTGCTCCCCTCTGTTCAATTCAAAATTGAAACTGCTTCTGAAACTGAAATGTCCGGGTAATTTAATATCGGCATAGGTGTTTCCAACAAGTAAAAAACTTTGTGAACGCTGGTTATTGTAATCAAGCGTTACCTGCGGATTTGCAATGGAGTTCAGCGAATAATCGGTGGGATCTCCATAAAATCCATCTTTGTATCTCACGGGAACCACAGGTGGGGCAGCGTATGCTTGTCGGAATATATCTCCACTAACGTCATTTGATTTATTCATTGTTCCGAATAAATTGTATCCAATCTTCAGAAAAGAAGCAGCTTTAAATTCATTTTGCAGTTTTGCGGTAATGCGTTGATAGTTTTGCGTTTCTACTATTCCTTCCTGATTCAAATAAGAAAGTGAATAATTATAGGTCACATTCTCAGTACCGCCTCTGAACGAAAGTTGATGATTAGTTATGAGCGCCTGTCTGAATAATTGATGAAACCAATTTGTACCATTGCGATCACTTACACCGGGATTATAAATTGCGTTAGGTCCATAGAGTTCATTGCCGCCATTCAGCATACTTACTTCATTCGCCATTGTAGCATACTGATAGGCATTGGCCATCTTCAGTTCATTGGTGATTTTTTGCCATCCTGCACTACCTGTGTAACTGATGGTTGGCGCACCCGATTTTCCTTTAATAGTTGTAATCACCACTACACCGTTGGCAGATCGGTTACCGTAGATCGCACCAGCAGATGCATCTTTTAAAATGCTGATACTTTCAATATCTGAAGAGTTTAAGAAACCGATATCAGTTGTCCATACACCATCAACAACAAACAATGGATTTAAACCACCATTGATAGATCCAACGCCCCTGATTCGTATTTGCGGTGAAGATCCCGGTGATCCGTCATTCGTAATTTGCACACCCGCAACCTTGCCTTGCAATCCGCTGATGGGATTTACTGAAGGTTGCTTTGCAATCTCTGATCCTTTAATTACCGATACAGGTGCCGTGATATCAATTTTTTTCTGCGAGCCATATCCTATCACCACAACTTCCTGCTGTACACTTGCGACATTTAAAAGTTGTACCGTTAAATATGTTTTACCATTTGTGTTCACTTCCTTTGTTTCTCTGCCAACGAAAGAAAACACAAGGATGGTGGTTTCACTTTCAGGTATATCAATTGCAAACTCGCCTGCAGCATTTGTTGTAACACCTTTCCCTGTTCCTTTGATAAGAACAGTTACTCCTTCCAAGGCTGTACCGGCTTCGTCCGTAACCTTTCCATTGACAAGATTTACAGGTGGTGCCGGCCCGGCAATATTGCCGTTGCTGGTTTCATTGATCTGCACTGTTTTTTTGAGAATGGTGATTGTTCTGTTTTCCATCACCCATGTTAATGGCTGGCTTTTGAAAATTGCAGCAAGTGCTTCTTCAAGCGAAACATTTTTCAACTGAATCGTTACCGGTTTTGCTTCCCGAAGCAAAGCAACATCGTAAAAAAACACATGACCGGTCTGTTTTTCAATAACTGTAAAAATCTCCTTTAAGGAAACATTTTTACCGGAAAAATTCACCGTTTGAGAATTTCCTGAAGCGGAAACCTGAAGAAAGGCAATCGTCAAAAAAATAACCGTTAATCTCATAGCAAGCCTCGTTTGATGAGTAAAGAAATGCCTACTCAAACTAATTAATTGCATAGTTTTGCATTGTTTGTGTTTAAGAATAAGTGATCGTCAATTATTATTTGTTCAGGCAACTCAAACATTCATTAAAATGTTCGTAGCATTTTAATGGCGACCCGGCTAAACTTTAGTCGGGTTTTTTTTGAGTATACCAAAGGCATTATTTCATAATGATCAGTTTTTGTTTTTCAATCCTGTAATTCACATTATTAGTCTTTAAAATTCTCAGCGTTTGCGACAGGTTCAAATCCCGTTGCATCTTACCTCCGAATTCTCTTTGCGGCACGGGCCCTTCATATACGATATCGATATCATACCAACGGGAAAGTTGACGTAACAGCATTGGCAGATCAGCGCCATCAAAATTGAAAATGCCATTCTTCCATGCCATCACCTGTTCGATGTTGGCATTTTTATTTACAGAGAGTTGCCCGTTTTTCTTTAACTGTACCTGTTCACCGGGTACGATTAACTTGCTGTCACGGGTTTCAAGTCCTGTAACACGAACGCTGCCTTCAAGTAATGTTGTATTAACAGTCGGCTCATCTGTATAAGAATTGATATTGAAATGTGTGCCTAATACTTCTACTTCTGCCTTTCCATCCACACTTACTTTAAAAGGCATGGCAGCATTTTTAGCTACTTCAAAGTATGCTTCGCCGCTCAACTCTATTCTTCGTTCTTTGCCGATAAATGTTGTTGGATAACGAATAGAACTCAATGAATTCAACCACACTTTACTTCCATCCGGCAACATCAATTGATACTGCCCTCCACGTGGAATGCTTAGTGTATTGTAAAGTACTTTTGAAGATTCATTCGTTGCGATGTCATACGCAAGCTGTCCATTGCCGGTTTTTAAAATCGTCGCTCCGCCTTGTTGTGCAACAACGCCATTGGATGTACTGTCCAACACAATTGTACTCCCATCATCAAGCGTCAACAGCGCTTTATTGCCGCCGGGCAATCGATCATTTGAAATGGATTTCTTCTCTTCCGTTTTTACTGTATCATTAGATGGAGTTTTGTTTAACCACAACCATCCGCCAACTGCTAAAAACAACGTTATTATTGCAGCCGCTGCCACACGCAGCCACACACTGCGCTTTCTGTTACCATTATCGTCTATTGAAATAACTGGTGCTTTGCCTGTTTGTAAAATTGTATGTAATACTGCTTCGGCGGCATCATCCGGCATGGCATAACGGGGTTCCCGTTCCTGCATCATCTTATCTATTAATTGCTGCACAGCCTCATCATTCTCCGGTTGTTGAAGCAATTGCATGAGTTGCACCTTTTCTTCTTCAGTGCAGTTTTTATCCGCATAACGTTGGAGTAAATATTCGAGAGATGGGAGCATAAAATAAGCAATACGTTTGGTTAACCTGTTGGCAACAGGCAAATGGTTATATAATAAGAGACGATCCTGAAAACAACTTGGGTGAGTAGGACGGAAAAAATATTTTTAACCGGTATTGGGGTCAATAACCCTACCGTGCCTTCATAAACATCAAAACAAGCAATGGCAATAAGGTATCAATATGACTAAGACAGTAAGCCCGTATAGCCCGCATAGCCTGGGCAAGATGTGTTTTTACTGTTTCCTCCGACAGCTGAAGCTCAGCCGCTACTTCGTGACGCTTATACCCTTTTTCCTTCATCAGTGTATACACCTGTTTTTGCTTTGGAGGCAACCTTTCTACTGCACGTTTTAATATCTCGTCATATTCCTTTTGGACAAGCTTGTTCTCCGTGTCTGAATGATAAACGGGTGCACTCTGCACAACTTTAAGTTCGAGATTCTGCTTGCGGGCAATATTCTTCAATGCAGAAAAAACATAATTACGAGTAATGGTAAAAAGATAGGCTTTGAAATGGGTTACATCTTCCAGTGTTTCTCTACGAAGCCAAATCTTTAAAAAAGTATCCTGTACAATTTCCTCTGCAAGAACTGTGGATTCGGTCAGCTCGTACGCAATCGAATAAATCTTATTGCGGTAATTATTGAACAAAGTGGCAAACGCAACTTCATCACCGCTTGCAATAAGTCGCAGCAATTCTTGCTCACTATGTTGTGGAGTACCGGGCAAAGCAGTTTGTTTTTGGAATTCAAAACTAATGAAACCGAATGAGCAATTTTAAAGTAAAATTCAGATCAGGATCTGACTTTTATCTATTGGGAATAGATGGAGTATAAATAAAAGGTCTGAGAAAATGTTGATTTTTTTCATAATGGCTGTTTGAAGGTTGATAATCATTTTTACAGACTTTTATCTCTTGCTTGTAAAACAGATAATGAAAATCAACACGTACAAGCAAGTGCTGTAACTGAAACGTATTAATAATAGCCTGTTTGACAATACTTAAACCCTCATGAAAAATTATTTTATCTATCGAATACGTTTGCGTAATGATTTTCGATAGATATAAATTTTTAAGCAGACAATCATAATTGTTAAACACAAAGTAACCGGTGGTGCTTCCTGTACAAATAAATTCACTCTAACTTATTATTAAGTGAATTCAATAAACCCCAACCAAGGACCTTCAACATTATATATTTGCAAATAACAAATCACTTCTCAAAAAAAGAAAAGAGAGAACTACAAAAACGCCGGCTTCATCTATACATTAATCTCACTATTACATTTATGTAGTACACGCCGGAAAATTTGTTAGCTTAGTGTAACACCTTTCAACCACGAGCAACATAGAAAAGATACATGGAACAAATCCGCCAGGTAATACAACAGATGATCAGCATTTCAGAAAATGAGCTAAACGATTTTCTTGATCAAACCATTACCCGAACGTTTAAAAAACAGGAAATTGTCAGCAGACCAAATGCTATCCCAAATGAAATCTTTTTTATCAACAAAGGCCTGATCAGAGTAATTGTAGCCGACAATGATGGAACTGAACACACGATCCATTTTGCCCTGGAAAACCAATTCATCGCCGACTATTCTTGCTTTATGCAAAAGCAACCATCGCTTTACACATTGCAGGCAGTTGAGGAAACAGAAGTTGTTGTATTGCCACGCTCTGCAATTGAGTGGGGTTATAAAAACTTAAAAGACGGTGAGAAAATGGGGCGATTAATCGCTGAATTCTATTTCATTTACCAGGACGATCGAATCAAAAACCAATATGCACGAACGCCAAAACAGCGTTACGACAGCATAACAGAAGTATTCCCTGATATTCACAACCGTGTGCCGCAGCATATGATTGCTTCTTACCTCGGCATCACTGCTGTACATTTGAGCCGCTTGAAAAAAAACGAGCATCAAAAAAACAAACCTTAACGAAATACCTGATTTATTACAAGGCTGCACTATCTCTTTTTTATCGGGCAAACCTTTTTAGGATATCTGTGTTGTTTTAAATTACCTGAACGGGTATAAATAAGAGTGATCACCTGACAGTTACACTATTACCGATAAAACATAAAAGTTAGACTAACTACTAAAAATGATTGAAGCATTAAAACAACATATCGTAAAACGGCTTGGAAATGATGTAGAGAATCTGGAACTGGTGTTAAGTAAGTTTAAGATCATTGAAACAAAAAGAAATGAGCAATTGCTTAAAACCGGTGAAGTATGCAGGTATGTTTATTTTATTGCCCAAGGTTGTCTGCAGTTGTATGTTCATGATGAAGAAATGAACGAAACTACCCGTGATATTGTGATTGAAGATAACTGGTGCAGCGAATTGATCAGCTTTAGCAGCGGTCAACCGGCAACAGAAAATATCCGGGCTGTAGAACCATCCTGTCTTCTGGCAATAAGCAGAGAAGGTTTTCAGGAAATGATGCAGACGGTTCCGCAATTTGATAAAGTATATAAGCAAATCCTGGAATCCTCGTACGCCAACTCCGTCTACCGAATTAATACATTTGTTTCACTTTCTGCATTGGAACGCATCAAATGGCTCATGCAAAACCGGCCTGCTTTAATGACAAGAATCTCCAGCAAACTCATTGCGTCTTACCTCGGCATCAACAAAGATGTTTACAGCAGGCTGAAAGCAAAATTGTAAAACATCGACTTTTGTCATCGTTCAAATTATTTGTGCTTTGCACTTTTGTGTCATCATTCACAATTAAATTTTACAACTATGACAGAGTATCTGTTATTATTCCGAAATGCAAGCGCAGCAAATAACTACCTCGCTACAACAGAAGACATGGCAGAAGATATGCCCAGGTGGCAATCATGGATCGGCAACATTGCCATGCAGGGAAAATTAGTAACCACTGCTCCTATTCTTTATGATGCGTCAATCATCAAAAGCGGCGGTGTAATAAAAGGCCAACCGCACAAGGAAGCAAACTCCGTTTTAGTTTCAGGCTTTCTGATCTGTAAAGCTGAGAGTATTGAAGAAGCAGAGGAATGGAGCCAATCCTGCCCTATTCTTAAGTATCCGGAAAGCTCTGTTGAGGTAAGACCGCTGGTTCCATTTCCAACCAATTAAACAGTAGCATCATGGATAAACTATTAAACGCCGGTCGATATATTTTTCCGCTCTCGTTTTTACTTTACGTTGGATTACACTTTGGCAAGCCTGATGTTGGTGCTTCATTTGTACCCGACTATATTCCATTGCCCTACTTTTGGAATTATTTTACGCTTGTATGTATTCTGCTATTTATTTTGAGCGCTGTTGTTGGCAAATACGATAAACTGGCTTACTGTTTAATGGCGCTTTATGTGTTATTGATGGCATTTTTAGTTCATTTACCAAGAGCAATGGGACAGGAATTTGATGCAGGTACAATGGCAGCGAGTATAGACAGAGAAAAAGAACTGGAAATGATAAACTTTTTCAGAAACATTATGGTAACCGGCGCTTTACTGGCATTTGCTAAATTTGTTGCAAAGGACAAGAGAATAACCGGGTAGAGTTCATGGTTAACTTAGCCAAATTATCAGGCAATGTAATGACTGAATTAGAAAAATACATACAAACTTATTTTGGCGTAAGCACTGATGACATAACCGCCATCAGTGCTTTCTTTCAGCCCGAATCAATTGCTAAAGGAGACTACTTTCTTAAAACCGGCCGACAATGCGATCGATTAGGCTTTGTACAATCCGGTATCATACGGGAATTTGTTTTTGTTGAAGACAAGGAAGTTACCAAATGGATTTCCACCAAAGGATATTTCGTAGTAGATCTGTCTGGTTTTATTTTCAATCAACCGGCCCGTTGGAATATTCAGGCTTTAACAGATTGTGAATTATATGTAATTGAAAACTCCGACTATCAAAAAATTGCACAGGTAATTCCCCGCTGGGCTGAGTTAGAAAAACTCTTTATTGCAAAATGCTTTACTGTTTTAGAAGACAGAATTGTAACCCACCTTTCACTTACAGCCGAGGAACGCTATCATCAACTATTCAATTTTAATAAGGAATTGTTTAATCAGGTTCCCTTACAATATCTTGCTTCAATGCTTGGCATGACGGCAGAAACCTTCAGCCGAATCAGGAAGAAACATTCAAAAAAAAGTTCTTGACTTTTGTCAAGAGCAGACGTTGATTTAGTGATGATTTTTGTATCATAATAAAACAAATGATATGAAAAATGTAAACAGGAATGCACCGGTAAAGTGCAGCAGATCCATCAGCATCAATGCAGACAGTAAAAAAGTATGGGATATTTTAACCGATATTAATAACTGGGCAACCTGGCAAAGCGAAATCAAAAATCCGAAACTCAATGGCGAATTAAAACCCGCAACCACATTTGACTGGAAAACCGGAGGTGCTAAAATTCATTCTACTCTGCATACAGTTATTTCTGAAAAAGAATTTGGCTGGACAGGTAAAACGTTTGGTATGGTTGCAATTCACAACTGGGTACTTAGTGTTAAAGGTAGCAGAACAATAGTGTCTGTAGATGAAAGTATGGAAGGGTTCTTAGCATCGCTTTTCAAAAAAGCATTTAACAGAAATCTGGAGAAGGCAATGTTATATTGGCTTGAGCAGTTAAAAAAAGAGGCAGAAAAGAAAGTATAAACATTTGTTATCGTTTAAGATTACTCTCAGTTGCATTTTTACACAGTAAAATTTAAACGATCATTAAATGCAACTTTCATCAAACGAAAAAACCAGATTAAAAAACAAGTACGGTCAATGGGCCGTTGTTACAGGTGCATCATCAGGGATTGGGCTGGAGTTGGCAACGAAATTGGCAGAAGCAGGTTTTAATTTAATTATAAATGCAAGGAATCTTGAGAAACTGAAAACAGTTGAAAGAGAGTTGAAGTCAAAACATCCTGTTGAAATAAAAGTGGTTGATGCAGATGTTTCAGAAACAGCAGGAATTGATAAAATTATCCAGTCAACGCAGGGATTGAATGTTGGCTTGCTGATCACTTCAGCAGGATACGGTACTTCAGGTTTATTCCTTACTACATCACTACATGCAGAAATCAATATGCTGCGAGTAAACTGTGAAGCAGTACTTTCTTTAACTCATTACTTCAGTCAAATATTTAAACAACAGCAAAGAGGTGGCATTGTTTTCTTAAGTTCATTGGTTGCCTTTCAGGGCGTGCCCTACTCCGCAAACTATGCTGCAAGCAAAGCTTATGTACAATCTTTTGCTGAAGCTTTGGCAGTGGAGTTAAAACCATTTGGAATTGATATTTTAGCAGCAGCACCTGGTCCTGTAGACAGTGGATTTGGTCAACGGGCTAATATGCAAATGGGCAAAGCTTTACAACCATCCGTACTTGGCGTTCCAATTCTGAAAGCACTCGGACGACAAACCAATGTAGTTCCCGGGCTTCTTTCAAAAATTTTAGTTTATTCACTACGAACAGTTCCCCGTTGGGCTAAAATTAAGATTATGCAGAAAGTTATGGGAGGCTTTACTCAGCACCAACGGGTATAAAACAGAAGCCTTCTTTAGTTACAGCTTCTTACTTTGATGGAGAAATACTTGAACAAGGCAGAACATGGCCAGTAGCCAGGTTTAGCAGCCTCACCATTAGATAAAAGCTATGCCAGGCAATTTGAACAGTAATGGCAAAGTATTCTTTTGCCATTTTAAGAAAACGTTCTATGTGCCGATGAAAAATTATTTCTTTTTTACTTTTACTATCGGCGTCTTAGCTTTTTTTGCTACCTTCTTTTTCTTTGCAACCACTTTTTTGACCTTCTTCCCTGCCTGCTTTTTCAACTTTTCGATCTGCTCCGCCAATACAGTGCTGTACTTATCAATTTTCCTTTCGAGTTTTTTACTATCGATTCCTTTCGCATAATTTTTCAATGCCGATTTGATCTCAACAGCAAGTTTCAGAAACGAATGTTTCTCTCCTTTTTTATCTGTAGCCATAATGAGTTAACAATTTGTTTACGCAAATTTAATATTCGCTTTTCACTCCCTATGTTAATTCTGCTTTCACAGTTTAAACCAACACATAGATGATATTAAACCCAAAAAATTATCTACAGCTGAAATCATGTTGCATAAAGATAACTGCAAAAATAAAGCAGTGATATAAACCGGTCGATCCAATGCTTCTCCTGCCAGCAAGGTTTCCCTGTGAAGATTCAGCTTATGCAGTTTGTATTTTTAATATTTATGTTTACAAGTTCAACATTATCTCCTATTTGGATGTTCAACCAAAGAATAACAAAAATGAGGGCTTTTGAAAAAGAATTCTATTTATAACTTTAACACTATCAACAAAACACCAAGAATCATAATTAGATGAAGAAAACGATACCTACTTATAATATTAATAACCTTTCAGGCGAGACTGTAACAAGTACTGACGTCTTTTTCACAGAACATCAGGTTGCCAATCCTGGCTCATCTATAAACGTTCCCTACCGCAGTAATTACTATGGCATTGGATTGTGTGTTGCCGGAAAAGCTACATTAAAAGCGAACCTCGAAACCTATACGGTAGAAAAAAACTGCATTGTCAGCATGTCGCCCCCTGTGATAAAGCAATGGATGAACATGTCTGCTGATTATAAAACGTTGGCTGTTTTTTTTACAAGAGATTTCTTTTTGAAACATAACTCTACCCGAAATTACCCCGAGAGCTTCTCTTTTTTTGAGCCAAACGCAAAACATGTTTCAACCTTCAATCACGATCAGACTGTAATTGTAAAAACATTACTAAACAATATACGTCTCAAATTAGCGGAGCAGCATCCTTACAAAAATGAAATCACCAGAAATCTTGTTGAAGTTTTACTCTTTGAAATTGCCGCAGTGTACAACAAAGAAAACTTCAGCTCAACTTATAAAAAAACCAGAAGTGAACAACTCACTTTTGAATTCAAGGAATCAGTTTGTCTCCACTTTGCCAGTGAACGAAGTGTACAATTTTATGCCGACAAACTTTTTGTAACACCTAAACACTTAACAGAAGTGATAAAAGAACAAACAGGAAAATCAGCTAAGGAATGGATTGATGAGCTGGTGATTCTTGAGGCCAAAGTTCTGTTACAAAATCCTTCGTTAACCATTGCCAATATTGCAGACAGCTTAACATTTACCGACCAGGCTGTATTTGGTAAATTCTTTAAAAATTTAACCGGATCATCTCCACTGGCATACAGGCAGAGCCTGTAATTTTTCAACAATCCGACTTTTTAACGAATCATTCCTCCTTTTTGACCTTTTGCAGAGTTTAAATGAGATGCAATTTGCATCATCATTTAAATCAACTACAATGTCAACAAAAACAAAAAACATTATCAATTGGGTATTAGCCGGATTGGTTGCTTTCATTTTCATTGGAAGCGCTGTAAGCAAGTTAACAGCAAATGCAGAAGCATTAGAAGCCGCTGCAAAATTTGGATTAAACGCCACTACATATAAGATACTCGGAGTAATTGAACTTATTGCAGTTGGCCTGTTTCTCTATCCCCGCACTGGAATTTTAGGGACATTATTATTGGCGGCCTATATGGGTGGCGCTATCAGTACTCATGTAGAATTTGCTCAGCCGCTAATAGCTCCAGTTTTTATCTCCGCTTTTTTGTGGACTACGGCAGCAATCCGTTTCCCCGAATTATCAAAAAGATTAGTAACTAATAAAATTTAAATGTATGAAAGCAGTAAAACTTCTTGTTAGTGCGGCAATCATTTCGATTGGCTTTACAAGTTGCGAAAACAATAAACTTCCTGATGAAACAATTACATCACTTCAACTGGTAAAAGATGAATTGGAAATAAGAGCACTGGCAGAAAAATTCAGCGATGCTGCCAACAGAAAGGATGGAGACCTGTTTCAATCACTCTGGGCCAAAGATGCGGTTTGGAAAATCGGCCCACCCATCAACGTAGAATTTAAAGGAAAAGAAACTATGGGTGCATCAGTAACAAAGATGCTTGGCCTTTGGGATTTTTTTGTTCAGCTATCAGGCCCTGCTGTTATTACCGTTAACGGAGATAACGCAACAGCAAGATTCTACGTAAACGAAATTGCCCGTAAAGCCGATGATAAATCCGGTAACTATAACTTATCAATGTATGAAGATGAATTGATCAAAGAAAACGGCAAATGGGTGTTTTTGAAAAGAACCTATCACACCATTTACCAGGAAGCCCCGGACTACAAAGGACTCATTCAACAACTGCCTCCGTTAAAATAACGCATAATGAAAAAAGCAGTTTTTGTTGTAGGGTTTCTTTGTAACTACAGTTTGCTCATTGGACAAACACAACATAATCCAATCAACATACTCCGGTACAATGATGATTTTAATTCTGTAAAATCTGATTCTGCAAAAGAAGGATTCAACAAATTAAAGCATATTCCACTGGGGAGTAAAGCCAATATTTCATTCGGGGGAGAATTAAGGGAGCAATATCAATACTTCCGCAACCTGAATTTTGGAGATGTACCGCCAGCCACTGTAAAGAGTTCAGTTGGTCAGCTTTGGCACAGAGTGATGATGCACAGTAATATCGAAATTGGGAAAAAGCTTAGAGTATTTGTGCAGATGAATTCTACATTTCGTTTTTTTAATCCGAACCCGGTTACGCCTGAAATTGATGAAAACAGACTAAGCCTGCATCAGGCATTTATTGACTATAACTTTCATAAAAACTGGATGCTGAGAATTGGACGACAGGAAATGGGATATGGCAACAACCGGCTTCTGACATTCAGGGAAGGGCCTAATACACGATTAACTTTTGATGCTGCTATCCTGAAATACAAAACAGCAAAACGAAAAATTGATTTCTTAGCAGTAACACCTGTGCTTTCGAAACAATTTGCGTTTGATGATGTTTCGTTTAAAGATTACGTGTGGGGCGTGTATGGAACGGAGTATGTTATTCCAAAGAAATTATCAGTTGACTATTACTTTTTAAATTTCACATCCAATGGCAGGAGGTACAATTTTGTTCCGGGAAAAGAGAACCGGCAAAGTTTTGGTGTGCGTTTGTTTTCACAAAACAAGGGATTCAATTATGAGTTAGAAAGCACTTACCAAACAGGCAGTTTCAATGATCTCAACATTGCTGCTTACGGTTTGTCGGCTGATATAAATTATAAGCTTAATTCAAAACTGAATTTCATAACAGGTGTGAGTGCCAATTACATTTCAGGAGACAAAAACAATACAGATAATAAACTGAATACCTACAATTTACTTTTTTCAAAACCATCCTATGGTTTAGCTGCGCCCATTGGGTCATCAAACATCATAAACATCAATCCTTATCTGCGAATCAATCCCTTAAAAAAACTATCTGTATATACGGGAGTTTATTTTATGCAGCGCCAAATCAACCGGGACGGAACCTATTCGCCGGGCATGGCACAGGTACGGCCTTCACCTGCCAACCTATTTGAATCTGCTGAAAAGAACATCGGCACCCAATATGCTATAGAAACCACTTATGAATTAAACCAACATTTTTCATTTGCAGCTGATGCTGCTTTTTTTAAAGCAGGTAACTATGTAAAAGAAACCGGCAAAGGATTAGATATTTCCTATTTCGCATTTAAAGCGGCTTTCAAATTTTAATCGATCAATTTAAAAACATCAAAACATGCAAAAGGCTATTAAAAAAATTACGAAACAGGTATTACAACCCAATCACATGGGCTTTACATCGGTAGATATGTTTCACACAGAGTTTGACTTTGAACCTTTTCTAGTATTTACAGAGTTCCACATGGACAAAGCAATTTTCGGCCCTCACCCTCATGCAGGTGTTTCCGTTATGACTTACATGATGCCTGACAGCAAAGGATCTTTTTTAAACCGGGACAGCCGTGGCGATCACAGTATCATTGAGCCGGGCGGCATACATGTCACTCAAACCGGAAGCGGCATCAAACATGATGAAGTACCAACAATAGAGGGCGTTGACTGTCATGGATTTCAAATATGGATCAACCATGCTGATAAAGACAGGCTGGTGGAACCAAAAGCTTTTCATGCTTTCTCAAATGAGGTTCCTGAATACAATAGTGATGATATTAAATTAAGAGTGATACAAGGCTCCTACCAACAGGTTACATCACCGATTGATTTGGTTACAAAAACAATCCTGTTTGATGTTACATTGAATCCAAACGCAACCATTGAACTTGATGCAAAAGAAATGGCATTTATTTATCTGATGAAAGGAAGTATAACCATTGCAGGAAATGAAATCAGCAACACAGCAATGCTAAGCTTTGAAAAAGCCGGAGATAAGATTACTATCAATACCGGGAATGAAGCTGCACATTTCATCTTTGCGTCGGGTACTCCACACAATGAGCCCATTGTACATGGCGGACCTTTTGTAATGACTACTAACGACCAAATGAAAGCTACACAGGAACGATTACGACGTGGAGAAATGGGGGAATTATATTCATTGTAAGCGGCGATAAAAGAAGTAAGAATGAATCAGTCATCAGGTATATTACAAAGTAAATAAGTAGTTCCAATCAATGATGCCTGGCAATACAATCATCCAAACAATAAAAAATAAAGCCATCCCTTTTGGATAAGGCAAATTACTGAGTATTGCAGGTAAAGCAACAAATAAGATCCACGTAGTTTTATATAAAAGCTGGAAAAGCAAAACCAATTGCATCTTTTGTGGAAACCATAATCCCAAAACCGATAAGATAAATATCGCTCCCCACAATGCACCTGTTAATCGTATCACCTCTGAATAAGCAACACTATTGCTGAATATCGTTTTCTGTGCATGTAATGGAAAGAAGAGACTGACAATGCTAATCCAGCCTGCCACTAAAATATTTGCTAAATAAATTGTTTTCAACGCCAACATCAGATATCAATATTCAGCTTCTGCAATTAGTTTGATATTCTCCATAACTGAGGGGAGCATTTCCCTGTATCGTTTACCGATCTTATTGCCTAACAGTTTCCGTAACATACCGGTAAATTTCACATCGTGTGTAAACGTGACCATACCATCTTCGTTTTTCATATAACGGCTTACGATCAACCATCCGAACGGAATTTTCGTTTTTAATTTATAGGACCCGTTTTCATGAACATCTTCAATTACAAATTTTGACCCGGGGCCTTTATCAGGCAACAATTTTCCCTTGGCACCATCTTTAAATACGCCGACAAGGCGGGCTTCTTTTAAACCGGAATCCCATGCCTTCCAGTTTGGAACATCGGTCCATACTTTCCAGATTCGTTCAAGGCTTGCCGTTGTTGCAATGCTATGACTGAAATGATAGTTGGTTTGCTGCGCATGTGCTGACATACCCAAAATGATTAAACTGATTGAATAAATGAATTTCATTTTCTTAATTTGAAAAACAAAAATCAACCAGCTACCAACTAAATCACTTCACCTATGTTAACTTCTGGAGGCTCCAACGATTTTTTTCCGGATTCTGCTTAGCGACTGAGGAGCAATACCAAAATAAGAAGCCAGATATTTAAGTGGTATTCGCTGTACAAAACTGCTGTTGTTGATCAGCATTTTAGAATATCGATACTCAGCAGTTTCAGTTTGCAACTCTTGTAAAATTGATTCGGTATAAAACTGTACTTCCTGAATCAACTTCCGTATAAAAGTATTCCATGATTTAAGTTCCAATAAACTGTCAGCTTCTTGAAGTGCTATCTGCCAAACTGTAGATTGTTCAATAGCCTGGATGCTTTCAGTTGCCGGCTTCTCACTTGTAAAACTAAACTGTGATGTAAAACAATATGGAGCATGGGTAAAAAACTTAGTTACATCCTCACCATCCTTTGAAATGAAATATCGCATCAGACCGGTTTCTAAAAAATATAAATACCTGCATATTTTCCCTTCGCACAATAATATTTCATCTTTTTCAATAACCCTTTGCTCAAAACAATGGAAGATGACATTCCAATCTGAATCAGTGAGAGATACGTAACGTTCAATGTATTGCCGGAATGCGTGCATAATTTTCGGTTGCTTGAATTTATCAGACATAAATATATCAGAGCAAGAAGCAATAGTAATTACCCTTACATTATATTCAACTTTTGTTTATTTTAAAGGCACCCCCTGAATAAATAAACTAAACAGCTTCTACGATACTGGCGCAAATACAATGGAACAAAAAACCAAATATTGCCGTGGTTTGGATGTCATTTCACGTGTTAAAATTTAAGCTAACAAAACAGTCATCCCATAAAACAGAAACAGTAATAAATCACATAAAAAAAGAGATGTAAGAACCTTCTTATACCCACCAGGTTTCATATAATGAACCGCTGAGATTTTAATGAGCTAAATCCCAATGTTTGTTGCGACAGATATCAAGTCAACGGAAAATTTCCGAAATAATCCTGATTACATTACAATAGAATATAACTATTAATACAGCACTACTACATTTATAAAAATCACAAAGCAGTTTTCCGGAATATTTCTAAAAAAACATTACAATTTAAACTGAAGTATGAGTGAACAACCTTCCCCCGGTGCGCTTTTTAAAACCATAGCACCGTTGGAGATCGATGCTCTTGTTTGAATATTCAGGAAACCAACTCCTGCACTTTTTTTGGTGCTGTCAAATCCAATACCATCATCCTTTATCAATAATGTCAATTCATTCTTTTGCCTGACTGTTTGTATCACCACATTTTTTGCCTGTGCATATTTTAAAATATTGTTCAGCTGTTCCTGTACCGTCCGGTACATGGTAAGCTGAATTGCCTGAGAGATGTTGGAGTAATCGGTATCCCGGTATTGTTTTACAAATCTTATTTCTGTTTCATTTTCAATAAGCGTTACGATCTGTTCAATGCCTTCACTAAAATCAGTAATATCGAAACTTGGAGGTATGAGTGAGTGGCATAGTGAGCGGATTTCCTGAATCGCTTTTCCTACCAGATGATCTGCGTTTTGAATCGTCTCAGGAGAAATTGTTTTTTTCGAAAGACCAAAATAAAGCCGAGCCGAGGCGAGTATCTGGTTCACATTATCATGTAACTCTCTGCCGATGAATTCTTTTTCATTTTCCTGTGCGGTAATCACCGCATTCGTTATTTCTTTTTCTTTTTGAAGACGTTCTTCTTCGAGCTCCAGTTCGAGCATCTTTTTTTCAGTAACATCAATTGCGATAGCGAGAATGGCCGTTCTGTTTCGGTAGGTGATCCTTTGCGATGAAACCTGCATGTAAATAATTTCGCCGTTTTTCTTCAGGTGCTTCCATAAACGGGAAACATAAAATTCCCCTTTTTTGAGGGCCGATTTTGCAAATGCAACAATCGCAGGTATTTCTTCTTGCGGACGAATTTCCTTAATCGTCATTGTTGCCAGTTCTGCACGGCTATAACCGTACACATGAACAAACGTTTCATTCACTTCGGCAAAAGTAAAATCATCAATATTCCAGATAAATATCGACGCAGGATTATTATCGAACAGAAAACGATATTGTTCTTCCGATCTTTTCAACGACTCATCGGCTCTTTTCTGAGCAGAAATATCGCTTTGTATAGAAAAGTATTCCTGCAGGTTACCGTGCTCATCAAAAATCGGTTGCACCTGAAGGCTAATCCAGTATTTCGTTCCGTCTTTCCGGTAATTGATCAGCTCCGTTTCAAAGCTTTTTTGTTTTCGTAATTGTGATCGCATATAACCAACTTGCACGGAGTCGGTTTCAGGCCCTTGTAAAAAATCACCCGGTTTGCGTCCTTTAATTTCCGTTAACGTATATCCGCTAATTCGCTCAAATGCATTATTCACCCACTCGATACAATGATTTTTGTCAGTAATGATCACACCGTTTTGAGTTTCCTGAGCAATTCGTGATAGCTTTTGCAACTCATTGTTGATTTCCTTTTGCTGTGTAATGTCCTGTGTAGAGCCTATAATTCGAATAGCTTTCCCTGTTTCATTGCGTACGATATACCCTCTGTCAAACAGGCAAATGTATTGGTCTTCTCCATTTAGAAAGCGGTATTCCGATTCAAATACTTTTTGTTGCGGGTCTGAATGAAAAGCATGTACAATTTGCTGCATTTCCTTCAGGTCATCCGGATGTATGCGTCCAAACCAAAATTCATCAGCAAGGTCCTTCATCGTTGCAGGCAACTTTAACATCCGGCAAAATTGTTCTTCATTTCTGTAAACGGTATTACTGAGAATATCCCAGTCCCACACCATATCGTTCGTTGCCTGGCTTACCAGTGTATATCGCTCAACGCTGGCTTTCAGCTCTTCAAGGTTTTTTTTACGTTCTAAACTGTAATGCATCGAACGTGAAAGCAGCCTCTCGTCAAAATCACCTTTTAATAAATAATCCTGTGCACCCCTTGCAATTGCCTGCACTGCCACTTTTGCATCTTCTATTCCGGATAAAATAATAATAGGGATGGCCGGTTGAAGTTGATTAATCTTTTCAAATGTTTCTATACCCACACAATCAGGCAATGTCAAATCAAGAAGAATAATATGCGGATTGAATTCGCTGAGCATGACCACAGCAGTTGAAAGGTCGTCGGCAATGCGGATTTTTTTTGTGTCTGTTACAATCGACTTTAATTGCGTTGTAAGCAAAAATTGATCGCCGGGATTATCTTCAACAATCAAAACATGCAGATCAACTTTTTGAGATAGCATAGAAACAGATTAATAAATGAAAAATGTATACCTGCTCATGGTAACGTAACGATGCTGATCCAGAAATTTTCAATTGACTTTACCACTGAAATAAACGACTCCAGTTTTACAGGCTTTACAATATAACAGTTGGCATAACCGCTATACGACTCGAACACATCTTTTTCCGAAGAAGATGTAGTAAGCATAACAACCGGTATGGTTTTAAAGAGAGAGTGGTTCTTTATTACCCGCAACACTTCTTTTCCATTCATTTTCGGAAGATTGATGTCAAGCAAAATCATGTCGGGAGTTGTAGCATTGGTAAATGGCTCTTCTTTTAACAAGTATCTGATCGCTTCTTCTCCGTCTCTTACAATTGATAGCTCGTTATTGAATTTGTCTTGTTTAAACGCTTCCTGCGTCAGGTAAATATCACCTTCATTATCTTCAACCAATAAAATCTGTACAGGTTTAGTTATTGTCATCAGACTGTTCGTTTTTGTTTTTAAAAAAAGTGAGGAAAAACGTACTTCCTTTACCAGGCTCCGATTGTACCGATATCTTTCCTCCGTGCAAATCCATAATTTTTTTACAAATAGCTAAACCAATACCCGTTCCCGAAAATTGGTTCTGGTTATGTAAACGTTGAAAAATCATAAACACTTTTTCACTGTATTTCGATTCAAAACCAAGGCCATTGTCTTTGATGGAAATTTGTATTTCAGTTGAAGTAGTAATGCTTTTGATTTCAATGCGGGGCGAAGCGCTGCTGTTATACTTCAGCGCATTACCGATAATATTTTGAAGTAGTTGAAACATTTGTACTCTTCTCGTTTCAGGGAGTATGGGCAACTGTTCAACTTCGATGGTTGCGTTACGTGTTTGAATTTCCTGTTGATATATTTCAATCACGTCCTTTACTACATCATTCATATCTGTGTTACCCAGTTCGTCGAGGCTTCTGCCAGACCTCGAGTATTCCAGTAAATCGTGGATGAGGCGTCTCATTCGTTCTGCACCATCAACCGCAAAATGAATGTACTTATCGGCTGTTTCGTCAATTTGGTTTTTGTAGTTTTTCTCCAACAGCTGTAAAAAACTGCTGATCATGCGAAGCGGCTCTTGCAGGTCGTGCGATGCTACGTATGCAAACTGCTCTAAATCTGCGTTGGATTTCTCAAGTTCCTCTGCCCTTTTTTCCAATGTTTTGTTTAACTCTTGTAGGCGTTGGTCGGCTTTTTTCTGTTCTGTAATATCTTGTGTAGCTCCTATTAAACGAACCGGCTTTCCCGTTTGGTCACGCATAATATAGCCTTTGTCAAAAACATACGCATACTCTCCGTTTGCTTTTAAAAAACGATATTCATCCCACCAGTTTTGTTCGTTCGGATTTTCTAGCAATTCATTACGTCGTTTGAGAACTCCCTCAATATCGTCGGGATGCACTCGTTGATGCCAGAAATCATTGTTTTGCGATGCCTCCTCCGAACTGTAACCAAAATATTTTTCCAGTCCGGCGCCCAAACGTATTACCTGGTCTGTTGTTAAGTCCCAATCCCAAATCGCATCATTTGTTGCTTTGGCAACCAGATTGAAACGCTCATTGCTCTCTTCAATTTTTTGCTGATTGTTTTTCATTTGGGTGATATCTTCAATCATGCATAAGTGACGGGGTGATTCGCTTTCACGATGCACGATCGGTACGATCGACATTTGAATCCAAACAATGGATTGATCAGGCTTGATGTAGCGTTTTTGCATAGTAAAGCCAGGGATCTTTTTTTCATTCAGCAGTTTCATGTTGTCCAGGTCTTCCTGTATATCATCGGGATGTGTGATCGTCATCCAGTCAATTGACTTCAACTCTTCAATTGACCGGCCGGTGATAAAAGCAAACTTTTTATTTACATCGAGGATGGTGCCGGAGTAGGAATCGATTAACGCTATACCCAATGGCGCTTCTTCAAACATAATCCGGAATCGTTCCTCACTTTGCCGGATGGTTTGTGCAGAAAGTTTTGCAGTTGTAATATCTCTGCCGTAACAGGCAATACCAATAATATTGTTCGTTGAATTGAGAATAGGGTTAATGGTGGCTTCGGACCAACGTTCGGGCAAACCATTTATTGGCGGCACATAAATTTCAAAGCTTATCGTTTCACCCTTTAATCCCTGATCATATTTTTCCTTCCAGAAGGCAAGATAATCGATCGAAAAAAAATCGTTATTCAGCAAACGATCGCCGGTTTTTAACACCGTTCCCGTGTACGTCTTCAAGCGTTCCAAAAAAGCATGATTGGCTGTGATTAATTCGTAATTCGTATTCACGCTCCAAATAAGATCTTTGGTGGAGTTGATAAGAGCTTCCTGATTTAATCGTTCATATTCTTTTTCCTGACTCGCTTTTTTCTGCTCGGTAATATCATTTGAAACTGCAATAATTCCTGTTAGTTCTCCATCTTGATTTTTGATAGGAGAATAGATGCTGTAAACATGAATAACGTTTTGATGTTTGTTTTCAAGGGTAAGTTCTCCATACCAGCTTTTTCCGCCGGATAATGTGCGTATTAATTCCTCTTGTATTGCTTCAAATGCGGGGGTGCTGCTTGTGTTGATTGGAACCTGTTTGCCATTTACTTCATCTCTTGTCCAGCCGTATAATTCTTCTGCCTGATTATTCCAGTAAAATACGTTTCCTTCAAGATCGGTGGCAAACACCGCTTGCTCTATATGATTCAGCAAGTTTGATTGCAGGCGAATGAGTTCTTTTGTTTGCACTTCTTCGCTTACATCTCTGCTTATTCCAATAATACCTGCGATGTTTCCCTCTTCATCATAAAAAGGCGAGTCATGCACATGTACTTTAAAACTGTGCTGATCTTTGTGTTTTACGATGTACTCCCCCGACCATGTTTCTCCTTCCTGCAACTTTTCCATAATAGCCATGCCTTCGGCGTAAGTGAGATCAGAAGAAACAAACGCCATTACATTCCTGCCCATTACCTCTTCCCTGCTCCAGCCATAAAGAGTGGTTGCAAAATTGTTCCAGTAAATAATATTACCGGCTATATCTGTAACAATAACGGCTTGCTGAATCAGATCGGGAATGAAGGATTGAAGCGAATCAGAAACGCTGAGCTTTTCCTGCCGTTCTGATTGCAGTGTAAGCAGTTCTGTTTTTAAGTCTTGTATTTGCTTACGGTAATTGTGTAGAAGTATATCTACTTCATCTTTCGATAAATTATTCGATTGATTGCTACTATTTGGAGATCTATCATCCATTTCGGAGAAGTGCATTAATCCAAACCAGCTTGTGTGGCAGTTTTTGGGTATATACAAGGTAGCAAAATAACTGCCGGCTACAATTTTTTTTCAATCGCATTTCTTGTAGAACGGATACTACAACAAGTGTTAACTTTTATATGTTGTTGATAGTAATTTTTGTGTTTTCCTTTATGAAGTTATTATTGATAAAATAAATATGAAAGCAATGTTCCGCAGAACATAGTAATTTTTTTCAAAAAAATGGTGAAGACATTGCGCAACTTAAACACCTCATCAGCTAATACAAATCCTTGCGTCTGACTCCTGCCAACAATCTCGTTTATAAATAAATAACTTTTAGATAATCAATTACCAGCCCCACCTTCCGGCCGGCTCCAACACCAATTAAATTTCCATAAAATGGAGAAAAAGGCATACTGTAAAATTCTGCTCCGTTGATAAAAAACGTATACGTTCTTCCTGTTTTCCGGATCGTATACACATTAAACTCATTGGGATCAAGTTTCGTTTGTTGCAGTGAGCCTGGCTTAACCATACAACTATTCTGATTCTTACTGTTACAGACTTCGATCGACGCAAAACCATCTTTGGCAAATGTAAAATAATAGCCAACCATTGCTGCACGCCCCCAAAAGAGCATGCTGTAATAATCCTTATGTTCCGATTTGCCACTTACGATTTTAACACGTGTTTCAATCTGAAAATTTTTACGGGTATCAATTTTTATTTCCTGTGCTTCTCCATATGCATGTCCTAAAGCAGTTAAATAATAAAACCCACCTTCCATTTTTGCACTTGCTTCTTTGTTGGTACCAACAGTCCAGTTATGTTTATTATTATCAAAATTATCAAAGAAAATAATGTTTGATGACAACGTATCTGTTTTGTCTGCTGTAACTGTTTGTCCTGAACATTGAATGATCGTAAATGATGAAATAAGTACCAATAATGTTTTCATGTCTGACATTTCATTTGAATTGCAATATCATTATAACAGTGGCGAGTTGTTCGTTTTTTTGTTCAGTCGATCTTGTACCAGAGTTGGAAGAACCGGATAATGACTTTTCTCTTCTCACTGAATTTAAACCCAACAACTTTACCGGACTGTATTTATCCCTTTTATTTCTTCCTGACAATTCCAACCACTTGCTCAATCCTATCTGATTGATCATTAAGGGGAATGTCAGGACTTATCCCATGATCTTCATATTTCAACAGAGTTGATCTTCCTTTCATATCCGTGAGATAAAGTTCAAACATTCCGCTTGGCAGTCGTTCCCTTTTGCCATAATTGCTTCCATAACTCAGCATGCCCTTGGTTGTTTGTCCAACTGTAGTAACGTTTTTCAATTTCTTCAGTTGTAAAGTAAAAATCTCAGCTTGACTCAAACTTTGATTGTTTAGCAGAATATACAAGCGACCACTTTTTGAATACTTTTTCTACACCGAAAAATACTTCCGGGCTTCCTTCTTTGCACCTCCTTCATTGTTTCTGAGATCTATAATTAAGTTCGGGGCCCGCAAAGCATTTTTTATTGTCACATTATTTCGCTGAAAAGTTTGGATTCGCAGATATTGAATATCATCATCGTAGTTCTTTAGTTGAAACTTACTGATTTTTTTAGAAGATTTACATGATCTGTCTCCTTCAATTACTTCGAACTCTTGAATTTCAATGAATCTGCTTTGCGCAATTCAATACTGTTCATACCAATGAAATTTTGTAGCAGCGATATTAACCTTTTCTTTTTTGATATAGTGTAGAAAGGCCGCGGCAACAGGCGCATGTTGTTTTCCTTTGAGCCAGATCAGGCTCCAGGTAGTATTAACGGGCAATCCTTTTACGGATATGATCTGCAAGTCACCATTCTGTAATTCATTACGTATGCCGATTAACGGCATGACGGAATAACCTAAACCTGCAAGGATAGCCTGTTTCACAGCTTCGTTGGAGGTAAGCTCCATTTTCTTTTGTACAACAATGTTGTAACGGTTGAGAAAACGTTCCATTGCCTGGCGTGTACCCGATCCCTTTTCACGGAAAATAAGTGGCAACTCTTCAAACAATTCTTTGCTATATTCTTTCTTTTTAAACGTACGGTCAGCATTCCCCACCAGGAAAAGTTTATTGCGAATAAGATCTACTTTTTCAACATGTAACTTCTCGGGTAAAATAGATACGAGTGCAAAATCCACTTCATTATTTTCAAGACTCTCAACCACTTTCAGTTTATTAGTGACATCCATTACCATTTCAATTCCGGGATTCGCTTTTATAAAAGCTGATAAGAAATACGGTAACACATATTTACCTGTAGAAACGACCGAAATTTTCAGTCGTCCGCTAAGTTGTCCTTTGTACGCAAGTGTTTTATGGTTGATGGCGTGCACCTGCTGTAAAATCTGTTCTGCAGCTACAGCAATTTCTTTCCCAAAATCAGTTACATAAAGTTTACGACCTACCACTTCTGTTAATGGAATATCAAACTGATCCTGAAAGTTGCGCAGTTGAATGGAAACAGCCGGCTGCGTTAAATGCAATTCTTCCGCAGCTTTGGTAACACTGCATGTTTGCACCACTTTTAAAAACACCTGTAACTGATTGAGTGTATAGTTCATAAATAATATTTATGTATATCATAGTAAATATAAATAAAAACTTATGAATACAGAACTGCAATTTTGTGGCCACTAAAATCAAACTCTACACTATGACACGTATTACAGTTGCAAAAGGCGACGGCATCGGCCCCGAAATTATGGATGCCACACTCATGATCTTAAAAGCCGCAGGTGCACAACTTGAGATTGACGAAATTGAAGTTGGCGAAAAAGTCTATCTGGCAGGTAACAGCTCAGGTATTGCTCCTGAAGCATGGGACGTTATACGCCGCAACAAGATCTTTCTGAAAGCACCCATCACCACTCCGCAAGGAGGAGGTTACAAAAGTTTAAATGTAACGACCCGTAAATTTCTTGGGTTATATTCCAATGTACGTCCTTGCCGAAGTCTACATCCGTTTGTGAGTACCAAGCATCCGGTAATGGATATTGTGATCATCCGTGAAAACGAAGAAGATCTGTATGCAGGTATTGAACACCAACAAACGGATGAGGTGGTACAATGTTTAAAACTCATCAGCCGGCCCGGCTGTGAAAAAATTGTCCGTTATGCTTTCGAATACGCTCGTCAACAACAACGTAAAAAGGTAACTTGTTTTACGAAAGACAATATCATGAAACAAACCGACGGTTTGTTTCATAAGGTATTTGATGAAATAGCAAAAGAGTACCCTGAAATTGAAAACGAACACTGGATCATTGATATCGGTGCAGCAAAAATGGCTGACACACCGGAGTTGTTTGATGTGATTGTAATGCCGAATTTATACGGCGACGTGTTATCAGACGTGGCTGCCCAAATCACTGGCTCGGTGGGTCTTGCGGGCTCGGCTAATATTGGTGAAGTGTGTTCCATGTTTGAGGCCATTCACGGATCAGCACCAAGAGTAGCAGGACAGGATAAAGCAAATCCTTCCGGTTTATTGCAAGGAGCGGTGATGATGCTGAGCCATATTGGCCAGAGTGATGTGGCTGCTAAAATTCAAAATGCATGGTTACGAACCATCGAGGATGGTATCCATACCTACGATATTTACCGGGAAGGCGTAAGCAAGGAAAAAGTAGGCACCCGTGCCTTTGCTGAAGCCATCGTTGCCAATCTGGGCAAAGAACCCAAACAGTTGCAACCTGTATCCTATACCTCAAACAAACCACTGCAGTTACCAAAGTATCAACGTAAACAACCCGCTGATAAAAAACTGGAAGGTGTAGATCTGTTTGTGCACTGGGGCGGCCACTCTGCTAACGAACTGGCCGGTTTGCTGCAACCATTACAATCAGAAGACATTTCTCTTTCCATGATCACCAATCGGGGAATTAAAGTTTGGCCTGATGGATTCGAAGAAACCTTTTGTACCGATCACTGGCGCTGTCGTTTTAAACCGGCAAATGGCAAAACCATGCAGAAAGAGCAGATCATTGAACTGTTAAACAAAGCCTCACACCAACAAATTGATACCATTAAAACAGAGAACCTTTACAGCTTTGATGGTACGGCGGCTTTCTCTTTAGGTCAAGGACAATAATAACAATACAACTATGCAAGTCGAATTAATAAAAGGTCAGTTTTCGGGAACGGAAGCACTGGACATTCTTACACAAATGATACAGTTGAAAATTAAGTTCCACGAAAATAAAATTACTCAAGACAGTAACGAAGAAGATATTAAATACCGTGAAAGTCGGCTAAAGCATCTGCAACACGAACTGGCAGTAATTCGTAATTCGCTGGTCAACCAACATCAGCCGTTACAGATCAATGCGACTATTCATGTCACAACCAAAAAGCAGGCATATGAAACAGTTGTTGCTCTCGATTCTTAGTCTGCTTACAGGACTGACACTTTTCCTATGCTCCATTTTTGCAGAGCAGCAATCAACAAGTTTGTTACTGATGGCACTTGCGGTTGTATTTCTGGTGCTTACTATTGGTATTCTCTCAATTGATGAAAGCCAGATCCTCGTACAAAAAAGAAAAAGAGAAAAAAATATTTTCAATCAATAACCTCTTAATTAATTTTTATGAAAAGAGAACTTCATGCAGATTTGATTGACGGGCAATTTACACCGGAAGATGCCCGTGAACTGTTAATCGATTTGTTTTCAAGGAAAACAAATTTTCACGAAATCCAAAATTTCAGTGCCAATGAGCGTTTTGGCAAGGACGATCCCTTTCATATCAATAGGATCGACGCTTTGACCAAAAGCATGGATCAACTGAATAATTTATTTCGTGAAGTAGATGGGTCGGGTAAAAAGCTTGTCATCCGCTCAGTTGTTAGTATCGCTGTTTCAGACTAGGTTAAAAAAGGTATTGGCTTCATCACTTTAGATTTGGCGAAGCCAATACCCTTTCAAATTTGCTTCTTTAATTCCAGCCTCCTCCCAACACTTTATAAATATTTACTTATGTCCGCCCGGGTTCTCACGCAGTGGACCCCGGGATTTGTATATCCTAACTACCGGGGCCGAGGAAGATCTGTTAGTTTATCATTCGTATAATTCAACTACAATATAGATCGATGCAGAAAAATTGAAAGGTAAACTTGCTACTCCAACTGCTGTTCTTGTATGTTGTCCCTGCTCACCAAAAACCTGTACCATAAAATCTGAAGCCCCATTCATAACTTCAGCCTGGCTGGTAAATTCGGGAACACAATTGATCAGGCCATGTACAGCAATAATTTCTTTAACGGCATTTAATGAACCTGCAAGTTTTTTAACTGCAGCCAAACAGTTTATGACGCACATCCTGGCTGCTTCTTTACCTGTTTCAATATCAATTTCTTTACCCAGTTTGCCCTTGATAACCTTATCGCCAATACTGCATACCTGTCCGGCAGTAAAAACCAAATTCCCGGTTTTTTTAGCGGGAACATAGTTTGCAATCGGTAACTGCATGTCAGGAATAACTATTCCTAATTCATTCAACCGTTCTTCAATATCGTTTTTATCCATGTGTTTTATTTGAAAGTTGATTTCTTAAAATTAGGTTCTTTCTTTCTCAGGCAAGTCTACTAAAAGGGACTCGCCGTTGTTAATTTATTTGTTTCATTATGGCGGGTCGGTTGCACCAGACCCTCTCTTGCGCAGGTCGTTGACCTGTGCATTCCCGTTACTTGTTTAGCTATAGTTTGCAGATATTGCTTTAGTTACCAATGGCGACCTTTACCATGGTTCGTGAACACTAGAACCGGGCATTGGTATTTTCTACCATTTTATAGGTATTGCTGTTCATAAAACTTGCTATTATTTTTATAGTCCATCTCTGATTCCCCACTCCCGTTCCCAGGCATTTTTATTCTTTAACCATTAATTTATTTTTTATGAAAAGAACAGCCAATGCTTTAGCAATCGTAGTATTAGTTCTTCTGATGATCGCTTCATCTTGTAAAAAGGGAGATCTTACTGATAATGCTGAAGATACCCTTTTGGATAATTCGATGGTAAAAGCAAAAACAGTACAACCGGGTGTACCAGCGCTGCTGGTTACGGGCCTGGAGGAGTTGCAGGGAAGTACCGTTGGTCCTGACGGTGCGTTGTACGTTACCGCACCACTCGCCGGCACCATCTGGCGCATACATCCAAAGACCGGTGCCCGTACGATCTTTACTACCGGATTGCCAAAGCGCAACCCAGACCCGTTTTTCCAGGGTGCCGGAGTAATCGATGTGGCCTTCCGTGACTGGACTGCATATGCATTGGTTACCGGTGTTGGGTCGGATCTTGGTGGTGAAGACATCGTAGGCATCTACCGTGTGGATGGCCCTGATAGTTATACCATCATTGCCGATATCGGCGAATGGTCTATTGCTCATCCCCCGGTGCCAGACTTCTTCGTGCCCACCGGTTTCCAGTACTCGTTCATAGCTTACCGTGACGGTTTCATTGTGAATGACGGGCACCATAACCGCATACTTTATGTTACCCTCGATGGCAATATCACGGAAATGATCGCCTTCGGAAATGTTGTGCCCACCGGGCTGGCTCTGAGAGGCAACACGATCTACTTCACCCTGGCCGGTCCCATTCCACACTTACCTGAGGAAGCAAAGCTCATGGCCCTCTCAACAAAGCCGCTCACCGCAACCGAAATTGCCTCAGCCGCCGGGTTAAATGTTGGGTTATTTGTAGATGTGGAATTTGGCAGCGGAAACACTCTCTATACGCTTGCACAGGGCATCTGGGATGGTCCGTATGAAGGAGCACCCGCCATGCCAAACACCGGCGCACTCCTGAAGCTCAAAACGGATGGCAGTTTCAGCGTTATCGCAAATGGACTGAACCAGCCCACCTCACTGGAGTTCATCGGCAACAATGCCTACGTGGTTAGCCTCACCGGCCAGGTCTTGAAGATTGAAAATGTTTCGCCTGCTAATGTTCATTAACTGTACGTAGTAGAAACGAATTATGCAACTCTATGTCCGCCCGGGGTCTCACGCAGTGGACCCCGGGATTTTATATTCTAACTCCCGGGGTTGTTTACACCAAACCCCGACCGACGAAAAGAAAAAATACTGACAGACAACACTGCAATTAGAATTTTCATACGTTTTATACGATTGCAGTGTTAGATATACGATCAGCAATCTCTCACTTTTACTATTTCACTTCCAGCAACCATTTGATTGCTTCTGTCACTACTTCTGTAAAATGCGATTCACTGATGTTATCCTTAAATGCATGGTCATAATCGGGGTATTCTTTATAGATAAGATTGGATTTTTTATTCCGGATGAATGCCTCTTTTAATAATCTTGCAGAAGATGGCGGTGCTGTAAGATCTTGTGCTCCTTGTGCCAGATAGATCGGAATCGTCAAATCCAATAACGCATTCTGCAATCGTACATCCATAATGGACGACCACCATGCATAGGTATTCTCACGACCGTTATATGATTTTAAATAGGTTGGGTTTTTACGGATTTGATGGAGTGTATCCTGAAAGGCCGCTATATCCGTTTCAATTTCAGTTGCAGTTGCGCCCTCTGCTTTCTTTTGCAAATGAATGGCCGCCGACCATGCTTCACCAAAGTTCAACCCGGCACCATACGAAAGAATAGCTACCGCTTTTACATTCGGATAAAAACTTGCCAGCAAACCTGCCAGCAAACCACCCTCCGATCCTCCAATCACATACACCTCGCCGTTCCACCAACGCATATTTACCCGCATATACTGGAGCACACGCAGATAATCGTAAAGCTGCTGATGAACCGTATTGTTTTGAATAAAATCATCACGCAGGGTATCTCCTTTATCACCAAATTTTACACCCTGTTTTTCTATTACAAGCCCAACAGCCTTTGTGTTGAATGGCTGCAACAACCCAAGAAATTCTTTGGTACCTGAATTGTATCCGCTTCCCTGGCAAAAAATAACAACGGGCAACCTCACATCTCCTGTTGGTTTGTGATGATACACATCAATATGGCTATCATTCAGCCGTTGCACTTTTACATGTACAAACTCCTCAGTATGCTGAGCCTGTAAAATGGTTGCAAAAAAAGACAGATATACAACTGCGATAAATCGAATCCTTGAATCACTCATGATTTTTTATTAGATGATGTATTACATCTAAAAATAGACTAAAAAAGAAACACGTGATGACAGGATGATTATTCTTAGACACGTCTCCTGAAAGGGACCTGGCGTAATTACACTTCAACGCTGTATGACGAAACGTCCCCTGCGGGAGACGTTTCTGCGAAGGAATAGTTTAGTGCTTACTGTCCAGCCACAATTTTATAAACACACTGTTAGCGGTTCGTTCTACTGTTTGCAGGTATTGATTCTATAACGTGTATTTCGTTTCCATCAGGGTCTTTTATCATGATAGTTTTCGCACCGTAGGGCATTCTCTCAATAATCGGCTGTTTGTATTTACCTGATTTGTAATCACTGCTCACTTCCATAAGCCTCTTCACAAAAACATCCATTGAAATTACCATAAAACCTAAGTGTACAAAACCTACAAGTTCTGGTACTGAAGGTACGTCACGGATAACTTTAGTGGTGTCGTTGATCCACTGTGATAAATGGAGTTCAGTACCCTCACCCACTCTCAACCATTTTACAATGTATTGAGAGCTCGGAGGAAAGGGATACGGTATAGTGTCTGCCTGAAACACTTTGGTGTAAAAAGCAACACTACTTTCCAGGTTCTGTACATCCAATAGAGTATGGTTATACCAGGCAGTACTTTTTTGTGCAATCGCAAAGGATGCGATAAAGAAAAAGAGTAAAAGGAGGAAAGACCTTATCATTGGTTTATATTTTTCTTACAAAGTGAAGCAGAAGGAAGAAAGCATGAACGCTAACGGACAGGGCTTGCTGCTGTGCTGGTATTCATTGATCGTCCAGCCCGGAACCGCTGCTGATTGAAAATATGATGATTAAGTTAACAACAAAAAATAAATATAATTACGTCGGGTGGAGCAACTGCTCATAGCGAATAAAAAGATGAGAATATATTCGTCAGCCAGCATAGCAGCAAGCCCCGTTTTTGCCGGAATGTCGATGAAAGCAGGGAAATGCTTGGTTCGATTTTTTTTAAAAGAACGAATAGCATAAACACAAAAAAGCCACTCAAATTTGAGTGGCTTTTTGCGGACCGGACGGCTCCGAATCTGTTCGCTATAACTATCTGATAATCAAATCATTATAAGCTTCCAAAATATCAACTCACCAAATGACTCACCAACTTCATCTTACCTTTCTTTAAACAAATTGAATTGCTTCAACAATGCATCTATAAAATGAAGATAGTAAAAAATTTAAACTCAACTCTTACAAACAAGAATTCATTTTTTGGTATTAAAATCGATTGCAACATCTATCCAAATACTATCTTTCGTTACAATAACATCACCGGGTTTGCTGTGGCAAACAAACCAAAACTAATGAGCAATAAATAAACAGGTTTCATTAACCTTTTTATAATTGTCATTTTTCGGTTTTTGAGGATATCTCAATTTTCTTTCTACTTATTTTAATTTATAAACTTTAAAGTTTTCAAATGTTTGATGACTGGTGGTAGTCCGAAAACCAAAATATCCTTCCTTATAGGGAGCGGCATCTTTAAATTCCCAAAACAATATTTCATTTATAAAATATTGAACAAGCCCGTTGTCAACAACTATCTTAATGGCATATTTTTTATTTCCTTCTAACAGATGCTCTTTGTCTGTGTATTCTTTCAAAATTTCTTTCCCTTCGCTGCCAGCATATTTTCTAAAACGAGTTGTTGAGTTATCGTGCCCACCTATACCTGCATAATACAAATGCAGGTTATCGTAAGATGAAAATTTTCCATTTTGCTGAAACATTTGATCCGACTTTGGATTGGATGCCATCCAAAAAACATTTAAATCTGAAACCCTTTCGTTTTTACCAGCAGAGTCTATTACTGTTGCTGTATAAGTAATCATCACATTGCCCGATAATTTTTTCTTGTACCAAACGGTGGCGCCCTTGGCAGCATTGATATCCAATATACCGTTCCCGATTTTTAAAGTCGAACCAACTGGTTGTTCAAATTCTGCAATCCAGTTTTTAGTATCCTTCTGAAAATTATCTTCAAAAATGATGTTACCTGCGGCTTTATGTATACTCTGCGTACATGCAACATGAATACTAATCAGTATTAAAAAATAAATGAAAAAATCGCTGATTTTTCTTATCATTTTCATAAACAATTTATCTGCCATTTAGGTGAAGCTAGTGCTCAATTCGTAAATCTGCTGCTGTGATATTCTGGTTGCTCTTAGCAGATATCTATCTACACTAAGAGGCCTATATTTCCTGAGCAAAGAGAAACGATTATATGCTTAAAAGTACATTAATTCAAATACCCTATCATCTCATAGAATAACCTTTTGAGTTGCCCCTTCTTTAATCGTGTACTTCTTTTCCTGCCCTGATTTTTTTATTGTGATCACTAATTTTCCCGGAGCTGTTCGTGTAACTTCTATATCGAATACATTTCCAAACGAATGAATATTTCGCAAGGCCATTTGATTCCATTCTTTCGGCAAGCGAGGTGTGCAGGTGAAACTATTGAAGCCGGTCGGTCGCATACCAAAGATACCTTCTGTATAAATGCGGCAATACAAACCACTCTCTGCTGATAAATGACGTTGATTGCCTTCAGGATATGCTTCAACTGCATAGGGAACATGTTCGCCGAGTAACCTTCTGCGTGAAAAGTATTTTAGAAAAGCTAAGGCTTTTTCTGTTTCACCTGCTGCAAAAGCACCTCTTAAACCATACAAAGTAGAGCGATCCCAAAATGTTTTATTGCCTGCCAATGAAGCCAAGCCATCTTCCGTCCATAAACGAGGCGAGAACAATGCAGCAATGGTACCTGCTTTGCGTTCGAATATATCAACCGTTAATGGTGTAGTGATCCATGCACGTAACGTATCATTTCCTTTGTAATAGCGATACGTTTCAAAGCCATCGACTGTTGCTCCAAAATATTTTTCAATATTGGTACGCAGTGTTGCAGCTTCCTGTTGATATTGTTTCATTTGCTTAACAGGTATACCTAAAAGTTTACCAAGATATGCGGCCGATATCAATGCATCATAGTACAAAGAGCTCGTGTTAAGATTCGCTTTTCCTGCGGGAAATCTTCCTTCCAATTCATCACTATCAGAATACACTACTCCTTCTGCTGTTACTTTTCGTTTAAGATATTCCAGACACCATTCGATCAATGGCCACAATACTTTTGCTGAATCAACATTTCCATACGCCAGTGCATAACGTCCGGCACCATAAGCAATCATAGCCATATCTCCTCTGTCTTTTGCGCCTTGCCATACTCCTGCTCCTTCTGCAATAATAGAACTTGGAATAGCTTTGTACTGCGGGTTCATGTATTTCGCAAACATGCGGAACGAATTCATTGCCGACTTATTCCCAATTTCATCTCCCAGAAAAGCAAAAAAAGGATTGATGTATTCGGCCTGATCATTTGCCCAAATAGCAGCATAATAACGTAAGCCACCGGGGCCATGCATGTAGCCGCCCTTTGTGTTATAAATACTTTCTGTACCACGAATTTTTGCAAATGCAAACATGGTATTCAAAATTTTATCTGGTGTTTCAAGGATCAGGTTTGCTGTCATCTGTTTTACACGCATCTCCCTTGCATTTTCTTCTTTGTTGATGTCAACTGTAAGCAAAGGCTCCGCTGCTCTTGTAGCCTGATACGTTATTGCAAATACAGCACTATCCCCCGGCTGTATCGTTTTTAATCCTGCACCAACCGTTGAGATAATAAAATGATGCGGACCATTACTTGTGCGTTCGGCTGATGGACTTACTTCCCGTTTGAGATAGTCCATGTCCACACGGATCGGTTGTTTACCGGAATTGGTAAATACCAGTTTTTCAATGGCAACTGCTTTATCTACTGAAGGAAAATAAATACGCCTGAGTAATAATCCATCTCTTCCGATTTCACTATTGATTTGCATGATGCCGTTATGTGTGATGCTGATAACTTTCTCCTGCATATCTGTTTGTAATGATGCATTATGTACACCTGCCTTGAATAACCTGTCGTTAATATAAATTCTTGGGAGATCATTATCTTCAACGTTATACGTCATGTGAGCAATGGTACGCTGCGGCAACAATCTAAAGGAAGGAAAAACCATTGTACGAGACAGCTTTGGTTTGGCACTGCTGTCAACTCCATACTGCATCCACATCGCTACCTTTTCTCCGGCCATTTCAATATGATCGCTATGCGGTATCCTTCCATTGATCGTCCACTGAATACTTCCATCAGGTTGTATTACCCAGCGATCATTTTGCTCAGCTAGTGTATACGACTGGGCACTTACACCAAAACTCATGACCATTAAAAGAAAAACAAACAGAATCCGCATAAAAGTGCATTGATGATGTTGCAGCAATAGAAAAACTTGCTGATTAACTAACTTTAGCGAAGTTCTTCCAGACAGGGGAAACCACGGGTATTTTATTGGCTTATTATTCAACTATTCTGGCATGCCTGTTCATATCATTAAAAAAAGTCGGAATCTTATACCTGAATTTATTGTATCACTTTATCTATAACTACCATGTTAAAAAAACGAGTTGCTTTTACATCGTTCATTATCGTTCTTGCGTTTCAGCTGCTTTCCGTAAGTCACGGAGTTTTCCATTGGGAATCTTCGTTTCTGAAAGTAAATAAAAACGGAAGCATTAGTTACAAGGCCGATGAAAAAGGGAATGCGATTCCTGATTTCAGCAGAGTGGGTTTTTATGGAGGAGATAAGAAAATTCCCGATGTATCAATCGTTAAAACCGTATCCCCAACCGGCACGGATAATGATGAACGTACAATTCAATCTGCCGTTGATGAGGTGGCAAAGCTTCCATTGGATAAAAACGGTTTTCGTGGAGCGATCTTATTAAAAAAAGGAACGTATAAGATTCCTCAGAGTATCCGCATATCTGCCAGCGGAATTGTACTTCGTGGAGAAGGCGATCAACCGGAAGGCACAAAACTTATTTCTACTGCAAAAAAGCAAGTATCGCTGATCACGGTTGCAGGAAACGGCAGTATCAAAGAAGTAAAAGGCAGCCGGGTAAAAGTAACCGACGCTTATGTTCCTACAGGAACATTTTCGTTTACCGTTGCTGATGCCAAAAAATTTAAAAAAGGCGATAAGATCATTCTCTTCCGGCCAGGCACACAAAAATGGATCGATGATTTAAAAATGAATCAGATTGAAGAACGTCCGGGCACCAAACAATGGCGGGCAAAAGAATACGATCTATCGTTTGAACGCATCATCACCAAAATTGAAGGCAATAAAATTTCGATCGATAATCCTGTAATGATGCCGATGGAAACACAATATGGTGGTGCAGAAATCTATAACTACAGTTTTGAAGGACGTATCAAACATGTTGGCGTTGAACATATTTATTTTGAAAGTGAATATGAAAAAGACACTTCTGAAAATCATGCATGGAATGCAGTTGCATTCAGTAAAATTGAACATAGCTGGGTTCGTAATGTAACAGCAAAATATTTTGGTAATAGTTGTGTAACCCTTGATGGAAGTGCAAAAAATATTTCTGTATTGAATAGCAATTGTTACGATCATAAATCAGTGATTACAGGAGGCCGCCGGTATTCGTTCAATAATGACGGTCAGTTGAATCTGTTTATGAATTGTAAAGCAACAGACGGAAGACATGACTACGTAACAGGTGCAAGAACATGCGGCCCGAATGTTTTTTACAACAGTACAGCTGCCAAAACACATGCTGATATTGGACCACACCACCGGTGGTCAACAGGTACATTGTATGATAACATTACGACCGATGGTGAAATTAATATTCAAGACCGTGGTAATTGGGGAAGCGGTCATGGCTGGGTTGGTGTAACGCAGGTTGTTTGGAACTGTACAGTGAAACGAGCCGCCGTACAAAACCCATGGGTATCGGGTAAAAACTATTGTATTGGTTTGAAAGGAGAAAAATATGATGGTCGCTTGAAAGGCAGACAGGATGCTGAATGGGAAGGCCAGAATAAAGATGGATTGCAACCAGCCTCGTTGTATGTAGCACAATTGAAAGCACGAAACGCCAAGCCTTAATACAAGAACATTTACTTCTTAATTATAGATGTTAAAAAGGTGCATCATATTACATGATGCACCACGACCCGAAAACTGCTGCTATACGAAAACTATTATGATACTAATGTACCGTCATTAATTTCGTTTTATTGAATTCTTCTTGGCAAAGCATTCAGCAATATTAACATGATTGCTTCCCTTGCGAATCATCAATTGCTTCTTTCCTGTGATTTGAAAAATAACAGCATTTCATTTTTCATTTCTTTACTTACCGCAGCATACTTTTTATCATTTGCCACATTCACTGTTTCTAACGGATCCGTTTCATAATCATATAGCTCGGTGGCAACTAAAATTTTTTCGCTGAAAGGACGATTGCTTCGGAAATCATTTCCCATCCATACTGTAAAACGATATCGTTGATTGCGAATAGAATAACCCATTAAACCCGTACTGCTATATCCTAATTGAGCAGCTTGTTCTTTTTTCATACTTCGTGGATATTGGCTTACTGCAAACTCTTTCACTTTTACATCCGGATTTTTCATAACTGCTACCTGACTTTTTCCATCCAAATGAGCAGGCACGTCAATCTTAGCCAGGTCGCAAAGTGTTGGAAAAATATCCACAAATTCAGAACTCGAGTTTGTAACCGAAGGCTTTATACCCGGCGCCGAAATAATCATCGGCGTGCGGGTTGCCTGCTCAAAGTTCGAGTGCTTGCACCACAGATTATGATCACCCAAATGCCAGCCATGATCGCCCCACAGTACAATAATGGTATTTTCAGTAAGTCCCAGCGAATCGAGTGTGTGAAGTAAAATACCTACCTGTGCATCCATGTATGAAACAGCTGCATAATATCCGTGAATCAATTCCTTTTGTTTATCGTTTGGCAATGTAATACCAAACTCTTTTTGCCTAGTCGTTTCGATTATTTGTGGAATATCAGTGTAAGCACGTATTTCACCCACATCATGAAAAGCGATATCAACTGCGTTCAACGATTTTTCCTGATGCGCAGCAAGTGGTAACTTATCTCGGTCGTACAGATCCCAATATTTTTTGGGTGCCACAAAAGGGAGATGTGGTTTTGAAAAACCAACGGCAAAAAAGAACGGTTGATTTTTTTGTTTTAACTGAATCAGAATATCTTTTGACTGCAACGCATTGGCACCATCGCCATATGCATTATCGGGCACATCAACACACTCTACCGTTGGCCGAACTTTGCTAACAACAAAATCATTCAGCTCTTTTTGGTTCAATCCTTTTGCAAGTCCTTCTTTTTGATATTTTTCTGCTAATTCTTTTGTTTCTTTTGACTGATACCGACCAAGAGCAGGCCTTCCGTTTTCAGGAGTATAATATTTATTGTTAGTTGAGTAATATGGTACTGTCCAGGAAGGAGCATCTAAATCATCATCTACACAACGGGGATCATAAACTTTCCCAATACCTTGGGTACTATATCCGTTCGCAGCAAAATGCTGGGGCATGGTAAGAATGTTGGGATTCATATCCCGCATCTTAGTTTTTAAATCCCATACTTTGGTATAGTCGGGTCGCATGCCGGTCATAATGCTTGCACGTGTGGGACCACAAACAGCCTGCTGACAATAATTTGATCGAAACATAGTGCCTCGTTTTGCAAGGCGATCGATATTGGGTGTTTTAATCATGGTATCACCATAGCAGCCCAATAGTGGTTTTAAATCATCGATAGCGATAAATAATATGTTCGGCTTAGGTTCGGCTGTTTGTGCAAGTCCAACATACGCTACCGAAATAAAAAAAGCGAGTACTATAAATATTTTTTTCATAATGCTTTATTTGAAAAGTTAACGGCTAACTGTTCTTTCACTTGTTCGATATTTCTGAAGCAGTTGTTTCATTTCTTTTACTATTTCAGGATATTTTTCGAACAAATTCACCCGTTGCTCCGGATCATCTTTCATATTGAAAAGAATTCCTTCGGTAGAAAAATCGGTATACCCTCTTAGCTTTTTAAAAGATTCCGGCATTTCACGTTGGCTGCCGGTTGAATTATTAATATAGAGCCAATCTCCTTTGCGAAGTCCCCATCTTTCTTGGTGGGTGTTATGTACTGTGGCTTCCCTGAGTGGCGATTTGTATTGCTTTCCAGTTAACACTGCTGTTAGATTATAACTATCGGGTGCCGCTTTTTCATCTAAATCAATTCCTGTAATCTTGGCAAGTGTAGCCATTACATCTACCTGTGAAATTACTTCATGTGAAATCGAACCGGCTTTGATATGTCCGGGCCACTTAAAAATAAAAGGTACGTGATGACCACCTTCGTACACATCCTGTTTCAAACCACGATCATTGCCCATGCTGAAATGTCCAAACTTCTCTGCACGTTCCCATGCATACCGTTCCGTACCATTATCGGCACTGAAAATGATGATGGTGTTTTCGTCCAGCCCTTTATCTTTTAAGGCCTGCAATACTTGCCCTGCTACCCAGTCGGTTTGAAAAACAAAATCGCCATAAGCACCTGCTTTCGATTTATTATCAAACTCATCGTTGGGAATAATCGGTGCATGAGGTGATGGCAGGGGTAAGTAAAGAAAGAATGGTTCATTTTCCTTTCGGTTGTTAATCCATTCAACAGCCTTTTTAGTAAGTGTAGGCAATACATCGTATGGATTCCAGTCTTTTACTTTTGGCCCCGGTCTGAATTCCCAGTTTCCCTCTTTGGTTTTGAAACCGATATTGCTTTCAAGCATAGTTTCTGTTGGATACTCCAGGAAACGATCATTTTCAATCCAGGCATATGGGGGGAAATTAATGGTACCATCGCCAAAGTAATAATCAAAACCACGTGAAAGCGGGCCACCTTTAACCGGCTTACTCCAATCAATGTCCTGCGGTTGGTAATATTTAACCTTTTTCCCGAATTGTTCAGTTTCGGCTGAAGGTTTATTTTTAAATTCCCAATCCCATCCCAAATGCCATTTACCAATACAAGCGGTTGTATAGCCTTTGGTTTTTAATACCTGGGGCAACGTAATATCCGAATCTTTAAAAAAAGGTTTACCAAATGAACTTACAATACCATGTTGCCTTCGCCAATGATACGTGCCGGTGAGAAAAGCAAAACGACTGGGCGAGCATATACCGGAGGAACTGTGTGCATCGGTAAAACGCATCCCTTCCGATGCCAGCTTATCGAGATTAGGTGTGGGAATTTTTGAATCTGGATTTTGGCAATTCAAATCACCATAACCCATATCATCAGCATAAATGATAACAATGTTAGGCAGCTTTGCTTTTTTCTGATTTCCCTGTGCCATTATTGTTAACGCCACAAAAGGAGCCAGTGCCATGAGAAGTTTTTTCATACCATTATTTTTTAAAAATTTGCTTTGAAAATATTGTTTACTGCATTTTAAAAACCGAGCGGGCAAAGGCATACATCTTCATCGTAATATCTTCATACCTGTCAGAACCGCCTTTACCATAAAAAGCATGCACATAATTTTCATAGATATTTTTTTCTGCACGCCCTCCTTTTTTCGATACAGCATCGCAAAGTGCAACTGATTGCAAATAGGAAATGGTGAAATCAGCCGTACCATGAAAAACAATCACTGCAGGAATGTTTGCAACTTTTTCCGGAATAGCATGAATAGGTGAAATAACCGTACGGTTTTCCTGCTTTGGATATTCCTTCAGATAAGGAGAACTTCTTCCGAACGTTCCCTGAAGATTACCAGTGAAATCATAAATTCCATTGCAGCCCATAAAGAGTTTGCAACCGTTCCCGTTGTGTTTCATAGCAGCTAACGATGCTAACGGAGTTCCTGCCGAACCGCCTGCGTAACCAAAACGTGTCATATCTAATCCCCATTCTGCAGCATGTGCTTTTATAAATTCAAACGCATCCGCCATTTCCTGCATACCCTTATTAAAAGTACCGCCTTGCGACATGAGTGAATAACTTATTCTTACTCCTGCAATACCCCTTGATGCTAAATAGGTCGATTGATTGTGAAACGAAGTGAGTGTGCCATTTGCCCATCCGCCTCCATGTACATAAATAATAAATGGATGCGGACCTTTGGATTGTTTAGGAATATCCACTTCCATATACAGCGAAAAAGTATCGTACGTTTTATATGTAAACTTCAACGTAGTGCATTCCGCATAATCTTTTTCACTGATTAACTCGGGCTTGTAACGGGCAAGAACTGTATAAGCATCTGCAGGCAATGCGCTGCAACCTCCTTCGATTAACGGGCAAATTTTAGCTGAATCTTTCAATGCATAATTCCCCTCCGAACCCGTTAAAGCCATGCCGTACCGGTTTTTCTGAGCAAACAGAAATGAGTGACTGCAATTGAATAAAAAAAACAGCAACAACATACATTTTGCTGAGCTTGTTTGAAAATTTACACTACGCATAATCTTTTACTTTTATAATCATCATGACATGTGTTTTATTTGATTGCAACGATCCAACGTTGAATAATATTTTCTATCATTAACGAATAGGCTTCATCTGTTTAATTTCAAATTCTTTTTCGGGCATTAAATACACTTTGATTTTTTTTGTTTCGTTCGCCGGCAAATCAAATTCAAACCCAAACAATGAAACTCCGGGGTTGGGCAATTCGAATGACAATGTTGGGGTTGCCGGTTTAAAGTACGAACGAAGTTGAATTGCACCGTCAATCTTTACAAATAGTTTTTTATCCCCGAAGATCAACAAGAATGTATTCGGCGAAATTTCAGTTACGCTCGATGCCTGGGTGGTCATGTTCCATTTAATCGTTGCCGGCTTATCATTTGCAGCAATATTATCTTCCACCAACACATACGATTTATCAATTAAAGCCACCGTTCTTTTCGCTTCTTTTAAAGTATGGGTAAATAAGGTTGACAAGTTGGAACGAACGAACATCAAATTTTCATCATTCGAAAATTGTTCGATCAGCACATTCCCACTTACCAAATGTTTTTCGTTGTTTATTGTTAATGTGTTGTGTGCAGCATTTCCAATTCGAAATACATCCCAACGTTGACTTTCCTGTGCCCTATTAAATAAAGCAATTCCATTTTTTTCCAATGTTTCGTATTCGTGCATACCCAAATCCAACCCCCATTTCACGCCCTGCGCTTCGAAGTAAAATGAACCGCCATCCATGTGTGCATGATTCACTGAAGGTGAACCACCTTTAAAACCAAGATACAATGCATCCTTATCAGTCCATGAACTACGCATCACTGCAACAGGTGTTTCACTTTTGGTGACCCACATCAATTCCTTCGGTTCTACGGTAGATGAAAATGAAGCTTTTGTTGGCACACCCCAAAGTATAGCCAGCGGAAATAATCTGTCCTTCACAAAGTTTTGTTTACGATCTGCCTGGTATAGCTTGTATTGGTTAAGCAGCAGCTTGGGATCGTTGGTTTTACTGTAAAACCAAAACACTGCGGGTTGCAGATTTGCTTTTATTCCACAATCGGAATGTGCGAAATGTTGAAGTGTAGGCGTTATCATCACCTGTGAGAAAAATCCGGTTTGCATAAATCCGGGCATAGCCGCAAGTCCAAAGTTGTTCTTGTAAATTTTTTCAATCGCATCTAAAAACAAACAATTAAAGGTTGTTCCATAGGCCCAATAACTCACCCCTTCTGGATAAGAACCATCAGGAGCATATACTTTCATTGTATTGGGCAATGATTTGATAGAGCGGTTAAGTAACCGAACTGCGAACTCCGGATTTTCTTCATACACGGCTAATGCACCTAACGAAATCCCTGCATTGCAAACCTGATTCCAGTTATTATCTCTATTTAGCCATGAGTTGTTTTTAGTTAGCAGCGAGAGGTTTAATCCTTTTTCAATAATGGCCGTTTTTATTTGTACACGATTTTCTTTGCTCAACAAATCATAATTCCAATCGTACCCTATTGCTAAAGCCAAGGTCATTTCTGCCACGTCCAAAAAATGACTCGGATTCCAATCAACAAACGAAGCTGCTTTCAACATTTCCTTCACTGCCCTGTCGGAATATTTTACATCACCCGTCATGCGATACGCATAACTCAGTGAAAAAACTTTATGGAGTACATCTCTGGAAGTGCCTAACAATCTTCTTCCAATCATTACCCTTTCATTTACGGGTTGCGCCAGCATTTCGTTCGACTGTTTAATCACTGCTTCGTGCATACTTGTCCAGGCTGCGTCTTTTTTAATATTATTCAACAGCGTTTTTTCGTCGCCTTTTAACAAAAACAGACGGGGATGATCTGGAACATTCATTTGCACAGAAATTGAATCCTGTGGAGTAGTGCCAATTTGTGCTGATCCGCCATAATGGAACATCGCTGCCAATAAAACCATTATTATTTTATTCATATATTCTACGATTATCAATCCTTGTAATAAGAATTGTTAGGCACCAAACACATCGTCTCAATTCATTCATTTCACGCTGCCAGTATTTTTATCTGGTGGCTGCTTTTATAACTTTCGAAATATAAGATGCAAGTAACTCATATCCTTCAGGTGTGTAATGAACATTTCTCGGTTTTGAATTTTGCGGATGAATGGTCAGCGAGGCTGTATATAAATCAATGACTTCAATGCCGTTTTTTTTCATCACTTCCTGCGCAACTGCGTTGTATTTCGCAGGATCCTCTACTTTTCTACTAGATGAATTTTGCGGCACAGTAGTGGTTGTAACAAAATAGAGTTTGGCAGTGGTTTCACGCAGTATGCCAACAATGGTTTCTAAATTTTTTCTGTACTCTTCCAATGGAACAGAAACTTTACCGTTCACTACATCGTTCTTATTAGCCGAATCTTTATACATCATATCATGCAAACCGAAATTGAAAAGAATGACATCCCACTGCCTGTTATCCAACCACTTTTCAACACTTGCCACACCTCTTACTGTTGATCCCCCATTACCCGGATTATGGGTTACCAAAATGTCGGGAGCCAACGACTTTTCTAAAAAAGGTGTGTAGCCCATCGATATAGAGTCTCCAATAACAAGCAGCTTTTTAGCCTGCTTTTGTGCTGCCGCAACGCAGATCAAGCAACTGATTAAAACTCCAAATAGTTTAAAGGAAATGTACTTCATGTTTAGATTTATTTAAATGGTATTCAAGTTTCAGCATTCATAACATGCACTTCTCTTCTCCCGAAGCCATGCTTTCATTTTGGTATTCACTCCAATACCTTTTCTTTGGTAAATGCATATTTCCAATCATCTGTTATATACGCTGTGTTTGACTATATTATATTTCACGAGTAACAACCAAATGCTCATCTTATTTTCACGTCCCTGAACATATACATGTTATCGCTAATCCGCAGCGTTTTGCCGCTTATAGTCGTCACGTTTCTCAGTACAACTTCCTTCGTTTTTACATAAGGAAACTTCTCCTGACACGAATCATCTTTCATCTTAGGATTGAAATTTGAAAAAATAGCAGGTCCTTGATAATCTGCCGGATGTTTCGAGTCGTCGATTCGCAAGTTTTCAATTGTAATTCGTTCCGGCATATAACAGGTGTAACCGAAATCATGCTGACCAGAATACGATCCGCTGATCAAACTGGCACTGGAAGTTTTGCCGCCGGCAGGAACGAAAACACAGTTGCGAATGATGAGCTCTCCCTGCCACGTACTACCGTAATCGTTGCGTAGATTGACGAAGCTTCTGCTGTAGACGGTGGAGTTCTCCACGATAAACTTTCCGCTGCCAATTGCATTGATTCCCTGATGCCCTAATGTAGAGTTGCGGATAGTTGCATTTGCAACGCCTTGATGTGCATCAAATCGGGAAAATGTACAACTGTCGTACAAAATATTTTTACAGAAATTGGAGCCCATGATTCCCCAGTACTTGTTATCGTTGATATCGTTTGTTTGGCGACAGTTTACGATTGAAACATTCAACGCTCTGGATGGAGAAAGGTCATAGCTGCCCATAGAAACCGGAACGCCTGCGTTACCAATTGTTTGATACACTTTATGTCCGGTGAGCAGCGTGTTCTGCACCCTTACATTCGAACAATCTCTGATAGTAATAAAGCCGGCATAAGGCGCTCCCTGATCTCCCTCACCTGTAACACGATGTTCAAGCCCTGATAGAATTACATTGGAACGTTTGATGATAATGCCCCGGCTGTAATACGTGTATTTCGATTCTGCTCTGTTGGCTATTGTAGTGAAACGTCCACCTGAAATGGTCAACGTTGTCTCATCAATGGGAAGAGCTGTAATGTCAGTAATTTTTTCAAAATCCCAAATGATCGGGGCATTCATATCAACGTTCCCGTTTTTATCCACCATGAAAATATCTGTTTGTGAAGAACCATTGTTTTGATTCGCTCCAAAACGGATATAACGTTTTACGTTTGTATCGGTAACAGTTATCAAACAAGTGCCGGGCAATGACGCATCAATTTTCGTTTGATTTTTTTTAAGTGATGAAATGCCTTTGAGCTTGAACGGTTGCTTCATCGAACCAATGAGAAAGATATGTGCTTCCCGGTTTTCAACATTGGTATCATCAATGATAAAAGCTGCTTTACCGAAATCTGTATTTGTTTGAACAACTGCTGTACGGTTTTTTCCACCAATAAAATAGGTGTATCCATCATCTGCTTTTACAGGAAGGTTATGCTGATTGGCGTAGGCATGTGTTGCAGCAATAGCATCGATGTCGTCTGCTTTTCCATCGCCCTTAGCACCGAAATCACTATAGCGCACCAATCCATTCGTTTTAAATCTAGCAACATCTTTTGGTGAAACATTAATCAGTAATTCCCCTTTTTCATTTGTTTGCACACTGGTTTTATTTTGCGTTGATGTGATCACCACATTTTCAACTGTGCTTTTCGGCTGTGCATTTGCAATAGACAATACACTTGTAAATAAGAAGAAAAATGAGAGAATGTGTTTTATAGTATAAAAACCATATCTGAAATCAGCAGAAACAAGAGAGCGATATAAAACTTCTTTACACATAAATATAATTTACCAAATTATCATCATCGTTCGAAATGTTTTCTACAGATATACGGCAATTACATCCACCAGATTACTTCTTTGTGTTGCCGGTATTGCAATAGTCATCTCCGATTTTTCTTTGGAGAATTGGAATTTCATTTTTTTCCCATTGGATTGAAACACCACCTTACGTGGTTTTGTTATTCCGGTGAGTGTTACAACTACATCTTCATTAGGAAGAAGGTCTTTGTCGTTGGAACGATTGTCTTTAAAAGTTGGCACGAGGTATAAATAGCGTTTGTTTCCCTGAACCGATGCCAGTACTGACGCATTTTCTGTAGCAGGTAACGGACGAACATTATAAACAGCATCCTTATTCAACTTCATCCACTCAGCAAGTTTCTGCATATTACTGTAAGCTTCGGGCGCCAGACTGCCATTACCCATTGGACCAAAACCTAAAAGGTAGTTGATACCCCACGCTCTGCACTTAACCAATTCGCTGAGTACAGATCCTAATGCTTTATACGGTCGTTCCACATATACCCAGTTTCCATTCCATGGATTGCAGAACTCTGCCCAGCTTATATCTTGCGGCCTACTCTCGGGCAAACGCCGTTCGTAGGTAATAAAATCACCCTTACCATGCATTCGTGGGTTTATCAGAATACCGGGCTGCAGTTCCCTGATGCGTTCCTGCGTAATCACCTTATCAGCATTCGGAATTCCCGGTTTTCCATCGAACCAGATCAAATCTATTTTTCCGTAGTTGGTCAGCAACTCTTCTACCTGTCCTTTGACCATCCGGGCATATAAAGCATGATGTTTTTTTTCATCATCGGGATTGATGATATTGGTACGGGGTTTCAAATCGGTCCCCAACGAGGGAAACTCAGGATTTAAACTTTTTACCCGGTGATACATAAAATTCATATAATCTTTATCGAAATACCAATCCGGACCGGTATAGTACAAACCTACTTTCAAACCTTCTTTACGACAAGCTTCTACAAAAGGACGAACTAAATCTTTGCCTCCCATATAATTTTTGGTGCTGAAACTTCCGTATGCGCTGGGCCATAACGCAAAGCCTTCGTGATGTTTGGTAGTTAAAACAACATAGGTGAACCCGGCCTCTTTAGCTTTTTTTATCCATAGTTCCGGATTGTATTCATCAGGATTAAAATCCTTAGCCATTTCCCAATATTCCAGGGGAGTAATCTCCGGTTTTTTCCCATTCAAATTATAATCCATGTCACGAATTATCCGATTGCGTTCATCCTGATTGTCGATGCGGGTAACACCCAACGGGCGTCCCGGTATCATAGGCCACGAAATGTTCATGGCACGAACCGATGAAATTCCCCAATGAATAAACAAACCCAACCCTGCATCCGGAAACCATTGTGCATCGGGATGCAGCGTGTGTTCTTTTCCTTCTTGTCTCTCAATTCCTATTTGTGAGTGTTCTTCTTTAACTCCATCACGCTTTGTGTTTTGAGCCGACAAGTTGTTACTCACTGTTACCAGTATCATTAGCGTATAAACAGAAAATACGGTTACATTTTTTCTTAACATAATGACGTTTTGATATGTAATTGAAATTATTACCAGCCGGATGAAAATGTACTAATATTGTTTTGTGCAGAAAGCGTTGAACTTAACACGCTCCCGATGGCGAATAATATGAAAATTTTTCTCATAAATTTTACAACTTACTATCAGTTAAACTCTGATCGAAACGATGATGCCGGAAGTCCATCTTTATTAAAAAGATTGATGTGAGGATAATTGAACCAACCCATACGCACAGCGGTTGGATGTTCAATACCTATGGCCGAAACAATAACTTTGTCTCCTTTAATAACAGCTTTTGCAGGAACGTATTTTTTATCGGCGCCTGCAATTTCAAAATCTCGCAATTCACCGTCTCTTGCTTCCAATCCTTTTCCTGTAAAATCGAAATCAACTTCAATGGTATTACCCACCACTTTCATTGATTTATAAATTGGGCCGGAGTAGGTTATTTGCTGACCGTAAGCAATGGCTTTTGCACCCAATGCCAACCGATGACCCACCGGTTGCTTTAGTGCAGGATGGCTGTCTAACGAATCACCACAATCTGCTAAAACAGCCATCGATGTATAGGGCACTTCTTTAAACGTCAGCATTTGGGCCTCTCTAATTTCGGGTGTGTAATCAAATTTTGGAGCAATCTGTACAAAAAGAAAAGGCAGTTTTTCAGAACCCCAACCTTTCCGCCATTCTGAAATCATCAACGGGAACATGATGCGGTATAAATCTGCCCGATTACGGTCTGCCTCTCCCTGATACCAAACAATACCTTTGATTTTATAAGGAAGCAGAGGAGCTATCATGGCATTGTAATGACCACCATTTCGTCCACTGAGATAGGGATGAACAGGGGTTTGAGGTTTACGGGGTAAAGCTGTTTTGTTCAGCTCTGCAATTTTTGTTTCCTCTTTCCATTTTTGCAACAATGAAGTTGAATCTTTTTTAAACTTTGCTAAATCTGCATCAAAGTTTTTTACAGATTTATAAAAAGCATCCACACCTTTTTTTAACACAGGATGTTGCTGTTGTGTTTCACGTGATGTCCATTTGTCGATAGCAGTACCACCTACCGAAGAAAATAATAAACCAATGGGCACAGATAAATTTTGATGAATTTCACGTGCAAAGAAAAATCCCACTGCTGAAAAATCAATGACCGTTTGCGGATCACAAATCACCCATTTCGAGTTCACATCATCCACCGGATTCTCGGTGGAGTTTCTTTCTACATAGAATTGTCTGATTTGCGGAAAATTAGCAAAGGCCGCCTCTTCCACCCAATTCACAATTGGTTTTTGCCCACGACGAAGTCCAAGTTGTCGTTCCATGTTTGATTGTCCGCTTAAAACCCATACATCGCCAACCAACACGTTTTTTATTTCAATCTTATTGTTCCCCTGAATGATCATTGTAAAGGGGCCACCGGGCTGTAGTGGCTGAAGTGCAACCTCCCACTTTCCATCCTTTGCAACTGTATTTACTTTTTGACCGCAAAACTCAAGAGAGATTTTTTCTCCTTCGTTTGCAGTACCCCATACAGATAGTACAACTTCACGTTGCAATATCATATTGTCACTGAATAATGAATTTGGCTTTACGTCTGCCTTCAAACTCATTATTAAGCAAACAATTGCGATTGACAGCAGAACTATTTTTTTCATCTGTTTTTTTTTATATCTAAATGGTGAATAATTAACTCAACTATGAAAAACATTTATCGACTCTGTTCAATTGAAAATTGGAACGATTACAAGGCACACCTATACTCATCATAATTCTAACATAAAATCTTACAACCGCTCTGCACATGTACCTCTTAAAATAACTTCCATCAATATGAATAAATACTTCTGAGAATTAATATTTAAATACTTTTCCATTGGCCATTACTTCCTGTGTCTTTTCATCAAAGGTTACTTTGGCACCTGTTCTTACTGCAGCATTCGTCATGATCGTTGCAATGGAATGATAATAGCCTGCTTCAACCGGAGCATTTGGTTGCTTACGGCTTCGCATACATTCCATAAAATTGCGCATGTGATTACTTGTTAATCGGTCTGCACCTGTGTTGGCCGATGCAACAACTTTCTCTTCCAAATCCGTCAATTTCATTTCAGGAAGAAGGTTGGGTTTCATATCCATTGCCCTTGCATGATTTTGCTGAAGCCCTCCTTTCGGTGAAATTGTATTTGTATTCAGATTTAATTCACCTCCATTTGCATAGTAGATTTCAGCTGGCTTTTCATCACCATTATGCATACGTGAACCAAAGGTTACCTGGAAACCTGTTGTAAGATCGTTCTGCGGACCATAATCAAAAACAGCAGTCGTTGTATCCCAGTTTCTTCGTCCATCCTTCCACATATAAATTCCACCATTGGCAACTACACTGCGTGGATGTTTTAATCCGCTAAACCAATGCACCGTATCAATTTGATGACTCATCCATTGACCGGGCATACCCGATGAATAAGGCCAGAATAAACGATATTCTAAATATTTTCTTGGATCCCATTTTTCAAACGGGCGGTTCATTAAAAAGCGTTTCCAATCGGTATCTTCCTGTTTACATTTTGCAACCAATGCAGGTCGTCTCCAACGGCCGGGTTGATTTACATTCCATGTTAATTCAACCATAGTGATTGGCCCAAAATTCCCTGACTTTATAAACTCTGCGGCTGCAGTATAATTTCCACCACTGCGGCGTTGCGAACCTACCTGTATAATTCTGTTGCTGGCCTTGATGATCTTTAAAGCATTCCTGTTGTCTTCCATTGTTTCAGCAAATGGTTTTTCAACATAGGCATCTTTACCGGCTTTCACTGCTTCAATGGCATGCAGTGCATGTTGAAAATCGGCGGTGCTTACGATCACTCCATCAAGATCTTTGATGCGATAGAGTTCATCATTATTCACACAAGTCTGCACATCATGTCCCAATTTTTCTTTCAGAAAACTTTGTCCTTCTTCCCTGCGCAACTTCCACAGATCACTTACTGCAACAATATCGAAATTCAATTCTTTGTAATGATTTAAAAAAGAAGGAAATAACGCCTGGCGAAAACGATCGGAATAACCTACCACACCTAAACGAACCCGATCGTTTGCCCCAATGATATTTCCATAACTTTTAGCACTGAAACCAAATGTTGCAGCATATACTGCTGCTGATGCTTTCGCAGATTGCTTGATAAAATGGCGACGAGATAGAGACATAATCGTTTATTTATTTTTAAATGTATAATTCAAACTGATGCTTCTTACTTTTCTAAGTAAACAGGGTCATATTTTTTAGTCATCTCATTTCTACCACTTTAATTCTTTTATTTTAATGCTCCTGTACATAACAGCATTGCCATGGTCTTGCAACAGGATATGTCCTTTCGGCGCTTCGCCAAAATTTTTCCAGGAAACATATTTGCTGATGGCAACAAGATCTTTAAACTGCTTTGAGCCCCGGATGTATTCCAGCACCTTTATGCCATTCAAATAATGCTCCACCTTGTCATTCGGATAGACAATGATTCTTGCAAAATTCCAATCACCAATGGGACGAAGAAAGCGTTTTTGTTTTTCGGCCTTCATCAGATCGTACAGCGAAGCCAGCGTCCTGTTTCCATCACGACCTAATTTTGCATCCGGATGCAAAGTGTCGTCCAGCACCTGGTATTCTAATCCTATTGCTGATCCGCTGCTTTGTTCTGCAAGTGTTACAAAATATTTCACACCGCTGTTTGCGCCGGGTGTTAATTTAAATTCAAATGAAAGATCAAAAGCTGCATATTGATCTTTCGTAACAATGTCGCCGCCATTTGTCGATTCCTTTCCTTCTGCATCAACAACTGCTAATGTGCCGTTACTGATCTTCCATCCTTTTTCAGGGAACGTATTCCCCTTTGCACTTCTCCAGCCATTGTTTGTTTTTCCATCAAACAACAATCGCCATCCATTCATTTTTTCATGCGCAGTTAAATTATTGGGAACAAAATTCGAAACATACACATTGGTTGGAAAAGGGGTTGGTTTCAATCCGGTTGTTTTGATGCGCACATTTTTAAAACATACTTTCTTTCCTGCATGATCTGCTGAATTGATGCCATGCACCTGCAACCCAATAAATCCTTTTGCATCAATGGTATCAACAACGTAAGCTGCAGCTATTCCATTCACCCATGTTTTCATTTCATTACCGATGCATTCAACTCTGTAATGATTGTATTCACCTTTTTTATACGCATTTTGTGCCTGCGGATTTAATTGCATTGGATATAACCACAGCCTTCTTCCTTCATCAAAGATACCTCCGGTCCACCGGCGTGGTGTTGGATCAATTTCACATTGACGTCCATACACTCTTCCCACACCATTAAACGCTTTGGGATCAAAATGGCTGCGTGTTTGAATACCGGCATTGCCTTCTTCATCTTCTAACCAGATCTCTGCTTCGAGTATAAAGTCACTATACTCTTTTTCCGTAACTAAAAACGTGTTGCGGGAATTCATCACGGTACGTCCTACAATCACTCCGTTTTCAACAGTATACGATGCTGTACCTGCCAAACGTTTCCAGCCGGTAAGATCTTTCCCATTAAAGAGATTGATCCATCCATCCGTTTTTGATTGTGCACATAGCAGAGATGAAAAAAATAAAGTGCTGATAAAGAAAAAAAGTCTTGATTTCATAAAGTGATTTTTTAATCTTTCAATAAAAGCAATTAACGTAACAATGCAGTTGCACACCACAAGACAGGTGCCTGTCCATGAAGGTCACCTATGTTTCGTTTGCGGTCAATGTAATACTGCCGCTCATTCTTTTTATTCGTTCCTTCACACACTTCAGTGATGTCATCATTCTCATTGATGTAGGTGATTAACTTCAACCATGCCTTTCTTGCTGCAGGAGCATAAACTTTCATATCGAGCCATCCGTTCTTTACACCAGTAATAAATGCAAATGCAAACATTCCTGTACAGGAAGTTTCTGCCCATGATGCCGGATCATCGATCAACTGACGCCACATTCCATCTTCGGCCTGATATTTTAATAACGACGTCATCATCGTTTTATATCCCGTCATTATTCGATTATAGTTGGGATTATTTTTTGGTAATGAACGAAGCAACTCACTCATGCCTGCAGCCATCCAGCCATTGCCACGTCCCCAAAAGAATGGAACATCGGGTGCGTGATAAAAAAGACCGTTCGGCATTTGTAAAGAATCTAAATAAAGAACCATTTCTCGTGCAGCACGGTTGATATATGCAGTATCACCCGTTGCAAGATAAGCTTGCGATTGTACAGCTGTGATCATAAACATATCATCGATCCACATCCTTGTTTGCCAGGTCATTCCCTTATTATAATAATAATGCGACTCTGGTTTTACTCTTGGTCCTTCCGGCGGACCCCATTGCTTATCAGCAATATGTTTTCCTAAGGTGAGATAGCGTTGATCTTTTGTTTGCATGTACAGCTCCAATGGTACAGATCCAAACACTGTGTAATCAACGTGGTCAGGTTTTGGAATCAATGTATCTCTGCTGCCAAACAAAGGTTCAAAACGCTGCGCCAGTTGCTCAAGCAATTTTTTATCGTTCGTTTGTTTTGCAAATGTTAAAGCACCATACCATGTACAGGTTTCAGGATACGTTATGACACGAGGTGGTACCGGACGATTAAAATTTGTATGCGGCGTTTCGATGTAGTGATCACTGACACGTTTCCCGATCTCCTGCGGAGAGGAACCTTTAGGCCAATTTTTAAATTCTTGGATGTTGGTTTTTGATTGTGCAATTGTTAACACAGGTAACGAAACAATTACAAGACCTGCCATTATTTTTTTCAACGCTATATGTTTCATTCCTTGAACGTTTAGTTTGTATTTATAAATCAAAAACAGACAAATGAAATTAATCAGTGTACCCTATATTGATCAATGCCTGTTTGCCTAACCTCTCTTTTAATTGAGAAAGATAAAGACTTACCGGGGCTACAGGAATACCATGTGAATCATAAATGCCTTCGGGCTGCATTGGTTGATTATTATAGCTGATAGAGCCGGTTTCGTTTGAACCGGGAATCGCTTTCTTTTGTTGCTCACCAATACTTCCAATCACCCAATTAGCTGAGCCCGGCGGCATTTGATTAAGATAAGATTTTGCTTTACAATTCCATGCAACAGCCCAGCCAATCGTCCATCCATGACCCGAACCCATTACACCACGATTCATAAAATCAATTCCACCATCAGGCACATTGCATCCGTCAATTAATAATCCTGTTGCCCAACGTTGATGTGGTTGAATCCATCCATTACCACGAAATGTGCAATTCAATACAACTACAGGTCCGGTTACTTTTGCACCTGTTCCGAAGAAGAAAAGATTATCGCCTTGAATTGTACAGCGGTTAAATAAAATCTGTTGACCACTTCCATTTAAATCAGCAGGCTTTGCTGCGCCAATGGTTGGAAGGTTATGCATGATGCTGACATTATCAATAGTAATTCGCCGACCAGTAACGCTAATGCTGTTGACCGTATTAAACACGTCAATATTTCTTGCCCAGCCATCTGACAAGCCACTCATCGTGAATGCACGGTGATGACCTTCATCTATGGTAACAGATTGTGCTGCGGCAAGAATGCGGAAGTTTTCCATCCCGATCTGTGTAAGTAAACCTGTAGCTGTTATTTTTTGTACGGTAACTGCCGGCGAAATATATTTTGAATCATACGAATCATTCAACGACACATCAACCGTGATTTTATTTTTTTCAATTTTTGCAATGGTTCGCTCAGTTGTAATATCACCACTGATCCATGTTTGCTTTTTTCCACTACGTACCAATTGATGCATGCCCATAAACTCGATCCATGTATCATTGATGGGTCTTGTTATACGAATAGTATCCCCTGCTTTCAATCCTGAAGCATCGGCAACTGTAAATGAAGTTGAACCGGAAGGAACATACGAATCAGCCATCGTTGTCGCTTCTCCAATAACTTTCCATTTCGCATCCCCCCTTACAGAAACAGCAACATGTGGTTTCCCAATCAAATTAAGGACTGTACCTTTTTCATCTGAACCACTTCCTCGAAGCACCACGCCACTTGTATTAATAACCAAAGGCTTTTCACAATCGTACACACCCGGCTTTAATAAAACAGCTCCCCTGAAACCATTCACCAACTTCATTTTTGATACTTCATCAATCGCTTGTTGAATAGCTGCCGAATTATCTCCCGGAACCGGGCTCAAAGTAATTTTCACTTCAACAGAAGGAATTTTTACACCACCGCCCATATAGCCGGCATATGAAAAGTCCATGATCTTATCCCCGGTCTCAAGAGTTTTATAAACCAGTTTACCCTTTGCATCAGGATACACCCATTGACTTTTTGCAGAAGTTTGAGCCGTACCGGTTTCTATGATTGCTAAAGCAATCACGAGGAAAAGAAAAAAGAATCTGCTTAGTTGTTTCATTTAATGAGGTTTGTTATTTAGTTCCCGGCAAGCTGATTGTTTTTCTGATTTCTTTTGTTTTATTCTTTGTTACAGTAACAGACTTACTTTCGACCCCTTCAACTTTTACAAACAAACCTGCACTGCCTTTCACTTCATTATTCTGAATCAATGCTCCAATTACATCCTCTAAACGTATGATTGCTTCTCCGCCTTCCGTTGCAGGAATCTTCCAACCACTTACTTCAATATCTTTTCCATCTTCACAAATAAAAGCAGGACGCAGATCATTGTTCTTTAGTTTGAATGTAACGTTGATGAGCTTCAATCCTTTTACATGCCGTGCCCAAACACCATAAGCTGGAATGGTAGGCCCAAAGGTTTTTACTTCAGGATATTGATCAATTGCCTCGGGAACAACATGTCTCGAATTTTCTACAGTTCCCGTTCCGAGCAATTCAATTTCGATATTCTCCAAAGTAAGATTCGTTATATAATGACCGGGCACGCCTGTAATTAAAATTCCAGACGCCGGTTTTAATTGTGCACTGTCTGAAGCTCTTGCCTTTACATTGCGGATCACAACATTTTCAAATGTTCCTGTTTGTTGTTTTGTATCCTGCCCTTTTCTGAAAACATTCAATCGTGAACCTAATCGAAATAACATAGGAGTTCGTACATCATCCATTGTGATATCAGTGATCTCAATATTCCGCAGATGAGCGCCATCAACGGTCAACAATTTAATGCCACCGTTTCTTGTTTCGTAAATATGGCAATTGCTGATCTTAATATTTTCAAAAGGCGCCATTGATTCTGTTCCCATCTTAATGCCCGCCTGCGAACTCTTTAACCGCATTCCTGATACAACAATATTTCTATTGGCCATCTTGCTGGATGTGGTCTTAAACACCAACGCATCATCACCACTAATGACATCACAATTTTTAATAACTACATCTTGACAGCCATCAATACCAATACCATCATTGTGAGCAACACCAACGCTTAAAATTTTTACATTTTCAATACTGATATTCCTTGATTGGAAATAATGCGACGTCCATGCAGCTGCATAATTGAGTGTAACATCCATTACTGTTACACCGGTACATCTTACAATACGAACTAAAAACGGGCGACGTCCCCAACGTTGACCTTCGGGTCTTGTATCTTTTAAAATATGTTCTGCTTTTAATTTCGACCCTTGTCCATCAATAGCACCTTCACCCTCGATACCAATGTTCTTTGCATCAACTGCTACCAGCAAAGCCCAGCCAACATCAATGCCCAATCCTTCTGTGAAAGGATCAAGATTTCTGTATTGCTCTAAATCTGTGCTGCCCAGCAAACGGGAATCTTTGTTGAAATGCAGCGTAACGTTATCTTTTAACTCGATAGTGCCTGATAAATAAATGCCGGCTGGAAAAATTACTTTGCCGCCTCCACTCCTGGTGCATTCATCAATTGCTTTTTGAATAAATATTGTGTTCAGCGTTTTACCATCGCCAACAGCTCCGTATTTTGTAATATCAAAATCGGCTGCCATTGATACAACAGCTGAAATAAAAACGACCAGGGCTAAAGAGATTTTTTTGATCATACTTCACGAAAATTGAACCGCTTTATTTAATCAATCTCACCTGCTTTCATTTTCTCTTTTGGATTGAGTGATGCTGCATCTACGATTCCTTTCACTTCAACTTTAATAACAGTTGCATTTGCATCTACTGCTTTTTCAGGAACTGTAATCAGCAAACCATCGTTATTCTTTTCTGTTTTTAACGCTGTTCCGTTCGCCAATAATTTTGCAGAAACGATTTGGTTCTTTAAACCGGGAATAGAAAGCTTTCCATCTTTTGGCCATTCAAATACAGAAAAGTAAAGTGTGGTATTCCCGTTGCTTTCTTTCTTGGTGCAACGTCCCCATGTAAATAATCCAAACGGACTTGCCTTTGTACCATAAATCGATTCACCATTCACTTTCATCCATGCGCCCACTCCTTTCAGCAAGTCAATACTCTCTTGCGGAAATGTTCCGTCTGCTTTCGGTCCAACGTTTAATAAATAGTTACCACCTTTTGATGCAATGTCAACTGTATTTTGAATCAATGTTTTTAAACTCTTCCATTTGTTGGCATAACTTTTATAACCCCATGTTTCATTCATGGTCATGCAGGTTTCCCAATCTTTTCCATCAAGCTCATTCAGGTTTGGTATACGCTGCTCCGGTGTTTTAAAATCGCCGGGATAGTTAGGCCGCTTTAATCGATCGTTGGTAATTATATTCGGCTGAAGTTTTAATAATGCATTTAATTTTTCTGCAAACTCATCCGTCATACCGGTTGGCGTATCCCACCAAAGCACAGCCACATCACCATAATTGGTAAGTATTTCACGCACTTGTGGCACAGCAACTTCATCAATATATTGTGCCATGGTTTTTGTTGTTTGCAACGGATCCCAATGCCCGCTGTTGGCAGCAGTGTATGCATCAATTTTTGCTGAATCAGGATTGGCCCATCCTTCCGTTGTAACTTTTCTCGCAGCGGAACCACCCGGGTTATTCCAATCTTGCGCATGTGAATAATACAATCCAAGTTTGATCCCATGTTTCCGACAAGCCTCAGCTAATGGTTTGATCAAATCCTTTCCATAAGGAGTAGCATCCACGATATTCCATCTGCTGGCTTTGGAATTGAATAATGCAAAACCATCATGATGCTTTGCCGTGATGACGATATATTTCATACCTGCGTTTTTGGCCATCAATACCCACGCCTCCGCATCATACTTTACAGGATTGAATTCTTTTGCAAATGCCTGATATTCTTTCACCGGAATTTTTCCACGGTTCATGATCCATTCACCAATACGGTCAATTTTTTGTCCATTGTAAGTGCCTGCGGGCACTGCATATACACCCCAATGGATAAACATGCCGAGTCGGGCCTCCCGCCACCATTTCATACGTTCATCATTTGCATTTGTTTGAGCAAATAGAGACACAATAGAATAGCAGCATACTAACAGGAAGAAAAGTATCTTTTTCATATTTGCAGGCGATTAGTTTAACTGACGAGAAATAAGCTCGCCAAGATGCAACTAACCAATTATTTCAATTGGCCGGTTGCGGTGAAATAACTATCTATTCAATTATTTTGGCAGTACGAATCACTAAATCACATCTACCTGTAATATCCGCTTAAAGGATTCAATTTAGTTTTTCTTTCCAGCCATAAAACCAACATCTTCCGGGTTTAAAATTCTTGCTTTCACAGATGTAGACGACATTTCATCTGCACCGGCATCTAACAGATCTGTTCGTAGCTGACCGTCCATGTCAACCACAACCGTACGATAATTTCCTTTTGCTGCATTAATAGCCGGGCTTCCTTGTTGAAGATGATATTTACCCGATGCATCTCTTGTCAACTTCGGATCAATCATGCTGAAACTTCCGGCAGGAAGATCGCCTGCACCGGCTGTATTGAAAATCAGGTTTCCTTCAGCAGAATGACTTGTTGCCGGGCCAACAATAGAAACTGCAGCACCACCACCCACAATAATATTATTTGCTATAGTAATATAGGTTGAACCTAATCCATTAGCTCTTGCTGTTTGGGCAATATTGATTTTGTTGTTCACCAATGTATTGAATGCAATGATCACTCTGTCGGGACGATCGTGTGATGTAAGTGGTGCACCATCTGCTACTTCTGCTCCACCATTCCCGATGTTGATACCCATACTGCAGTTTTCAAAATGATTACTGTGAATGAGATGATCATCACCAAAAATGCGGAGACCGGGTGTATTGATAAAATAGTTCCCGTACACCTGGTTAAAATTTCCATGACGCAACGTGAATTGAGCCGGAGAATTTCGAATAGTGTTATACCTTATTGTTACTCTTGATGCTTTGATGGAGATCAATTCATTTTCACCATCACAATCTTCAAACAGGTTGTATTCAACAATGCTGTTGCTGGAAGAAAGACTGAATCCGCTTAATCCAAACTGAAATGCTTCTGCCCCATTGCGGTTTCCCTGGTTCTTTTGTTTTTTAAAATAGTTGTGATGTATGAACAATCGTTCAGCAATTTGTTTGCCAACACCTTTTACCGCAATGAATTTTCCCAGCGAATCCTTGTTTTGAAATGTATTGTAGCTAACCTCATGATCGCTGCCTGCAATAGTCAGATAGTCGCCGGTGCCCGGTGTTTCAAAAATATTATTGGTCCAGTGACAAAATGTTGAACCGGCCGAACATCTTGCTTTGGAAGCTGCATGTGTAAACTTAAAGCCACGGATGATAATGTATGCAGCAGGGCTTACTAAATTAAACCCGGCAGCTCCGGCTATTTCCGTCTTGCCTGCATCTTCTGCTTCAATGATAATGGGTTTTGCTTTTGTTCCTGCACTATTGATCAAAATATCAGTTGTGGTTGTATAGACACCGTTCTTCAACACAATCACATCGCCGGGCTTTGCAGTTTTGATCGCCTGCTGAAGCTCTTCAATCGAAGCAACTTTTATATGATGGGCAAACAGGTTTCCTGTTGCAAGCAAGCAGAAAAATAAAACGGTCATTAACTTTTTGATCATGTGGCTTAATTGCTTTTAAAACAACGGTTTCTTTTCTTTTAATTTCTTTGAACGCAACAACGCTTCGAGGTAATAATAATCGGCATAGTTCAATGGCACATCTACTTCGCTGTTAGACGGTTTGGAACCCGTACTGTGCAACAGAATAAACCCTTTATTTTCCCCAATCGCAGAACGATAACTGTTGGTGAGGTTTTTCACCACAGTATTTGCTATTTTTTTATACTCTCTTCCATTTTTACTATAGATACTTAATTCATACAATGCCGAAGCCATGACGGCTGCTGCTGACGCATCTCTTGGTTCATTGGGAATACCGGGAGCATCATAATCATAATAAGGAACAAAATCTTTTGGAAAATTTTTATGCTTTGTCATAAAAGCAGCAATCTTCTCTGCCTGTTGTAAATACTTTTCGTCTTTGGTAAAGCGATAACACATCGTATAACCATACAAGCCCCATGCTTGTCCTCTTGACCATGCTGATTCATTTGAATAACCCTGATGCGTTGTTTTCTGCGTTACTTTACCTGTTATGGAATCATAATCCAACACATGGTACGAACTGTAATCACTACGGAAATGATTTTGCATGGTTGTATTTGCATGACTCACAGCAATTTTATGAAAAGAAGAATCGCCGGTTAATTGTGTGGCAGCAAATAACAATTCAAGATTCATCATATTGTCGATGATCACCGGCGTCTTCCATTTGGCACGGTTATCCCATGATTTGATGACACCGGTATTAGGATTAAATCTTGTTGATAATGTTTTTGCAGATTGAATGATCACTTCTTTATAATGAGCGTCGTTTATTAGCCTGTAACCTGTACCAAAGCTGCAATACACTTTAAAGCCCATATCATGTGTGATGCCATTTGTTTTTTCCCGCTCAATTTTCGCCGTATATTTTTCTGCTTCAGTTTTCCATTCGTTATTGCCGGTGTATTCATATAAGAACCACAGCTGTCCTGGGAAAAATCCGCTTGTCCAGTCTCTTGATGAAACCAATTTTAACCTGCCACTGTCTAAAGTTCTCGGTGAAACAAGCTCCTGCCCTGACCCGCCAGGCGATACACCAACCGTTGCAGCTGAGCCTGTTGCTTTCGCTTGGGGAATCTCTGCCAGCATCACTTTTGTTTGCTTCTCTGCATCAGCGAACACTTTGTTCACTTTAACCTTTTGGGCATCGCTGTTCATTACAATTCCTGCAACAGCTATCATGGTCATTAAGATCGTTTTTTTCATCTGTTCGTTTATTTATCGATAAGTATAAGTTGTATTTCAAGCAACTTCATCAATTCTGGTTTTTGAATTTTGAGGGGCTTTATTGTTAAGACATGTTCGCCACCACTGAATGAAAAGTCTGCTACAGTCTCTGTAATGACTTCCGTTGCTGTTCCGTTCTTTACTTTATTAGTACCTGCAAGATTTACTCCACCTGTCAACAGCTCATATTCACCGCCGCTTATTTCTCCCGCAATATATTTTATGACCACTTTGTATCGTGCTGCTTTACTCAAGCGGATCTTCCAGGAAACAGATTGTTCCAATGATTTCCACCCGTCAACGAAATAGCGGTTGGTTTTACCGTCGCCAAAACCAAATCCTTTGCCGTTTAACATAGCATCAAATGCCAGCAATCTTGTCTCGTTACTATTTGGCGCAACAAAACGTACCGAATCAACAGATGGCTTTTCATTTAACTCAAGCACAATAACCGTGTTTATTGAATCAATACTGTTAGCAGGTAGGTTGATCAGTACATCTTTCTCATTCAAACGTGTTGTTATTAATTGCTTTTTAGGATCAGCAAGCATATGGGTTTTTGCAATAGCTGATTTTAGACCGCCAACATATAGTTTTCCATCAGCAGGATAGTTGAATACATGGAGATAAATTTTGTTACCCTTCAAAGTTGACACTCCCCAACTTTGGAGTGGAAGCGGACTTGCTGCTGTCCCATAAATACTTTCTCCATTCGTTTGCAGCCATTCACCAATACCCTTTAGAATCTGCTGATCGTTGCCATCAAAGCTGCCATCACCTTTCGGACCAATATTCAACAATAAATTGCCGCCTCTTGATGCAGCACTCGCAAGCAATTGTATAAAATGACTGACAGGTTTATGACTGTTATCGAATTGATGATAACCATAACTTTCATTGGTAGTAGGTATGGCTTCCCAATCGCCGGTTACAGGAAAAAATTCAGAAGCACGATCGGCTGTGTTTTTATAATCGCCAAAATTTGCTGCCGCATTTCTAACCAATCTTCCATTTACGACAACATTGGGATCTGTTTCCCTGATCGCTTTTAAGATGCGTATATTTTCTGATAAAGGCAGCTTATGCGGTGTATCAAACCATAAAATATCCGGATGATACTTTGTAAGCAATTCCTTTATTTGCGGAATTGCTTTTTCATCAACATATTTAATTGCTTTTGGTAACCACTCCGGATGTGCATCAAACCAATTGGCACCGCCTAGCAATTTATCACCACCGGGATTATTGTATTCCCAATCATTGCCCGGTGCATCGGGATGTTCCCAATCAAAGGCATGTGAATAATAAAAGCCGAATTTCATTCCATGCTTTTTGGCTGCTACTGCCAACTCAGCCATCGGATCTCGTTTAAAAGGCGTTTGATCAACAATATCAAAATCAGAAAAATTTGAATCATACAATGCAAACCCATCGTGATGCTTTGCCGTAATGATGAAATATTTCATCCCCGCTTTTTTGGCATTCAATATCCATTCTTCTGCGTTAAATTTTTCAGGATTGAATTGATGCGAAAGATTGAGATAATCGTTTCGTGAAATTTTTTCTTTGCGCATCAGGTGTTCTGCATAGCCGCTCACTTTCTTTCCCTTCCATTCACCACCTGGTAATGAATAAATACCCCAGTGAATAAACATGCCGAACTTCGCTTCTCTCCACCAGGCTATCCGTTGCTCCTGTGTTTTCATTGACGCCGTCCACCATCCATTCTTTGCTTCATCAATCGCTTGCTGATCCCGTTGCTTTGCACGGTTGAACATTTCTTTATCCTCATCACCTGCTGTTTGTGCAAAACCGGCATTGATCGCAGATGCAAAAATGATATAGAATATAAATTGTCTCATTTAATTGATCCAGATTAAAGGATTCCGTACCGGTAAATTCCGGATCACCTCTTCCACTTTTGGAGAATGATCTAGTTTTTTCCAAGTCTCCAGCCATTCTTTGTTCTTATATGCATTCGCCCCAAATAATAAAAATGGTTGTGCCACCGGCCAATCATTCCAATACATCACATCCGGCTTTAAAGGCCATTTAGTTTTGTCTGCGATGAAAGGATGTAAATATTCAATCCCTTTCTTGATTGATCTGCCGTCTGCTGTTTGATACTCCCAGAGATTATCCTTTTCAGATGAAAGCAATTGACAGATCGTTGTCATAGCATCTAAATTAAAAATGGAATAACCATAAGGTTTTGTTCTGCGCAACTCCTGAGGAAAACTTCCATCGGCTGCCATCTGGTTGGGAAGTAACACATTTTTATAACGATCGCTGCAGAATTTCATCAAGGTATCATTGCCAGTAAATTTTGAAAATGCTGCCACCTGCATCACCCAACAGGTACCATGATTGTTGGTTGCGTTCATTTCATCCTTTCCGTACTTATGTGTGGTAAGCCATTGCAAAAACGCATCGAACCATTTTTTTGAAGCAGCTAAAACTGTTTGATCCATTGAAGGAGCATTTTTCATTGCTATCAATCCTTGTGTTACTTCTATTAATTGAATAGCATCAATAACTCCGATTCCCCTTCCTGTAAACCGACCTTTGATGGCCTGTGCATACAACAAATGCGGATGCATCATGGTAGCAGTATCGGCAAACCATGCTTTGCAATGCAGTGTTGCATGTTTTACATATTTCGCATCGCCTGTTAATTTGTAAGCAGATGCCAATGCACCTATCACTTCACTCAACCGTATCATTGCATGACGATGGGCAACAAAATTATCAGGATTGGTCATGCCGTCTTTTTGTATATAAGGACTGTCGGCACTAACAGGATTGGGCCACCAATAATCACCTTCGCTGTAAAAATCATGTTTGCCTCCGGCACTTCGTGGCGATGATTGTGCAGTAACTGTTATAGGTTGTTGCTGCAAAGCCCACTCGGCTTTACTCAATACTTGATTTCGCAACACATCTTGCACTTCCTTATTGTAAGGAGAATGCCCAAGCTTTTGTTGTGCAGAACAAGCCGAGACGAACGCTACTATAAAAATGAACAGCAATTTCATTGTGTTGATTATTTGATTCCGATTAGCCGGGTGTCGTCATAAATTTCCAGGTAATGTTTCCAACTGAATTAGGTTTATTTTTTTCCGGAGTTGAGATCGTGCCTTTTAATTTTCCTTTTTTATCCTTTTCAACTTTTATTTCCCGGAAAGTGTATTCACCTTTTTCATAGTTGAACGTTTCACCATCATCATCGTATAATTTATAGTTACCTGGTTTTTCGCCGTAGTATCTGATTTCCAGATCAACCTTCTCTCCTGCTTTTGGCGCTTGTAATCTTGCGGCCATCATGGGAATGATTCCACCATCTTTTACATAGACCGGTATTTTATCAAGACCCGGAGTAACAGAAATAACTTCACCATCACCTGCATACGCACCGGTATAGAAATCGTACCACTTGCCTTTTGGCAACACAACCTTTCTTGTTGTTTGTCCCGTAAACACGGGAGCTACCAATAAATATTCACCAGCCATGTATTGATCTTTGATCTCTTTTGAAGTTGCTTCAGCATATGGATTCTCTTCGAGATTTGCATTCACTGCTTCCTTTTTTACCTCCTGTTTAAACCCTGCTTCCAACGCCATCGCACGGAAAGGCGGTGTTCCCTCAAAATGATATTTTGCAAATTCGCTGTACCAGTAAGGCATCATCTGCATACGGAGTAACGAAAATTCTTTTACCTGTGCTGCTACTTCGGGATAAGACCATGGCTTTGTACCGCTACTCCATGCGTTGATCATCGCCATTGGTGAAAACACAACTGTTTGAAAACGACGTAACCATTCTTCACCCGTTTTAGACGCTCTTGCTTCCGGTGTCCACAACACACCAGCGAATCCACTATTAATTAATGCGGTGATAAAATCTTCGTGATTGTAATAATCATTATAGATCACAAACGGAAGTGATACGCCACCGGCATTGTTTGCACGTACCAATCCATAAGTGCGTTGATTTTTTTGATGATACATCTCTGCTGCATAACGCATCGCTAATACGCCATACGTACTTCTCATTTGTTCACCGCTTATGCCGGATGGAAATGTTGCAACATCGGGCCAGAGATAATGATCGTATCCATCCACTTCATCAATTTTATATCCACTTACTCCAATATCAACTTGATCTTTTTGTAATTGACCAAAGAATATTTTTCTCGCTTCAGGAATGGTAAAGTCAGGTGCTTCACCCACCCATACTGTATGCGATCCTGTATACTTTGTTATACTGTTATAAAACGAAGCTTGCTTTGAAACATATGGATTGATCCATAAATTCAAACGGATGCCTTTGTCTTGCATTTCCTTTACAAACTTCGCCGGTTCCGGATAGCGCTTCTTATCCCACTCAAATGTACCAGGATAAGCTTTGCTTTGCCAACCTGGTTCGAGCCCGATAAAATCTAATGGATATCCTTTCTCTCTAAATGCATCTGCTTCTGCTTTTACTTCTTCAGCAGTAAACAACGATCTTACCCGTTGTGTAAAACCTAAACCCCAACGTGGGGGCAACACACCACCACCATTAAATAAATTAAACCGGCGTACGGCATCTAATGTTGTTGGTCCTGCAAATACATAAATTTCAACTCCTGCAGCAGGGACTGAGATTTCAACAGCATCGGAGTAAGGACGTGAGCTCCATGATCGATCAGTATTGCGATCTTTTTCTACCGGAGGATTCTTGCTGTCTTTTCGAACTGCTGTTCCTGCATATACATTGATATATCTTGCCGAGTTGATAAACACACCATAACCCTTTGATGAAACATAGAATGGAACAGGCGCATGTGTTCTTCCATTATCTTTTCCTCCATAATGATCCATGTGCAGTTGCAAGATCTTTCCCCGCTGATGCACGGTTTGAAAATTCAAACCGAAACCATAGAGTTGTTCTTCTTTCTCCAATGGAAAACGTAAAAATGTTTTTCCATCGGTGATGGTTCCTGCAATATCATTTTGTACAAATGGAAATGCTGAGGCAACAATTTTTGCCAACGCCTCTTTATTCGGCGTGGCACCGGATGCTTTCAAAAGGTCGTATGCTTCAGGCTTGCCAACAATACCTTTCCATACTCCCGGAGCAACTTCTGTCCATTGAAGAGCTTGTGCTTTTGTTTTAAAACTTACACAAGCAAAAATTATTATTATCAACCACTTATAATAACGCATACAATTCATTTATAAAGGAACAACCGTATAAGTTTTTCCTTTCTCTGTTATAAAATCAATCACATATCTTTTTGCAACAGGCAATTCAACTAATGTTGCAGCTTCATTCTTTTTATAAAGAGGTTTGCCATAGCTTGTATTCAATCCATTGCTATTATCTCCTTTCGCAGCTTTTGACTTCACTTCCACTACTTTCACCGGCTGCAATGAACTTATTCTGCAAACACCTCCATTTCCGGAATAAATTTTCGTCTGTGCCAATTTTCCGTCTTTCCAATTGATCGTTACAGTAAAATTTCCTCTTGCTTTAATTCCCTTCACTGATCCTGTCTTCCATGCAGTTGGTAAAGCAGGCAGTAACGTCAATTCACCATTATGACTTTGCAACAGCATTTCTGTGATGCCTGCGGTTGCTCCAAAATTTCCGTCGATCTGAAATGGAGGATGTGCATCAAATAAGTTCGGGTAGGTTCCACCGCCGCCCATTGTTTCTCTTGCTTCTCTTGGATTGATATAGGTGAACGCATCACTCAAGATTTTATATGCATGATCACCATCCTGTAAGCGTGCCCACCAATTGATCTTCCATGCCATGCTCCATCCGGTGCTCACATCGCCACGATGAAACAGCGATTGCTTTGCTGCTGCAGCCAACTCCGGTGTAGTCGTTACATTCACCTGGCTGCCGGGATACAAACCAAACAAATGAGAAAGATGACGATGTTTATCTTTCGGATCATCCCAATCATTAAACCATTCCTGCAATTGACCATACTGACCAATATGATAAGGATATAATTTTTCACTTACCTTGATCAATTCATTTTTAAATGTTACATCAATTTTCAACAGATCAGCAGATTTAATTACAGCAGTAAACAATTCACGAATGATGGACATATCCATTGTACTCGCCATGCTCAACTGATATTCTTTCCCTTTTATCTTAATTGTATTTTCTGGTGAGGTCGATGGATTGGTAACGAGATATCCAGACTTGGGATCAACAATCAACCAACGTAATAGAAATTGTGCAGCACCTTTCATTAACGGATAAGCTTCTTCTTTTAAGAATTTCTTATCGCCCGTAAATAAATAATGTTCCCACAAGTGTGTGCTGAACCAACCACCAGCCATTGGCCAGCAACTCCAGCGTGGCATTGATCTTGGATCATTCCAAGTTCCACCTGGCGGTGATGTCTTCGCCCACAGATCAGAGTTGTGATGAGTTACCCAACCTTCGTTGATATTATAATTTACTTTAGCAGTAACAGCTCCATTCACTGCCAGTTCTTTCATGAAATCAAATAACGGTTGATGACATTCTGATAAATTGGTATTCTCAGCCAACCAATAATTCATTTCAGTATTAATGTTCGTAGTGTAGTTGCTGCCCCATGGTGGTTGCACATGATCATTCCATATTCCCTGCAGGTTCGTTGGTCGTGAGCCGGGCCGTGTTGAAGCGATCATTAAATATCTTCCAAACTGATAATATAATGTTTGCAACTGGTAATCATCCGGCGATGTCGCATATTGTTTTAATCGTTCATCTGTTGGTTGTTTCAGCTTTGCTGTATTTGTACCAAGGTTTAATTGCACCCTGTTAAACAAAGACTGGTAATCTTTGACATGAGCAGCTTTTAATTGTGTATATGATTTTTGCAAGGCTCCGTCGAGATTTGCTTTGGCTTCAATGGATGGATCCTTCCCTTCTTTTCCTGGAGATCTATTAAAGCCATTAAAGCTCGTTGCAGCAGAAAGATAAATTGTAACCGAATTTGCGTTTGTTACGAACAATTGACCCAGCCCTTGTTTTACAACTCCTCCTTCATTTATTACTTTAACTAGCACTTCAAAGTTCATTCCTTCGCCATTCCAATCATCATATTCTATCTGTTTGGATTCATAGTCACGATTAGCGACATACTTCGGAGCTTTGCCCTTTAATTTTAATAAGTTCTCTTCACGCATGGCTGAGAGAGGGGGATATAAAACCACCTCGTATTTTAATTTGCTGGTAAGTGACAAAGTAAAATTGAGAGCATCCTTTTTATCAGCCGTTATCCTGATGATCATTATTTTATCAGGATGACTGATAAATGTTTCCCGTTGATAATTTACGCCATTGATCTTGTACTTAACAGTAGCTGTTGCATTACTGATATTCAGGTCACGGTAATAAGATGAAGCAACAGTATCACTTAATTTATTTTCAATCCACAGATCTGCCATGGTTAAATAGCGTGCAGAATAAGGTCCATGCATTTTGCGCCACGCTGTTGCAGCGCTGTCATAATTTCCTTCAAATACCTGCTTCCGTACATCTTCTACTATCGCCGGACCACCCACTGTGTTACCCGGATTTGGATAACCCGACCAAAGTGTGTTATCATTTAATTGAAAATGTTCTTTTGCAATACCACCAAAAACCATCGCTCCTGTTTTTGCATTACCTAATGGTAATGCTTCTTCCCAAATGGAAGCAGGTTTGTTATACCACAATTTCAAATTGGGATCAACTGTTGTTTGCGCTGAAACAATTTGTGTGATAAACAGCAATGCGATCGTTAAATATATTTTCATCATCTTATAAATTAATAAACACCGTTGGCACTCCTTCTACTTTTGCGCTTACAGCTGATTTGCCATTCTTTGTTTTTACAGAAATCGTTGCTCGTCCGTTATACAGCTGTACATAATTTGAACCGGATGATGTGCCTTGATTATCGATCAACTCTCCATCACCCGTTAATCCGAAACGTATCCAGTTTGCTGCATCAAGACATTGCACATTTTTATCATCCAGCAATTTCGCTTGTAAAGTGATGACGCCGTTCTCTTCTTTTACCTTTTCGATCAGCAATTTTGCAGGTTTGTCCCATTTCTCCGTTTGGTATTGAAATTTGATTGCATCTTCCACAATAACCTTTCCTTTCCTGGCAATCACTTTTACATCATTGGTTCCATTGTTCAACACCACATTCCAACGTAAACCCGCTGCAGGAAAATCCTGGCTGTTTCTTTTCTTGCTGCCCATACTTTTTCCATTCACAAATAATTCCGCTTCATCGCAATTGGAATATACTTTGATCATTTTTTCTTCGCCATCATTTCCCCAACGTACGGGCCATGAATGTCCATAGATATGTACCATGGGCTTTGTTGTCCAGTATGATTGAAAAACATAGTAAGATTCTTTTTTTGTGAGATCTCTTTCCACCACACCTTTCTGGTTCATGTAAGGAACAGGATTATCAGGCCGAACAGGTGTAGAAAAATCTTTGAAGGGCCACTGTGCAGTACCCGTTAACCACGGCATTGTTTCCTGTTCTTTCAAATGCCAGTCAATTAAATTACTGATGTATGATTCACTCCAGTCGCCATCTTTTGAAGCTCTTGCAGAACCACCGATCAATGATGCGTCACCTGCACGTTCATCAGCACCAACACCGGTTTTAATATTACGTAATCCATTGTCGGGATTTTCTGAATGACGACCAGCATGACTATCACCACCCCACTCTACATGCAAAAAGTGTTTTACCTTTTTCATTTCAGCTTCCGATACTTCTTTGTACTCGGTATAAATTCCTCTGTACCAACCGGCCCATATGGAGGGAGAATATACATCCACAATATCCTTACAAAAATCACAGCGACGGATGGCTGTTTTGCGTGATGGATCAAGTTTATGTGAAAGATCATTCAGCTCCTTCATAAACGTTCTGATCTTTTCTTTATCAAATTCAGGAAAATCTCCTGGCCAATCATTTTCATTTCCTAATCCCCAGATAATAACCGATGCATGATTGTAATGCTGCTCGATCATATTCGTGAGCATTCTGCGGGCTTGTTCTTTATATACATCGCCACCCAAACCACCACGACACCAGGGAATTTCTTCCCAAACTACAATGCCCAAACTATCGCAGAGATCTAGAATAATTCTTGATTGCTGATAATGACCCAAACGAATAAAGTTTACGCCCATCTCTTTCATCATGATCATTTCTGTACGCATCTGCTCTTCCGTCATTGCTGCCGCAACACCAGCATGATCTTCATGACGATGTGTGCCTCTTAACAATAGGCGTTTACCATTCAACATGAACGGACCTTTCTCAACAAATTCAACATGACGGAAACCGATCTTCTCTGTTTGCTTGTGTTCACCTGCAGCTACTTCAACGCTGTACAACTGCGGTTGATCAGTTGACCACAGCATTGGTTTCGAAACAACAATATCACCAATACTTACCTCATTGTTCGCTATTGTTACATTCTTTGCAAACTCATTGATCAATTTTCCTTTCGGATCAAATAACTTAACAGTGACAGTTGTAGTTGTTTGTTTTCCAGGATTATAAAATCTTGTGCGGATATTTACCTTTCCGCTTTTACCATTTTTATCCGTTTCCGCAAATGCAAATAATTTATCAATAGACAAAGCAGGTACATAAACTAAATTGAGATAACGATAAATGCCACCATATAAATTAAAATCAGAAAGATCGGAAGGGATTAACTCCAAGTCACGTGAATTGTCTGTTCGTATTGAGATAGGAATTTTTCCTTTGAACTGATTTTTGAATGTGTCCAGCTTTTCAAATGCTTTCACAGCATCCGTAATATCAATTGTAAACTCATCGTAACCGCCAACATGTGAGCCCACTTTTTGATCATACACATACACATCTGTTTTTTGTCCGGCACCTTCAAAATGTAATAAGGTGCGTCCATTAGAATATGGATTCTGAATGGTTAATTGTGTACGATACCAGGCCGGGCCCTGGTAATAATTTACATCTGGATCAACTGCATCTGTTGCATTTACACAATGTGGCAACGAAACATTTGTCCATATCGGTAAATCTTCAGGATTACCTGCTTTCACCGACCTTACTGCTTCCCATATGCCACCTATATCCTGCTTTAGAAATTGCCAGTTGTTATTGAGCCTTGTTGATTGTTGTGCAAATATTGATACACTCAACTGCAACAGCAGAAAAGAAAAAATAAATCTCATTTTCATTCACTTAATTATTTCGATTAAAATCCTAAAAACACAGTTTCTGTTCACAACGATGGATTGTTTATGAGACGGCTAAAAACAAACAATGGTTGTTGCAATAAAAATTACAACAACCATTTTGAAGTTGGATTATACTACAATCGAATTCGTTTGTATACAATTACTTTAATATCTGTCCGTCATTATTGATATAAACATGCTTCATTACGAGTGTTGTACCGTTACTGGATGAGTTTTGTCTTGAAGGGAACGCTACACGATATTCTCGTGGTGAAGGATCCTGAAAGCCAGGATAAGCAGCTCTGGCACCTGCCAACCAGTCTTTAATACCGTTGCTGGTAAACCATTCCGCACCACCTACGTACGCATGAAAAACTTCATTTGCATCAATTGAAAAACTGAAGTTCTTCAACTCACCATTTGCCAATGAAAAAATAGGGCTCCTTCCGGTTACCGGACTGATTAAAGGCAATGGATTGGGAAATGTATTTCCTACCGTACTAAATTTTGATGAGTTTGTAGCGGGAACAAATGTTTCATAGCGTATCTGAAAATTATTGGTAGTAGCCGGATTATTCGTTGGCCAAATTTCCCAGCGTATTTCCCGGATATAGGGATAAGTAGGATTTGATGGCTGATTAAAAAACATACTGATTACAATAGTTGAACTGGCTCTGAAAAAAGTTCTCCAACCCAACCTTGTACGAACTGAAAAAGGAATCTTCAACTCTGCAAGGTCAAGGTTTCTCCGAACATTGGGCCCGTTGGTAGAAGATGATGTAAGATTTAATTGAGACAAAGCGGTATCAACATTTGTAACCAGATTATTTGTGGTGTTACTTGTACTCCAGCCGTTTCCGTTCAAGGTATAAGCGCTTTGAAATTCATCAAAATAATACCGGGTTACTTTCATTGATGTAGACTTGGATGAAGTACCGCCACTGCTTTTTGCTGTTGCTGTAACTGTATAATCACCGGCGGTATTGGGTGCTATCCACAAGTTTTCAAACAGATCCTGTGTACGAAACCCATCAAATGTTCCGCCGGTAGCCTTCCATTCGTAAGTAGTTTCATTATTATCACCGGAAGTTGATGCCCATACAGGCACTTTTTCTCCAAAATAGAATTCTTCGCCTGCTTTATTCAGCGATTCTATTTTTACACCGGGACCCTTTTTACAGGCAAATGCCAAAAAAGAAACGGCGATGATTGCAAGAGAGCTATATATTTTCCGCATAAAAAACAAGATTAGTAGGTAATTAATTATTCAAGATGGCATTTCGTGTGGGAAGAATAAACCACTTATTCATTACGTGAACTACACCGTTTGTAGCATTTAAGCCGGGTGTACGTGGCGCATTGTTTACCCAACCCATGCTTACGCCTTTATAACTGGCCGGCAAGCCAACGTAGTTATTAACACGCAAATTGGCTTCACGTACATTCTCCAGATAGAGATAAACTTTTGCTGAATCATTCGTTGCGCTCATTGCAAATGTTTCAACCCACTTTGGTCTTGAATCGAGTGTTTCGTATGTATGCCTGCCTTTCAATACATGATAACGCAACAGTTTTGCAATCGTGTCTCTAGGGTATTGCGACCAATCAGAGCCTCTCATTGAGATGGTTTGTGAAGGATTATCAGGGTTAGGACCCATTACGGTATTCACTGCCCAATAACTCGTCGCATCTTCCAGATTTGTTAGTGCAGTATTGTGAAGCAACAGAAATGTGTTGCCCGTGCTTGAGTACATTTGTTTTACATCCTTAAATGCGGGATCGCCATCTACATATTCAATTGCAGCTAACATGCCGGAAAAAATATCTTTTCGGGATTCCATAAACTCCAATACCGTCATTTTCAATTCGGTGTTGTAAAAAGAAGGATTGTAATCAAACCCATCCTGCAACTTATTACAGCCGGAAAAAACAAGCGAAATGGCTAATATAAATAATATAAATTGATGATTATTTTTCATTATACGTAGTTTAATAATTCTTGATAAATTACTCATCATAAGGTTGATTCTGATCGCCCCTTAATTTCGGATTGGCATTAAACATGGCTGCATTAATTGGATATAAAATGCGTCCCATGTTTTCATTCTCATACAAAATAGAGCCTGCACGTGTAGATAAAATCGGATTCAATGTTTCACGTAAATATTCATAACCTGCATTGGTGTAGTCATAAATTTTATCGATCCTGCATAAATCAAACCAACGTTTTCCTTCACCCATCAACTCATATTGACGTTCTTTTAAAATGGTGCGCTCAATGCCTTTCGTAATATCTCCGGTATAATCAACCAGTAATGCATTGACAGTGTATCCCACTCTGTTACGTACGATGTTTACAATGTCAAGTGCCTGCTGGTGCTGCCCCTTTTTATTTAATGCCTCCGCCCTCAACAACATGATATCTGCAAATCGATAGATTGGAATTTTTACACTGCAATCAGTGTTTCCTTCAAAGGTGAAAAAAGCACCGGGTGTTTGAACAGTTCTCCAGGGTGAAAACTTACCCAATTGTACAACACCTGGACCATCATAAATTGTTTCATCTCTATAAGTTAAGGTATCCCAATAAGCCCATAAACGACCGTCGATAGATTTACCGCTTACGGGATCAACACGATTCTTCATTTCTAACCATATTTCGGTGGTGGGCTCATACTGGTTTGTATTTGAACTGGAACCAACTTTTGAGCAAACACCAACTCCACCACCTCTTTCTGTAACCGACCAGAAGAGATTAAAAATCGTTTCGGTAGATGTTTCAGGAGCAACGAAAATATTTTTAAATCCGGCTATGTTTGTAACCCATGTGCACCCGCTTGCGGTAATACAATTTTGTGATGCTGTAAGCGCAAGGTCGTAATCCTGAAACCACATCGCAACATCTGTCTGCAATGCATACACAGCAGCTTTTTGCATATAATATTTCTGCGTTGTTGAGCTTCCGATTGTTTTTAAGGATTCTGTAATGTCACTCAGAATTTGGGTCTTCATCTCATCAATCGTCGAGCGTGATAACTCAATCGGTTGATTCAGTGACTCAATAGGTTCGATGTGCAATGGCATTCTACCCCAAACACGTAATCCATAAAAGTACAGAAGTGATCTCAACGCATAACATTGACCCAGATAATCACGGTAGGTTGCTGCAGCACCTTCAATGTTTGCTTCAATCATACCAGGCAAATATTTGATACCATAATTACAAAGAGAGATGGTTGTATACAAATTACTCCATCTTGTAATTCCATTGATGTCAGCATCATTCGCCGAAAGCGTATTGGTGATCATTGTAAGCTGCGCATTACCTGTTCCCCCTACTCGTATATGATCGGCACGAACTTCACCCCAATCATAAAAATTGGTACTTAACGTTGTTTGTAATGAATTGTAAACGCCGGCCATCCATGTAGCTGCATCGTTTCGATCCTTCCAGAATTTATCCGGCGAAACTGTTGAAATTGGTTTTTCATCTAAAAATTTCTTACATCCCAAACCCGGTACGATTACGATGAGTACAACCAGTATAGAAATAATTTTTATTCTTTTCATGATTCGTTTAATTAAAATGATACATTAAGACCCATACCAAATTCACGTCTGCGTGGGAACCTGCCGGGATCATTGCCTGGCTTAATTACACTGCGTTGTCCAACCTCGGGATCAAAGCCTGAATAATCTGTCCATGTTAACAGGTTGGTGCCGTACACATATACATTTAAACTACGCATAGCAGCCTTGGAAGAAATTTTTGAAGGGAGTTGATACCCTAAGCGTACAGATTGTAACCGAAGGAAGGAACCACTTTCCAAATACTGACTTCCCCCACGACGCATGTTATCGGTCGATCTGTCGCCACCACGATAAGCGCTGGACAGTTGACCAGGATACTTCCACATGTCTCTAACAAAATAAGAATCGGGAGTAGTGTTACTGTTTGAAAAAGATGCGAGGTTACGTCTGTTATCATTATACACCATACCTCCAAAATTTCCATACATATTTACAGAAAGATAAAAACCTTTGTATGAGAAGCTATTGTTCCATCCAATACTCCAACGTGGTTGACCATGACCAATAAACTGTCTGTCTTCATTACCGATATCACCATTCAATTCTCCTTTTTCATCGGGCAGATCTTGCCAGATCACATCGCCACCTCTTGATACAACACCAGCAGTTGTCATTTGCTTTACTACACCAGTGTATGGTGAACCGTTTGGCAAGGTGTAGCCCAGTAAGATTGGCTGCATATTTTTCTGAATGATTACATTGCCTTGTGCATCTGTTTGGAATTGAGGAATCAATCGTTGTGAGTAATCTTCTGTGTATGCATTTGACTGATCGTATTGATAAATGCCCAGGTAGCGATAGCCAAAAAAGTTTCCCGCTTCTTCGCCTTGACGTACACTCCAGATATCATCAATATAATCAACAGGCAAACTCACAATTTTATTTCGAACTGCAGACCAGTTTACAGATGATTGCCAGCTGAAGTCTCTGTTACGTACAGGATATCCCGACAGCATTAACTCTATCCCTTTGTTTTGAATAGAACCTGCATTTGTTCTTACGCTTGAAAAACCAATTTCGGCAGGTAAGGGAGCATCATATAACAAATCAGAGGTAGTTTTTACATAGTAATCACCAATGAAACTGATTCTTCCACCGAGGAATGTTAGATCAAGACCTATGTTTGTTTGTGTTGTTTCTTCCCACTTCAGTGAAGGATTTCCAAGCCTTGTATTGCTTCTTACACCACTCGCTCCATTATAGAAATAAGAACCGAAGATGTATTGTTGTACGGCATCATAATCACCGATCTGCTGATTACCCGTCATACCCCAGCTTGCACGCAGTTTACCATCAGTAAGAATTTCATTAAACTTACCCATGAATTTTTCATCACTGAAACGCCAACCTACAGACACCGATGGGAAATTACCCCATCTGTTTTCCGGACCGAACACTGAAGATCCATCTCTTCTTACGGTAGCATTTACAAGATATTTTCCTTTGTAATCATAACCTACCCTTCCATAAAAACCAACGAGTGCTGAACCACTTGCAGTAGAGAACAGATCCGTTAAATCGTACACACCTGCTGCATTGAGTGTGGTAACTGCTTCAGTTACAAAAAAAGTACCTGCGATATTTGTTTGTTCGTATTTGTTTTTTTCAACGTTCATACCAAGTAATCCCGTTACATTATGATCGCTTTTGAATGTCTTTTTATATGATAAAAACGCATTTCCCTGAAGCCTCAGTGGTATTTGTGTGGCGTCACTTCCTGAACTGATCGGCGGATTACTGTTGCTCAGGAATTTAGAAGCAAACTGATAATTTCTTCGTAACTCAAGATCAGCCGATCCATCAATATGAAGCGTTAAAGGTTCTGCGAGTTTAAAATCAAACCCTTGAAAAAGTACCCCTTTGTAAATAGTTGAAACGTTTTTACGCAAATACGCTTCTGCTAACGGATTCCTACGTCCACCATTAAAATAGATGTATTCACCATTAGGGAAATATAAAGCCATTCCGGGAGGACGTTGCAGCGATTGTGCAATCACATTCCCTTCACTGATATTATTGCGATCTTGGTAGCTGAAATTCAAACGTGTAAACATACTTACCCGCTTCGAAGGACGGTACTCCACATTCGTACGGAGTGTAAGGCGTTTGTTATAACTGCTGATCACAATACCTGTTTCATCGAGGTACTGAATGCTGTTGAAATAATTCAGGTTTTGATTACCTCCCTTAATACTAACATCTACCTGGTTACGTACTGCAAGTTGAGTAATGAGTGCCTGATAATCGTTATCAGTATTTCTGGTGAAAGCAGTGGAATCATTTGGCTTTGGATCAAGACCAAGGTTACCTCTGCGATCATACATTTGACGCTCCAAACGATTCGATTGAGAAATCCTGTTTGAAAGTTTGTTATAACTTCTTAAGAAATCAACATTTATCTGAGGTTTACCCGATTCACCACGTTTTGTTGTAATGATGATTACGCCATTCGCTGAACGTGAACCATAAATGGCTGCCGAAGCCGCATCCTTCAAAATTTCCATCGACTGGATATCCTTCGGATTGATGGCGTTGATGTTATTCATGGGTACTCCATCAACAATGTACAATGGGCGTACACCTGCATCTGACAATGTTGACAAACCACGAATGGTTATATCTGCCTCCTCACCCGGCGCACCAGAACCGCTCATTACACGTACACCCGGAGCTGCACCTTGTATGGCATCGAAAACGGAAATCGGTTGCCTTTCTTCAATCGATTTTGCATTGATGGAACTGATGGCACCGGTAACATCTCTTTTCTTTTGTGTACCGTAACCAATTACAACCACTTCATCGAGGTTGCTGATTGATTCGGCTAACTCAACGCTGATGCTGGTTCGTGCGCCAACAATTTCCTCTCTGCTGGTGTAACCTACAAGTGAGAAGACCAAGACAGCATTGCTGCCGGTAGTTTCAATTGTAAACTGACCATTTTGATTGGTTGTTGTTCCTGTCTTGCTATCGCCTTTTAGCGTAACACTAACCCCGGACAAAGGACTCCCCTTACTATCCTTGATAGTACCTGTTACACTTTTTGACTGGGCTTGTGCTGACATGACTGCGAAATGCAGTAAAAAGGCTAAAAGTAGATAACAACTTTTCCGTAAGCTGTTACTACCAAACGTGAAAATTGTGACTTTTCCCATATAGCAGTTTGGTTTTAAGAAATGATCCAAATAAATCGTTAACTGTTGACCGTTAAAACACCGATTCGTTTTGGTTAACCTGTGCGTTCGGTCATTTCAAATAAATTTATCAATAGTTTTTTATACGCTCTTGTCTGGCTGTACTTAGGCAATATATGCTGCAAACTAAACAGATTCCCATAACTCAGTCGTCTGATGATTAACTAAACACTAAGTTATTTTAACATATTTCAGGCCTTTGCCAACATAGCTTAACCATTCATATACCACATCGGAACCTGGGCTCACAAAACAAAATTCTTAATACATATAAATAACATCTTCAATTCAAGCTTTCAAAAAGAAACCTGTTATAAAAAGCCAGGATTCGAACGCTTACTGATATATGATTAATAATTTTGCTGTATTTAAAATCGAATAATCTTGCTACCCTCTTCATGTAAACCGTTTGACACCTCAATAGGTTGCTCGCTCCACTTGATATTATAGTAGAGCAACTTTCCCATAGTAAAAGCTGCACAGTCTTTCAGTTTAATTATAATTGGATTATTTGCAGCCTTTACAGTTTTAATGTCTGAAACGTCCGCTCCTATTACATCATCAAAAAACAATGCATACCGGCTATCTGTTTTTTCAACATTGAAACTACAATTGCGGATATCAATTCCCTTTACATGCCGGGCCCATAATCCGAACGATGGTTGTACTTTTAAATTAGATACATTGTACTGTCCCACTCCCAGCTCTGGTGGACTGGCAGCAGTATCAGTAATCGGATTTCCTCCTTTCAACGTAAACTGAACATCATTGAAGGAAATATTTTTGATATACCCCGTGTGCAGTCCATTCGGTAAAGTAAAATTCAACCCTCCTTCTACAAATTGATTCTTTGGTAAACTGTATCCCGCAACAATAGGCGTTGCTGTTCGTTGAGTAGCATCATATGCTTTCCATCTTTCCCGTTTGCCTCCAAAGGAACTGCCAGCATAAACTTCTGAAACATCCACCCCATTGATCAAAATATTTTCCACGATGCCGATATTCACGTTGGTAACAAGTAACTCATCGTGCTTTACGCCATTTTCATCAAACTTAAATCGACTTACAGTTGCGCCAAGGATACGACCACGGTTGGAGATAGAAATAAAAAACGGCGTGTGCGTACGTAACATTTTGGAACGAGAATGAAGAATGCCTGTATGGCCACAATTGAGATGAATGTCTTTTATATGCGCCCCATCGTTTGTTGAGATAGAAAAGCCTGCTTTGTTTGCACCGAGCACATAAATATTATCGACATGAACATCCATTATATCATCAGCAGTTTCAGAACCGATCTGAAACAGATTACAATTGGTGTCGCCAATAATGTTCCGCACCTTATAATTTCTTGCAGGGCGAGTGAATCCTAATGCACAATCAGAACCGGGCTTTACGATGTCATCGGAACTAACCTTTGAATAAATATTGGTAACGGTCACGTTGTTACAAGCCATAAAATCATAAATATCACGCACGTTCGATTGATTGCGTTTGGCAAAATAGGTATTGTGTACGTTGATATTGTCTGTACCTGTAGCTAACAAAACAAAGTGGCCACCCTGATCGATCTGCAACATATTGTCGGTATCAAAATCGATTGATCCATCTTTCCGAATATAGTAAGGCTCATCTTTTGCCGCATCATACCACAAATCTTCGCTTCTGTAAATACCTCCAATTTCTATATTGGTACAAAGTTTAAACGTAAACATTTTATCTGCACGGTTATCCGGTGCATTGTTCATTACTCTGTCGCCCGTTACTAAATTTCCGTTACCGGTAATAAGACCACTGCCGATAATTTTAATATTATCTTCTCTTTCTGAAAAGAACATAGAGTTACGGAAATAGTGATGGCCAACATCTTGCTTCGTCATATAATTTTCCGGATCATCATAGGGACCAGTATCAGTTGGCGATAATCCGGAACGATATTTTTTATCGCTGAACCATGTGGTCTCGGGAGCATCCGCTCCTTTGATTGCACGGATAATAGCACCTTTTTTCACATACAACCACACATTACTTTTTAAATGAACAGTTCGTACATTATAAACACCATCACTGAACAACAGCGTTCCTCCGCCAATGCTGTTCAAATAACTGATGGCTTCATTTGTCTTTTCTGTATGATCCGCTACACCATCGCCGTTTACACCAAACAGCTTTACATCCATTTTACCTGAAAAGAAAGTGATTTCATTTGACGATCCTTTGTGTACTCCTTCTTTTGTATATAGTTTGAAGCGATAGAGCTTATCCGGGATTAAACCGGCAATTGTAGCCGTATTTTTTTTACGATCGATCTTTGCGTTTGATGCAACCCAAGTTTTTCCGCTATCAACTGATTGCAATAATTGTAAGGTGGAAGAGGCAATGTACGAACCCCATTTGAAAGAAACAGATGTGTACGTATCATTTGTTTCCCGAAACTGTAAATCCTTATTCAACATCCGTTCGAAATCAGCAATGGTTGGAGTAACGGTAATGCTTGCTGTTTCAGTACCTGTACCTGCGCTTGTTAATGTTTCCGGTTTCGAAGTTGTATAAGATGCTTTGACAAAATAGTCACCTGTCCTGCTAAATTTTATATCCCGTATTACCAACCTGACATCTGCACCATTCGCAGGACGGAGATCAAGGTGTTTGAAAGTAAGCAACGTTCTACCATCGGCTGATTTTGAAATAGCAACATCTCCAACTTTCTTGTACGAGTATTTACTTCCAACCCGTCCGATAGGTTGCGTTGACAGATCCTTTAACAAAACATCACCACGACCGATAACGTTTACTGTTGTATTTTCTTTTGTTACTGTGATACCTGCCGGCACCCATATCCTAACCGTGGCATCAGGTGATCGTTGCCCTGCTGTCAAGAAGATGGTGAGATTGGAGATGGCGTTTACAGTAAGTTGCTTTTTTTCTAACCAAAGCTGACCACTTAATGCCATTGGCTCAACAGCAATCGTATATATTTTTTTTGTTTTGCCGTCTTGTGATGTTACGATGAGTTGATCACCGTTGACCAGTTCCCCTTCGGTTTTTATACTCCCTTCTTTGCTATGGACACCATATTGTTGAGTTGAACCATCTTTTGATCTTATTTGCGAAAGCAATTGCTTTACGGTTGTTCGGGTAGAAATAAGTCCACTCTCGGCATGTGTATCAACGGTAAATGCATACGTGCTGCCTGTAATAACAATGATCTTATCGTTTGTAACGTTTGCAACATGGGTTGAATTCTTTGGAATAATTTCTACAGAAAATTTCGGTGCACTCGTTTTCTGTGCAAATGCAGGGAGATAGACACCGAGCATTGCAAACAGAGTCAACGATACTATTTTCTTCATTCTATTCATCAATCAACTATTTGCCTGCTTTTTCTTTTTCAAAAAGAATATCATTCACGAAAGTTCTGCTTTCTTTTTCAATTTTTTTGGCTACAGAAAAATATTTCGGTTCGTTAAAACCAACTCCTGCCTGCAGTAACAAAGTATAGAGATCACTCTTGTTGTATTTACTGATCTGTTGGTATTCCCATTTCTTTTCTCCCATCGCATACGGCATCAGCCAATCAAGTGCCTTGTATAAACCTGTACCTTGTTTGGTTTTATAATTCCACAGATCGAACCCTGCTTTCTTTGCTAATGTTGCTACAGTAAACCAACCTCGCAGGTTCATTGTACTATATCCGAGTCCATTGGTTCTTTCTAACTCCAATGGTTGCTTTCCTTCTTTTGTTAATTGGCTGTCGAGCCTGTTTTTACTTTCTTCAATCAATTCGTTTGCCGTTACTTTATTGTCAGTAAATAATGCAAAGTCAATTGCCTGTGCATAATACCAGGTCCCGTGATTATTTTTTGCTTTGTGCTCATCCATTCCATACTTACTGATCAGCAACCAGTTTAAATAATCCGCATACCACTTTTTTAATGATTGATGATCATTCGTCGTCCATGCGTTCGATCCTGCAAGAAGTGAAGCGGCATCGGCAATCGTAATCAATGCAACGGTTTCAATAATACCAATGCCTCTTCCTGTATTGATTCCGGGAATTGCCTGCCCGTATTCAAGATGCGGATTCATTTTTGTTGCTTCGGATATAAACCAGGTACGTAGCAACGAGGCAGATTTCCGTGCATACTTTTCTTCGCCTGTTAAAAACCATGCAAGTGATAATATTCTGGTTGCATTTTCAAGTCTGCCAAGATAACTGCGGTCAGTGATCTTGTAAATTTCCGGATTGCGTACACCATCTTTCCGCATATATGGCAAACCATTTGGCTTTGTGCTATCGTACCAGAAATAAGGTGCCTGACTCATATAGTCATGTTTGTTTCCGCTTACAGGAGTAAATTCTTTCTCCATTACAGAAAGCGGCTTCATGTTCAATAATGAATCAGCCTCTTTACATAGGTCTGTAACTATTTTGAGTTGTTGCTGCTGATGAAGTTGTTTAAGTTCCTGCAAGCGACTTGCATTCATGACCAATGTATTGGGCACTTGAGCAACCGCATTGAAACTTATTGCAAGGCAAACAATGGTCAATAATTTTTTCATACTCATGTTTTGTTAATCTGCAGTGATTTCAAAAACTGTACTGCTTAATGCATTTGCCCTTCCGGGTGCCAAATTCAAACCTACTTTCATCAAGTATTCGCCACTAAACACTTTCTCATTATCTGGCTGTGTTGATTTTGTTCCCGGAAAAAGATTGATTTCTTTTAAACGATACTTCTTTTGATGATCTAAGCCTTGTAACAGAACTCGTGAAAAAATATCTTTTCGACGGGTAGTTGTAAAATAATTAAAAAGAATGGCCTTGCTTTTATTTTCATTTACATACATTAACACAGCCCTGCTCTCTTCGTAGGGTGAGATTAAACGATAGAGATCGCCAAACCAAATGACATCGCTGATGCGTTTGTAAGTCTTTACTGCTTCATTACTAAACTCCAATTCTTGCTTTGTAAAATTGTTCACTCTTATGTCGTAGCCCATTTTGCCCATCATAGCAACATCCGTCCTGAATTTCAACGACTGCTGTTTGCCCATACTTGTTACATGTGCAGAAATAGTGTTTGCAGGAAAGAAATAAGAGTAACCCCATTGGATGAATATGCGTTCGAGTCCGTCTGTATTATCGCTTGGCCAGAATTCTGTAAAGTATTTCATAGCACCATAGTCTGTACGACCTCCACCTCCTGCACACAACATGATAGGCAAGTGTGGATGCTTTTTGCGGATGCGTTCCATTACTTTATACAACCCTTTTGTATAATCAAGAAACAGATGCGTTTGCTTTTCTTTTAAATAAGGCGAATAAGCATTTGTCATACTCCGGTTACAATCCCATTTTATAAACGCAATACCAGGGTAATTCGTCAACATGTCGTTTACAATATTGAAAACAAAATCCTGTACCTCCGGATTCACTAAATCAAGTATCAATTGATTACGTCCATAATTCTCTTCACGATTTGGCAGTTTCAATATCCAATCAGGATGCTGCTCGTATAATTCACTTTTAGGGTTTACCATTTCCGGTTCTAACCAGATACCAAATTTTATTTCCTTTTTTTCTGCTTCTTTCACCAGATAACCAATACCACTGGGCAACTTCAATTTATCTTCCTGCCAATCGCCCAATCCATTTTTATCATCGTTGCGTGGATATTTATTTCCAAACCATCCATCATCCAACAAAAAAAGATCGACACCTAATTTTTTTGCTTCGTCAAACAGCTCAACCAATTTTGTCTCAGTAAAACTGGTGTGGGTTGCTTCCCAATTATTCAAAAGTGTGAACCTGGGTTTGTTACCATCTAATACGGCATAATTTCTTGCCCAGCGATGAATATTCCGGCTTGCTAATCCTTTTCCGTTTGCAGAATAAGTAAATATAAATTCGGGCGTTGTAAATTTTTCGCCTGGCTGCAGATTGTATTCCGAAGCATATGGATTAATACCAGAAAGCACACGAAGTCCGTTTCGTTGATCAACTTCAAACGTGAATTTGAAATTACCCGTCCAGCCTAAAGTTCCTGCAATTACGTCACCATCCGTTTCAGTAGAAGGTTTGTTGAGTGATAAAAAGAAAACCTGCGTTTGGTAAAAATTTGTACGGGTGCCAAGCTTACTCTCAATTGATTTTATTCCGTTTGTCAATTTTTCTTCCACAATGTTCATTTCTCTTGCCCAATCTCCATGAAACTGCGTGAGCCAATATTCATCTGCTGTGAAATGAAGTAAGGAAGAAGCGTATTGTGTAAGCAGCACCTGTTTCTTTTCCTTATGTACAATTTCGCTCCAGCATTTGAAAACATCTTCATTAAAATAACTAACATAATGCAGAATCACTTCTACTGGGTAAACAGGATCCTTTAATACAATAGCAGTTGATTTCACATTTGCATCACCCGTTGTTTTATGCGAAACATATTTTAACTCAAGCGAGGGATTCCCATCGGCATGAATCACTCGAATAGCTGGTTCAAACTGATTTTCCATGCCTGCAGTTAAATAAACTTCTCGCCCACCTTTCATTTCATTGTAATCTGCAGCCCCTAATTTTTGACCGATATACGATTGCTGTAAGCGTTGGTTATTTGCAACGGTCAAAACAATCGCTGTATTTTTTGTTTCAATAACAATCGGCTTCGTTGCCTGTCCAAAAGCATGGAACGTAAAAAGAAAGCACGCAACAACTGCAGGCAAAATCCTCATATAGCAATAGTTAATGTTAAAGCAAAGAAAACAGGTTACAGGAAAAGAGGATAGCTACAGGTTGCCACTCTATTCAATTATATTAGCACAGTTTTAGAGATTCAGTTAAGCCGTTAACTTTCCCATAAACTCCTTCTGATACGTGAGCGGACTTTTACTTGTAATCAATTTGAAATACTTATGAAAACTTGTAAAATTATTAAAGCCGCTTTCGTAACAGAGCTGCTTAATACTTAAATTATTTTCAATTAAAAGTTTGCAGGCATGCCCAACTCGTATTTCAATTAAAAATTGCGAATAGGTTTTTCTGGTTCGTGATTTGAAGTAACGGCAGAAAGAGTTTGGACTAATATTCGCAACACCCGCTATCTCTTCCAGTAAAATAGGCCGTTTAAAATTTTTGAGACTGTATTCGTAGATCGCATTGATCCGGTCTTTTTCATCTTCTACCATATCATACTTAAATCCAATGGAAGATAATGGCTCTAACTGTTTACAAGATGCAATGATATTTAAAGCCTCCATCAATAAAATAATGCGTTGATTGTTGGTACTTTCCAATAACGACCCAAGCAAGGTTGCCACTTTAATGCGGGTATTACCTGTTACCTGTAAACCTCGTTTTGCTTTGTCGAGCAAACTCTTAATGTTCATATTTTCCGGCAGCTCCAAAAATTGGCTTCCCCAGAAATTCTCACAAAAATGTGCCACCCTAACGTCGGCTTCAACAGGCGCATTTTCTTCAAAATAAGCATCATCAAACCTCCAGTAATGTGGCAGGTTTGCTCCTACTATCACAACATCTCCGGCTTTAAAAGGTCGAATGTTGTCTCCAATAAACTGGGTGCCTTCTCCTTTCTTAAAATGAATCAATTCAACTTCAGGATGATAGTGCCAACGGTTATTGACATACGGAGCATGATCTCTACGGACACTAAAAGAGTATTGTGGCTCTTTGGACACTTTTAATAGTTGGGGACGCATACAGCAAGTTTTCGTTTGTTAAGCAATCTTGTCCTGAATCTCAGCAAATTCAGGATCCTAATGCCAATATAGCTTACTACCCATGCCTTCTGCAAAAAAATGTCCGCAATCGTTTTCGTAATAAAAAAAAGTAATTAAAGAGTTGACTTATAATTGATTAGAAGCAAAAAGGTCGAAAAGAACCGGAAAATTCTACATCCCAAAAAGAAATAAATTTTTACGCAATCGTTCCCGAAAAACCTAAAATACCTGCGTTCGGCTGCCAAATTCTGTCTGCGACTCGACCGATTTAATGCAGAACTTCTTCATACTCTTTCCACTGAATGCTAAAATTGTTGAATGATAGGGCAATCATATAACGAATGCCTGTTTGCATTATCTCTTAATTTGTTTTTTGCATTTACTGGTGTTTGAAATTGTTTCTCATAATAAGTTATCTCACAAAAGAATTAGAAGCAAAATTTATAATGATCGTACAGCATCCTATATTTCTTCAGGTAGGCGTTACAGTTTGTAAAACAAGGTCTGAAATAAGAAAAGCAATTCCGTATACTAATCAAGAACAAAAAAAGATCAGCAAAGGAGAACAGGAAAGGATGCTGACATCAAAATAAAACGCAATGGAAAATGATTTACAAAGCGCAGGTACAGTAGAAAAACTACAACATACTTTTTTAAGAATACATCCGAGTGATAACGTTCTTGTAGCGTTAAAAGATTTAGCCATAAGAACAGTAGTTACAGACAACGGAGATGATATTATCATACATGATCCGGTTCCTGCAAAACATAAGTTTTTTATAAAAGATATGGAAGCTGGCGATGATGTGATTATGTATGGTGTGTTAGTGGGTGAAATTCAATTCCAGGTAATGAAAGGTCAGGTAATGACCACTGCCAACACCAAACATGCTGCAGGCAAGTATACCTATCGGGATACGCATTACGAGTGGACAGCACCCGATATTACAAAGTTTGTAAATAAAACATTCAACGGATTTAAACGAAACGATGGCCGTGTAGGTACTGCGAATTACTGGCTGTTTATTCCAACTGTTTTTTGTGAAAACAGGAATCTTGATGTGATAAAAGAAGCGATGTGGAATGAACTTGGCTATGCAGTTACAGATCGCTATAAGCAATTTACCCGGCAAATGTTCAAAGCATATCAGGCCGGAGAAGACATTGACAACATTAATTTGAACCCGATTCAATCTCCTAATACAGAGCGTTTTTTTAAAAATGTAGATGGTATTAAATTCTTAAATCATGCAGGTGGTTGTGGTGGTACCAGACAGGACTCTGCAACATTGAGTGCCTTGCTGGCTTCTTATGCAGATCATCCAAATGTTGGCGGAGTTACATTGCTAAGTCTTGGATGCCAGCATTTGCAGGTAAAAAATTTCCTTGCCGATCTCAAACAACGAAATCCTGCATTTGAAAAACCCATTTATATTTTCGAGCAACAAAAAATACAAAGTGAAGAGCACTTAATTTCAGAGGCAATCAGGCAAACATTTAAAGGACTCATTGAAATCAATAAACTTGAACGAGAACCTGTTCCGCTCAGTCATTTATGCATGGGTGTAAAATGTGGTGGCAGTGATGGATTCAGTGGTATATCCGCCAACCCGGCAATAGGCCATACATCCGATTTGCTTGTTGCCCTGGGAGGAAAAGTATTGTTAGCAGAATTTCCGGAATTGTGCGGAGCAGAACAGGACCTCATTGACCGATGCGTAAATAAAGAAGCGGCGGCGAAATTTATCAACCTGATGGAAACGTATGATCAGCAGGCTCGCAACGTAGGTTCCGGTTTTCACATGAACCCATCACCCGGTAATATTAAAGATGGGTTGATCACAGATGCAATTAAATCTACAGGTGCAGCACGAAAAGGTGGCACCTCTCCTGTTGTGTCTGTATTGGATTATACAGAACCCGCAACAGAACCTGGTTTGAGTTTGGTTTGCACTCCGGGAAACGATGTAGAAGCAACTACCGGCAAAGCAGCGTCCGGAGCTACATTAATTCTTTTTACAACAGGATTGGGAACTCCAACCGGCAACCCGGTTGCACCCACAATCAAATTATCAACTAACTCTGTTCTGGCAAAACGAATGAGTGATATCATTGACATTGACACCGGGCCCATTATTTCCGGCGAAAAAACAATTCAGCAAATGGGCGAAGAAATCCTTGAATTCTGTATTAAAGTAGCCAGTGGGGAAATAATCACAAAAGCAGGGCAATTAGCGCAGGATGATTTTATTCCCTGGAAAAGAGGAGTATCTCTTTAATCCTTCCAAGAAATTACCTGGAAGTTGATCTGCGCTCAATGATTTGTGAAGAGATCGATATCTTCTTATCATTCGGAAGCAAGGTTTTCTTTTCAATGATTTTGAACAGAACATCAGCCGACTTTTTGCCAATTTCATAAGCAGGCTGAACAATTGTTGATAAAGGAGGATTAAACAAAGCAGCTGCAGATAAATTCGAAAAGCAAATGACCTTTAGCTGCGATGGCACTATTACTTTAAGTTCATTGCAAACTTCATATGTATTAACAGCAAACTTTTCAATTGCTGCAAAAATAGCGTCAGGTTTATCGTTCCCAGACAACAGCTCACGAATCTTAACCCTGTTACTTTCCTCGTCAATTCCACACTCCACAACTAATCTGTTATCTGCTACATGATATTTTGAAAGTGCTCTTTCATATCCTGCAATCCGGCGCTTGCTGATGGATAAGTTATCCGCCAACGATAAAAATGCAATTTTTCTACATCCTTTTTTCAGCAATACTTCCGTTCCTTTGAAAGCAGCTTCTTCATCGTCGGAAGTTATCCTTGGCGACTTCATCACTTCACATACCCTGTCAAAAAAAACGAGTGGCATTCCGGATGCACGGCAGGCCTCCAGATGATCAAAGTCAGTTGTTGTATTCGCCACAGAAATCATAATTCCATCTACTCTGCCGTTACGGGATAAATTGAGAATCTCTTTTTCCCGTTCATTGTCTTCATGTGTTAAATAAATCAATACATGATAGCCCTTTTCTTTTGCTACCTCTTCCACACCATTCAACGCCTGTGCGAAAAAGTTATTCTGTATTTCCGGCAGGATCACTGCAATTGTTTTGCTTGTACTTTTTCGCAAACTGCTGGCATGGGGATTTGGCTGATAACCCCATTTTGCAGCAAGTGCTTTTACCCGATCCCTTGTTTCACTACTAATTTCATGACTATCCCTCAAAGCACGTGAAACAGAGGAAGGGGAAAGATTAAGTTCTTTTGCTAATTTCTTGAGATCCAGTTTATCCATAATAATCCAGTAAATGTAAGACCAACTCCAAAGGTCATGCTTTTCAAAGCAGTGTCCTAAAAAAGAATGTGCAATTTCATACTGTTTTCGTATGAAAACTAGTGAAAAAAGACTTTTTATCCTGAACTCGTTTGCTGAAACTATCGAAGATTTCAATTAAATAAAAAACCCTGAAATCCTTTTTATAGAAATAGGCTCAGGTTTGATTGGAAAAAAGAGAACTGAATTTGAATCAACTAAAGGAAGATTTCTGAAATAATCTGGATTATATTACAATAGAATGTAACTATTCATACAGCTCCGTTAGATACATAGAATTTGCATAGTCTTTTTCCGGAATATTCCGGAAAAAACAATACTTACGTAGTTCCCATTATTCCATATTCCAAAATATTGCCTACTGTTTCAGAATATTCAGGAAGAGGATTTTTTTAAACCAACGACACAGCTTGTAGGTACGAAGACTTGAAACGATTGCATATTATCCTACACATACTGTTATTGTTTCGTGTAGTCACATCACCTGAAAGGGACCTTGCGTAATTACACTTCAACGCTGTATCACGAAACGTCCCCTGCGGGAGACGTTTCTGCGAAGGAAGGGTTAGCCATAGAAAAATGATATTAATTACCTCTTTAATGAATGCTATCCAGATGCTTTACTATTTCATCTGTAACTTCTGAAGTAAAAGCTTTACCTCCAAGATCCCGTGTTAATACTTCTCTTGCACTTGTTGTTTTTTCAATTGCCTTCATTAACAGATCAGCTGCATCCTGCTCACCTAAATGTTCCAGCATCATTTGTGCTGTCCAAAAACTTGCAATGGGATTTGCGATGTTTTTTCCGGCTATATCAGGCGCACTGCCATGCACCGGTTCAAACATACTTGGAAATTTCTTTTCCGGGTTGAGATTAGCACCAGGTGCTATACCCAATCCACCAACTACCGAAGGACCAAGATCAGACAAAATATCTCCGAAGAGATTACTGGCTACCACTACATCAAACCAATCAGGATGTTGAACAAATTGTGCACACAGGATGTCAATATGAAATTTGGATCGTTCAATGTGCTGATAATTTTTTCCAATCTCTTCGAATCGTTCATCCCAATAAGTCATCGTGTGAATGATACCATTTGACTTGGTAGCACTTGCAAGTTTTTTCTTTCTCTTTCCAGCTAGCTCAAATGCATATTTCATGATCCTGTCAACACCCATTTTCGTGAAAACAGATTCCTGAATTACTGCCTCATAGGTCGTTCCTTCATGGATCTTCCCTCCAATACTGGAATACTCGCCTTCATTGTTTTCACGAATAATTACAAAGTCAATTTCACCAGGGTTTCTTAATGGAGATTGAATTCCTTTTAATAATCTTACTGGACGAATGTTTACATATTGCTGAAAAGCACGACGAATAGGAATTAATAAACCCCAAAGTGAAATGTGATCGGGAACACCCGGATAACCCACTGCTCCTAAAAAAATAGCATCCGAATCAGATAGTCGGGCAATACCATCATCAGGCATCATGTTACCTGTGCGTTTATACAATTCACAGGAATAATCGTAGTGTATGTAGTCAAGTTCAAAACCACAAAGGGTACTTAATTTATCTAACACACGAAGTGATGCAGGAATTACTTCCTTTCCAATTCCATCTCCGGGAATTACTGCTATTTTATATTTCATACATGTTCTGTATTCCGGATAATTGGACCGGCTGATCGTATTGCGTTGTTGCTTTCACGTTCATACTTCCTGAAATTCTCGATGAATTTCTGCGCCAATTTCCTGGCTTCGGTTTCATATTCATCAATTGAAGTCCATGCTGTACGTGGATTAAGAATTGTTGCATCAACCTCCCCGCAGGTTTTTGGAATACTTAGTTGAAAAATATTTTCTTTTTGAAATTCTGCATTCGCCAACGTTCCACTATGAATAGCATCAATAATGGCTCTTGTATTCTTCAAAGAAATTCGCTCTCCCTTTCCAAATGACCCTTTGATCCATCCGGTATTTATTAACCATACATTCGTTTTGAATTTGTTTATTTTTTCGGCAAGCAATTCAGCATATTTTGCAGGATGCCATACAAGAAACGCTGCCCCAAAGCAGGCAGAAAAGGTGGCTTCCGGTTTGGTAACACCCATTTCGGTTCCGGCCATTTTAGCTGTGTAACCACTAATGAAATGATACATGGCTTGTTCAGGAGTTAACTTTGAAACAGGAGGAAGGATTCCATACGCATCACAAGTAAGAAAAATAATATTGGTAGGATGTCCGCCTTTCGCCGGAATTTTTACATTATTAATAAATTCAAGCGGGTAAGAAGCTCTTGTATTTTCTGTGAACCTGATTGATGTATAATCGGCTTTTGCTGTGACAGGATCAACTTCTATATTTTCGAGTACTGTCCCGAATTTGATGGCGCTAAAAATTTCCGGTTCTTTATCCCGGGTAATATCTATCACCTTCGCATAGCATCCTCCTTCAATATTAAATACTCCATTATCATTCCAGCAGTGTTCATCATCACCAATTAATCGTCTGCCTGCATCTGCAGACAACGTGGTTTTTCCTGTACCACTCAGTCCGAAAAATAATGACAGATCTCCCGTTGTTGATTCGTTAGCCGAACAATGCATACTCAACACTCCCTTTTTGGGCATCAGGTAATTCATGATGGTGAATATTCCTTTCTTCATCTCACCCGCATATTCAGTACCCAGTATGATCACTTCCTTTTCTTCGAAACTGAAATCAATACTTGTTCTTGATGCCATATAAGATGTATGAATATTGGCCGGAAATTCTCCCGCATTGTAAATAACAAAGTCAGGATCGCCGAAATTTTCAAGCTGCTCTGCAGTTGGTCTTATGAGCATATTATGCATGAACAAGGCATGATAAGCCCTTGTGCAAATGATCCGCACCTTCAACCGATTTTCTTCGTCCCATCCTGCATAGCCATCAATAACATAAAGGCGTGTTCGGGTATTAAAATAATCAATGGCCCGTTGTCTGTTAATGAGAAATGTTTTATCATCCATTTTGATATTAACATCTCCCCACCAAATATCTTTTTCAGTATCTACATCTGCTACAATGCGTTTATCTTTTGGACTTCTCCCTGTTTTTGCACCCGATCGTAATGACAAAGCTCCAACATCGGTGATCTCAGCGCTTTCTTCATATTTAATTGCCATGGCATAAAGAACGGCCGGATTTGAATTTCGAAGTATTATACGATCTGATATTCCGTATTTTGAAAGTAGTTCCATTAATTTATAAATTGAATGTTAGTTGAGATCAGTAATTGAATTTTTACTGGAACAACAGGTTTATAACATCCTGCATCATTAGTTGTGAATCATGGCCGGCATTCGACACTACTCTATATTCCCAATTAAATGGGGAACTTAAAGATGTTGCATATGCCAGGCTTCTTTGAAAAAAATAATTCGCCCTGTCAAAGCGGTTCAAACCCTGTGCATCGGATTGTGTATTATGTCTGATCGAAGCGTCGTTATTATTATTATCGAGTTGCCCAACAGTTACAAATACCTTTCTTGAAAAATAGGAGCCGGGAGTTGTAGTTGCCAGCGGAGAATTTGAAATACCGTATGGATAATTTGGATAGGCAATCGTTGGATTGGCAACCGTGTACCAACCGCTGCTGGCTGCAACAGCAGTATCATATCTTGCAGCAGGTTTAAACATTACAAAACGATGTACAAATTGACCTCCGGCAGAAAAACCAAATAGTTTATACGTACTTCTTGTACTGCTTGTAAATTGTTTGATGTAATCAAACAAAGGTTCAATAAAAGAAAACGTCCATTGAGCTTCCGGTTTCAGTGATGAAGGTGTTGGGTTATTACCATCGCTATATACATTACCAATGGCATAGGTTACATCCGGGAAACCTCCTTCGCTAAACTCCGGGGCAAATACCATGAACTTTTTACTATTAGCAAGTGATATGCAACCATCTCTGTAATCCGCAGCATTTCTTTGATCTCCATGTAAAACCAAAAGAATGGGCATTGTTCTTTTATCACCGGTTGGCGGTATATGATAAAAGACCCTGATTGGTTTTTGTGAAAATCCGGCGTAAGTAAATGTAAATGCACCGGTATTTGTATTCGTTGGAGTATTGTTACCGCTGTTATCCGTTGCGCCTTTTTTACACCCACTAACTACCAGTAAAAACGTTAACACACTAAATAACTTCCAACAGTTATTGTAAAATCCTGCTTTCATAATTTATGCGGTTTTTTTGTACACTTTATTTACTACTACTGTTTTTTTCTCAACTACACTGTCATAAACATTCACATCAATTTCCTTCTCCCATTTAGCAACTACTATCGTAGCAACTGCATTGCCAATGAAATTGGTGAGTGCTCTGCCTTCACTCATAAACCGGTCTATACCCAAGATCAAAGCAATTGCAGCTACCGGTATATGACCAACGACAGGTAATGTTGCTGCCAATGTAATAAAACCGCTTCCTGTAACACCTGCTGCACCTTTTGAAGTAAGTAACAACACCAGCAGTAGTGTAATTTGATGACTGATGTCTAATGGTGTATTGGTGGCCTGGGCCAGAAATACAGCAGCCATTGTAAGATATATGGATGTGCCATCGAGATTAAACGAATAACCTGTTGGCACTACCAATCCAACAACCGGTTCTGAACATCCTGCTTTTTCCAGTTTTTTTATTAAGCTGGGCAAGGCTGCTTCTGATGATGATGTACCCAATACGATCAACAATTCTTCTTTCAAATAACTTAACAAACGGAAAATATTATAGCCTGTATATTTTAAAATTGAACCCAGTACTCCAATTACAAAAACAATACAGGTGATATAAAACGCAATCATGAGCTGGCCAAGTGAAGCCAGTGAACCAATACCATACTTAGCAATAGTAAAACTCATGGCACCCAACGCTCCTAATGGCGCCACCTTCATTACAAAATTGATGACGGTGAACAAACCTGTTTCAAAAGACTGGAGAGTTTGCAAAAAAGGCTTGGCTTTGTCACCTATTTTAGACAACGCAAAACCAAGCAGTACAGAAAAAAATAAAACCTGCAGCAGATTACTGTTAGAAATAGCATTAACAATATTATCGGGAATAATATGCAGAAAAAAATCAGCAACACTTCTGCTCTCATTCGCAGTTACATACCCTTCAATTGATTTGGCATCTAAACTTGCAGGGTCGATATTCATTCCTGCTCCGGGCTTAAGAATATTGACAACAAAGAGCCCGATAATTAAAGCAAAGGTTGTAACTACTTCAAAATACAGTATTGCTTTTATTCCTACCCTGCCAACTTTTTTGGTATCCTGCATACCGGCTATGCCTGTTACGATGGTGCAAAAAATAACAGGGGCAATGATCATTTTAATCAACTTAATAAAAGCATCCCCAAATGGTTTTAGCTGTTTGGCAAATGAAGGATAAAAATGACCCAACAAGATACCAATGACTATGGCAATTATAACCTGCACATATAGGTTGCGTAAATATTTCAATTTGTATATTTTTAGTTTGTTAGATTATTTTGTTTCGATAGATGCTTAACTATCTCACTTCTATAATTACTTTCCTATTTACTTGTCATCCTGTTTAAGAAAAAGTCAGTTGATCAAATGATGTTCGATCGTCGTTTCCAGATAACATATCCTCGGGCGTTTCAATACAAGGGATATTCAAAAAAATCGGATACGGATTAACTATCTGGTCTCAACAAGTTGTTACACACATTTATATACTTCGCTGTTTATGATTATTTAAAAAAAGGCAATAAAGCCTTGCATGTATGACAACATCATGTACTTCTTTACAGAAAAAACTCAGTTATTGATTAAAAACTTATTGAAGCGAAGCCAATTCATTGCCATGGGTAACCAATGATCATTTTGCTTTTTATTATGCATTGCAAAACCATGACCTCCTTCCTGGTATAACAACATTTGCGCTTTTACTTTTGCATTGGTGAGTGCCGTATAAAATGCCAAACTGTTTTGAACAATAACGCCTCCATCATCTTGCGCATGAATGAGCAGGCATGGGTTTATTCCTGGACGCACATGTAATTCACTGGAAAATATTTTCTTCTGACTTTCTGAAGGATGATCGCCAATCAACATTTTTCTGGTTACTGTTCTTGTACTCGTCAGCTCATCCATAAAACTTATGACAGGATAAACTAATACACTAAAAGCTGGAGTGAAGTGAGTAGTATGCACTGTTTTAAATGCTGCTAAATGTCCGCCGGCAGAAAATCCAATAACCCCCATTTTCGTTACATCTATTTTCCAGTTATTGGCACTATCCTTAATGATTTCGATCGCTCTGTCAAAATCATTAAATGGTACTTTTGAAAAGTCCTGATAATACCCTTCTATTTGTGTACGATACTTTAATACAATCGCTACAATACCAACTTTATTTAATTCTCTGGCTAATTGATAGCCGGCATCAAAAATTGAGAGGTAACGATAGCCACCGCCCGGACAAATAATTACCGAGGTTTTACTGGAATCTAATTTCTCTGGTATAAATACAGCAATCGAAGGAATAGTTACGCTATCTAATCTGCCACGTTCGGTTTTAACATGCACTTCTCTGTTAGTATCATCAAGATTACCCGGAGGTCTTCCTTTATATAATTTTACTTCTCTTTGTGCATAGGAAGCGAATCCAACTAATGTAGAAGCAAGTATGAGCAATATTTTTTGCATAGCTGAATTATAATTTATCTGTTAACAGGTGTTACATCAAACAAAACGGGTATGGGATTAGGAGTTGATGTATTCCTGTCAATCTCAACCTGCGGATAGATGAAACGCTGCGGGAACTGTGTTCCAAAATTTAAAGGAACAGCTACACGAATATCATTTTCAGTAAATACTCTTCTGAAGTCATTAAATCCTTCTATCTGCCCGATGAATGTTACATAACGTTCTTCCATGATCTCACGCAGCAATGCTCTATCCTGTGGTAAAGGTGAAGTGCCGCCATTTTCTATTCCAGCTGCAGCAAAGTCTAATGCAACATAGGGGTCGTATCTCCAGTTACCTGTAGTTAAATATGCAGTGCTTATATAAGCACCTGTATTCATATAAGCCCGGTATGTATTCAGTCTTGCTAAACCGGCAGTAAAGCCATTTACTCTTGTATCAGCTTCTGCAAGTATCAAAAGGTTTTCAGCATATGTAGCCATGGGAAAGGATGTGCTGTGATTAAAAAATCCGGTTCCCGTTGCGCTGAAATTCACATTGGTGGCGCTATTGTAGAAATAATTGTAGCGGGCCCGTTCATTCGTTTTTGTGTTCCCTCTATATCGGTTTCCTGATGGATTAACAAGGTTTACAGCATACATGCCTGTTGCATCAATCCAATTAGGTCTGTCTAATGCTAAAAATTGATAATAAAGATTGTTAGCACCTCTGTTTGTATTGTTATGAGGCGCTAGAAAGTTATTTGCCTGTGAACTGATACCACTCTGTGCTGAAGTCAATGCCTTTGCGTAATCCTTTACGTGCAGATAGTAACGGGCTTTAAGTGTGTTGGCTGTTTGAATCCAGCGTGTCATATTCCCTGCAAAGTGAATGTCTTGAGCAGCAAAGCTTACAAATGCTGATGAATTGAGATTTACAATAGCACTGTCAAGTAAGGTTTGTAAGGCAGCATAAACAGAAGCTTGACTGTCAAATTTTGGATTTGGAAAATTTTCATCGGCAGCCTCACTATAAGGAATATCTCCCCATAATGCTGCAGTCGTTCCCATTAAATTGGCTTCGATCACTTGTGCTACTCCGAGCATACGGCGGTTGTTTACTGCAGTCGCTTTTTGTTTCAATATTTTGATGTTCTTGTAAACGCCGGAATAGATTCGTTGCCATGCTCCATCAAAGTTGCGGGTAATCACAGCGTATTGATGATAGCTATCATATTGTTGGGTATAGCCCCTGAAATAACCCGACCACATACCTGCAAAACGGGCCAGGTCTCCTTCCTGGATGTTTATATTACCAACCATGATACTGGTAAGCATTGTAGCTGCATCTGCATCAGTTGGATTATTCGGTTCCTGATTGATCCCATCAACCATTTTCTTACATGAGCTTAGTAACAAGATGATGAACCCTATGCTTATGAAATATTTTTTCATACTAATTAATTTGGATTTGTTAGAAGTTGAGTTTGATTGTACCGAGGAATGAACGGGTAGGAGGATTTACAAAATAGACAACTCCCCTTCCCGAAGTGGTACCTGAATTGTTTGCATCAGGATCATACCCGTTTACCTTACTGATCAATAAAAGATTTCTGCCACTCAATTCAAATCCGATGGAATTGATGCCTATCTTTTTGTTTAACCATTTGTTTTTAAGATTTACACCAAGATTTACTTCTCTTAATCTTGTCCAGGTTGCATCTTCAACGAATTGCTCACCAATATTTCCAAAAAAGCCACCAGGACCAGTGTACCAGCTTTGATCAAGCGCAACATTACCGCCGCCAAAATTGTGGATGTTGCCTCTGAATGCTGTGCCGGCTGCTATTGTGGTTCCCCTGTATGTTTGCAAAGCAACATCACTTGTTCTTTCAAAACCGGTGGCAGCAGATGTGCCGTAATCAAGTAACACCGCTTCAGTTCCATTCACTACATCTCCACCTTGTGAGTGTTCAAAGAGTGCATTCAGATAAACGATCTTATACTTCAGGTTAAAACCAAAAGCAGCTCTCCAATCAGGATTGGGATCACCGATAACTCCTGCAACAGGATCCAGTACAGGAAATCCATTTGCATCAAGAATAAATTTACCGCCACTATCACGTTGAAATTTATTGGAGAATAAAGCACCCAAAGCATATCCTTCAACTGCTCTTGAAGAAATACCGTTACTACCTCCTAAATCGATAGAGCCGGTGTTAGCAAGGTAAGTAACAAGATTACGGTTACGGGTCCAGTTCATATTTACATCCAATGACCAGTTGTTCTTCTGAAATACATTATAGCCAAGGTCAAGCTCTATTCCTTTGTTTTCAATGGTTCCTGCATTAGCATAGATCGTATTAAAACCAGTAGCCGGCGATTGTGTAACGGATATCAACGCATCCTTGGTTTCGTTTTGGTACACGGTGAAACCTAATGAAACCTTATTATTAAAGAAACGTAAATCAGTACCAAACTCTATTTCCTGTTTTCTTTCCGGTTTCAAATAAGGATTGCCTTTATCATCATTTTGTAAATAAGAACCGGTTCCATACAATGCAGGATCAAGAGCACCACCAAGTCCATCTGTCCAGGATCTTGCAGTAAAATTTGTCATTGTATTATAGGATCCCGGCTGAACACCTACTATACCAAATGAAGCTCGCAGTTTACCGAATGACAACCATTTGAGAGATTCAAGGCCTTTGATTTTTGTAAATTGCCAGGCGATATCTGAAGAAGGATAAAAAAATGTTTTTGCTGCAAGCTCACCAAATGTTGAAGCTGTTTCAATTCTGCCTGTTGCGTTTACAAACAATTGATCATCCCATGCAAATCCAATACTGCTATATCCCGCATTGGTAATACGTTTCAGGTATCTGTCAGTAGTTGAAATATTTGTTGGTGTAGCATTATTAAGATCCTGTGGGCCGTCCCGCAGAATAAAATCCTGTGATTGACCTCCAAGAGTGGTTGTTTTTAAATGATTATAATTAAACCCTATCAGGACGTTACCCGAAAATTTATTGGTGAAATCATGTTCTGCTCTTCCAATAACATCAAGGTTGAATTGTGTTTCTGAATATTCTTCACGGTTGTATTGCCCGGCATTCCAGTTTGCTGTGAAATAGGGAAAATAATTTCTCTGCTGATCGGTGAAATAATCTACCCCTGCTCTTGTAGTAAGTGTAAACCATTTAACAGGTTTGATATTTATTTCAGCAGAATTGATAAACCTGTTTACAAGCGTGCTGTTTTGTAATTGATGTATTACCCACAATGGATTATTAAAACCGGGGTTAGTTGATGAACCCAATCCATTTCTGTATGAACGATGACGGTTTGGAATAAATGCACCACCGGGAGCTGAATAGTATTGTCCAATATAATCGGAGTTATCAAAATCAGGCGGTGTGCGCAGTAAACCAATGAGTAACCCTGCATTATTGATACCGCCCTGTAAACGGTTTGAATTCGTTAATGTATAAGAAGTTTTATTTGAAAAGTTCAACCATTTATTGAATTCACGACCGGCATTTATCCGGAAGGTTGTTCTTCTGTAATCACTGCCTGCACGTGCCACACCTTTTTGGTTGAGATCGCTAAGGCTTACAAAATAATTAGATTTATTATCGCCACCGCTGATGCTGATAGAATTATCTAAGAAATGTCCTGTTCTGAAAACATCATTATAATTCTTGTCAACAAAAGTTTCTTTAGAATTTTTAGTAGTGATAGGATAAATAGTTCTGCCGGTGTTCCCAACAAAATAAGCTCCTGCTGTGTTCAGGATATCATCACCTCCTGCTCTGTTAGCTATTTTATCACCCCATGTACGAATGGCATTCGCTGCCCAAACACCATTATTCCCCTGACCATACGTTGTCTGCAGATCATAAAAAGCACTCACTTGATCGAATGAAACAGTTGAACGAAAGTTGATCGTGGGCTTATTTCCACCGCTTCCTTTTTTAGTAGTAATTACGATCACACCATTGGCTGCACGGGTACCCCAAAGTGCAGCGGCTGATGCTCCCTTTAGCACCTGTATATTGGCAACGTCATCCATGCTTATGTCGTTAAGCCTGCTTTGTTGCTGAATCTGTCCACCGGCTGTTTCGCCTCTTGCATCTCCACTAATGGGAACTCCATCAACAACAATTAATGGGTCGGTACTTCTGGTGATTGTACTTTGACCACGAATCAAAATTTGTGAACCGCTTCCAGGATCACCATTGGAACGTGAAATCCTTACACCTGAAGATTTACCGGCCAAAGCCTGAATAATTCCGGATTCACCTGAATTGTTTACTGCTTCACCGCTGATCCTGTTGGTAGCATAACCCAGTTTATCCTTTTTCGTTTCAAAGCCAAGTGCTGTAACAACCACATTATTGAGCGTTGTAGCGGAAGGCTCCAGTTTAATGGTAATACTGCTTTCAATACCCGCTGTATATTCTTGCGTTTCGTAACCTACGAAGCTTATTACAAGGATATTTTTCCCCTGTGGAATCGTAATGCTAAAGTTTCCTTTGGCATCGGTGGAACTAACTACTTTTGAATCCTTCACGGAAACTGTTGCTCCTTTCATCGGGTTGTTGTTCTCATCGAAAACGGAGCCTGTTATTTTTATTTCCTGACTAAAAGATTGGGATGAAAACCCCGTCAGAGCAAATAACAGCAAAAGCGTTCTTAACTGTAAGAATCTGAATTTTGGCATAGCAATTCGTTTTGGTAGTCTAAAATTTAAATACAGAGTTGGCATGTGAAAATTAAACCATCAAGCCATGGAACATGAATTATCTGTCTCGGGAAAAAATTCTATTTTTAATTCAGGGTTTCTGGAAAGCGGAAAATAATTTCTGGAATCTTTTAACAGGTTAGCCCTCAGAAAATTATGAAAATTGTAAGCGGCAAATCCGAAATCGTTTACCTGCTTTCCAAAGTCATAGAAAAGTTTGAAAAGGAATCAGGCGAAGTAATCAGTAAGAACTCAAACCGGAAAAACTATGAGCCGATTGCAAGGGTTTTAAGTGAAATCAGCAATCAACTTCCTTATACAAGTGAAACCTTAATTCATGATCGTTATGAAATTGATTTAAACCCAAGGAAACTTGAACACCCTTTTCGCAAATACGACATTACAGGTAATCAGGTAAAAGATGCGTTCTTTAACCAGATTGTTTCCAAGCCACGTCCTTTTTTAATTGATGCCTGTTATATTTATTTATATGGAAAAGGCAGAAAAGGTTTTGAAGCTGATCCGGTAGATGAAAATCTTATCTGGCAGGAAAAGACTGACAGCCCAGTTACTGAAGTAAATGAATCGTCAGAAATCCTCAGTCCCAAAAAAAACATACCCGGTAAAACCTTCTTGCTACTTATTATTATTTTGCTGACCGCTGCATTGATTTACTCAACTTTTCAATGGAGAACATCCCGGAATCAGGTAGTAACAATCAGTCATGATTTAAAAATTTTGCCGTATAAAGTGACCCAAGCTGAAATTGACAGCCTAGAAGGAATCTGGCTTTGCTATACGGGCTCGCCACAAGCAAGATCAACTGACCCTAACCGATACCATTTGGTAGTGCCGAACATCATGGACATAAAATACAAAGACGGCTATTTTTTATTTACCCGCTATGGCGCCAGTTTTGTTCATGATGGTTACATACAATTTGAATCGCCTTGGCTTGTATCAATTCATTCTTACATCAGAAACAAAGAAGGAAAAATTGAATCACCCCGTCATTCATTGATGAAACTGAATGATTCAGGTCAATATAAAAATGTGATATCAGCATCGTGGAGTTTTGACGTGGCTGAAAAAAATAATATTATTGGGATCAGGGAAGTGTATGTCAAACAAGGCCGGGGTGGCAAGGTTGAAGAAGTGTTGAACACCTTAGAAAATGCAAGCTGCAAATGCAAAATTGTGAATTGGCACAAAAGTGATAATGATACACGGATATTCCAATTAAAAAACCAGTTGCTTGATGAAATGACGGATCAAAAACTTAAACGTCTTCTTGATGAAAAAAGCATTCTCCTGAGAACACCGGATGATAAGTTAATATTAAGTGATACAAGCAATCATAAATAACTCAGACATTACAAGTCGCTTTACAGTAAATTATAGGAAAAAAATTACAAAGCCCAGCAACAGAAACAACTGATTTTCTTTGATATCGATAACGATCAACAATCGAAACAAAAATCATTCAATGAGAAAGCTTATATAACATTCCTTAATCCGAAAATCAGATAGGATTTGTAAGCTCTGGCCAATTATTTTCATGTACCTGTTGTGATAATGCGAATGAAGAAAATCAGAATTATCCTTTACTATTCAAACTCGCAATAATCGCTTTAAAACGTTCCAACCCGGCTTCTAAATTTTCAACGATCTGTTCTACTAATGTATCAGGATGGGGAAGATTATCGAAAGCAGCCGATAATTCATTGTTAGGACTATTCGATCAAAGTGAACTTTATTAATCTTCTCTCCAATAATCGGATCAATACTACAATCTTTCTTGTACAAATCAGATTTCAAATAATGGCACCTTGGATTTACATAGGATAACTCCCCTGGTCGGCTAAACGTCACTTCAAGTGAACGGAAAAATTTCCGAAATAATCCGGATTATATTACAATAGAATGTAACTATTAATAAGACGCTATTATATTCATAGAATTCACATAGCTGTTTTCCGGAATATTCCGAAAAAAAGAGAAACGTGTAAAACGAATACTATCCTATTCCGTAACTTTTCAAATAATTTCGGACTATTCCGGAATATTATTTTTGCAGAACGTTTCTTCTTTCGCAGGCGAGCCTCCCTCCTTCACTTCCCTTCATCCGCATTTCCTATTTTTATCAAAAAAACATGAAGCCTGTCAATCATCTGTACATTCTGTCGAAAGGAAGAGTAGCTGCTGTCAATAAAAAAGATGGGGCCATCAGTTGGGAAATTAAACTGAAAGAATACCTTGCTAACAGCAATGGCTATAACTACGGACAAATTTCTGCTGAAGGCGATAAACTCTTTATAGCCTCCTCTGGTATCTTGTTTTGCTTACGTGCAAAAGATGGCTCACTGGTATGGGTAAACGAACTGAAAGGATGGGGTTACAACTTTATTAGTATGGCAGGCGTTGCAAACGAACCGGTTGCTGCTGCGGCAGCTGCAACACAGGCCGCTGTAACCGCTGCTATAATCACAAGCGGAACGTAATGACTGTCGGCTTCTTTATTTCGTAGCCACGTCTACTGAAAGGGACGTGGCGTAACAACACTTAAACGCTGTATGACGAAAGGTCCCCTGCGGTAGACGTTTTTTTTCGGTGAGTCGGTTCCACATGACTCACCGTAAAAAAATGGCATAAAAAAACTCCACTTTTTAAGTGAAGTTTTTTATGATCTGTTTCAGTTTAGAATTTTGCTCCAACACTGATAAAGAATGTCCTTCCATCTGCCGGCAATGCTCCCGGTCCCGGATAACCACCCGCCCTGCGAGTGAAATATTTTTCATTCGTAAGATTATTAATACCTGCTTTGATGTTTAGATTTTTATTGAAGCGATACGACGCCGTTAAATCAGTAACAGTATATGCAGGAATAATTCCGTTTTGCGCATTTGCTGTTGCTGTAACTGTATTGTTTGCATCTGCAAATGCTTCACTTACATAGCTTACTTGTGTGGTGAAGGAAAATCCTTTGAACGAATAAGTTAAACCACTTCGTACAATATGCTCCGGTGCGTTTTCCACTTTCTTATTCTGCAGATTGCTTTCAACCAACTGGTTGCTGCTGTTTTTTGTGATCACTTTAAAATTTCCATAACGGGCATCTGTGAAACCATAAGAAACAAACAGGTTAATATCGCCCCATGTTGATTTCTCTGTAATTGCTTTTACCGGGCTGAATTCCAGCAGAGCCTCAATTCCTTTGCTTGTGCTGTTACCAACATTGGTGCGATAGTTATAAAAACTACCATCGGTACGTTGCTGAACAATAGTGCCGATTCGGTTATTGTATTGCAGGTAAAATGCACTTACGTCAAAAAATAGATAGGAACCAAAACGTCCACGATAGCCTAAATCAGCATTATAACCCTTCGCATCTTTTATATCCTGGTCTACTTCATCGGTTGTGGGCGGTGCTGTTAAATCAGCAAACTGTACAGGGCGGTAAGCTTGTGTAATATTTGCATAGAGTTCGCTCATTGATGTAACATGATATTCTGCCCCTACACCAGCCAGTACAAATCCACGGCTGCGCTTTTGATTCTGTAACAACACTTCGTTACCGGCACTGAAACCATTACGTCCACTTGCTTGTCCGGTAATATATTCATACCGTAACCCGGGAATAACGATCAGTTTTTCAGAAATTCTGAAAATGTTTTCTGCATGTAATGCTGCATTTACCGTGTTGAAATCAATATCTCTTGTCCAGATACCGTCGCTCACCCTCATATCATAATCTGATCCTGTACTTCCTTTTCCATCAGCTGCATAACGGAGTGTTGTGCCTTTGTATAAACGCCCGCCCAATGAAAATGAGTTGTTCATTTTACCAAGCTTGTAGGCGCCGAGGTAGCGTACTTCCAAACCGTAATTCCTGTAATCATCTTCATTCAGATTACGTGTGTTGTATTGATTGGTGGTTTTGTTGATGGTATCGTTTACAATTATTCCTGCAGATGGCATAAAGCCCACACTGTTCCTGTCGCCATGTACAGCAAATAACTTTACATTCAAACGTGATGTTTCGCTGAATTTATAATTGCTGATGAGTGCGGCAGTTGTCCAGGTTACGTCAAACCAGTTACGGCTTCTGAAACTTTGTTTCATGTCTTGTTTCAATTGCGCATCGGTTAAACCTCCGGGTTGCTGGCTACGCATGTTACTCCTCATCAACTCAGCAGTAACCGAAAACTTATCGTTAAAACGATAGGTAAATGTTCCAAAACCGGAGTTGTTATAGTAACGGCTGTTCTGCCTGTATCCATCTGCATTTCGGTGATCAAAAAAACCATAGTAGTGATACTTCTTTGTTTCACCACCTACAGCATTATAACTATTAAACAAGCCGTTGCTGCCAATAGTTTGTTGTGTTTCAAATTCAAACGGCTTATTGATCTCATTCCCATTTCGTAAAATGTAATTAACCATGCCGCCGAACTGCGGACCGTATTGCAGCGATCCATGTCCTCTTATAATTTCAATCCGTTGCACTGCCTGTAGTTGCGGATTGTAGTATGCTTCCGGATAACCGTAAGGATCTGCAGCAATATCATAACCGTTTTGTCTTGTGTTAAACTCCCAGCTTCGGTTAGGGCTCAATCCTCTTGCCGCAATACCGATCTGAATGCCGCTTCCATCACTTTCCCAAATTTGTATACCGGGAATTTTAGCTACTACCTGCCGCATGGTGTTGGTAACTACATTTCCCTGCACATTATCAACTACAATTAATGAGTTCTTCTTACCCGCATTGATATTTACACCAACAATTTCAGGCAGGAAATGCACATCTGCCCGGCTGTTACGGCCTACCACTGTTATATCTGCCAGGTATTTTGTATGGAGACGACTGCTGTCTGTTTTTACTGAGTCCTGTTGAGCACTTGTTTCTATCGCTGTTATTGCCAGCCAAAAAATTAATAGAATCCTGTTCATAAGCATTTTTTTCAGGTGCAAATGTCAATCATAAACACTCAATTCATTTACACAATGAGGAAAACTGTTTACGCAATACGGAATGAAGCAGGCATCATCAATCAGCCTTAAAACGTAAAACCAGGAACCTGGAACACACATCTAACTTATCGGTTTGTCCTGTGTCGCCCGGAGTCTCAGGTAGCGGACCCCAGGATTTATATATCCTAGCTCCATGGGTCGGTTACACCAGACCTCGGGCCGACGGATTACAATAGAGTGTAACTGTTACGACAGCGTCGCTACATGCATAGAATTGGCATAGCAGTTTTCCGGAATATTCCGAAAAAAAGAGAAACAAATAAATTTGATAATTGCTCATTCCGAAACAATTCTTACTATTTCAGAATATTCCGGAACGAGCCACATACACCATTCCATTGTACCTGTCTTTACAAAAAGGAATTGACTGCTTAAATTTTCATAAGTAAGAAACGTCTGAAGAAATGGATTCATTTTCTTAGATTCTGTAGGGTTTAACGAATCAACATTACAAACCCCTTCGCTACTTGCGGTTTATCGCCTTCTAACTGATAGGTACATTTCCATGTAAACAATCCGGGATCTTGCGGATAACCTGCGAATATTCCGTTCCATCCCTTTCCTAATTCGTTTGTTGTAAAAACCAATTTCCCCCAACGGTTAAAGATGCTGAATTGGTATTGAACAATAGTACCACCAATGATGGGGTAGATCACATCATTCAGATTGTCGTTGTTTGGCGTAAACGCATTGGGAACATAAATCCCAGCCAGGCAATCTTTCGGAGCAACAAGAACACTATCACTTCCAACACAACCGTTCTGATCGGTTACAGTAAGCCAATATAATCCCGGCTTGGTGATAGTAACATTGCTGTTTGTGGAATTATTATCCCACAAATAAGAACGAAAACCCTGCTCCGGTTTCAAGGTTAATTTGTCATAGGTACAAATGGAGGTGTCGGCAGGTAAAAAACCAGCAGGAAGAGGGAGCAATGCAGTAATGCTTGTTGTATCAGATCCTACGCAACCATTATTGTCAGCTACGGTAACAGAATAAGTTCCTGTTTGATTCACAGTTAAGGTTCTTGCAGAACTGCCATCATTCCACAAATACGCAGCAAAGCTACCTGCATCCAACAGCTTGCTGCTGCCTGCACAAATAGCGTTATCCGTATCAAGACGAACAACCGGGTTGTTAAATACATTCACGATGCGCAGCGTATCAAATGATTTACAACCTTCTGCTGTTATTGCTTCAACGGAATAAACACCCGCTGAATATCCTGTTACTTGTTGCGCATTACTTCCATTATTCCAATTGTATTGTACAAATCCGCTGCCCGCATTCAACAACAAACTATCGCCCGCACAAAAACTTGTATCAGATCCAAGACTGATCACTGGCGAACGAAACACGTTTACCCGAACTGTATCAAAGGCAAAACAACCCGGCGTTAACTCGGCTCTCAGCACGTAAGACGTATCAACTGCGGGATTCACAATAATAGTTTGTGTATTCGTAGAACTCACTTGATAATTGGGCAGCCAACTGTAATTAATAAATCCTGATGGTCCGTTCAGTTGAATAGTGTCATTGTTGCACTTGGTTCGATCTGCACCGATACTCATAGGAATAGGTGGATGATCGTTGACAATAACCGTATCTGAATAAGATGTACCGCATCCATTAATAGCAGTTACATAATATGTTCCCGGAGTAACAACTGTAAAAATGGAATCAGTTGTTCCATCCTGCCATTGATATGAAGCAAACCCGGCGCCGGCATTCAATACAACTTCATTTCCCGGACAAATCACTGTATCGGCTCCAATATCCAGCTTATAAACTGCAGGAAGCACTTCGACAAAAACAGAATCCTTTCTTAACTCACAGCCCATCAAACTTGCACGAATAAATCCTTTACCCGGTTTATTAAAATGAAAGCTGTAAGTACTGTCATTGAGTTTAGTTACACTGCTCACAAAACTGCTGTCATATTCCAAAGGAACAAGACTACCGCATGCTTTATTCTTGCCAATAGTAATCGTAACATTGTTGCCCGGGCATATGGTAGTAGCAGTTGAACGAAGAACCAACGTATCGCAATTAGAAACCACCACACAGGCAGGATCGGGATGAAGCGAAAAGTCCCATTGCTCGAATTTCTTAACCCGACTTTCCCTGAAGACATTCGGAAGCACTGAATTAATTCGCCTGTTCACCGGCTCGAAATTAAAATAATAAACAGAGGTGGATGAATCCTTTAACCCAATACATAAAGAGGCTGTATCTGAAGTATGAATACGGTAGTAGTCAATTCGTGAACCCTGGTCTCCGGTTTTTGTACTGTCTCCCATCAATTTTATATTCAAAAAACCACCATCAGCAAGTTGCAGACTTGCCGGCTCATAGGGTATCCCTTCATTAGCATGCAGTCGCTTGCGCTGATGATAGATCTGGTCATCCCTGAACAGGCAAATAATCGTTTCAGCGTTATAACTGCTCACATAATCCAGCATTGTAAAAAGGCCACTCCCATCAGGGAACAAACTGATCTTTGTATTATAGCCATTGGCCTCCAGCCGGTTTTTAAACCCCCAGGCCTTCACAAAATTGAGGTTCTCATCCAGGTCTATTACACCCGCATGAAAAAGATCGATTGTTCCGGTAAAAGCCGGAAATTGAAAATACCGGGTTGTAGGACCACATAAACGATAATGCCCGTTGTTCAACTTCACCACTTGGGTACCTCTATATAAACGGGCCAGCGATGCGTCACCTGTTTGGCTGACCGATTTGGTAAATAAGGTATCACCATTCGTTTTATTGAGTGCTGTCACTTGAATATAGCTCTGGTTATAATAACCATTCACAAGATCAAACAACAACACGTGATCGCTGTTAATAACAATGCCAAAAGGTTGTTCACTATCGTACCCGTCATAACCATTACTCCAGGAAATACTTCCATCCAAAGAGGAAACTTTTGTTACACAACTGATACCTCCCCAAAGACCGCCTGTAAAATAAATAGCACCGGTTGCCGGGTCTTCTTCAAGATCGGTTAGCGGAAAAGAATCTCCGCTGCCATTAAAACCCTGCCATAACCTCGCTTCATAAGTTTTCAGCCAAATAAGGTTGCCGTTATTATCCAGTTTGGTCAACACAAAATCGTCGTTACCGGAAATTTTGTTTTTTGTTCTCCCGGCAAGTAAGATAGAGCCATTGGCTAATTCAATTACTCTGGTATAATAGGTGTAATCGGTTCCGCCAACTTCTATACTGTCGTATAGCTTTGCCCATAGCACGTTACCTTCGATATCCGTTTTTATACAATAGCCACCGCTCTCTATCAGGTAGGGTGTGTATTCCCCAAATTCGCCGGTTACGAGCACGTTGCCATCTTTTGTTTTGCAGGCGTCATTTGTATAAAGTACCAGCGAATCTTGTTTCAAAAAATTTCTTCCGGAGATGGTATAGCAAATGGCATTGGTTCTGAAAGAAGTCGCTTGTTGTTGGTTATTCAACAGATAGTTTGGAACGAGTTGCTGCCCGATGGCCTGCTTTGGATTATTTTCTTTGCGAATTAGCTTTGCACCTGTAAGGGGTGCTGAAACATGATTCCTTCTGCCGGCATTTGCTGTTTCATTGGTGGATTGGATTGAATCGATCGCCCTGGCATTTTCCGTAAACGCCCTTGGCCGTATTGAGTTGGGAGTTGGTTTACTGCCAGCTTGCTGTGCATCAACAGATGCATGTAACCATATACAGGTAAATAACAAGAGTAGGATTTTGGAAGTGGGCATATATTTTAGTTTCCTTGCTTCGCAGCAATGTTATCTGAAAGGGAGATTGCTTAAAAATTAAGCAGCTTTCTTTTTCCTTCCTTGCTGCGCCATCGTTAAAATAATAGGGCGCAACGTCATTTTAATAAAACTGGTAGGTCGGCCACTTCTTACATAGTCCTCATTTGTTACCCGGTCGTGCATGTAAAAATCAACAATTGTTTGCCCAACTCGAGCGGGAGGATTGGATGTTCGCATCGTCAATCCCGTACTTGGATCGGTGCGCAATGTGTAACCACCATCTATCCTGCTTATTTTAACCCCGGTATTGTATAGCACAAACCGGTAAACCGATGTGTCTTTGTATTTCGAATTTCCATCCTCTAAATCAGCCGGCGAAATCATCACATACTGATAACCTGTATAATTAGCTTTAAAGGCATCATCAATATCTTTTGTACCGGCTACATGCACTTTTTCAGGGTTTCTAAGTTTGGGCAATTGCAATACCAGCAAAATATGTTTGTTAGGATCAAAATGGGGAGGAATCATTTCGGGGTTGGGTGCCCACTTAATTTTTTCCTCTTTCTCTTGAGCAAATGACGTTTTACCTGCAAATGTGATTAAAATAAGTGCGAATAGAATGCTGGTTAGTTTCATCTTTTGGGATTAAAGTAATGAATTGGAAACGAATTAAAAAAAAGCAACCCTATAAAGTTTATAAGTGTGCGTCATAGAAGAATAACTGTGAGAATAAACACAATACTAATGTTCAGAATTACTAACTGCCCAAAGCTTGAAGTGGATCTTTCCGCTGCTGTAATCACCAGCGCAACGTAATGACTGCCGGCTTCTATTTATTTCGTAGCCATGTCTCCTGAAAGGAACCTGGCGTAATTACACTTCAACGCTGCATCACGAAACGTCCCCTGCGGGAGACATTTCTGCGAAGGAAGGGGCCGACGAAAAGCTTGTCATCCACTCAGTTGTTAATATCGCTGTTGCAGACTAGGTTAAAAAAGGTATTGGCTTCATCACTGTAGATTTGACGAAGCCAATACCCTTGCAGATTTACATCTTTAATTCCATCCTCCTCCCAACGCTTTATAAATATTTACTTTGGCATTAAGTTGTTTCAGCTTAATCTCAATCAGATCGATTTTGGATTCCAATGCTTCCCGTTGCGTTAACAACACTTCAATGTAATCTGCTCTTGCAGAACGGAACAGGTTGTTTGAAATAGTGATCGATTGTGTAAGGATATCCACTTCTTTCGCTTTTGTTTCATAACTCTTCGTGAAGTTGTCCATTCTTGAAAGTTGATTCACCACTTCGATATGCGCATTTAAAATGGAACGCTCATAACGATAGACAGCCTGTATCTGTTTTTCATTTGCATTAAAGTAAGTGGTTTTAATTGCATTCTTATTGATTAATGGTGCAACCAGGTCACCTGCTAAATTATAAAGGATCGATTCCGGCCTGATCAGATACACCGGATTGAATGCCTGCAAACCAACACCAGCCGTAAGACTGAACGATGGATAGAAATTCGCCTTTGCCACCTGCACATCCAATTTCGATGCAGCAAGTTCTAACTCAGCTCGTCGAATATCGGGACGATAAAATAGCAGTTGCGATGGCACACCTGCAAAGATCGGATCAAGCACCAGGTTGTTAAACGCAGCTGAATTACGTACAACAGGTTGCGGAAATCGTCCCGTTAAAAAATTGATCCTGTTCTCTGTTTCAACGATTTGCTGTTGAATTTCATATTGCAGATTTTGTGTGTTGAGCAATTGCGCTTCAAAGCGGTTAACAGCTAACTGCGTAACCTTCGCAGCATCTTTCTCAAGCTTCACAAGCTGCAATGCATTTTTTTGCAACTCAATATTCTGTTGAATAATCGCCAGTAGATTATCCATCGCTATTAACTCGTAATAAGAGTTGGCTATTTCTGCAATGATCGTTGTAACCATAAAGTTTTTTCCTTCAATGGTTGACAGATATCGCAGGACGGTTGCTTTTTTTGCAGTACGTAATTTCTTCCACACATCCAGTTCCCATGTAAAGTAGGTACCCACCATGAAATCTCCAATGTATGGATGACCTTTATCCGGACTTGATTTCCAGTCTTCTTCCGAAATGCCATCCCATGTGTAGTTACCTGCTCTGTCGGCAACAGCACCTGCTTTCAAATGAAGGAATGGCATGTATTCACCTTTCCGTGCCATGATCTCATTCTTACTCATTTCAATTTCACGTAACGTTATGTTCAACTCCTGGTTATTACGGAGAGCAGTGTCGATCAATGCAAGAAGATTGGGATCGGTAAAATAGTTTTTCCAATTTAATTTTACCGAGTTGGTTGTATCCTGCGAGTTGGTGTAAGCCGCAGGAGTAAATTTTCTTTCCTGTTTACTGCTAACAGCAGGTATTTTACAGGCACCCAGCCAACCTATGCAAACAACAAGTGCAATGTATTTAGCTGTTATGTTCATTTTCATTTGTATTAGTGTTTCTGATTCGTTTGATTAATTTTTTGATCGTCTTCGTAAGTGCTGCCTCGGAACGGCTTTCAACAAAATCTTCACTCAACGGATTTTCATCTTCGTCTCTGATGAGATGTTTGCCTTCCGACAGTTTGCCGAATACGAAGTAGAGTCCCGGTACAATGATGACACCGAAAACGGTTCCGAATAACATACCACCCAATGCAGATGCACCAATGGTATGGTTACCCACAGCACCAGGTCCTGTTGCAAGTACCAATGGAATCAAACCCGCAATAAATGCAAACGATGTCATTAAGATGGGACGGAAACGGGCTCTCGCACCTTCAATGGCTGCATCAAGTACAGTAGCGCCTTTGTTGTGTTTCTGCACTGCAAATTCAACGATCAATACCGCATTCTTGCCAAGCAAACCAACCAACATAATAAGCCCAACCTGTGCATATACATCATTCGCTAATCCCATACTTTTTAATAACAGGAACGAACCGAATATACCGGGTGGCAGCGAAAGCAACACTGCAAACGGCAACAGAAAACTTTCATACTGTGCAGCCAGAATTAAATACACAAAGAAGAGTACAACAAGAAATAAATACAAGGCTTCGTTTCCTCTTCTTGCTTCATCGTATGAAAGACCTTCCCATGCAATATCATAACCACGTGGTAATTTTTGTGATGCTACTTCTTTAATGGCCCTGATGGCATCACCTGATGAGTAGCTCTTCGCTGGTATACCATTTATCAACGACGAGATGTATAAATTGTAACGTGCAATTTCATTGGGCCCCTGTGTCTTTTTGATTTTCATGAAAGCTGAGTAGGGAACCATTTCACCATGCTCATTTTTGATAAACATGTTGAGAATGTCGGATGGCTGCTTCCTGAACTCAGGACCCGCCTGCGTATACACTTTGTAATAGTTGTTGAACCGGATAAAGCCCTGTTCGTAGGTGCTGCCGATCATGACGTTCATGTTTTCCATGGCATCACCAACAGAAACCCCTTTTTGCATGGCCAATTCGTTATCTACAAAAATTTCATATTGCGGATATTTAGCTGAGTAAAAAGAAAATAAACCATTCAACTCTTTTCTTTTTTTCAGTTCGGCTAAAAACTCAGCATTTACTTTGTCGAATTCCTGGTAATCTACATCACTGCCTTTGTCTAATAAACGCAGAGAGAAACCATCCGATGTACCATAACCCGGCACAGCAGGTGGCTCAAAGTATTCGATATTGGCAGGAAGATCTTTGCATTCTTTTTCCAACTCTTCGATCACTTCTTTTACAGATTGTTTCCGCTCCGACCAATCTTTTAAGTTGATCAAACAAGTACCTGCATTCGATCCACGTCCTTCCGTAAGAATTTCATAACCTGCAAGAGAAGTTACCGATGCAACACCTTCGATTTTCCTTGCAATCAGTTGAAGCTTTCTGGATATTTCATTGGTACGTTCAAGCGTGGTGCCGGGTGCTGTTTGTATAATCGCATAGATCTGCCCCTGATCTTCACTTGGAATAAATCCTGCAGGTAACACTTTGTTGACGCCGGCAATACCAAACGCAAATACAATTAAAACGCCAAACGTAACCACTCTTCGGTTTACAATCAGTGTAAGAAATTTGGTGTACTTACCTGTAACACGTTCAAACGTTCTGTTGAACCAATCGAGAAACATGCTGATCGGCGTTTTCCGTTTTGGTTTGCCATGCGTGTTCTTGAGTAAGATGGCACATAACACCGGTGTAAGCGTAAGTGCCACAAAACCGGAAATGAAAATTGCACTTGCCATGGTCAATGAAAACTGGCGATAGAGTACACCCACTGGTCCGCTCATAAATGCAACCGGAACAAATACCGAGATCATAACTAAGGTTATGGCAATGATGGCACCACTGATCTCACGGATCACTTTCTTAACTGCAGCGAAAGGAGAGAGGTTTTCTTCTTCCATCTTCACATGTACTGCTTCTACTACCACAATGGCATCATCCACCACCACACCAATGGCGAGTACCAACGCAAACAATGTAATGAGGTTAATACTTAAGCCGAAGAACTTCATCAATGTAAATGCACCAATGAGTGATACAGGAACTGCAAGAATGGGAATGAATGTAGATCGCCAATCACCAAGAAAAATAAACACAACAATGGCCACAAGAATAAATGCTTCTACCAATGTGTGTAATACTTTCTCAATGGATGCATCCACAAATTTTGATACATCGTAGTTGATCTCGTAATCAATACCCGGAGGAAAATCTTTTTTCAACTCCTGCAGTTTTGCTTTTACTTCATCGATCACGATACTGGCATTACTGCCGGGATTTTGTTTCAGTACAAGCGATGCAGAAGGATGGCCATCTTTGTTTGAGTAGATATCAACAAATTCACTTCCTACTTCAACTTCAGCAATATCTTTCAGCTTCAGTAGTTCACCATTGGCATTTGCCTTGATAATAATATCCTGGTATTGCTCAGGTGTATTGTACCATCCTTTGTAAGTAAAAACATATTCCTGCGATTGTGCAGTTTTTCCTGAGCTCAAGCCAACCCTGCCCGGCCTTGCCAATACACTTTGCTCATCAATTGCTTTCAACACTTCATCAGCAGAAATGCTGTAGGCTCTCATTCGTTCAGGGTTTAACCAAACACGTATTGCAAACGAACGACTGCCAATTGCCTGAGCAAGTCCCATTCCCTTGATCCGTTGAAGCTCCGGCAAAATAAATGTGTTGGCATAGTTGAATAAAAACTTTTCATCAACATCGTTTTTCTCGCTGTAAAGATTCAAATACATCAACATACTTGGTTGTAACGGAGAGATGATCACCCCTTCCCGTTGAACCAAAGGAGGCAGGTTGGTCATTACCTGATCAACTCTTGATTTCACTCGCACAGCGGCGAGCGTTGGATCGGTGCCCGGTTCAAAAATCACTTCAATCGTTGCTTCGCCTGCACTGGTAGCATCACTCAAAATGTATTGCATACCCTGTACACCATTAATAGCACGCTCCAGAATGGTAAGTGTTGATTTCACCAATACATCTGCATTAGAACCGGGAAACTCAATGAAGATATTTACCCGGGGTGGAGCTATTTCAGGAAACTGTGCAACCGATGATGTTTTAATAGCCAACAGTCCCATGAAAACAATTACGATAGATAGCGCAATAGCAAGAACCGGTCTTTTTATAAACTTATTAAACATTCGATATTTGTTTTTTGGTTCCTGCCTTACTCGGCATGTAAATTATTTAACTCCGCCATTTCTTTCCTGAACGAAACAAACTCATACGTGATCTTTTCGTTGTTCTTCACCTTACCTAAACCTTCTGCAAGAATTTTATCGCTGGCGCTAAGTCCTGTTGCAACGATGTACAAGTGTGGCATTTCCTGAGCAATGGTGATTTGTTTTGCCTTCAGCACATTGTTTTTATCAACGATATAGACAAACTTTTTATCGAGCACATCGAAAGTTGCCTTTTGCGGAATGATGAGGACGTTTTTAAGTGTAACAGGCATCAAAACATTTCCTGTTTCACCATGTCGAAGAATCCCTTTTGGGTTCGGGAATGTTGCTCTGAAAGCGATGTTGCCTGTTTCATTATTGAAATCGGCTTCAATGGTTTCTACAATGCCGGGTAAGCTGAACAATTCTTTGTTGGCCATTTGCAACAGCACATGTTGTGTTTGTTGCGATTTTGCTTTTTGGATATAGTCGAGATACTCAGCTTCCGGAACATTAAAGTACACCCACATTTTGCTGTTGTTCGAAAGAGTAGTGAGTAATTCACCTTCGTCGATAAGACTGCCCAAACGTTTCTGAAAACGATCCATGATTCCATCAAAAGGCGCACGTATTTCAGTAAAGCCTAAATGAGCCTGCGCTAATGCCAGCTCTGCTTTTGCTTTATCCAGCTTGGCTTTTGCAAGAGCCAGTTCGTTAGGCGATACAACATTGTTATCGGTAAGGCTTTTGGTGTTCTTGTATTCAATTTCGGCAAACTCCATTTCTGCTTTTGCTTTTGCAACTTCTGCCTGGTAAATGAGTGGCATGATCTTGAACAGCAGTTGCCCTTTTTTTACAAACTGTCCTTCATCAACAAATATTTTTTCAAGGAAACCACGTTCCTGCGATCGTAATTCAATATGACTGGAGGATTGAACCTGACCTACATACTCTTTGTAAAGAACCGTGTCCATTTGTATCGGACTGGTCACTACAAACGTTGCTTCTGTTTCTTTTTCTTCTTCCTGATGTGCACAGGAAGAAAAACCAACTACCGCTGCCACAATGGAGAGAGCGAATATCTTCTTCATTAAAATTTCGATTTAAGATGGGTGAATGCATAACCACAGTATTCATTCCGCTACTGAATGAACGTAGTAATAGAAAGATGTTTATATGGTACGAACCATATAAAGGCAAGAATCGAAAAAGAAAAAATTAAGACAGGTAACTCTTCCACGAATGGTGGAGAATGAAAAAAGGAACCGTTGAGCGGTTATGAATAGAAGTTGCCAGTTGCAAAAAGCGACTTTTTAGTGAAGACGTATAAAGAATTTCATCGGATGAATAGGTTTGAACAAACGCTGTACAATATTCATCATGACTGTTTTTGGTTTCATCTTCTTCCAGCACTTCCATTTCCATCTCTTGTCCGATAGGAGCCGATTCAAATGGAAAATGAGAAGAAAATTGAGGAGCAGTTGCCGTTGAATGTTGAGCGTGAAAACCGGAAGCACTGGCAGTTCTGGGGCCTTGGATAGTTATAAAAGCTGAAAACTGCTGCCAGGAAAAACTAAAAGCCAACAAAGCAATCAGGCAGTAATTAATAACTGTTTTGATGGGTGTTTTACGCTGCTTGCGCAATTTTATGTAACTGCTTGTTTGTGACATTCCGGAAGCGAAAGTACAAACAGATCAGCAGATCGGCGAAAACTTATCATTTTTTAGCATAAATCACTAACGTTCATTAAGATGATGCATGTACAAGAAAGAAGAAATGGAAAAGCGATAGTTTGTTGTCAGCCATTAACATACAAATGAAAAAGACACGCAAAAAGGCAGCGATATAGCTGGTATTTTCAATGCAAGCCGAATCGATCAAATGATTCACTTAAGTATTTAACACTTGCATGTTCGTCTTCAAAAAATCTCTCACAGAGAGCCATTGCAAGTTTGGATATCGATTGTTATCATATGCTTGAAATTGTATTCTACCCTCCATCATATCACGCATATATTGCATCCCCTGCCAGGCCGGGTAAAGTTCATTTTTTGAAGGTGAAAAAAACTTTGTAATGTTGATCACCACATTCAAAAAACCGATTCCTCCCGGTCTGAATAGTTTATATTTTTTTCCTGTAAGCGTTGTCAGCAATTGCACAAAGTCGTTGCAGGATAAACGATCACCGGCAATTCGTAAATATCTCGGAGTGTCAGCATCCAACGCAGCCTCAGCAGTAAATGAGGCAACATTATTGGTATGGGTAAATTCAATGATTTGATCAGGATTACCCCAACAAAGAATGCGCTGTTTTTTAAAAAGAATCAACGGCATGTCTGTTGTGAGCAAATCCATAAACGGTCCGTTAAAAACAGTTGTCGCTTTTATCGGAGCTCGATCAAGATATTCATGAAACTCACGACGCAAATCAAAGTTTCGATTTTGCCCAACCACCAGATTCGTAAAATCATTTGAATAATCACTTGGAATAAACCGGGGAACCTTTGCCTCCACTGCCGCATCTAACAGGATTTTCTGCGCATCAATAATTGTTTCCCGCAGACCAGCTAAAGCTGATACCACACAATGGGCGCCTATGCAATGTTTTGAAATCTCTGATTTCTCAGTTGTGTCTACCCGAAATACCTGAACGCCCTTGGCTTCCAATTCACGTACCTTTTTATCATCTGTTGTTAACCGAACAATGGCAACAACTTCTGCATCTTTTTCTAACAACGCATCAATAATTTTACCACCTAAATTGCCCGTGCCGCCAGCTACTACTATTTTTCTCGTCATGCTTTAATTATGATTTTCTAAAAGCTTTCGCTTATTTCTATGCACTGTAAATGTTTAAGAACGAAAATCAATGGATTTGTTCCTCGTGAAGATACGTGCCTTAGTAGTTGCCAGGTTACTTAATTGCAAATACTCAACTTATAATTCCTTTTTTCATCGCCACAATATCTCTTCCACCCAAAGCAAGTCGTTCCAATTGTTACCAACCTAATTGCTTATATAAATTTTCCGCAGTAGGTGTAAATAAATAAAATCCTTATTTCGAAGCCACGTCTCCTGAAAGGGACCTGGCGTAAGTACACTTCAACGATGTATGACGAAACCTACCCTGCGGGAGACGTTTCTGCATAAGGAACGGGAAACATCTTACGCAATCATAACGCCAGATCCAATGCAGGTAATTCTTCATACTCAACTTCAGCCAACGGATCAGCAGCCGTTTTAAAATCTTTTGCAATCGTATGGGCATTCATATCTTCCGACGGATATTGATAGCAAGCCAACTCCGTTATCCGTGCTTCCGATAAATTACCCAACGCCCATTCGTACGCCAATGCTTCGGGCAATATCGTAGGCATGCGCTTTTTTTTGTTGTGCACTACTTCCATTAATTCGTTGGCCCTTGTGGTAATAATGGCAAACGTATCCATCGTTTCGTCGGTTGTTTTATCAGTCCATGGTTGCCAGATGCCTGCCATGTAGAAATAATCAGTATTGTTTACTTCAATGGCATAGGGGTAGGCTGTTTCTTTCTTTGCGTCTTCCGGTTGGTAGTGTCGCCATTCGTAGAAGTGTGTGGCCAACACCAGGCATCTGCGTTTGAGTGCCGCTTCTCTGAACATTTTACTCTCCAGCAACGTTTCTCCTTTTGAATTGAGCCAGGGTATCCCCTGCTTTCGTTTTTCTTTCAGCTCATCGATCGACTTTATCCATGGCGGTATAAACTCCCAATGAGCAGCAGCCGCTTCCACATCATCAGTGGTTGCTTTTCGCAGGATCACCGAGTTGGAATACCTGAACCTGTCTTTCATGATTTGCAGTTCATTCATCGCTGCTGCAGTGCCGAGCTGTTTTTCAATTTGCAGCAGTTTGATGTACTCTACCCTCTTTACAATTGTTCCATAAAAATTACACATACCCATGCATTTGCATTAAAGTTAATTGTTTGCATGGATTTGATGTTGTTGCAGGCTGTTCGTAGGTTTCTTGCGCAGATCTGCCCACCTGTGCATGTGCGTAACTGAACTGAACTATATTTTTGCAAGGACTACTTCGAAGCCACATCTCCTGAAAAGGACCTGGCGTATTTACACTTCAACACTGTATGACGAAACGTCTTCTGTGGGAGACGTTTCTGCGAAGGAAGGGCTGCGTGATTTTTTCCTTAGCAATCCAACAAGTGCAATAGAAATCGTTTGGCTTTTTTTGCACAGTTCATGTTGTGTGCTGTTTTAAAAATGTCACTTTCTTAACCAAGGCGCTTTTGTATAATTATGAGTTGCATGTACAGTGGTTATTTTCCAGTTGCCATTTATTTTCTGCATCCCTAATGCAAAGGAGCCTGGTCCCATTACTGTATCACCATTTTTATGTATTCGTAGGTTGTCAAATTCAACGAGAAAAGAAGCTGCCTCTTTTGAGAACGGATAAACATGTGAATTGCTGAGATTCCAGTAAATGATTGTGTCGGTATTTTCACAAAAGTCTCTCCATACTTTTTCAATGATTTCGTAACCTCCCCAATATTTGCCATCTACAAACACTGCTTGATCTTCATTATTTACATAATATGGCATTAATGCATTATAATCTAGTCGTTTCAGGTCTTCTATATGTTTCTTATAGCTTTCAATAATTTTAGCCTTTATTTCTTTTTTTTCTGCTTCCGAAAGAGAGTTGCTTGTTTCCCTGCACCCTACGATCAGAGTGAACAGCACCAGAGTCAAATATTCCTTTCGCATTTTCTCTTGTTTTATAATGAAAGATAATTCGATTTTTTATTTATCAATAAAATCCTTGTAAAATGGCCTACAGCTTTCTTGGCTTTGCGAAGTATGGGAATTAGAATTCCTGTCGCTTACTTGGCCTACCTTTTTATTGCGACGGCCAAAGTACAAAAGTTGATTAGAATTACAAATGTTGATGGGAATTATCCGTCCGCCCGTATTTTGCAAAACTCTTGTTGACTGCAGTTTTCTTCTTTCTCAGGCGAGTCTCCTGGAAGGGACTGGCCGTTATATTATTTCGTAGCAACTTCTCCTGGACGGGACTTGGCGTAAGTACACTTCAACGTTGTACGACGAAACGTCCCCTACGCCGTTGTTGGTCGCCGACCAATCAACAGTTTAGTGTAAGTACACTTCAACGCTGTATAACGAAAACTCCCCTGCGGGAAACGTTTCTGCGAAAAAAGCTGTCCTATTTCACCGGCACATAAAACGCACCGTTCGTAATCGTTTTCTTTGCACCCGTTGGATCTCCGTCATAATAGAAGTCGCCGCTAAAAGTACCTTTCGCAGTTTGATTATTGATAGAAGTAATGTTAAGCGTAAAACGATTGGTAATTGTTACACCTGCTGACTTTGCTTCATGAAATAAAGTTGTTCCCGCATGATAATCGAAGTTTGAGCTGATGTTTGGCGAATACGCAGCAAGCATCTCGAAATTGGTTGAGGCATCGGTATAGGTGCCCGCATTAATTGAATCCCGACTTGGGATATTGGTTATCACAAACCCAACATAAGCCGCAGTTGACGATAGATCCGTTGCACCGTTGATCGTTACCGATTTGTAGCCGCCCGACCATTCATAGTGACAAAATAAGTGGCCATTAAATTTCATAGCATTCCCATCAATTGTGCAGGTTACATAATACGCATCGTTGTTATTGCTTCCCGACTGCTCTTTCGTACAGGAAAGCAAAAAGCTGGAACTGAACAGCAGGCATAACAAGAATTTCAGAATTGCAAAGGGTTGAATAGATGTTATCTTTTATTAGTTTACTTAATTTGTTTCTTAGGCCATGGTTCTTATCTTATTTCGCAGCAATGTCTACTGAAAGAGATGTAATATAATTACAATTCAACGCTGTATCACGAAACGTCCCATGCGGAGACGTATCTGCGAAAGAGAGCAGCAAAGGCCAAAACTCGGTTTGACGGGGTATCTTTCATTGTCGTTGGATAACTAAAATATTTATATTAAATTTAGATTACTTGTCAAAAAACCAATGAAACTCCGATATGATTAGTCTTTAATTTTAATAGAATTAAAAGATCAAGAATTTACAATAATAAAATGCTTTCCTAATTCAAAATGCAGTTTTTACCTTCAAATTATAATTTTAGTTAATAAAAGGTACTTATTAAAAACGTTGAAAATGAAACAATTTATTTCTTTATTATCGTTACTGCTCATTGTATGCACGCTTCAATCACAAACCCGCAATAAGGAAATGCTCTACGACGAGAAAGGGATCAAGTTGTCTTACCGTTTTAGTCTTCTAGATGAAAGCTTTAAGTGTGACGGCATGTTTTGGAAAAAATATAAAGTGATAGCCCGTCTTGAAAATGAAAGCGGTAAAGATATTTTAACCGGAGTCATTTATGTGAGTCATGAACCATTCACCGAAAGAAACAGCTTCCCAAAACATTGCTGCATGTGCGGATTCGCTGCCAGAATCAAATGGAATACAATAGTAAAAAATGGGAACTATTTAGAAGATCAATATGAATTCCTGGTACCTAGGCATATTGCGGAATTTCCAAAAGGAGATGGCAACGATACTTGGGGATTAAAGTTTTCATGGGTTAATAATTAAAATATCGACATATTTAAAGGATTTAATATGCCACCAAATAAATCATTCCAGATTTTTACTGTAAAAAGTAGACAAAAAAAAACCACTTTTTTATCTTTTGTAATATTATTATTAAGCTTAACAAATGGAAATAATTCTTGTACTGCACAATCAAAAGCAGAAACTCAAAATTGGATTATAGAAAAGCTGAATAAACTTAAATCAAAAAAATATATCATAACAAAAAGCCGTGATGAATATGGTATTTCTGTTGTTTCTAGAACAGAATATTCGCCAGATTTTGTAGAGATCAAAGACAGTATACTTACAATTAAGTATACTCACTCTGTTTATTCAAAAATCTATCCAGAGACAACAGAAACAAAAACGGTATTTGGCATTTATATATATTCAGCTCCAATTAATTATGTGTCTTCTATAGGCATGTCTGGTTTACCTCAAAACACGACAAATCAAACAAACACAGGAGATATATATTTATATCTTTATTTTAGTACAAACTGTGTAAATGAACGATCTCATAATGGACAAAACAGGAAAGTAAATTTTATTCCTTTACACATTGACCCATATGCTGAAGAGGATCTCGCAAACAGGCTTCTAAAAGCATTAAATCATCTAAAAACATTCTATCCAAAACCAAAAGAGGTTTTTTAACTAAAGCATCAGAAAAACTCATTCATTTCTCAGTCCGTTTCTCCTGAAACGGACTAGACGCTAGATGCTATTTTTTAGAACAGCGAATTCTGTACGCCCGGGGTTTCACGTAGTGGCCCCGGGATTTCTACGCCGTTGTTGGTCGCCAACCAATCAACAAGTCAAACGTCAACCTCTCATCATGGCCATCATCCCAATCACATCATCAGTGGTCTGTGTTCATTCGTGTCCATTTATGTATTTCGTGGCCCTCATCTGCGTTCATTAGTGTCCATCTGTGGACGTTAATCATGCCCTCATACCATCACATCATCAGCGGTCTTACACCGTTGTTGCTCGCCGACCAATCAGCAAGTCAAACGAAAACCCTGATCATGCCCTCATCAACGAAAATCATAGTAATAAATAGCAGTTCCCAATGGATGATATCTGTTCGATTTAAATTTGCCCGCCAAGGATGAATAGTCTCCGGTTGTAAGTGTATCTATTTTGTTGTCGGTAATTGCAAGTAACAACACGTCCGGTTGATTGGAGCCTAAAGCCAGACCGTTTGACACATCTGCGATATTGACAACAGTTGAAGCAGGAATATCAATATAAAAATTTGTAGTGTCCACCCACGTCACAAAAGCATTGGTACGCCAGTCACCGTAAAACTGGCGTTTCGTAGTCGAAGTATCGTAAAAGCTTACCTTGTTTGGAAGTTTTTTAAATAGGCGACGGTCTGCAAGCGTTGCATGAAGTCTGACTGTTTGATTTGAAAAATTTCGGAAGAATACTTCGGCCGGTATTATGCAACCAGATAAAAGAAATGAGATCAAAACAAGAAGTTTCCACATAGTGTTTAGTTGATTTCGCACAACGTCAGTAGCTTATGCAGGTTATGAAATAGCAATCCATCTGCCTGTAATCGAAACTCGATATAAATTATATTGTTGATGCCAATCCCAAATTGTACATAGCTCAATATTGTGTGTCAGCTTAGTTCTGGAGTGCTTTTATTTCTGCCTCAATTTCAGTCATTAGTTCAACTCTTTGCTCCTCACTATAAAACGAATTGTCTGTTAGTTGTTGTTTGGCTTTCGAATAAAATTCTACAGCTGCAATTTTATTCCCTTCTTTCGAATGAGATTTTGCAATGCTGATATAGGCATAAGTAAACATCGGGTATTCCTGTAGCAAAATCTGCCAGGCGGCTCTGGCGTGTTCATACTTCTGAGTATTATAAAACTTATAACCGATTCCGTTTAAGATTGCCAATCCCAGCCCAATGCCATCTCCATAGTGAATCTTCATTTGATTCGTGAAGTTTGTATACACTTCAGTCGTAAAAGGTTGTTCGCTTTGATGAACCTTCGTCATTTCATCCGACCAGTAATCAAAAACTTCCAAAAGAGAAGGCATAACACCAAGTCCGGGAATAACATTATGTTTAGCATTATAAAATGCTGTTCCTTTCCAGTTAAAGTTTTTAATAGGCTTTGCTTTACTCAAAAAAGACTTCATGAGGGAGTAATCGTTTGTATCAGTAATTGAATCGCCTGTAATAAACCTGTAGTAGACCTTATGATTTAATGTGGTAGTTGATAAGCGTTTCTTTAAAGTATCAATCAGGTTAACGTTAGGCTCTTTAAAAAATGGACTAAGTGAGATAACGCCGGTTAGGTCGGTAAGCTTATTCGTAAGCAGGTACGAAGAAAAATAGCCAAACCTGGAATGTCCGATGAAAATCCTATTGCTGCCGCAGTTAAAGTCAGCTTCTGCCCAAGGAATGAGTTCTTCATAAAGAAAACGAATAAAGTTCTCCCCTGTAGCGTTTTCCATAGATGATTTGAGCGAAGTCTCCCATAGACGCTTTTGGTTATTCTCAGTGGATATGCCAATTATTACAGCTTCAGGCATTTCATCAAAAGAAACCAAATAGTTGATTTCTTCAAATGTTTGACGGAAGATGCGTTTGTTCTGTCTATCAAAAACAACAATTAAAGGAAACTTCGTTGCTTTTTCTTTATGAAAGCTTTTTGGTAGAATAATGCTGACATTTCGTTTTTCACCCAAAATCTTTGAGGAAAATGTCATGTCTTTAGGCGCTTGGTAATAGTCGGATTCTGTTTGTCCAAAAGTGAACGTTGTAAAAAAAAAGCAGCAGAATAGTAAAATAGTTTTTATCATAAATGTTATCTCATTAAAGCTGGCCTGCAACACAAAAATATGCGTAACCCCATACAATTTCAAAATTACGCCGTTGCTGGTCGCCAACCACTCAACAAGTCAAACGTCGCCTTAATCATGGCCATCATTCCATCACATCATCAGTGGTCCGTGTTCATCTGTGGCCAACCCACTTCTTGTTAATTCGTTTAACTTGTCTGCCGCCAGGCAGGTTCGTGGCTCCATTATCTGCGTTTATTTGCGTCCATCTGTGGCCAAATCACTTCGTGTTAATTCGTGCAATTCGTGGCTTAACTTTAGCGTATGTGCTACTACAACGGCTGCCGGGTCACCCGCTCAGAATATATCCGCCTTTTAGTCTCTACTTCCCCTCTTTTACCTTCCTCCCCACAAGTTCATTGGCAACATACCAAACAATAAAGTTCTCACCTGCATATCGCAAATCTTCTGTTTTTAATGCCTCCACTCCTATCTTCTCTTTATCATCTGTTAACTGTACTTTATAAATTACGTTTGTTTCAAAATCGATCTTTAAAAGTGAAGGATCAATTCTAAGGTCTTCCTTACCCGCCAGTACAACTTTCTCGTTAAACGCACGCACAAAATCAACTGATAGTGTGTAACTCAAATCACCTCTGCATTCACATGCAAAAACGTCCTCCTTTTTCTCCGTGGTCATTACATTCTCAATTCGTAGTTCACCATTTCGTAAAAAAGATGAAACGATAGAATCCGTGTTAATTGGAAGGAGATTTTGTGATGCCTTTTTGATCTTGCCTTCCTTGCTCGCAAGATATTTCTGCAGATCTTCTTTGTATATATCAAGAACCATTTGCTTTATCAGTTCACTATTACATTCAGGCTGCTTTTTACTACAAGCTGTTATAAAGATGAAAAATAAAATACCGATCACATTTCTCATTTGAAATATATTTAATTAAGTTTAAAATGTTTATCATGGGGATTTATAATCAATATTTTCGAAATCCAGCCCCTTCTTGTTCGCTCTGGCCTTGCTCCTTCACGGAAATCAAAATCCTCATTTTCAAATTACCCAACTAAAACAGCAGGTGCTCATTCTTCTTGAAAATATTCATTCGTTACACGCTTCGCAAGCATTAGATCATCAGTAATTTTTAGAAGTACCAACACGATTAACTTCAATAATATACGATATTCATACTCGTGCATTTTCTCATCACTTTTATTTGTTCCATGCAAATACTTGTTTCGTATATCCAGCCCGTTGGTATATTCCTTCTTATTGAGATAATAATTAAAATAATTAAGTTCGCCCTTAGTAAATAATGTGTCCTCAAATCTAATGAAACCATCTGCTGCCATCCTATTCAAAACCTTCCGTTCATCTGGTGAATAATGCCAATAGCTTACAACCGTATTTCTATGAATATCCCCTATTACAGACAACAATATGGGCTCATTTATTTTAACATACCCTTTACCGTCAACAATCAAAAAGTTATCCTTCATTAACTCCTTAATAGAATCAATTTGATAGTTCTTAAAGTGGTCCAACGTTACATCTTCCTCAGAAAGTAAATTAAACAGGTTGTCATGTTTGTCCCGGAATGGCTCAACATAAAACAGGGGGCTTTGATCTGAAAAAAATTGAAACTTCAAGCCTTTTGCTTTGTCATTCTTAATATAGCCATACTTTACTGCCAACAAACTCTTAATTTCTGAAAATGCCAATGGCTTTGAATTTAACTCAATCAAGTCAAAATCAATTTCACCATCATCAGAAAAAGTTTGAAACTGCTTTAACAATGATTCCATTTCCGGAGCAACAATCCGTATTCGCTCCAGGTATGTGGTGTTTTCAGAAGGAAATTTGAATAGCACATGTTCCATCCCAAAAAAATCATTTATCACTTGTTTGATATAAGACTCAATAAGTGTTTCAATAGTTTTGCCTTTCTGTTTCAGGTAATGCTCAAATGCAACAAGCTGAAGTTGAGAAAGCCCTTCTTTTCTTCTAAATATTATTCCGGTATTATATTCATTTTTGGATTGCATGGTTATTTTCTCCATCACATCCATTTCTGAATCCTTATTTACCAGAGTAATGAGTCCGTGTATATCTGTATACGTAAAAAGAGTTTTAAATAAAAGAAATAGTGAACTCGAAGTTGTCTTACTATCAAGAAATGCAACACTATAAGATGCTTCCAATGTATGATCGTGATTACGAAGAGTCGCTGGCTCCGTTTGGTCTTCATTAAAACTAACGCTCACTTTTTCCTGCCATGCGTAGCCCGTCTCAAAAATCCTGTTATTTAATTGCTCAGCCTTCTTTTTAGCTTTCAGCCGAACCTTGGTAGAAAGCTTTATATATTCCGAATCCTTTGAATGTTCAATAAGCCGGATATAGTTTAAATTCGGCTCATTCTGTTCAATATAACTTTCAATGATTCGTTCCTTATCAGCAATCGTCAAACTCTTCGGAAAATGATAATTCAACTCTTTATGTCTCTTTTCTTCTTCAAAGTTCGCAAGTAACAACTCGGCTGAATCTCCATATTCAAGTAAAAAGGCCCGTATTTCTTTATCATAATATTTAACGAGTGGCTGGTTGGTAAGTATGTCGAAAATATGGTGGGTATCTCCTTCCAGGATCAAACTTACAGTTTCACCTTTAACATTCTTAAATACCTGAAATAAGGAGAAAAGCCGCCAAAATGATTCCCGGTAATTGTAGTCTACATTGCCAACTACTTCTAGAAGACTTTCATCAGAAAATGATCTGAATAAAGTTTGCGTTTGCTTATATACGATTTCAACTTGTGCTTTATACCCTTCTTTTGTTTGGTTGTCCCAATCATTTAGATATAACTCATTGTCGAAATATAATCTAATATGGTAAATCTCTAAAAGGTCGTTTATATCTATAACTGTAGATCCATCTAGCTCGTTAAGTAATCGTTCAGCATTTTTCAGATTATATCCAGCACTCATATCAATTTTTGAATAAAAAACCACCCTTTTTAAATCACTTCTTTCCATAGATATCCAATATAACAATTATGACTCTTTCTCCAACCGCTCATCCAATTTATTCTTCATTCGCCTCGGGCCTCGCACAAGTAAGGCACCTCATTTTTAAATGCAATATTCTGTAGCAAAGTTGCCTCCCAAGCAATCAGTTAAAAGTATTTTTTTGCAATCCCTTCGAGCTAATTCGTGCAATTTGTAGTTTAACTTTATAGCATGTGTTACTACAACGGCTGCCGGGTCACCCGCTCAGAATACATCCGCCTCATGGCCATCGAAAAAGAAATCAAGAATCTTCTTTTTCTAAATCGTCCTGCACAGAGTGGCTTCGATTACCGTGACTGGCCCGTCATTGTCCCCGTCCACAACGGCACCGATATCGACATTCAGCTCATGCATTGGGAATACATCCCCGAATCCATTCATGATGCCGATGAATTGATCGCAGCACGTAAAAACTTTACTTGGCTCAATGCCAAAGGAGAAAATATTCTCATCAACGAAAAAGGAAAAGAGTCCATGTATCGGGAAGGCGCATTGCATGGTCGAATGTTGGCACTCTCATCAGGTTTCTTCGAATGGCGACATATACCCAAAATCGGCAAACGTGGACAACCATTAAAAGAAACAGAAAAGATACCCTATTACATTACCATCGATAACAGTCAAGACTACTTCTTTATGGCAGGTGTTTCCCGTGTATGGCATAATCTAGAAATGGATCAAAAGGCAGCAACCTTTGCTGTACTTACAACAGACGCCATCGGTCCCATGCTTGAAATTCATAACACAAAAAAACGCATGCCTGTCATCCTGCCACCCGAACTGGCATATGAGTGGATACAAAAAGATTTACCGGAAGAACGCATTACTAAAATAGCAACACACCAATACGATCCTTCAAAAATTATAGCATGGCCCGTTGCCAAAAACTTTCTGCATGCGCCTGATCCCACAAAAGAATTTCACTACGAAGACCTACCAGCCCTGTGAACATCAACGTAACCTTTCATATATCCGTTGATACAAAAACCAAAGGCCGGTTCCGCATGGAAGTGGAACATTATTACAGCAGCCCGCAGGTAGAGCGTTTCAAGATCAAAGGCAAAAACGATCGCTATATTTTAATGGAAAAAAGGCTGGAGCTGAAACGGCAACCATGGAAAGTTACCAAAGTAGATATTACTACCACCAACTACCAGGAAGCATCCATGGCCTTGCGTGATATGCAGGATGCCATTGATCGCTATCTCGATCAAAAAGACAATCAACAAACCTCCGGCCACATCATCCCGAAGCGCTGATTTAAAGTGAACTGATACTTTCCTTCAAATACCCCTCCAACCCCTTATCTACACAATACACATAACACCCTTTCATCCCTCTTGTCATCAAAGTCCGGTATGTATTTTTAATCAAAGAGCGAAGTGTTGCTTTCGCTTCTTCAGGATGTCGCTCCATGTACTTCTTATATCCAAAAACAGATTTATCACCTTTCGCTCTGGCGGCAGGTTGCGTTTTAATTTTGCCATCTTGGTAAATCAAATCGGGACCGATCACTACGCCTATATAGTCAACTTCAAGTCCCTGGCAAGTGTGGATACAACCAATTTGATTAATCGATTCCGGGCTAATAATCCAAAGGCTTCCGTCCGTCGTTAAGTTCCATTGCATTTTAAAATCAAATTCGGGAAGCACCACATCATACAAGCTGGAATTCTTTTTACTGTTCCATTCCCAACAATAGCCGGCCACCATTCTCGACTTATTATTGATCTTATTTTTCTCTTCAATAGCTTCACGCATCTGATTTGGGTCAGAGAAAACTTTAAAGTCATAATCAATCCCATCAAGTGATGTATTTGCAGTCTCTCTTATATCAAGGATATGATCAAGAAATGCCAGGTATCCATCCGATCCATTGCAACGAAATTGAGAGGAAAGCTCCATCTCTACAATTTCAGCTTCAACTCTGCTTGCCCATTTATAAATTTCTTTGAACGAACCAATATCGTTTAAGGTAACCCGTTGGTCTTCATCCAAAAAGAAAATGGAACACTTAGCGGCGTCAATGATTTCCTTGATCTGGTTTTCTCCTAAGTTGGCATACAAGCCTGATTTCTGATTCAATCGGTGTGCTTCATCAACAATCAACGTATCAAACGTATTAGCCCCGGTACTAATGAAAGCACCTGACCCACTAAACATATTAGAGATCACCGTTTTCTTAAAGCTGCCCGTCAGACGGTTTTCATATACAGAACGTGGCGCAGCGTTTTTTGAAACATATTGTGAAAGCAACCCACGCTTCGTTAACTCAACAAGAAGATTAATTGCAACAACACTTTTTCCTGTACCGGGCCCACCCTTTACAATCAATACTTTCTTTTTCTTTTCACTTGCCTTAACTGATAACGAAATGCCTGTTTCATACACAATTTTCTGATCATCGATCATCACAAATTCAGAATTACCCTTTAACATGGAAACCATACTGTCAGCCAGCATTTTTGATGGTCTTATTTTTCCCTGGTCTATACGGAAAAGAATATTGGTTTTGTCACCATGTTTTACAAACTGCTTAATGAAGTTGCGTAGCTTCACTGCATCACCTCTAAGAAAAACAGGTGCTTTGTCAATATAATCTTGATAACAGGCATTTGTAATTACATCATCTGCCACGTAATTGTGTAAGTAAGCGCAAGGTTGTAATTGAATTTTTTCATCCTCAATGGTCTGGTTAAAATTCTGAAGTAGGCTTGCATACGACCATGCTTGGTAAGCTGGGTGGGTGAGTTCACGGATATTGCCGCCTACAAACGAATTGATAACACCATCCTTATCCGAAAGTGTTGCCTCACTCCATTGCTTTAACTCAACAAGGATTGCATACTCTTCGTTGTTATTTCCGAGTCCCGTTAAAATAAAATCAATTCGTTTGGCAGATTGGGGAAGCTGGTATTCAATCGCCACGCCGCAGTCATCGGGCAATTCAGAGTCATTTAGCACTTTATCCATGTAGACCATGGAATTCTTCCAAGCCGTTATTTCCTGCTTTGAAGTACTTTGGCCTAAGGTTTTTTTGAAAAACTCCAGTATTTTTAAATCAATCCGATCATCTAATACATCGTCAGAAAACTCAGCTTTGGTTGCTTGGTATACAATCATGGTTGGCGGTATGTTATTGGGTTACAGCTTGTCTAAATAAAGTTATTTCTGGTGCCTATACCAACAATTTCATCATTGTCACGATAGGCCATTTCAATTTTAAGTGAATTTATAAAATTTATGTATTCGTTTTGTGTGGGTTTCCTTGAAGTCACAAGCAGATTTGTATTATGTAGTTCTGGTATACTTCTTTCGTTTTGGAAATTCTGAATTTCAAAATAATTATATTCAAAAAGCTGTGCGATTGCTTTTCGCATTTGGCTTCTGAAATTTTTATTCTCCATGCTTTTTACTTCTACCAAAAAAGACTCATCTTTTTTTATTGCAAATAAGTCAACATGTTTGTTTGAGTATGTTTCGAAGCCTTTATCCTTAAAAAACAGCAAAGTTCTTTGCAATGTTTCAAAATGTTCTTTTTCAGCCCGTTCAAGTAAAGTCAGGTCTTTTGTAGTAGTAACACTTTTTTTATTGATAATTTTTTGTTGCACCTCATCACTAATAGAGAGCGAAGTTGCCTTCCTAAACATTTCTTCTGCACGATCAACTTTTTCAAGTGGTGAATTAGTTTGAATCTCATCATTTTCGTTGTCAAAAACAGAAAACTGCTTTGGCTTTTGAAGTAGAAGAGCGGAATTGACTGATTTTAAAATTGAAAACGAACCCATCGGGTTAAATCCTGGCAACTCTTTTAAAGGAATTCCATTCTGTAACAACTTATTAATAAGGTTAGCTGTTCGTTCCCTTTTATTTAATGTTTGAGAATCCCATGTATCATCAACAGCCACATCCGTAAAGAATGCTATTTCTGAAAAATTGAAATGATAAGGATATATCAATTGCTGGCTTTCAAACTCCTCTATCCACAGTAAATCCTTTGTTTCAAATTTTATATTTCCAACAATTCCAAATCCAATTACACATGATACTCCCTTCTTGATAAATTTCGAATCCTCTGCTTTGGAATGAAAACATACGATATCACCTGTTTGTATTTTTTTCCAGGAGTCATAATTCTTGGCATTAAAGCCCCATTGCATAAATCGCAAGGCAGTCAGAAAATTTTCGGGGGTACCGGTTATTTTATAAAGGGATTTATATTTTAGCAATGCTTCAAGCTCCATCACAGCTCGTTATACTTTTTTGCATTTCCCTTCGCCTTCTCAACAGGATACTTCTCATTATTCTTCTCCAGTTTATCCAGAATAATTTGCTTCACATCCAATTGATATTTATCCGCAAGTAACAATGCATACACAAGTACATCTGCCAGTTCGTCTTTAACCTTCTCCGCATTTGCCTGTTCTGCTACCTTCCATAAAAACAATTCCAGTAATTCACCAGCCTCAACATTCAGTGCTAATGCTAAATCTTTGGCATTATGAAACTGTTCCCAATCACGGTCATTTCTAAAAGCAAGAATCTTCTCAGTAAGTAATTGCAGTTCGCTCATAACTATTTCTTTGACTGGAACATTTGCTCAGCCAGCTTGTACTCATCATCAAAGGGCAAACCCAGTTGCCCCAACATCTCTGGCACAGCGAGTTTCCAGCTCACATAATAATACGCTAAAAGATGGTAACCTGAAAATTCTTTTCCCTCTATAGTAGGCACACGATATACATTCCCTTCCTCGGGGCTAATACCTTGTGTTCCCAGCATGGCTATATCAAAAGCAATCGCTTTAATCTTGTCTTTACCCATCTGTTCAAAATAGCCCAATGCATCAACCATATACATCATTACGGCAGGGTTGGTTCCTTTGCTTTCTTCGTTCACTTGAAACTGATTCATTTCCCGTTCTTTCAGGTTTGTATCCTGATCAAGCCCCAACGGGTCTTTGTCTAACGATTCAAGGAAACTATCAACATTTTTCGGACGCTTACGAAAATCCTGCTCATCTATTAATTGAAAATACTTTTCCAATCCCAGATCTTCGCCCCAGTGCTGTATAATTTCATATTCCTCTCCCGGCTCTTTATCTGCCCTATAGTCTAGATACTCTTCCCACAAAGCCTCTGCTTGTTTTTGTTCTTTTAAAGTTGCGCCAAATGCTTTCAGCAAGTCTGCTCCAAACAAATCTTTAAACTGTATCGCATTCAGCATATTTAAAACCTTCGATGCAGAAAGAATAGCCGTCGGGCTATACTGAACCACTCGTTTATCAATCACAGCATTCTTTCCTTCTTCTATTAACCTGTGCAGCGATAAAAATTGGTAGGGCCGCAACGCTTCATATTTGCTGTACAAATAATCTTCAATAAACAGGTCTGTAGGTGCATTAAAAATCTGGTTACAAATACCGTCATACAAAGCATCCATAAATCCGGCAATGCTTTCCTCACTCATGCCTGTACCTGCCAACCGTCGCATGTCTTTTGCATAATCCCGTTTAAACTGCAAACGCATATCCATGCCTGCAGTAAATAGCATATTGCTATTTACTGCACGGGCATCCGTCATAAAATCCAGGTGCACTAACTCATGCATCATCAAATGAGCTACGGCCTCATATACGGGTTTGTATTTGATAAAATGAAAATCCCGGTTATAGTTCTCTGCAAATTCAATCTTTGCTGCTGTTGCAATAGTTGCGTCTGCTTCTGCACGTATAGGTAAACCTGCTTTTTTCTCAAGCGCTGCTTTATAGCCTTCAAAAATATGGTTCCCCTTTTCTGCATCGCAATAGGCTTCTGCTATAGTTGCTGCCAGGCTGTAACTGTTACGGTAAAGTTGGTCACTGCTGCTCTTGCAGCTTTTCAAACTCTTAATCGCAAAATCAAAAGCAATCAACGGGCTTCCAATCTCATGGTACGCATAAGCCAGCCCATATGTAGTATTGGGGTATTGATCATTAATGGCAAACGCCTTTTCAAAATATCCTGCTGCTTCTTCATATTTATGCAGTTGTAATAAAAAAGCTCCGATATTATTCATTGCAATATAATCGCTTGGGCTATGCGTAAGCACTTGGTTATAAAATGTCATAGCAGTAGCTACATCATCTTTATAACGGCCGTAAATATTTCCCATCATTAACAGCGCATAACCGTTTTTTGGATCCCATCGCAATGCATCAATTAATGCATTAATTGCATCTTCCTGATGCCCTTGTTCCGATAGTATTTGCCCGTAAATTCGATGATATTCTGAATTGGTCGGGTTTTCATGAATGATCTTCTGTAGAAGAGGTAGCGCTTCATTGAATAATCCTTTTTCGCACAGTTGAACTACCTTTTGGTATTCGGCCTCATGCTTTCGTATACCCGGTGTATCAATGTCAACCAGAATGAATTCGCCTTCAATGCGAACGTTCGGCTGGAATATCCCTACAGAATAATACTGGGTAATCTCGTTCTTTAAAACGTCTAGATTATTACCTGAAAGCTTGTAAAAGGGGAAAAGCTGATCTAAAAAATCATCGATCTTTAGTAGTATATGCATTAAAGCCATTTTATTTGGCAAATTTACTGTTCCCGAAGAAATAGCAAATTAAAGATCTGGGTCACCAGTGGGGTAAATTAAAGCATCAGCAAGAAATTTAAGAAGACTCTAGACGTAATCAAAGTGCGAAAACTTCTAACGAAACCTACTCTTACTAAACAAAATAGAATAAACATTCTTAATTAGAAAAATCCTAATCATCCAAGCTAATTCAGAATAAAAATTTTCTTATCTGAATTATAACGAAAGAGTGATTTGTTTACTCAGATTGCGACTCATGTTTTTCCAAATAAAATTATCAAGTTTTATTCTTGATGAATCTAGCAAGTCAGCTGCAAATTCGACGACCTTTTTTACTTCAGTATATTCATTACGTTTAATGCCGGCATTTGATACGAATGTGAAGATATGCCTGTCCACAGCAACTGTGTCTACACATAATAGTTTTAAGGCATAATCGATAGTTTTCGGCCCGATACCGCTCAAATCGAGCACTTTCAAACGATTACCCTCAGCTAAAAGAAATTTTTTAAAGTCATTTTCAGTTTCAATATCATTCGTAATTGAGAAGTTAATTAATGAAAGTATCCGATCAGCTTTTTTTTCATCACGCCAACTTATGACATATTTTAATCCAAATTTGTTTATTACATCTAAAAATCCAGATACGGTGTTTGCCTCAGGGAATAAATTGTAAACTTTGGCTACCCTTGGCCTTACTACAGTATTGTAATTTAAACCAGCTTGTAAAATAATATCAGTGTATAAAGCCCCAATATGATTATATGGTATCGTTGGCGAATATTCAAACTCGCTGTAGTTCAATGAGTTGACATAATTAGCAAGAATTCTAGCGTCTTTAAGTAAGCTTGACATAAAGCAAATTAAATACAATTTTAACTATTAGACAATAGCCGAAATGCTTCGAGCCTATCTACGCAATTTGGACACGCCCCACAAGGTATTGAGGGGGAAGCCTGGCAAGAAAATGTTTTCCCAATAGGCGCTCCTAATTCAATGCCTAATTTAGCAACTTGATATTTAGACATATACCTGAAAGGCATTTCAATTTTAATAGCGCCAAAATCTTTAAGAATTGATTCTAACTGGTTAAAAAAATCATTTGAACAGTCAATCTCCTTAGCATGATTACTATTGATAAAGGCTGAATAAACAGTATCGTAATTCTTTTTTTGAGCAGCTATAGCACCAATTGTCAAAATAAATATATTACGATATGGTAAATAAAGATCATCAGCATTGATTTCATCATTCCATAAATCTGGTGCAATAATCATCTTGGATGTACTACCTGCATAAACACTAGAAACATTGACAATCTCAATGCTTGATAGATTTTCTTTTGGCAGTACCGCCTTTAACGTCTCAAACTCAGTTTTTGCAAAATGTTGCCCGTAGTCAATAAACAAAACATGAAATTCGATTTTTTTATCCAATAGCCAGTAAGCTAATGTAGTAGAATCAAGTCCCCCTGATGCAAGTAAAATCCCTGCCATACTATTTATTCTTTGAAATGATAAAAACCTCAGATATTACCATATCGAGATCATTAGTTACTAGTCGAGGTAACGATGTCAATACACAATTTGCTGCTATTTTGAAGGGGTCATAAACAATTACAGGTATTTTAGCGCCAGCAGCTAACCCTATTTCTATAAGTGTTCCTGGATCATCGAATAGCAAAACTGCTATTAGTATATTGCAATGATCTAGGAGGAGCATATCCTTCTTAAAAATGTTTAACTTATCCTTATTAGATGAATTCGAATTTAATTGTCCATTCTCACGAACTGGTCGCCTAGCTCTAAAGTTGTGATATTCTAAGGCGGTTGCAAGCTTATCAATAAAGCTTGTGTCAACATAATCAAAATCCGGGGCAGCTATATATATATTTATTTCTTGTCGATCGTCCCATGGTAAGTATACACCAGGATTGTTTTTTAAATCAATAATTGGTATTTGTTCAATTCTTTCAATTGCAAGTTTAAAGTCATCGGGATAAGTTGTAGAAGCATACTCCATTGCGAACCAGGATGCATAGTTAAGTGAATCAATTTGGCTATTTGAATGAACCTTATTTATGTAAGCTAAATCAAAATTGTCGCCAACGCCTACGGAGTGCACTATTGGTTTTGTTTGGGATGATATTTTTAATACTTCAGGTTTTTCAAAATTAAAACAAGTCGTCCCGCCTCGGTTCTGCTTAAAGACTAAATTTTTACAGAAAGGTTTACATTTTTCAACTAAATCTTCAATCTTGTTATTATAGGTTTTTTTGAAAACATTTGAAGAAGTGGAAATAAATACTGTGTCAAATTTTTTATTTAGCAATAGAAGAGTGTCAAAATCGTCAATATCATTTGAAATATCAATGTGAACTCTAGATATTGTCGTGCTAACCTCTTTGAGAATTACTCTTAAATCATATCCCCCAGTAAATATCAATATATCTGAATGATTCGCACTTATTAATTCATCTTGCAATTTTTCAATTTCATACCTGTAATTTCTCTCATCCCGAAGTAATAATTCATAGCCCTGATCTCCAATTTCTTTTAAATCTTTGATTAATATAACATTAGGCGCTCCATTGACTTCACCAACTTTAATACCTTTTCCATTATGTTCCTTAATAAAGAATTCAATTTTTTCGTCTATATAATTCGGTGAAAAGTAACATAAAGTATAATCCATATTGCTAGCCCAAGCACCCCTAGCCGCATGAAAAATTCCTCCAAATCTCATTTTATCCTGATCATTAAAGGAAACTGTATAATCTATGAGAATATCACCAATAATGCAAATATTGTTATTGCTCATATAGGTGCAATATCAATTTTAACTACAGAGACAGGTCTTTCAATTGAGCTAATAACTTCACCTTGATAAACAATACCTGAACTAAGACACTTTAATAGGAAATTAAAGGATGTTGGCAAGTATCCTATTGATTGATTTGTCTCTGTTTCAACTGCTTGTAGTCTAATATTGTGCCTTATAGTAACTGAAGTTCCTTCAGTTGGCAAAGAATTATTTGCAAGAAAATATTCACTTCGCTCTACGTCCTCCAATGTTAACGAATAAGCTTTGGTACAATCATCTTCTGTACTTTTAGATCCTTGATTTTTTTGAGGTGTTTTATTTGAAGAGTAATCTGAAAAATTGCCTGAACCTGTACTTCCCATAATATTAAAACTTAGATTTTGAGTTATAAATATATATAATATTACTATTTTGTCTAGTGTTTTATTTGATATTTTCAAACTGCATATGCACTCAATAACTAGTTATTATGGCTTATAAGTTATTTATGCCAGTTAGATGTTTACATGATAGCCTAGCCACTAATTCAACTTCATCATACATCTTGTTAGTCATCATTTAAATGCTTTATAAGCTTAGTTGTATGCCGGAGTTTATGAATCAATTTTACACGATGATAATATTTTGGAGTATTCGTAGAACATTACTTTTTATTACCCGATAATCCTAAAATTTTTACCCGGGAAAAAATTTTCAACTTCCTTAATTGCATACTTTTTTAAAAAAGATGTATTTGTAATGTCAGAATAGGCCTTCCCATTTGTTATTAGGCAGTTAGATTCAAGCCCTTTAAACCGTGAAAATTCTATCATTTTTTTTATATCACCTTTTAATTCGAATAAATCTACGATAATTCCAAACTTATATACTTCAGCTTTTGGAAGAATATCTCCGTTTTCCTTAAATTTTGCATCCATTATTACAATTAGATCGTCGTGGGTAGGATTGTCAGAAGCTTCAGGCTTTTGAAAGGATATGTCTGGATGATTCTCTTCCGAATCTATTGTTCCATCTATTTTAGTCCCAGCACAAATTTGAAATTCTATTTCGCCATGCTTTAAGGCAATAAACTTAGGTTTCCCGGCCTTATTTGCGGCGGCCTGAGGAAACTTGTATTTGTATGCACCCTTCCCCTCTTTAAACTGTATTTCATAATTGCCTTTTAAATCGACTATTAAACTTATATAACAATAAAATTCATAGATATAGCAATCGCTTGCTACTTTTTCATTAGTTTCCGTAAAAATTGGCGCCAATATATCTCTTGAGTTATGCCATACTGAACATTCTTTCAGTAACGATGAATACTCTTTGATTACTTTTATAAAATTGCTCATAAGGATAAATCTATTGGCCAGGTCTCTGTTTTAAATAGTTGTAAAAATCTTTGCTCCATATTAGAATCTTCACTAATGCTTTTCTGAATAATTCTGTTAATATTACTTTTCCCTTCGAGTGAAAATAGTTTTTCGAACAAAGTTGCCTGAGTTAAAATGTTGTCCGCTATTTCTTTTTGTGAATTGTAAAATCCAACTTCTGTATATGGAACTATTTCCTTCAACTCACTTTTTATAAGTTCATTTGTTTCAACTATTAGTCTCCCTCGACTCAATATTCGCCTATTAATATATTCATAGAGAAACGATAATCCATCATGAAGGGACACCTTAGCAAAATCAACAGTTGCAAAAAAGTCCATTGCTTGTAACATGAACTCTAATTTATTTTGTCGAGGTATAGAATTGACAAGTTTCCCAAATGCGGTACGTGATGCATATACCCAACCTTTAATGATCGTTTCATAGTCTTCTTTTGATAAATCTCTAAACTGTTGTTGAAAATGGATTATCGGTTTATTAAATCGGTATACAGCTTTTATACTATACTCTAAATCACTTAGTAAATTATTCTGTGTTAAGTCATTTGTAATTGCAATTTGATAACTATGTCTGTACTTTTCTTTAGGTTGCAACTGGCCGTCTGATGGTCTTGCACTAGGAGGGATTCTATCAACAGCACCAACTTTTGCAACAAATCCGGAAGCTGAAAAAGTTAAATCATTTTTTACGGGTATAGCTATAACTATTTCTTCATCTTCTCTAATACCTATTTGATCTAAAGAGCTAACTATATAAAAGTGCCCTTTAAAGCCAGCGGAAATTTCCTGATGCTGGTTCGAAGTCGAAAAATCGACATATTGAGTATTTACAACAATCATGATTTAGATAAAAATACTAAATTGAAAACTTTAATATAGTTCAGTAACAAACGAGAGTTATTAATTTATCTATTCGATACAACCCTATTAATAAATTCTCACATCCTCCTTCCTCCTTAAAACAATCTGCGGCCTTTCCCGAAATAATTCAATCCTACCGGTAACGCATACCTCTTTATCCTTAAACAACACTTCCGGCGTCGTTTCAAATTGCTTCCTAACATCGCTCCAGATCACGATCGTTAAGGTATTGTTGGGGAAAACCTGCCCGATATTTAAAAATGTGGGCGTTCCCTTGGCTTGTTCTAAAAACCGGGCACCGCTCACTTTACCGCAAACAGTAACACTATCACCTATGTGTTTACTCACATCTTCAAGAGGAATAGTTGTTTGAGAATAGCTGTTGGCCGCTGCAAATAACAGGAACAGTGGGATTATCAGTGTTCTCATAAATTAGTTTTTTGCCAATATGCAAAAAAGAATTTAGATATACAAGCGTGAAAACGCCCTTTTCTCGGACTACCTATTATTTGTAAAAGACATCGACCATTCTTTTACCAGTTTTACCATTGACTAATATTATTGGTTTCTTTTTTCTTTTTAGGATTTTCCGATCGGCCATGTAATTCAAAATCTGTGATATCTGCTTGCTTGTATAGTGCTTTTTCTTTTTGTGACACGCACTCCTCACATCACTAACGTATACAGGCTTGTCAAAAAAGCCATTGTTCAATAATTCGGTCTCAATATAAAAAGAAGCCTTCCTGTCACTTTTAGTTTGAATGAAATAGCTTTGGGTTTGCTTTTCGTCCGAATAGAATTTCTTTAATAAAGGAACACCTCGCAACTCTTCTGTTAATTTGAATCTACTACTTAAAAGCTGTTGCGGTTGGATTCCAAACTTGTCTGAGATTTTTTCGCTAATATCTTCGGTTATCTCTCTAGTTCCATTTAGAAGCGCATAAACATGGCTTTCGGATATATTTGTAAACTCTGCAAATCCAGAAACTTCTAGCCCAGCAATTTTCATCAACCTTGTTAGTCGAGCCTTTAATTGCTTAGATGTAATTTTTCTTTTTGCCTTTGCCATCTCCCAAAGGGAGAAAACATGTTGTCCTAAAAATTATTCAAAATATTTTGTAATTCCAATGATCTCTATTATTTTCACATTCGAATTAAATAGAACATAGGCAAATACTATAAAAGAGTCTCGTTACTCAAAGTTTGACAGCCAAGAAAACGAGACGGTAAGTAAATGCCCATATCTTCTATGGATAAGCTTTTTATCCTAAGTTTGATGTGGGCCTTACCGTTATTCCACTTTTCTTGGCTGTCAAATCGAGTGAGTGGAAGAAAGTAGGGCCCACATTTTACGGCTTACTTCCCATTGCAGACTCTCTACGTTTAATGAGAGCACTTAGTTTACATATCGCCATCTACTTGCTGTTAACAAAGTTTATCTGTAAGCCACAAGATCACGGCTGACAGAGAATCATATTGCTTACATCCTTTCCTGCCTTACAAACTTCCCGGTCATTTAATCACCCGTTTGCTGCTGCACTTTACCCTCGTTAGCGAGGTAGCAGCTGCTAACACCTAAACCATTTCGCAAAAATGAAACAACTCATTCTTTGCCTGGCATTGCTTTGCCCCTCGCTCATGTTCGCACAAAACAAACCGCTCACCATTGGCGATACACTGCCGCCAATCGTTTGGAACTACTTGCAGGCGCAGGCCGCACCCCACCTGCAGCAAAACACCAACCGTTTTATCATCCTCGATTTCTGGGCCACTTGGTGTACGGCTTGTATTAAAGAAACAATGCCATTGGATAGGCTCTGGCGCCAACACAAAAACAACCTCACCATCATCATGGTGGCTCCCGAACCAAAACAACAGGTAAAGGCATTCATCGATAAACGCAAAACACTCAAAACCCTTTCGCTTCCCTTTATTACCGATGATCGGCTCCTGCGTCAGTTCTTTCCCTACCGCTACCTCCCCCATCAGGTTTGGATAGCACCCGGTGGTAAAATTGAAGCCATCACAGCAGGTGGCTTGGTAAACGATAGTATTCTCCAAACATGGTTCGCTGGCAATAAACCAAACCTCCGCTTCAAATCCGATCCGCCTCCCTTCGATTATACGCAACCGTTATTCATGAACACAAACAATCACGATTCCGCATCCCTGCTTTATCGTAGCCAATGGGCAGGTCGCTTGCTTGGCAGAGGTGGCAGCAGTGGCAAACAAAAACTCAATGGCTACGTAAAATACTATTTCATCAACAGGCCTCCGCTTTCATTGTATGCAGCCGCATACAGGTTTCCGCCCAACCACGTCATCATCGAAAACATTAACCCAAAATCAGTAGTACTGTATCCCACAACAACAGAAGAAGAAAAAAACAACCTCGTATTCACGTACGAACTTACCGTACCCGAAAACACAACTCCCGAAAAAATAACCGAACTCATGGCCACCGATTTCAATCGCTACCTCGGTTATTACGGCCGCATGGAAAAAAGAAAACTCAATTGCTATGCCCTCAAGTCCACAGCGCAAACAAGATCGCTGTTGGCGCAATACCCCGATGCAAACAAAATTGCCGACAGGTCACTCTATTGGGAATGCATGCTCAAACCACTTGCATACCTTATCGAAACACTCAACAGCAGCTACACCGAAGGCACCGGCATGCCCATTATCATTGATGAAACAGGCATTGAAGGCAAGGTAAGTCTCACACTTTCATACGCAGCATTACGCAACATCAATCAGCTCAAAAAAGAACTAAACAACTACGCAATGGAACTCGTGCAAGTAGAACGTGAAATCGAAGTATTTGTCCTCTCCAAAAAATAACACACCATGTCAAAAGAAATGCTCTTTCCCTTAAAACCCAAAAATCCTGTGTAAACCGGTTACAGTTAGGTTAGTTTTTCTCATGCCACCAGCCCTTGTCTAAGGGCCGGTCTTTCTACTAACTACTATCAACTATTGGCTATCAACTATTGGCTATCAACAATCAACTATCAACTATGAACTATGAACCTCACCACTAACCACTCACCACTCACAACTATCTCCTAACAAAAAACTGCATCATGAAAAAAATAATCATCCTCCTCACATGCATCTGCCCTTTCTTCACCATGTGCCAGCCAATCTCCATCCGTGGCACCGTGCTCAACACGGAGAACGATCCCGTCTTCGGCGCAACAGTTACAATAAAAAGCAACGGCCTCACCACACAAACCGATGCCGATGGCGCTTTCTACTTCCCATCCTCTCGGCTAACCGATACCATCCTTGTTTCTGCTGTAGGCTATTTTAGCAAAGAAACACCCAACAACGAACGGGGCTTGCTTACCGTTCGCCTGCAAAAAAAACCAAACGAACTGTCAGAGGTAATTGTAAGCAGTGGCTTTCAGAAACTACCAAAAGAAAGAGCCACCGGTTCCTTTGAAATCATCAATGCCGAACTCATCAATCGACGTGTAAGCACCAACCTGCTCGAACGCCTCGAAGGGGTTAGCTCAGTTTATTTCGACAACAGGCGGGGAGCCGCCGAGCCACTCACCATCCGTGGCCGCAGTACATTCCTTGGCAATGCCGCCCCCATGATCATTGTCGACAATGTACCCTACGAAGCCGATATCGAAAACATTAATCCAAACGATATCGAAAACATCACCATCCTCAAAGATGCAGCAGCAGCGTCTGTTTGGGGAGCAAGAGCAGCCAACGGTGTAATTGTAGTTACAACAAAAAAAGGCCGCTTTAATCAAAAACCCGTTTTACAATTCAATACCAATACCACCATCACTCAAAAACCCGATTTGTTTTATGCTCCGCAATTATCATCGGAAGCATATATCGGCATTGAAGAAATGTTGTTCAATAACAATCACTACAATGCAGCCCTTTCAAACACGTTAAATTATCCAGTAGTGTCACCTGTCGTGGAAATACTCGCTGCACAACGTCTTGGTGCCATTACTCAACAGCAGGCACAACAGCAATTGAATAACTTTAAGCAAAACGATGTTCGCAACGATTTGCTTCAACATTTTTATCAACCTGCCGTTTCTTCGCAACATGCCGTTAGCTATACCGGCGGCGCTGCCAATTTTAATTACATCCTGTCACTGGGTTACGATCACAACAACGCAAACCTCCGCCGCAATCAAACTAGCCGCTTAACACTTCGGTCGCTTTTCACAGTGAAACCTGTTCATTGGTTTCAACTTACACTTGGTTTGCAAACAGTACAGGCAAAAAATTTCTCCGCAAATCCTGCCATCAATATGGTGCCTGTAGCAACGCCGGGTTTGTATCCCTACTCAAAACTGGTCGATGAAAATGGAATGGCCTTATCAATACCGAAAGACTATCGTTCAACCTTTGTTGATACTGCCGGCGCTGGCACACTCTTAAATTGGAAATACAGCCCCTTACAGGAATTACAGGAAGCCAATAACCGGCTTACAGCAAACGAGTACAGGTACAACCTTCAATCCGAAATAAAATGGACCCGCTTCCTTAATACAACGCTAACATGGCAACTGCAGAAACAGGAAAACCTGCAGCAAAATCTGTTTAACGAAAACACATATTTCACACGCAACCTCATCAATCTCTACTACAGCAGGTCAACACAGAAGTTTAATATTCCGGCAGGTAGCATTTTCGATCAAAACATCTCCGCTACAATTGCAAATACAGCAAGGCTCCAAAACAACCTGTCATTAAATTGGAAAAATCGTAACGAAGTGGTAGCCATTGCAGGTGCTGAAGTGCGCCAAACAAAAGCAACTTCATCTTCATACCGGGTATTTGGTTATGACCCCGAAAATCAAACATTTACCAATGTAAACTTCGCCGACAATTTTCAGCTCTACAATAACCTCAGGAGCCAACAGCCCATTCCCAACAACAGTTCCTTTTCAACAGAGATATTCCGTTTTATTTCTGCCTATGCAAATGCTGCCTACACACGGGATAATAAATACATTCTCTCCTTCAGTGCAAGAAAAGATGCGTCCAATATTTTTGGTGTTACCACAAACCGTAAAGGCGTACCGTTATGGTCATCGGGCTTTGCATGGATCATTAGCAAAGAATCGTTTTATCATGCTGCTGCATTGCCCTATCTCAAACTCAGGGCTACCTATGGTGTAAATGGAAATGTCGACAATTCAATGGCAGCCGTTACAACAATTCGCTATGCCACAAGAGCATTGTTTACGCAGCTTCCGTATGCAACCATTCAAAACATTCCCAATCCTTCTTTACGTTGGGAGCAAACAAAAACAATCAACATCGGTATCGATTTCGCATCGAAAGCCGATAGAATAAAAGGAAGCATTGAATGGTTCAGCAAACAAGGCGTCGATCTCATAGGCTTTGCTCCAATTGATCCAACTACTGGCGTACAAACAAATGCTACATTTTCATACAAGGGCAATGTTGCATCAATGCAAGGTCAGGGCATTGAACTGAATGTAACCAGCAGAAATACCGTGGGAGTTGTGCAATGGTCAACTGCACTCATTGCAAATTATGTTGAATCAAAAGTGAAAAACTTTAGAGTGGCTTCGGTAAGTGCCGGCACCTTTATCAACCAAGGTCTTAGTATTAGTCCGGTAACTGGTAGCCACCTGTATAGTATCTACGCCTACCGTTGGGCTGGGCTCAATCCGGCAAATGGCGATCCGCAGGGCTTCCTCAATAACAATGTCAGTACCAATTACAATTCGCTGGTGAATGCGCCGGTTCAGGAACTCGCATACAAAGGATCAGCCGTTCCGGTTGTCTTCGGTTCGTGTATGAATACGATTCGATGGAAACAATTCAGTTGTTCTGTCAATATGATTTACAAATTGGGCTACTCCTTTATGCGCAGTACAGTTAACTATTCAGTGTTGCTCAATGGCACAGCTGCCCATCCCGACTATGAAAAACGTTGGCAAAAACCCGGCGATGAAGTAACAACAAATGTGCCTTCGTTTATTTATCCAAATCCTGGTTCCAATCGTGATGCCTTATATCGTTCAGCTGAAATACAGGTTGAAAAAGGCGATCACATTCGCTTGCAGGATATTTCATTGTCGTATGATCTGCCGGTAAGCCAAAAATGGAAATGGATGCAGACAATGAAATGCTATACCTACTTCAACAACCTCGGTATCATCTGGAGGGCAAACAAATTAAATATCGATCCCGATTATTTCGCAGGCGGCTACCCCTTACCTCGCAGTGTAGCCTTCGGCATCAAAGCATCGTTTTAAAACACTACGCATGTTGAAACAAAAAAACAGAATGCCAACGATTAATCAAACGGGCTACACAAATCATGTACATGCACTTTCAATTGTTAAAGCGACAGCAGTACAAATGCTAAATCAAGGTACAATCCGCCAACGAGGGGTGTCCGTTGGCGGGGTCTTTTTTTGCCTGTCCCGCTTCAACGGGAGTTACTTTTTGGACAAGCAAAAAGTAATAAAGAAAAACAGCTGCTTGCAGCTTTTCTCAATTTGTTAAACAAAAATCATTGTCATGAAATACATTATAATTTTTGCAGTAAGTATCACTTTACTCTCTTGTAAAAAATATCTGGATGAAAAACCATCATCCGATCTGGCTATACCAACATCCGCAAAAGAGGTATTGGCCCTCCTCGACAATTCTACAGCCCTCAACGGCTCCTGGCCGTCAGCAATAGAACTTGGCTCCGATGATTATTATATCACAACAGCACAGTGGCAGGTACGCCCCCTTGCTGAGCGGAATGCATATATCTGGGCCGAAGATGTTTTCAACGAAAACGAACGCAACGCATGGTCACTTACGTATACAAATGTGTACATAGCAAATGTTGTATTAGATGCATTAAAAAAAGAGGGAGGCCTCAACGGTTCACAATCCGATCTTAACAATGCAGAGGGCCAGGCATTGTTCTATCGTGCATTTGCATTTTATCATCTGTTACAATTGTTTACCAAGCCATACAATGCTGCAACGGCTGCAAACGATCCCGGCATTCCACTACGTCTTGATTCCGATTTTAATAAACCCACAACAAGAGCTGCACTTCAGCAATCCTACGATCAGGTTATCAATGATCTCAAAACTGCAGTGCAACTATTACCGGTTACACAGGAATGGAAAACACGTCCTTCAAAAGCGGCTGCCTTAACATTGTTGGCAAGGATATATCTCATCATGCAAAAATATCAGGAGGCATCTGCCATAACAGAACAGGCACTGCAATCGCACAACAGTTTACTTGATTTCAACACACTAAATGAAACACTTGCCAACCCCATATCACTGTTTAATGCCGAAGTGATTTTTCATTCAGTCCTCGGCTCCGTTACCACACTCATTACAAACGCAAAAGTGGATTCAGTTTTATACAACGCTTACAACACAAACGATAAAAGAAAAACAGTATTCTTCCGTCGCAATACAGATGGCAGCTACGCATTCAAGGGAAGTTACGACGGCTCAGTTCGATTGTTTAATGGCTTCACATCAGCAGAACTCTATCTCATGAAAGCAGAACTGCTGGCACGTGCCGGTAATACAAGCGATGCAATGAACGCTTTAAATCAATTGTTGATAAAAAGATGGAAGAGTGGCACATTTACACCACTCACTGCAGCAACAGCACAAGAAGCACTTACGATTATTTTACAGGAGCGTAGAAAAGAATTGGTTCTTCGTGGTGTTCGATGGAGCGATGTAAGAAGGCTAAACCAATCGTCCGCAACGGCAATCACTATAAAACGACTCATAAATAATCAGATCATTGAATTACTGCCCGGAAGCAATCGCTACGTCTATAAAATTCCGGATCTTGTTATTCAAATGACAGGTATCCCTCAAAACCCATAACAAAAAAAACACCGCATCATCTGCGGTGTTTTTCCTTTAAGGCTTAAAGGAAGGAAACGCTGAAATATTATTCAGATCAGGCTTTCCTGTCATGCCATCAACCGGCGCTGCAATTACACATCGAACGATGCTTTCGCCAGGACATCCTGCCTGAGTACCCTGCCCTTCTAATGGTACATAAAATTCCTGGTTACCATGCTCGGAATCATCAACTCCGGTATAATACCACAGTGGATCATCGTACCTTACTTTTTCAGGTTGTGTAAATGCACTGAAACCAACCGCTAATAAAATCGCAAACATTGGCAATAAAAACTTTTTCATATGCTGTAATTTTTAAAATTGTGCCTACTCTGTTCAAGGTTTTCGGCTTCGCCTTTTTGTTGTTCCTCATTACCGTAGTACTCCGGTAGTCGAAACAACAATCTATTGATGGTTTGTCTGCCTGGCATGCAGGTAAATACCAAACACACTTAAACCAAGAAAAAATAAATTGAAAAATATGTGTTGCTGCCAACTCATACTTCGTAACACACCACCACAACTGCAGGGCAAATGAGGTACAAACAAAACCATATAACTGAGATAAACGGTAAACAAGAACAATAAGCCCGCAGTTGCATACAAACCCGTCTTTCGAAGTGCAGGAAAAAACAGGAGCAGAACAACGATCAACTCGGCTGCGGGTAGCAACCATGCAATCGTGCCTGCTCCATTATGAATCAGTGGTGATTCCGTAAGTGTTCGGGTAAACGATGGGTAAGCGAGTAACTTACTGATAGCTGTGTACGCAAACAGCAAGATCAACAGGCTTGAGATAATTTGTAGAACAGGTAACTTTTTCATCTTATTCGTTTAAGATGAACCAACCACTGTTTCAAAGACTAAATTTCTGAAATCAAAAAATCAAATGCAAAAAAAGCAAGTGTACTATTGTCAAAAAGAAGTGTACTATCGTCAATCAGGAAGCACGTTGCTTGCAGTGCTTGCGGTACCCAATGGGTGTAAAGGAAGTTTTTTGCTTAAAAAAACGGAAGAAATATTTTCGGTTCTTAAAACCGCTTTGAATAGAGATGGCTTTTACTGAAAGGGTTGTTTTACGAAGCAGTTTTTTAACCAATGCTAATCGTTGTTCTACCAGGTACTCATGAATGTGTATACCAAACAAGAAATAAAAACCTTGATGAAGTTTCATACGGTTCATCCCCGTTTCAATACCAAGTTTGTAGATGGCATAATCTGCAGCAGGTGCTTTGCGCATACGGCTTTTTATCGCCCGGAGCATTTTCCGTTCTTCACGGCTTAGCGTAATGGTTTTTGTATTCTTCATATCGATGCAAACAAACCACCACTGCTTCCTGCATCATTAATAACGTAAAAAAACATTACGGTTTATAGTAACCATGCCTGATAGCATAGATCACTACCCCTGCTAAATTCAACGAACCCGTTTTCTCAAATATCTTTGTTCTTATTTTTTCTACAGTCTTTACAGCCAATTGGGTTACCTCCGAAATATCTTTATTCGATTGCTGTTCACAAATAAGCCGCATCACTTCAAGTTCAATAACACTAAACTCAGGTTGCGCTTCACGTTTTGGCGCCTTGCTTGCAGCAATCATTTTACTCAGTTGTATACTGGTTTGCTCACAAAAATAAGTTCCCCCATCGCTGGCTGATTGGATGGCTTGCAGCAATTCTTCTTTCCGGCTGCTCTTTAACAGGTAACCATTTGCCCCGGCATCCATCATGTCCACCAGCAAATGATCTTCACCAAACATCGTCAACGCAAGCACGCCGGTTTCCGGTCGTTGTTGTTTTACAATTCTTGTTACTTCAATTCCACTTTTTCCCGGCATATCAATATCTGTAATTACTACATCTGGTGCTGTCTCATCGATTAATCGAAGCAATGCTTCACCGTCAGCCGCTTCGCCAATCATTTCAATACTTTTTTCTTTTTTTAATACTAACTGAATGCCTTCTCTAAACAATGAATGGTCATCGGCAATCACAATTTTTATTGGTTCACGCATAATGTTGTTTTATTGGTAATGCAAAATACAATGTGGTTCCTTGTTCGCTTTTCTCATTTACTTCCATCACGCCATTCAACATCGTAGCCCGGCTGCGCATGTTATGAATACCCAACCCCTCGTTCTGTATGTTGGTACTTAGCCCAACACCATCATCAAAATAAAACAAGTGAATCATTCCCTTGCGTTCAATAATACGTAGCTCAACTTTTTTTGCCTTTGAATGCTTGATCGCATTATGCACCAGCTCTTGCACTAACCGGTAAAGATGTAACCCAAAATGATGAACCGGCTCTTGTTTTAGTTGACACGTAAATAAAAATTCAATGCTGCTCACTGTTCGATACCTGTTTAGAAACTCATCAATGGCTGGTTTCAAACCCTTTCCTATTAATACACCGGGTACTAAGTTCTTCGCAATTTCACCGAAGCGTACTGTTAACTCGTTCAACGATTGCTCCGCTTTTGCGAGGTACTCCCGGTCTTCTTCATCCGCTCCCTTACAATTACGGATTAATAGATTGGCTACTGAAACCAATGGTCCTAGGTCATCATGCAGATCTCGGGCTATTCTTCCACGGTCATCTTCAAGCAGCTCAACTTCATTCAAATAGTACTTTCGCAGAATACTGAAATGTTTGCGATGGTTCCGAAACATCGTAACCAAAAAATACAGGAACAATGCACCGATTACTACACTGCCGATGATGAACGCAGTATATATTCTCGTTTCAATGGTATCCATAATGTGGCTAGGATAAAAAGGATGTTCGTAAAAAGGTTAATATAGGAAAACACCTCGTAAATACCTATTCTGAACTCACTGCTTTGATTAAGTCCGTAAAACCAGAATAGTTCTACAATGATGCTGTAGGTAAAATAAACAATAAGCCCCATCGTAATAAGAAAAACAGGATTGCGGTATAACTGATAAGGCGTTTGGAATAATACATCATGTAATAAGTCAATCGAAAGCACAACTAGAATCGTCGAATAACTCACAATAAAATAAGAATGAATACTCGCCAGGCTTCGATGATAAAAACCTTCACACATCCAAAAAAGCAAATAAAATAATTGCAACAGAACGTACCGCTTTTTAGTACGAAACAAACCAAGCCGGTAAAACAATTGCGTAACAAGCATTGCCTCCGCCAATGTAAACAGGTTATAATATACGGCATTCGAGTACCCATTTGCCAGAACAATAAGACTTATAAGCTCTGTCAAAAATCCCGCTGTCAGTAAAACGATAAAAGGCAAATAGGCCGGGTCAGTTTTTTTAATTCTCACCCAGCCAATCAATGCTCCGGCTCCTGCCGTTAAACTAAAAACTACATGTGTTTCAAATACCATAGTTCGATCATTAGCTATTTAGTGGCGACATGCCCGGGCATATATCCGGACAGCGAAGAGCACGCTCTGCAATATCTTCGCCCTCCTCTTCTGTTAAACTTTGCGCTGGCAAAATATCATTGCCGTTCGCATCAATGGGCACAATAATGGCATGTACTTTCAATTGCTCATCCATACCATAGTAAATGCGTAACCCTGCACAACCGTTCTTTGCTAGTAACGTATCAAAAGCTGCCCGGTCAAATGCTTCTGAACGTGCCAGAATATTCTGATTCTGATAAACAGGCTTCAGAATATTTTCATACTCCTGGCGATACAATGTAGTCATGTCAACGGCTTCTTGCAATGAAATAAAATGGTTCATAAAATATAGATTTGGTGAACCACGAAGCACGACATTTATTTTTTTCTGCACAATCTGGTTTACCCTCCAAAAATAATATGTTTACCCTCCAAAAAAAGGAGGGTAAACCCTCCAGCTGCAAGAGGGTATACCCTCCACTTTACAAAGGATGCATGCAAATTCCAAAAGTAAAATAATCACTTTCACACATGTGTACAAGTAGGTAAACCCTGTTGCATTATTTTTTCACATGAGCTAGTTTAGAGGTAGAGCATGCAACCGGCATGGATGGTTGTTACAAAATAAAAACTATGAAAACAGTACCCAACCGCTTACCCACACGTGTTGTACTCTACACAAGAGATGTAGAAAACATCACCGGCCGCCGTGGCCGCACCGCCCGTAAACTCATCCAAAAAATTCGTGATGCCCTCGGCAAATCAAAAGATGAATTCATCACCATCAAAGAATTCTCCCTCTTCACCGGCATCGAAGAAGACCTCATCAAAGACTTCCTCCAATCTTAATAACCCAGTCAAAACAAGCAAACCGTATTTACTCAAGCTGACTACTGAGTGCACATGCTAATACAAATGCCGAAGCGACAGTAGTACCAAAGTTTAATCAAGGTCCTATCCGCCAACGAGGGGTGTCCGTTGGCGGGGTCTTTTTTGGTTACTTTTTGGACAAGCAAAAAGTGACAAAAGAAATACCAAGCGAAGCCTGCATCAACAAAAAAAAGCCCCGATATAAAATCGGGGCTCTCAATCCGGCGTCACTTTTTCTTCTCAAAAACCTTCTTCATCAAAAATGATACACTCACACTCACCGCTGCACCAATCGCAGCCAACACAATCGTTTTATAGATATCATCTGAGTGAATGTTTGCAAAAAGAATCGTGATCGTTCCTCCGGCAGTACCTGTTTTCAAAAAGTACGAGGTTGTCATAGGAGGAATTACTTGCGTTCATTCGTTACCGCCGTTTGACTCACACTCCCGGCAACAGCACCCGCTACTGCCAGGTACCCCGCCACCTTAATCAACACAGCAGGTAGTGCTACAGGCGCGGCAAGGATCGCAGCACTCACACCCGCCAGCGCTACACCAATATTTCGTACCTGTTTAAAAAAACGGGGTGTAGGCCGTTTCGCACGTTTCAAAATCTTGTTCATTGTTTTGAATTTGTACTGTGAAAAAATGAATTCAAAAAAAACAAGGAGCAATACAATTCCTTATCCGTTCAGGAGTATATTTTTTAACGCAATAAATCATTGCTGAATCCAACTTTGGATATGGCTCCGCCAAAGAAAGAATTGACTGCCCCTTGTTTTCACTAACGACTAAAGACTACCGGCTATCGGCTATCGGCTACCAACTATCGGCTTTCAATTTTGCCAATTGCAAATTGCCCATTGCCTGTTGGTCTTGCCTTTAACTTCCGCTGACCTTAACCAACGCCAGCGCATTAAACGCACCGTTCTTTAGCGAGTATTGGTTACCGTTCACCTCTTGGTAAAACTCAATACCAAATACAAGAAACAAAGGCTTTGTGCTGTTCGCTGTTACTTGGTGATCAAGCGTCAACGCTGCGGTACCTGTTGCACCCAACGGCAACGAACTGCCATTGCTTACATCCACCACATACGCCTTGTTTTCAAAATCAATTTCTACACCGGCAGAAACCAATTTGAAATGCGTGGCACCACTTGGCGCTGCCACCATGTTTACGGGAACGAATGATGGAATGCTGATACTCAGCAAACCGCTTACACGATTAATGGTCGTTGTAAACGGAGCAAACAACGAAGTACCCAGCTTACTGTTCACATTAAACTCAAAGCCTTCGAGCAGTTCTGCTTCGCCATCTATCACGTTACGCATGCCACGTTCATTGATCGCATCGGCCTGGATCACTTTCATCATCTCTCTTGTCATCCGGCTCAGCATGCGACTGTCCGCTGTGTTTAATAATAAAGAACGGAGTGCAGTGCGTAACACTTTGCCGGCTTGTCCGGCTCTGCCAAACTCAGCACCGTTCTCACGGGTACGTGCAAACGCAGGATCATTCGCAATCCGCTCTTTGGTAATACTCGTTTTTTCACGGGCTAAGTAGCCGTCCTTTGTTTTGTAGAAATTGATGTTACCGATTGTACCCTTCAGTGGAAGGATTCCTTTTTGTTGTGCCATCGGTTGTTGTGTTTAAATTCAAAAAATGGAAAATGTTTCAAACAGGTACATTTTTTTAAAACCTGTTCATTGCAATGACACAACAAGATTACAAACACAAAAAAGCGATCGGAAATCAACCGGCCGCTTTTGCCACATTATGCCATTTATGCCACTTTTGACCTCTTTGATCACTATTTGCACATTTATGCCGGAAAGGACATACTAGCTATATAGAGCGTATGTAGAGCGTAGATTAAGGCACTTCAATGCCTTCTAAAAAAGAGGAAAAGCCGAAGCACCGAAAAGCTTGTATAAAGCCAGCTTCAATATCAACAAAACACAAAAAAGCCACTCAAACTTGAGTGGCTTTTTGCGGACCGGACGGGACTCGAACCCGTCCCCACAGCATTGTGGGGATGACAGGGCGGTATTCCAACCTTATATAAAATCCTTGTAAATATTTTTTGAATGTAATAGTAGCGCTTGAATCCGCTCACGGGCTGCCTTCTTTAGATTCCTCTCACGAACCAACGCTTCCGATTTTGTTGCCATTAACTCTACATACACCAATTTCCAAGGTAACAAATGACGGGTACTTGCTGTTTCGCCTCGATTGTGTCGCACTAATCTTATGCTGGGATCAGTAGAAAATCCTTTATAATAACTACCATCCTTTTCACTTTCCAGTATGTATACATAGTAATGCATAAACAAAAAAGCTCCGGTGATTAACCGAAGCTTTTTGCGGACCGGACGGGACTCGAACCCGCGACCTCCGCCGTGACAGGGCGGCATTCTAACCAACTGAACTACCGATCCAACTACCCTATGCATGAATGCCTGATCAAGAATCAATTAGCATTCATTTTTCGGGACGGCAAAGATAGGGGTTTTGCATATTTCGTAAAAAATGTTTTTGACCTTTTTTCAGGAAACCAACAAACTAGTTACCCCCAACCCAACCATAGTTTATATTTGCCCCTACTTAACTGAATTAAATGCTCAAAATAGCTGTGTTTGGCACCGGCCACCTCGGAAAATTTCATCTCAATAACTGGAAAGAAATCGAAGGCGTTGAACTGGTTGGCTTTTACGACCCCAACGACCGGGCTGCCAAAGCAGTGGCCGAAAAGTATCAGCTCCGTCGCTATTCCAGTGCCGAAGAATTAATGGCGCTCTGCGATGCAGCCGATATTGTGGCGCCCACCAACTATCACTTTGAGCTTTGCCAAATGGCCGTTCGCATGGGTAAACACGTGTTTGTGGAAAAACCCATGTGCAATACCATGGACGAAGCCAACGAACTGGTAAAGCTGGTACGTGAAGCCAACGTGAAATTACAGGTGGGGCATGTGGAGCGTTTCAATCCCGCCTTCCTCGCAGTAAGGGATTTGCAGCTGAACCCGATGTTTATTGAAGTGCATCGCTTATCGCAGTTTAACCCAAGGGGTACAGAAGTAAGTGTGATCCTCGACCTCATGATCCACGACATCGATATTATTTTAAGCCTTGTAAAAAGTGATGTAAAGAATGTATATGCCAACGGCGTTGCTGTAATGACCGACACGCCGGATATCGCCAACGTTCGCATTGAATTCGACAATGGTTGTGTGGCCAACTTAACCAGCAGCCGCATCAGCATGAAAAAAATGCGGAAGATCCGGTTGTTTCAACGGGATGCCTACATCGGTATCGATTTCCTGGAAAAGAAATCAGAGATCATCCGTATGAAAAACTCCGACGATACAGATGCGTTTACATTTGATATTGAAACCAATCACGGTAAAAAAACAATTGCGATCTCCAACCCTCCGGTAAAAGAAGTAAATGCCATTCGGATGGAACTGGAACATTTCCGTGATGCGATACTGCTCGATAAACCTATACCTGTAAGTGAAGTGGATGGATTACGTGCCATGGATGTGGCACACCAGATACTTCAAAAAATTCAGCGGGCTACCGTTGCATAAAGGCATGTTTCAAAAATCCCGCCTGCATATTGGATGGTATGTTTTTGCAGACTGGCTGTCGGCCACCTTTGCATGGGGATTGTTTTATTTATTACGCAGGGTATTGTTGGGCGAGGCAAACAGCCTGCTGAATCAAACGCTTGACCCAACGTTTTTCATTGGTATTTTGGTGATCCCTCTTTGCTGGATCATCTTCTATCACTTATTCGGCAGTTACCGGAATCTCTACAGCAAATCACGGCTGCAGGAATTAACGAGCACATTTTTTTGCAGTCTGCTCGGTTGTCTGGTGTTGTTTTTTGCATTGCTACTCGACGATCGAATTGTATCGTACACATTTTATTATAAAGAATCGTTGTTGCTGTTTTCCTTGCAGTTTGGGATCACCTGGTTATTTCGCTGGATCATACTCACCATCATCAAACAACAGTTTGTAAACGGCAATGTAAAGATCAACACACTCATCATTGGTGCAAACTACAGTGCAGTAAAATTGTACAACGACATTAAGGGTTCGGGCGAAACACTTGGTTTTCATTTCTCCGGTTTTTTGTATCCCGATGGAACATCGTCTAACGGTCTTGCCAAATATTTACCATCGTTAGGTTCATTGCAGGATCTGTCGAATGTGATCAGAGAAAAACAAATTGAACAGGTGATCATTGCTACCGAAGAAAAAGAACGCTCTTCCATGGAGCAATCGCTCATCATTCTCAGTGAACATGATGTAAGCATCAAACTATTGCCCAACACCATTGATATTCTTTCCGGCTCGGTACGAACCAGCAATGTATTTGGTGCCATGCTCATTGATCTGCACACCGGTATGATGAGTGAGTGGCAACAAAACATCAAACGCCTGATGGATGTACTGGCGTCGATCATTGCATTGATCATGTTGTTTCCACTGCTCATCTTTGTGGCCATCCGGGTAAAACTATCGTCGAAAGGTCCGGTGTTTTATTCGCAGGAACGGATCGGGTTAAAAGGAAAACCGTTTTACATCCACAAGTTCAGATCCATGCGAACAGATGCAGAACAAAACGGTCCTGCACTTTCTTCGGAAACAGATCAACGCATTACGCCGTGGGGAAAAGTGATGCGGAAATGGCGGCTCGATGAATTGCCGCAGTTCTGGAATATTCTGAAAGGTGAAATGAGTTTGGTAGGTCCACGTCCTGAACGACGATTCTATATTGACCAGGTGGTTGAGAAAGCGCCTTACTATCGTTACCTGTTGAAAGTAAAACCCGGACTTACATCATGGGGCATGGTAAAGTTTGGTTATGCCGAAAATGTAGATGAGATGGTGGAGCGAAGCAAATACGATTTGATCTATATTGAAAACATTTCATTGGCACTTGATATAAAGATCATCATCCATACCATTCGATTGATTTTTCTTGGCAAAGGAAGATGATGCACAACAGCAGCTAAAAGAACCTTGTATGAAAATCAGTTTTCTCCTCACCTTACTGGTATCTGCTTTTTTCACATCTGCACAGGAAACAACGTACTGGCAACAGGAAGTGAATTATACCATTGATGTTTCACTGGATGTACAAAACAAATCGTTGAAAGGTCTTGAACGTATTGAATACATCAATCATTCTCCCGATACACTTACCTATATCTGGTTTCACTTGTGGCCCAATGCGTATAAGGATAAGAGCACAGCCTATGCCAAACAAAACGGCAGTACCTATTATCGAAAAAACAACGGCTACATTGACAGCGTTTATTTTACAATCGATAACGATACAGTTTTCACCGAAGCACATCCACAACATATTGATATTATCAAACTGGTATTGAAGCAACCATTACTTCCGGGAGAAGCCATTCGTATTCAAACATCGTTCTTTGTAAAAATTCCCGAATACGAATCCCGGCTTGGCTACGCTAAAAACGATTTTTATATTTCGCAATGGTATCCGAAACCGGCAGTGTACGATCAGAAAGGATGGCATCCCATGCCCTATTTGGATCGTGGTGAATTTTACAGTGAGTTTGGCAGCTTTGATGTTTCGATCACACTTCCATCATCGTATGTAGTAGCTGCAACAGGTGAACTGACAACAGAAGAAGAGTTGGAAAGCTATAAGATCATTGGAATAAAAAACAGAAAAAAAGCAGGATCAAAATACAAACCTGCATTTCAATCATCTTACAAAACATTGCGCTATCAGCAAAAAAACATCCACGACTTTGCATGGTTTGCATCTCAAGATTTTATGATCCGTTATTCACAGGCACTTTTGAATGACGGGCATACAGTTGACATTTTTACATTCTCCAAAACAACCCGTTCTTCATTTTGGGATGAAGCAAACGATCAGATAGCAGACATACTTTTTGACATGAAAGAATATGTGGGCCCATATCCTTACAGTTCTGTTTCTGTTGTTGAAGGTTCAGGCAACCGGTTTAGCGGAGGAATGGAATACCCGATGATCTGTTTATTGAATGTGCCTGATGCGTATGTACTCACACATGAAATTGTACACAACTGGTTTTACGGCATCATTGGAAGCAACGAACGTGATCATGCCTGGATGGATGAGGGACTCACTGATTGGTTCAGCAATACTATTACAAACCGAAGCCCGGTTTTTGAAAATGATTTTCGTGACCCTATTGATCAGAATGCTGAATTGTATAAAACTGCGGATGCCTACTTTTTCGCTGTTTATGCAAAAACACAGGAATGGTTACGTTTATTGCAGAAGCAGACAGGACAGGCAAACTTTGAAGCGGGTATCAAAGAATATTATTCACGTTGGAAATTCCGCCATCCTTATCCGGAGGATTTTCAGCAGGTAATGGAGCAAGTATGCAAAAGAAAGCTGAACAGCGTGTTTTCCCTCTTAAAAGAGCGTGGTAAATTATAGGTGTAACCAAAAGAAGATATTATTTTTGATAAAACCCATTGAGTGAAGTATTTCATTTTTCTGCTCCTGTTAATCAGCACCTCTGTTTCCGTTGCCCAGCCATCGTACTGGCAGCAACAGGTCAATTACAAAATTGATGTAACACTCAACGATGTTGAGCATACATTGGATGGTTTTGTAAAAATTGAATACAGCAATCGTTCTCCCGACAGTTTGCGTTTTATCTGGTTTCATGTGTGGCCAAATGCTTACCGCACAGATAATACTGCCTTCAGCGATCAACTGTTGGAAAACGGGCGTACTGATTTTTATTTTTCGAATGCAGAAGATCGTGGCTATATCAATCGCCTGGACTTTCGGGTGAATGCTCAACGTGCCGATATTGAAGATCATCCGCAGCATATTGATATTATTAAAGTGATCTTGCCACAACCACTTGCACCCGGTGAAACAATTGAATTAACTACTCCGTTTCATGTGCAATTGCCAAAAAACTTTTCAAGAGGAGGACATGTAGGTCAATCGTATCAGATCACACAATGGTTTCCGAAACCGGCCGTGTATGATCAATTAGGTTGGCATCCCATGCCGTATTTAGATCAGGGTGAGTTTTACAGTGAGTTTGGGAATTATGAAGTGAAGATCACTGTGCCAAAAAGTTATGTGGTATTGAGCTCCGGCAATTTGCAGAACAAAGAAGAGCAGCAGTGGATGAAAGAACGGGCAGCTAATTACAATCCGCAACCTGTAAAACAAACAGCAAAAAAAACAACTGCAAAAAAGCCCGTTAAACTTCCTGTAACAACAGAAGAAACCAAAACACTTTTGTATACCCAAAACAATGTGCATGACTTTGCATGGTTTGCTGATAAGAAGTTTATGTTGTTGCACGATACGATCCAGCTTGCAAACGGTCGGGTTATAGACGCTTATGCTGCTTTTCCTGCTGCAAGCAAAACACTTTGGAAAAACAGCATTCGTATGATCAAGGATGCGGTGCATTTCAGAAGCAATACCATTGGTGAATATCCTTACAATACAGTTGCAGCGGTGGAAGCACCGATGGGTTTTTCTGGTGGCATGGAATATCCCTGCATCACTGCTATTACCCGCATGCCGAATGAGCGTTCTTTAGAAAGTGTAATTGAACATGAAGTGGGACATAACTGGTTTCAAGGTATGCTGGCGAATAATGAACAACGTTATCCTTGGTTTGATGAAGGTATTAATTCGTACTACGGAAAACGTTTTGAGAAAGAAGCGAGCCGTTATAAACCAACAACCGATAAAAAACAATTATTTGATCTGAATTTTGATGATGCATTGTTTTTGCAAAGTTTTGAACGGCTAAAACTTGATCAGCCAGTAAATACTTCAGCCGATTCATTAACAGAAGCGAATTATTCATTGATCGCTTACGAGAAAGGTGCACAGTTTATGCAGTTGCTGGAACAACAGCTTGGCAAAACTGTATTTGACAAGGCCATGCAACAATATTTTCAGCAATGGAAAGGCAAGCATCCCTACCCTGCTGATCTGCAACATACGCTTGAACAGGTAAGTGGGAAAAATCTCGATGCAACATTTGCGTTGCTCAACAAAAAAGGGCCATTAGTAACGGAGCAGAAAAAGAAATTTACTATTTCGCCTTTCGTTGGCACCAATGATGCAACAAAAAACACTGTGATTGTTTCACCTGTTGCCGGCATCAATATGTATGATGGTTTTATGATTGGTGGTGCCATTCATAACTATACACTTGCTCCTTCGAAATTTCAATTTATCGTAGCACCTGTATATGCAACAAAAAGCAAACAGCTGAACGGACTTGCAAGAATGAGCTATACATTCTATCCGCAGAAAACATTTCAACGAATCACGCTTGCTGTAAATGCGTTGAAATTTTCAACGAATGATTTTACAGATACAGCAAACCAGAAATACATATTGGGTGTACGAAAAATTGCCCCCTCCTTAAAATTTGTATTAAAAGAATCAAATCCACGTAGCACAAGAGAGCGTTTTATACAATGGAAAACATTTTTCTTGGATGAAGATGACCTTCGTTTCAGAAGCGATACCTTTCCCAATGGAAATCGTTTTGTTGAAATTACAAAGTTGAATGTTTCCCGTTATCTCAACCAGTTACGTTTTGTGATACAGGATAAAAGGGCGTTGTATCCATATCGTGGTGAGTTGATGGCTGAACAGGCGCAGGATTTTCTACGACTTGCCTTTACAGGCAATTACTATTTTAACTACAATGAAAAGTTAGGAGCCGATATCCGTGTATTTGCCGGTAAGTTTATTTATCTCGGAGAGAAAACAATTACCAAACAATTCAGAAACGATCCGTACTACCTGAACTTATCTGCGCCGAAAGGATATGAAGATTATACATACAGTAACTACTTTGTGGGGCGAAATGAATTTGAAGGTTTTGCCAGTCAGCAAATGATGATGCGTGATGGAGGTTTTAAAGTTCGTACTGATCTATTAGCAAATAAAGTAGGCAAAACAGACAATTGGTTGATGGCGATCAATATTTCAAGCGATATTCCCGACCAGATCAATATCCTCAATATTTTACCTGTAAAAGTTCCACTGAAAGTATATATGGATCTCGGCACCTATGCAGAAGCATGGGGACCGAATGCAGAAGGCAGCAAAGTATTGTTCAATGCAGGCTTGCAGCTTTCGTTGCTGAAAAATACGATCAACATTTATGCACCGCTGCTGTACAGCAGAGTGTATCGTGATTATTTTGAATCAACCATTCCTGAAAAACGTTTTCTGAAAAATATCAGCTTTACCATTGATATTCAGAATTTCAGTTTGAAGAAAATCGACAGGCGCTTCCCTTTCTGATGCAACAGATCAATTACATACCGCATGCAGAAATTGATCAACAGAAATGGAACCGTTGTATTGAAGAAGCAGCAAATGGTTTGATCTATGCGTATGCGTGGTACCTCGATGCGATGTGTGACGATTGGGATGCATTGGTGTTGAATGACTATGAAGCAGTAATGCCGTTGCCATGGAATAGCAAATACGGCGTTCATTATTTATACCAGCCTTATTTCTGTGCCAGCTTAGGAGTGTTTGCCAACACAATCCCAACAGCTGTAACTGTTGAAGCATTCCTGAAAAAAATTCCCCGGCGTTATAAGTACATTGATATCTATCTCAATCATCAGAACATGTTCAGTATTGCTGATTTCCCAATGACGGAACGGGTAAATTATATATTGCCGCTGAACAGATCATATGAAGAAATTGCAAACGACTATCGTACCAACCTGAAACGGAATATTAAAAAAGCTGAACAAAGCGGATTGATCGTAAAAGAAAAGATTGCACTTACTGAAATACTTGCTTTAGCAGGCGAAACCATGCAGCGTGTTTCCGCTATTAGTGATGAACAGTTGAACCGCTTTCGAAATGTGTATGAAGCTGCCAGAAAAAATAAACAGGCAGAATTGATTGGCATCTATTCTGTTGCGAACAAACTCCTGGCGTCGGCTGTATTTTTGTTTTCACACAACCGCTGGTACTATATTCTCGTGGGCAATCACCCGAATGGAAAAACATTGGGCGCTTCGCATTATCTCATTGATCGTTTTATCCATAAACATGCAGGAACAGCAACACTGCTTGATTTTGAAGGAAGCGATATTCGCAATCTTGCTTTTTTTTACAGCAGCTATGGCGCTGCAGAAGAACGCTATCCTGCTCTACGCATGAATCGTTTGCCGAAATTATTGAAGTGGCTGAAAGAATGAGTGATGAATGATCAGTGATGAGTGATTAACCTTCAAGTATCTTTTCAGCAATCACTAAATCAATTGGGTTCGTGATTTTGATATTTGTATCATCGCCTTGCACCAGCGCTACCTTTAAACCAAATGCTTCTACAACATTGGCTTCATCTGTAAACCATGGTTTGTAATCGATCGCAAAAGCGGCCAGCAAAATTTTGCTGTGGAATGTTTGCGGCGTTTGTACCAATCGCAATTTCGAACGGTCAACAGGATCATTTCCTTCTTCGGTGATCATACGAACACTGTCTCTGCATTCAATCGCAGGCACAGCACTTCCTGTTTCTAAAGCCGTGGTATAACAACGTTGAATTAATTCTTCCTGAACCAGGCAACGCACTCCATCGTGTACAAATATGATCGACTCTTCTTCCACCAGCTTTAATCCATTTTGTACAGAGTGAAAACGTGTTTCGCCACCAACGGTCAATTGTATTCGCTGCGCATCAAAGAAACCGTCAACGATTTCTTTGCCCAGTTCCAGATGCTCTTCCGGTAACACAACAATTACTTTACACTCCGGCAATGCGTTCAAGAATGCATTGATGGTGTAATAGAGTACCGGTTTATTTTTTAATAATAGAAATTGTTTCGGAAGCACAGAACCCATTCGTTTGCCGGCCCCTCCGGCCACAATTACAACATATGTTTGCATAGCAACAAAGATAAGAGAGAGTTTTTATACAGCTGTGACATATGAGCGTTAAAAGACCCAATGGCATTATCGATAAATAGCGATTTGCTTTTCGCCTCGATTGCTTTGCATGGCACGATACATTCCATCGCTGTTGAACACCATTGCTGCGTTTCCATTTGCATCCACGCCAATCATTCCGCCTTCGCCTTTCAGCTTTACCAATTTATCCAATGTAACTTTTTCCATTGCTTCCTGCAGAGTCATGCCTTTGTATTCCATCAGGCAACTGACATCGTACGCCGCAACTGCCCGAAGAAATAGTTCACCATGTCCGGTACAGGAAATAGCACAGGTTTGATTATTTGCATACGTGCCGGATCCTATTACGGGTGTATCGCCAATACGATTATAATTTTTATTCGTCATGCCGCCTGTACTTGTAGCAGCTGCAAGATTTCCATTGGCATCGCATGCAACCGCACCAACGGTTCCGAACTTTTTTTCGATGTGAATATTATGATCGAGTGAAGTGGTATCCTCATTTTTTACCAACTGCCACTGGTCATATCGAAACTGTGAAAAGAAATAATCTTCTTCTTCCAATTGCAATTGATGTTGTTTGGCAAACTGCAATGCACCATCTCCACTCAACATTACATGCTCACTTTTTTCCATGATCAGTTTGGCAAGCAATACAGGATTCTTCACGCTGCTTACGCCGGCTACTGCACCTGCTCCTAATGTCTTTCCATCCATAATAGCTGCGTCCATTTCATGTCCACCCGTCTTTGTAAAAACAGATCCTCTTCCTGCGTTGAATAAAATACACTCCTCCAATGAGCGTACTGCCGCTGCTACAGCATCTAATGCAGTACCACCTTTCGCCAACAATGTATAGCCGGCAGTTAATGCTTCAGCAAGACCGCTCACATAAGCAGCCTCAAGCTCGGGCGTCATATCAGCTTTTAGAATTGTACCGGCACCACCATGAATTGCAATGGAAAAATCACGCATCTTATTTCAATAACAATTTACACTCTTGTAACAGTCGTTTCTGTTGAATCGCAGCAGTTCCCACTTCTTCACAAACCAAACCTCCGGCAATGTTTGCAACCTCAGCCATCAGTTGAATATCTTTTGTAGCGGTATAAACTAATGATGCAACAGCAATTACCGTATCACCGGCACCACTTACATCAGCAATATTACGCCGATGTGAAGGAATGATGCCTGCTTCGGTTTCATTTTCATAATACACTCCTTTTTCAGAAAGTGTAATGAAGGATGTATGATGTTGCAGTTGTTCCTTTAAACGAAAATGAATTTGTTTTAACGCCTCTTCACTTATATCATCCGTTAACAGATTCAATCCATCTTTTACTTCTTTGAGGTTGGGCTTGAATACATCCACGCCTTTATACTGAAAGAAATTTTTACGCTTGGGGTCAACAGTGGTAACAATACCATGATGCTTGCAAAGATCAATTGCTTTCTGAATTACCAGTTCAGTTAAAACGCCTTTGTTATAATCTTCAAAAATGAGCACATCGGGTTTTTCCTGTGCAATAAATGTTTGCAGTGCAAGGATCAAGCGGTTCTCATCTTCATAACCCAGATCGGTTGTTATCTCATTATCCAACCGCATCATCTGTTGGTTACGACTGATAATGCGTGTTTTGCTGGTTGTAATTCGTTTGGGGCTGTTCAGTAAAAAATCAGTTTTGATATTTTGCTGTTGCAGTAATTGCTGCAACTGTTTTCCTTCTTCATCATTTCCAACAACACTGATCATTGAAACACTTGCACCAAGCGATGCAATGTTCAACGCTACATTTGAAGCACCACCAATACGATATTCTTTTTTATCAACCGTAACAATGGGAACCGGTGCTTCCGGCGAAATACGTTCCACATGTCCCCACATATATGTATCAAGCATCACATCTCCGATCACACCTGCTTTTAGTTGTGAGAACTGCTGAAACAACTGATCGAATTTCGAAACGCTCATATTAAACCGGCTTCTTTTGATTTGCAACTGCAATATAATAAACAGGAATACCTAACAAAACAATTCCAAAACCAATTCCTGCGTACAAAGGTTTCATTGTAATGAGGAAGAAACAAAACGTCAATCCAAGAATAATATAAATAATCGGCAGTATTGGATAAGCGAATGCCTTATAAGGGCGTTCAATATCCGGACGCTTTACTCGCAATACAAAAATGCCAATGATGGTAAGCACGTAAAATAACACCACTACGAAAGAGATCATGTCTAACAGATCACCATACTGTCCGCTTAAACAAAGTAAAGATGCCCACACGCATTGTGCCCACAATGCCCATTGTGGTACTGCGTTCTTATTTAATGTTCCGGCCTGTTTAAAAAACAGACCATCCTGCGCCATGGTATAATAAACACGTGCACCTGATAACACAAGGCCATTGATACAACCAAAGGTTGAGATCATGATCATCACTGCAATTACATAAGTGCCGATACTTCCAAAAATTTCATTTGCTGCAGCCACAGCTACACGATCTTGTTTGGCAAATGCAATGCTTTGTTCTCCGCCGTTCAAAGGAAGTACACTTATGTACATCACATTCGCTGCAACATAAATAAGTGTAACGATCAATGTTCCCAGGAAAAGACTTAAGCCAATATTTCGTTTTGGATTTTTAATTTCACCTGCAATAAACGTTACACTGTTCCATGCATCACTACTAAAAATAGAGCCGGCCATTGAAGCTGCAATGGCACCTAACACTGCACTGCCTGCCACACCAGCGATCATTCCACCTTCGGAAAGTTTATTCATTTCCCATGCGTTGCTCCAATTGGCATTCCACACATCAGCTTTTGCAGCAAGCAATAATCCAAATACAATCAACCCAAAAAGTGAGAGAAGTTTTGTAATGGTAAATACCGTTTGTATGGCTTTACCGCCCTTTACTCCTCTCGTATTGATATAAGTAAGTAATGCAATTACAAGTATAGAAACGATCTGTGCGGGATATAACTTAAACACACCAAACTGGAACAATATATTCTCATCTTTAATGTCTAATTCAGGAATAAAATATCCGGTGAATTTTGAGAACGCAACACCTACTGCCGCAATGGTTGCGGTTTGAATAACAGTGAAGAAACTCCAGCCGTATAGAAAACCAGCAAGCTTATTAAATGCTTCTTTGAGGTAAACGTATTGGCCGCCTGCTTTTGGAAACATGGCACTTAACTCACCATAGCTAACAGCAGCAGTTAAGGTCATGAATCCCGTAATAAGCCATACAACCAACAACCAACCTGCACTGCCAACGTTACGTGTAATATCGGCACTTACAATAAAAATACCTGAACCGATCATGGAACCTGCCACCATCATAGTAGCATCCAGTAAACTTAAGGATGGTTTAAATTCCTGTTGTGTAGCGCTCATAGCAGTGGTTTCGTTTCAAATGAATAAAATAAGCCATGAAAACGATTGTCTTTCGCATGGCGAAAATACATGGCAAGCGAACTATAAATATGCCACGTGAAACGGAAGATATGAATTAATTCGAAACTGCTATTGCTTCTTGGTTTGCTTGTACGTGTCGTTGAGGCCTTTTACAACTTCACTTGTAATGTTGAAAGCGGTATCCTTAAAGTACAACGTAGGATTACCTTCCTGTGTAGAGAAGATGAAATTATATTTACCTTCTTTGTTATATTCTTTCAGGTATTCATTGATGCGTTTTTGAATTGCATCAATGGCCTTTGCCTGGTTCTCCAGGTGCTGCCCTTGCAGAGTTTGTTGACGTTGACCAATCTGTTGGTAACGTGTTTGATATTCCTGTTGAAATTTCTCTGCTTCAACCTGTGTAATGGCCTGGCCTTTTTTCAGGAATTCAATACGGTCACGTTCCAGTTTATTCAAGTCGCTTTGAATCTGATTATCGTAGCGTGTTTTTTCACGTTCAATATCATCGTTCTTCAGTTTGAAGAATTCATAATACTTCTGAATGGTATCGAGATCGATATACGCAACACGTATATGCTGTTCTTTTGCATCGGCACTGTCTTTTTTCACAGACGTTCTTCCTGTTTCAACAGGCTTTTTTCCGCTAAAATGCAACACGTAAAGCACAGCCACCGCTGCTGCTATGATCACTAGTAAAATGCTTTGAATACTTTTCATAATCAGGTGGGCAAAGTAAAGGATTTCGGGTGAGTGTAAAAAAACGAAATGGTTTTTAAGAAAGCCTTAACAGGAGTAGTAAGGGTTACCAACCTTTAGAAGGTTGGAGTCTGCTCATCCGACGCAGGATGATGACTGCACTTCCTGCTAAAATAAAAAATGTACAGTCACCTTGCAGGTGATCAGACACCAATAAAAAAGCCCTCCAAATTGGAGGGCTTTGAATTATCATTCGGCTATTGCTTACTCTTCGTCATCGAAGCTCATGGCTTCTTTGGTTGTAAGAAGCAATTCATATTCTTCCTTGCTACCTACGATCATGTTTTCAAATTCACGTAAGCCTGTACCTGCAGGGATCGGGTGACCGGTAATTACGTTCTCTTTCAAGCCCAGTAATTCATCAGTTTTACCTTCAATTGCAGCAGTACTCAACACTTTTGTTGTTTCCTGGAACGATGCAGCAGAGATCCAGCTTTGTACGCCCAATGAAGCTTTGGTAATACCCAGCAATACCGGTTGAGCAGTTGCAGAATGAGCATCTCTCACTTCTACCAGCTTTTTATCGGCACGACGCAGGATACTGTTTTCTTCACGGAACTCACGCAGTGTAACAATTTGTCCCGGACGGAATTTATTGCTATCGCCTGGCTCTGTTACTACTTTCTTATCAAAGATGCGGTCGTTCTCTTCGTTGAATTCGAAACGATCAACCAAATCTTCTTCAAGGAACTTCGTATCACCTGCATCAATGATCTCTACCTTCTTCATCATTTGACGAACGATGGTTTCGATATGTTTGTCGTTGATCTTCACACCTTGTAAACGATATACTTCCTGGATCTCATTTACTACGTATTCCTGTACTGCAAACGGTCCTTTGATGGTAAGAATATCAGCCGGTGCAATAGCTCCATCACTTAATGGAACACCTGCTTTAATGAAATCACCTTCCTGTGCAAGGATCTGACGTGTAAGAGGTACGAGGTACTTCTTCACCACTTCATCTTTACTTGTTACAATGATCTCACGGTTACCACGCTTGATGTTACCAAAGGATACCACACCATCAATTTCAGAAACGATAGCAGGGTTACCCGGGTTACGAGCTTCAAACAATTCTGTTACACGTGGAAGACCACCGGTAATATCACGAAGCTTACCAAGTACACGTGGAATTTTCACCAACACCTGACCTGCAATTACTTCTTCACCTTCTTCCATCACAATGTGTGATCCTACCGGCAGGTTGTATGTTTTCGTTTCCTTCGGCCCTTCCACTAACAGTGCAGGGATCTTGGTTTTATCTTTTGTTTCAATTACCACTTTCTCACGGTGACCAGTTTGTTCATCAGCCTGCTCACGGAATGTGATACCATCAAGAATGTTTTCAAACTTAATAGCACCTGCAATTTCAGCAACTACTACGTTGTTGAACGGATCCCACTTACAGATCGAATCACCTTTCTTCACCTGCTGTCCTTCTTTCACAGTTAATGTAGCACCATATGGAATATTGTTGGTGATGAGCAAGCGATCATTTTTCAAATCCATGATCCTTACTTCACCTGTACGACCAATAACCATCTGTACTTTTTCACCTTCATTATTCGTGGTAGTTACTGTACGTAAACCATCGAACTGGATGGTACCATCAAACTTAGCAGGCAATGAAGATTCTACTGATGCAGAACCGGCAACACCACCCACGTGGAAGGTACGGAGAGTAAGCTGTGTACCTGGCTCACCAATTGACTGTGCAGCAATGATACCAACGGCATCACCTTTTTGTGCTACTGCACCTGTTGCAAGGTTTTTACCATAACACTTCACACATACACCACGCTTGCTTTCGCAAGTAAGTACTGAACGTATTTCAACCGTTTCAATACCCGCTTCTTCGATTTGACGTGCAAGTGCATGCGAAATTTCTTCACCTGCATTTACAATGATCGCATCAGTTAACGGATCATACACATTGTGTAATGATGTACGACCTTCAATACGATCGCTCAATGGTTCAATAATATCTTCGTTATCTTTTAATGCACTTGTAGCAATACCACGCAGTGTACCGCAATCCTCATCTTTGATCACAACGTCTTGTGCAACGTCAACCAAACGACGGGTAAGGTAACCGGCATCCGCTGTTTTCAAGGCAGTATCGGCCAAACCTTTACGGGCACCGTGGGTAGAGATAAAGTAATCCAATACGCTCAAGCCATCTTTAAAGTTGCTCAATACAGGATTCTCAATGATCTCACTTCCGGTAGAACCAGATTTACGTGGCTTCGCCATCAAACCTCTGATACCAGCCAACTGTTTTACCTGTTGCTTGCTACCACGGGCTCCACTATCCAACATCATAAACACGGAGTTGAAACCTTGCTTATCGGCCGCCATTTCACGGATCAATGTTTCTGTTACACGTGTATCAACACGGCTCCAGATATCAATGATCTGATTGTAACGCTCGTTATTGGTGATAAGACCCATGTTGTAGCTATCCCACACTTCATCAACTTCACCTTGTGCATTCTCAACTAATTGCTCTTTAATTTCAGGAACGAGCAAATCGTTAATGTTGAACGACAATCCACCCTGGAAGGCTGTACGGAAACCAAGTGTTTTGATATCATCAAGGAACTTCGCTGTTTTAGGAACGTTGGTAATTTCAATGATATCACCAATGATCTCACGCAAGTTCTTCTTCGTTAATAATGCATTTACATAACCAACTTCTTTCGGTACAAACTGATTAAAGATTACACGACCCACTGTTGTGTCAATGAGTTTATTTACCAACTGTCCTTTCTCCAGCACATTGGCTTTTACTTTGATCCATGCGTGCAGGTCAATTTGCTTTTCGTTGTAAGCAATGATCACCTCTTCAGCAGAATAGAACGCCTTACCTGAACCTTTTACAATTTCAGTATCAGTTGTTTTCTTTCCTTTTGAGATGTAATACAAACCGAGTACCATGTCCTGAGAAGGAAGCGTAATTGGCTGTCCGTTCTGCGGGTTAAGGATGTTGTGTGATGCAAGCATCAACAACTGAGCTTCTAATACAGCTGCATTACTCAATGGAACGTGAACCGCCATCTGATCACCATCGAAATCGGCGTTGAACGCAGAACATACGAGCGGGTGAAGCTGGATCGCTTTTCCTTCAATCAATTTCGGTTGGAAGGCCTGGATCGATAAACGGTGCAACGTTGGGGCACGGTTTAACATGATCGGGTGACCTTTCAATATATTTTCAAGGATATCCCAAACAATGGCTTCTTTCTTGTCCACGAGTTTACGTGCAGACTTCACTGTTTTTACGATACCTCTTTCAATCAGCTTACGGATGATAAATGGTTTGAACAGTTCAGCCGCCATATCCTTTGGTAAACCGCACTCATGCAATTTCATTTCAGGACCTACCACAATTACCGAACGACCGGAATAGTCAACACGCTTACCAAGCAAGTTCTGACGGAAACGACCTTGTTTACCTTTCAATACATCACTCAATGATTTCAATGCACGTCCGCCTTCGGCTTTCACTGCATTTGATTTACGTGAGTTATCGAACAATGAATCGATCGCTTCCTGTAACATACGCTTCTCGTTACGAAGGATTACTTCAGGAGCTTTGATCTCCAGCAATCTTTTCAAACGATTATTACGGATGATTACACGACGATAGAGATCATTCAGATCAGAAGATGCAAAACGACCACCATCCAATGGAACTAACGGACGCAGTTCGGGTGGAATAACAGGAATGTATTGCATAACCATCCATTCAGGACGGTTTGTAATGCGAAGATTTGCATCACGGAAAGCTTCTACAACGCTCAAACGCTTTAACGCATCTGCTTTACGTTGTTGTGAAGTTTCAGTTGCAGCTGCATTACGTAAGTCGTAGCTCAATTGATCCAGATCAATACGCTGCAACATATCGTGCACAGCTTCAGCACCCATCTTGGCGATGAATTTCATTGGATCTTCATCAGGCAGGTATTGATTATCTTTTGGTAATGTATCTAGCAGATCGAGGTATTCTTCTTCTGTAAGAAGATCACCCATTACCATGTTTTCTTTTACGCCCGGTTGAATAACGACATAGCGTTCGTAGTAAACGATGGTCTCTAATTTCTTAGAGCTTACGCCTAACAGGTAACCAATTTTATTCGGCAATGATTTGAAATACCAGATATGAACAACAGGTACTACCAATTTGATGTGCCCCATACGCTCACGACGTACTTTCTTTTCCGTTACTTCCACACCACAACGATCGCACACAATACCCTTGTAACGGATACGCTTGTATTTACCACAAGCACATTCGAAATCTTTTACCGGTCCAAAAATGCGTTCGCAAAACAAACCATCACGCTCAGGTTTGTACGTACGATAGTTGATGGTTTCCGGCTTTAACACCTCACCAAAGCTGCGTTCCAGAATTGTATCAGGAGATGCAAGACCGATGGTGATTTTTGAAAACGTAGGCCTCTGACGGTTTTCTTTTCTGAATGCCATAAGTTTTGAGCTTTTAGCTTTTAGCAGCGGGCTGTGAGCCCCGTTGCTGATTATTTAAACTTTGTTACTATTTGTTTGATGTTGAAGCTTGCAGCTCACAGCTGAAAGCTCTCAGCCGGATTTACTCTTCAAATTTCAGGTCAAGTCCCAAGCCTCTTAATTCATGAACCAATACATTGAATGATTCAGGAATACCAGGACGTGGTACGTTATCACCTTTTACGATTGCTTCATAGGTTTTTGCACGACCCATGATATCATCTGATTTGAGTGTAAGTAATTCCTGCAGGATGTTGGATGCACCGTATGCTTCCAATGCCCACACCTCCATTTCACCGAAACGCTGACCACCGAACTGTGCCTTACCACCCAACGGTTGTTGTGTAATCAAGCTGTATGGTCCGATAGAACGGGCGTGCATCTTATCATCAACCATGTGGTGCAGTTTGATCATGTAAATGATACCAACTGTAGCCTTCTGGTGGAAGCGCTCACCTGTTTCACCATCATACAAAAATGTATGGCCAAACTTCGGTAAACCTGCCTGCTCAATATGATCTGCAATTTCTTCTACTGTAGCACCATCGAAGATCGGCGTAGCGAACTTCACCCCGAGTTTTTCACCAGCCCAGCCAAGTACAGTTTCATAGATCTGTCCAAGGTTCATACGACTAGGTACACCCAATGGGTTCAATACAATATCAACAGGTGTTCCGTCTTCGAGGAACGGCATATCTTCCTGACGAACGATCTTGGCAACGATACCTTTGTTACCGTGACGACCCGCCATTTTATCACCCACTTTCAGTTTACGCTTCACAGCTAAATAAACCTTCGCAAGTTTCAATACACCAGCCGGTAATTCATCACCAATAGAGATGTTGAATTTCTCACGCTTGTAACGGCCGAGTTCTTCGTTATACTTGATGTTGTAGTTGTGTAACAATTGGTTGATCCACTCATCAGTTGTTGCATCACCTGTCCAGCCTAACGGGTTAACGTTTGCATAGTCGATGGTTGCAAGATTTTTCTGATTGAACTTCGCACCTTTTCCAATTAATGATTCACCAAAGTTGTTGTTAACACCTGCAGACGTTTTTGTTTGCAACAGTGATAACAATTTGCTCAACAATACATCCAGCAGATCAGCAGTATTCTTCTCGTGGATCTTCTCTACTTTTTCAAGCAAAGCTTTTTCACGGATCTTACCATTCTTATCTTTCTTGGCTCGTTGGAATAATTTCTTATCAATTACAACACCTTCCGTTCCGCTTGGAGCTTTCAGAGATGCATCTTTTGCATCACCTGCTTTATCACCAAAGATGGCACGTAACAACTTCTCTTCCGGAGTTGGATCGCTTTCACCTTTTGGTGTGATCTTACCAATGAGAATATCGCCTTCTTTAATGGCTGCACCAATACGGATGATACCGTTCTGATCCAGGTCTTTGGTTGCTTCCTCACTTACGTTTGGAATATCCGGAGTTAATTCTTCTTCACCCAACTTTGTATCACGCACTTCGAGTTCGTATTCTTCAACGTGTACAGATGTGAAAAGATCTTCTTTCACAACTTTCTCATTGATAACGATGGCATCCTCAAAGTTGTAACCTTTCCAAGGCATGAACGCCACTTTCAGGTTACGACCCAATGCCAACTCACCATCTTTCACTGCATAACCTTCAGTAAGGAAGTCGCCTTCTTTTACTGCCTGACCTTTTTTCACAGCCGGTTTCAGATTAATACAAGTGCTTTGGTTTGTTTTGATAAACTTGGTGAGCTTATAAATTTTGAGATCTTCTTCAAAGCTTACCAAACGTTGTTCTTCATTACGTTCGTAACGAACATGAATTTCGTTGGCATCAACATATTCTACCACACCTTTTCCTTCAGAGTTCAACTGAATACGTGAATCTCTTGCTGCCATTGCTTCCAAACCGGTACCAACAATAGGCGCCTGCGGACGTACAAGCGGAACCGCCTGACGTTGCATGTTCGATCCCATCAACGCACGGTTGGCATCATCATGCTCCAGGAACGGAATTAACGATGCACTCAAACCAACGATCTGGTTTGGCGCAACGTCCATGTATTCCACCTCTGCTCTTTCGAGGATCGGGAAGTCGCCACTTTCACGTGAACGAACTTTCTCTTCAGTGATGTTTCCTTTATCGTCAATCGCAATATTTACCTGTGCAATTTTCGCTGTATCTTCTTCTTCCGCACTCAAGTACGTAAGATTTTTTACATCTGCTTTACCATTCTCAACTTTACGATAAGGCGTTTCAATAAAGCCCATATCGTTTACAGTAGCATGCACACACAAAGTAGAGATCAAACCAATGTTTGGTCCTTCCGGTGTTTCAATGGTACAAAGACGACCGTAGTGAGAATAGTGTACGTCACGCACCTCGAAACCTGCTCTTTCACGACTCAAACCACCTGGTCCGAGTGCGGAGATACGACGCTTGTGCGTGATCTCACTCAGAGGGTTTGTTTGATCTAAGAACTGTGATAACTGTGATGTACCAAAGAATGAGTTGATCACAGATGACAATGTTCTTGCATTGATCAGATCAACCGGAGTAAACACCTCGTTGTCACGTACGTTCATTCTTTCACGAATTGTACGGGCCATACGTGCAAGACCTACACCGAACTGAGCATATAACTGCTCGCCCACTGTACGTACACGACGGTTACTGAGGTGATCAATATCATCGATCTCAGCTTTCGCATTGGTTAATTTCACCAAATACTTAATGATGGAGATGATATCATCTTTCGTTAATACCTTCTTCTCGATCGGGAAATTCAATCCAAGTTTACGGTTGATCTTATAACGACCAACTTCACCGAGATCATAACGCTTATCGCTGAAGAATAATTTATCAATGATACCACGTGCAGTTTCGTTATCAGGAGCATCAGCACCACGCAATTGGCGATAGATGTGCTGTACCGCTTCCAACTCACTGTTCGAAGTGTCTTTATTCAATGTGTTGTAGATGATCGCAAAATCACCACTCACTTCTTCTTTCTGGATGAACACGCTCTTCACATCCATTTCGCTGATCATTTCAATTGCTTCAGCATCCAGGATCGAATCACGCTCCAATACCACTTCGTTACGCTCAATACTCACTACTTCACCTGTATCTTCATCTACGAAGTCTTCAACCCAGCTACGGAGTACACGTGCAGCCAAACGCTTGCCTTCATATTTCTCCAATGCTTTCTTATCTGTTTTTACTTCATCAGCCATACCAAACAGTTCAAGGATGTCCTTGTCTGTTTCAAAGCCGATCGAACGTAACAATGTTGTTACAGGGAATTTTTTCTTACGATCGATGTAAGCATACATCACGTTATTGATGTCTGTTGCAAACTCCATCCACGCACCTTTGAACGGAATTACTCTTGCAGAGTAGATCTTCGTTCCGTTGGGGTGAATTGATTGACCGAAGAATACACCGGGTGAACGGTGCAATTGCGATACCACTACACGCTCAGCACCGTTGATCACGAATGTGCCACGGGGAGTCATGTAAGGAATGTTTCCTAAAAACACATCCTGAACGATGGTTTGGAAATCAACGTGCTCCTCATCATTACAGCTCAAACGAAGTTTGGCTTTAAGAGGAACCGCATATGTTAATCCACGCTCCATACACTCATCAATAGAGTAACGGGGTGGATCAATAAAATAATCTAAGAATTCCAGTACGAAAATGTTACGTGTATCAGTGATAGGAAAGTTTTCCTTGAACACTCGGAATAACCCTTCAATGTTACGTTTGTCAGGAGTAGTTTCCAACTGGAAGTACTCTTTAAAAGATTGAATCTGGATACCTAACAGGTCTGGAATTTCTGCGAGGTGTTTTACTTTTCCGAAATTAATTCTCTTGTTTGCTGCAACTCTTGATGAAGACATATGTTCTTACCGGTTTTTAAGTTTGTGCACACGAATAGCTCACCGTCTTTATGCAAAGACAAGTAAATTGATTTTCAGTTATTTATGACTGTAATTGGGCGCCAACTTGCTATTCAGCCTAAATTTAGGGAGGCAAAGTTAGTGATATTGTGTGTTGGAACAAAATTTGATTGCCGGCTTTTGTCCCCGTTTTGTCAGGATTGGGAAAAGTTGGCAGGAAAATGATACAATTTGAAGGTTTGGGATTGAAAAGTTAGTTTGCCTTTGTTTTTGGACCCGGTTGATTTTCTTGAAGAATTTCTACCGAATCAACACGAAACTTCCCTTTCTGTTTATTTCCATGTCGGTCACCAGATCCCTATATTTCAATGTCCATACATAGTTAGCAGCGGGTTGTTGTACACCTTTGATCGTTCCATCCCAAGGCTTTGTCCAATCATTTGATTCATAAACAAGACCTCCCCAGCGGTTATAAACCCTGAACATAAAATCGGCTGCCGTAAGTGCATTCAAGGGGCCGAAGAAATCGTTGATGCCATCACCATTTGGTGTAAAGGCAGAAGGAATATCGATGCGACAGGTTGATAGTTGCGTAACTGTTTTTTCAACACGACTGCTGCAACCCAGATCGTTTGTTACAGTGTATGCAATAATGTACTTTGTTTGGTTTGTTGATGATGCATACAAATGTGGCGCAGGAAAAGAATCGGTGCTTGTGTTTCCATCTCCAAACTCCCACAAAAAACTCAAAGGGCGTTCAGTTGTTGGTATGGGCTGCACATGCAATAAACTATCGGGGCAAAGAAATGGATTGACATTGAAATTGGCCAACAGAAAATTATTTAACCGGAAGGTTGTTGTTGATGTGTCACTGCAAAACCCATTTGATACAATGAGCGTGGTTGCTTTGTTTCCAAACGAATTGTAGATCACTTCTTCTGATTGATTTGTACCTGTTCCGTTGTTGTCGAAATTCCACAACCAGCTATTGATGCCGTTGCCACCGGGGTGATTGTATTGGACTGTATCGGATGTACAACCATAACCTATACTGTAAGTAAAATCAGCATTCACTGTATCCTGTATAGTAAATGATAACTGAGATGGAGGTGTTTGTTGATTACACTCATCCAAAAGCGTATTACCATCAAGTCCCTGTTGTAAGTTGATGGTGAATGTTCCGGCCCGTTGTAAAGGTTGGGAGAATGTAACAATGATCTCAGATGTTAATCCACTGGTATTGCAGTTTCCTCTTGCGTTTGTGATTGTTACGGGATACGTTCCGTTGATTGAAAAATCAGATCCCGAAACTTCAATTGAATTACAACGTATCAGCTTCTTAAATACAAAGCGAACACTACTGGGTGAACAGGTTAATGGTGCAATGCTATCAAATGGAGTTGGCTGCAATGGAAGCACGACAAAATTTACCGCATCGGTAGTTTGTATAGCCCTGTCGCACAAATCAAGAATAGTATTTCCATCGCTACCATTTTTTAACTGTAATGTATAATTACCGGGAGGCAATGGTTGAGATAAAGTGATCACTACTGAATCAGTTTCAAAACTACTATTGCATCCAATGGGGCGCATATTCGTAGCCGTTATATTTCCCGGGAATGCCAGCATATCACTTCCATTGGCTGCTATAGTTGCACATTTCATTTTCTTATTCAGTTTCAGCCGCAATTCATCACCACCACAATTCGTTTTTACTTCCTGCATCAATGGTTCTTTCGGATCAGTGATCACTGCTGTACCACCACCAAACGATAATTTATACCCTTGTTGTGAATTGGAAAAATTACTGATCATGAGCAGGTAAGTACGGCCAGCTGTAAGGTTGGGTCGACGACTGAATTTAGGAGGATTCGTATTATTAAACGAACCGCACTCAAATAAATTTGCTGCAGTTGCACTTGTTCCCGTTTGTCCTGTTAAACCCGACCAGTTGGCTGCAATGCAACGGGTTGTGTTATTATAAACTGTGGAAGGATCAATACCGGTGATATCCCATATCTGCCAATCATAGTCATCACTTGCGCTGATAGGATCAATTAAAAAATTAAGCGTACCCGATGTATAACAAGTAAACCTGTACCAGAAGGGATTAACATCGTAATAGGTGTTTTGACTGGTATTGCAACCCGGAACAATTACCTGGTTATTGACACAACTGGGCACATTATTTTGTGTAAACACACTTGTGCCGCAAACAGGAAATGCTGTAGAAGGTGTTTGGCCGAGTGTAGTGCATTGCGCCTGCAATTCATGTGCAGTTACAATGAAAATAATTACTCCAACCAAACGACTAACGATGAATGATAAGTGCTTTTTCAATACAAAGATTTTTCCTGTTGCTGCAAAAGTAAATGGAATACTTACTTGACAGCCACCGCCTGTAAAACGTTGCCTCATAAAAAAACCCCGACACAAAGGTCGGGGTTGGAAATTTGTAGGAAGAATGCATTACGCAATCTCAACATCAGCACCTGCATCTTTCAACTTCGCTGCAATTTCTTCAGCTTCTGATTTAGATACACCTTCTTTAACAGGCTTTGGAGCTCCGTCAACTAAGTCTTTCGCTTCTTTCAAACCTAAACCAGTTAAGTCTTTAACGATCTTAACAACGTTCAATTTAGAAGCACCACCGCTCTTCAGAATTACATCGAATGCAGTTTTCTCTTCAACAGCAGCAGCACCATCGCCACCACCTGCAGCAACTACTACCGCAGCAGCAGCTGGCTCAATACCGTATTCTGCTTTCAAAACATCTGCTAATTCCTGTACTTCTTTAACTGTTAAGCTTACTAATGATTCAGCTAATACTTTAATGTCTGCCATTTTGTTTTAATTTTTACCGTCTTCACAGCTTGTTTTTGCTCCGACGGCAGTTTAAAAAAATTGTTTCTTCCGTTTTAATTTTAGACACATCCCGGCAGTGTTATTATAACTTGGAGAAATTATCTCTCAATTATTATTCAGCAGGAGCAGCTTCAGCAGCTTGTCCTTTTGTTTCAGCATTATGCAGCAACGCAGCAATCACACGCTTTGCAGGAGATTGGAGCAAACCAATTACTTCGCCGATCAATTCGTTCTTCGTCTTGATCTGTGTTAATGCTTTCAATTGATTATCGCCAGCGTAAACATCACCGTTAATGAAAGCAGCTTTCAACATTGGTTTTTCACCGTTGTTTGCTTTGCGGAACGAGCTGATGATCATTGCCGGTTCTTTTGGATTTTCAGAGAACATCAGTGCTGTTACATTATTCAATGCATCAAACACACCAGTGTAACGCTCAGCATCCAACGATTCCAATGCTTTTTTAATCAGCGTATTCTTTGCCACTTTCATTTCAACATTCTTGTCGAAACATGCACGGCGCAGTTTACCTACTTGTTCAACTGATAATGATTCGGTATCAGTGATGTAGAAATTATTGTATTGACTGAACTTGCCTTTCAGCACTTCAATCACTTCATTTTTTTGTTCTTTTGTCATGATTTTAGTTTTAATAACCCGAAAGGATTAGTTCATGAATGATTTAGTGTCAACAGCAATACCAGGGCTCATGGTGCTTGCCATGTAAATGCTCTTCAGGTAAGTTCCTTTTGCAGTAGAAGGCTTTGCCTTTACTAATGCACCTAAGAACTCAGTGATATTTTCTGCAATTTTTTCAGGAGCAAAACTGATACGGCCCACTGAAGCGTGAACAATACCTGCTTTATCAACTTTAAATGCAATTTTACCACCCTTTACTTCATTTACAGCTCCAGCTACATCATTTGTAACAGTACCTGTTTTAGGATTTGGCATTAAGTTACGAGGGCCTAATACTTTACCCAACTTACCAATCTTCGGCATTACAGCAGGAGTAGCGATGATTACATCGATATCTGTCCAGCCACCTTCGATCTTGGTGATAAACTCATCCAATCCAACAAAATCAGCACCTGCTGCTTTTGCATCCGCTTCTTTATCGGGTGTGCAAAGCACCAATACTTTTTTCGTTTTACCAGTACCGTGAGGCAAGGTTACTGTACCACGAATAGCCTGATCTGCTTTCTTAGGATCAACACCTAAGCGAACGTGAACGTCAACAGAGCTATCGAACTTTGTGCAGTTAATTTCTTTTACGAGTGTAGAAGCATCCTTCAGGGAATAAATCTTGTTATTATCCACCTTGGCTTCTGCTACTTTTCTTTTCTTAGTCAAAGACATGTTTCAAAAATTTAAGGTGAATAATTAATTTTCCCAAGGGGCTTTACCGTCTACAGTAATACCAAGGCTGCGTGCAGTTCCTGCTACCATGCTCATAGCACTGTTCAGTGTAAAGCAATTCATGTCAGGCATTTTATCCTTCGCAATTGCTTCTACCTGATCCCAGGTTACCTTACCAACTTTAGCACGATTTGGTTCTTTCGAACCTTTTTGAAGTTTCGCTGCTTCCAGTAATTGAACGGACGCAGGTGCAGTTTTGATAACGAAGTCGAACGACTTGTCGGAGTAAACAGTAATCAAAACAGGTACTACTTTCCCCATTTTGTCTTGAGTTCTTGCATTAAACTGCTTGCAGAACTCCATGATGTTAAGACCCTTTGAACCAAGGGCCGGTCCTACAGGAGGTGCAGGGTTTGCCTGTCCACCCTTTACCTGCAGTTTCACAAATCCTGTGATGTCTTTTGCCATTGTAAAAGTTTTTTTGGTGATAGCGTGCCGCTTCCTGCGACACTCCCAAACAAATAAATTCTTCTAAAGAACTTTTTGGGATGGCAAAGGTAAGGCTCATTTCCTTACCAGCAAAGGGTTTTAGCAAGTATTTTATGGTTTTGAACGTGTGTAAACGTTGTTGATTTTGGGACTGTAACAACAACAATTTTACAACTGCTGTATAACCTTGTAAAAAAAAGAGCATTTATTTTTTACTGGCTGCATAATTTGCTTTAATTTTTCAATTCAATTCTAAAAAACTCCACAAACAACTTTAAAAAAATCAATCAAATGGCAAAAGCAAAAAAGAAAGCTGCCAAGGCTGCCAAGAAACCAGTTAAAAAGGCAGTAAAAAAGAAAGCAGCGAAAAAAGCTCCTGCTAAGAAAAAAGCAGCAAAAAAAGCTCCTGCTAAAAAGAAAGTAGCTCCCAAGAAAAAGGCCGCTGTAAAAAAGAAGGCTGCTAAAAAAGCCATCAAGAAAGTTGTAAAAAAAGCAGCAAAGAAAAAAGCAGCGAAAAAAGCTCCGGCTAAAAAGAAAGCAGCTCCAAAAGCAAAGCCGGCAGCAAAAAAAGCAGCTCCTAAAAAAGCGGCTCCTAAGGCAAAGCCAGCAGCAAAAAAAGCGGCTCCTAAAAAGGCAGCTCCTAAAGCAAAACCGGTAAGTGCTCCTGCACCGGCGCCTGTTCAGGTTGAACTTCCATTACCGGAAGCACCTGCTGCTCCTGCAGTTGAAGAAACAAGCAGTACAGAAAGCCAGGAATCGTAAAGAATTCCTGCTCTAAATAAAAAGTCCCCACTCAATGAGATGGGGACTTTCTGTTATGTTGATCTTTTTTAAGAAAGCTTTTCAACCTGCATGTAATTCAATTCAACCGGAGTAGCACGTCCAAATACTTTTACGGCTACTTTCAGTTTTTTCTTCTCATCATTCACTTCTTCAATTACACCATTAAAGTCGTTGAATGGTCCATCAATAATTTTGATCGTTTCACCGACAATGAACGGCTCACTCATGGTCATACCACTTGCATCAGCCATTTCATCAACCTTACCCAGCATTTTATTTACTTCAGCTTTGCGTAATGCAATTGGATTTTCCTTTCCTAAGAAATGGATCACATTGCTTGTATTGCTGATGGTTTCACGAATATCATCGCCTAATTTTCCTTCTTCTACTTCAATCATTACATAGCCGGGATAGAAGTTACGTTCACGAACTACTTTTTTACCATTGGCAACTTTGTACACTTTTTCAACAGGCAGAAACACCTGCTTTACAATATTATCCCAACCGTTACGTGTAATTTCTTTATCCAGGTATTCCTTCACCTTCTTCTCTTTGCCGCTCACGACACGAAGCACATACCACTTACTGGTTTCCACATTGGCAGTTTCAGACATGACTACTTATTATTTGAAGAATGAATAAAAGAATTGAAGAGCACTGGCAATACCCAGATCCATCACCCAAATAATAGCGGTAATGATCAGCGTGGCAATCAGCACAATCATCGTTGACTGCTGAAGCTGTTGCCAAGTTGGCCAGGTTACTTTTTCAAGCAACTCTCTGTACGAATCTTTGAAGTAAGCCGATACTTTGTTCATTTAATTTCTGATTTACAGATTTAATCTGCACGGGCACTAGGATTCGAACCCAGATCAAAGGTTTTGGAGACCCGTATGCTACCGTTGCACCATGCCCGTAGAAAGCTAAAAGCTATCCGCCAGAAGACGGACAGCTTTTAGTTTTATGTATTGCAAATGTAAAACATTTGCGTAAGCTAAAAGCCGTGGCTTCGCTTATTTTATAATTTCAGTAACCTGTCCGGCACCTACTGTACGACCACCTTCACGGATCGCAAACTTCAAACCTTTCTCCATCGCAATTGGCTGGATAAGTTTTACAGTAAGGTTTGTATTATCACCAGGCATCACCATTTCAGTTCCTGCAGGTAATTCAACTTCACCAGTTACGTCAGTTGTACGGAAGTAGAACTGAGGACGGTATTTTTGGAAGAATGGAGTATGACGTCCACCTTCTTCTTTGCTCAACACGTAAACTTCACCTTTGAATTCAGTGTGAGGAGTGATTGATTTTGGAGCACAGATAACCATACCACGACGGATATCTTTCTTCTCAATACCACGGAGGAGCAAACCTGCGTTATCACCAGCCTGACCTTGATCCAATAACTTCTTGAACATCTCAACTCCAGTTACAGTAGAGTTCATTGGAGCATCCATCAAACCTACAATTTCAACGGCCTCACCTACTTTCACAATACCACGCTCAATACGACCAGTAGCAACAGTACCACGACCAGTGATTGAGAACACGTCCTCTACACTCATCAGGAATGGCATGTCAACCGGGCGTGGAGGAAGAGGAATGAAAGTATCTACTGCTTCCATCAATTCTTCTACTTTAGCAACCCATTGTGGTTCGCCAGCCAAAGCGCCGGTAGCAGAACCTTGGATGATTGGAGTATTGTCACCATCAAAGCCATAAGAGCTTAACAGTTCACGAATTTCCATTTCAACCAGTTCCAACAACTCAGCATCATCAACCAAATCAACTTTATTCATAAACACAACGATCTTAGGTACGCCTACCTGGCGTGCTAAAAGGATGTGTTCTTTTGTTTGTGGCATAGGACCATCAGTGGCAGCTACTACTAGGATAGCACCATCCATCTGAGCAGCACCTGTGATCATGTTCTTTACGTAGTCAGCGTGACCAGGACAATCTACGTGTGCGTAGTGACGGTTTGCTGTTTGGTATTCTACGTGGGCAGTGTTGATTGTGATACCACGCTCTTTTTCTTCGGGCGCTCCATCAATTTCATCGTACTTTTTAGCAACATTACCCATACCTTTTTTAGACAGGATATCAGTAATAGCAGCAGTTAAGGTTGTTTTACCATGATCTACGTGACCAATAGTACCAACGTTTACGTGCGGTTTTTCCCGCTTAAAGGTCTCTTTAGACATCTTATTTGTTTTTAAATTGTGTTTACAAAAACTGTTAAACTATATTATGTAATCGGCTTCAATGCTACTATTAGCTGTTGTTGCGTCGCACACTTCAACTTTTATTCATCGCCCAGCACATTCAAACCACCTCAGAAATGTGTTGAGCCGTTAGTGAGAATCGAACTCACGACCTCTTCCCTACCAAGGAAGTGCTCTACCACTGAGCTACAACGGCTGGCAGAGAGTGAGTAATCTCACATCAAATCCTTAAAAGAACTTTTTGAGCGGGAGACCAGGCTCGAACTGGCCACCTATAGCTTGGAAGGCTATCGCTCTACCAAATGAGCTACTCCCGCTAAAGTTTTAAACCTATGTAAAGAACTGTGGGCAGAGCAGGGTTCGAACCTGCGTACTCGTGAGAGAACAGATTTACAGTCTGTCGCCTTTAACCGCTCGGCCATCTGCCCAAATATTAACTTAAAACTTCACTTACAGTAATTGTTCAACTTTGTTTTCCTGACTTATCGGAGCCACTTGTCGGACTCGAACCAACGACCTGCTGATTACAAATCAGCTGCTCTACCAACTGAGCTAAAGTGGCTTATTTAAACAATTACTTTCTGCTAAGCGGCACCAAACAGTTAAAACCGTTGGAACTGCAGGGCAGGATTGCAAAAAACAACCACCGCATTATTTAGCTAAAAGTCAATACTGTAAAGAACTTTATCAAGTACACAACTGTGCACCCCCTTTTTTGGGAAGGCAAAGGTAACGGAAAACACGAAATCGAAAAATTTTTACAAAAGTTTTTCTAAAGAAAATGAAGATGATGCAGGTATAAAAAAAAATCCCTCCATTTTGGGGAGGGATTTTGAATGTGTTTACAAATCGTATTGCTTCTCTTTTTTTCGTTTTAATTGTGTGATCAATGAGTCTAATGCTTCATCAAACGACTGTTCAAATGATTTGGATGATTGTTTTACGAATAAGTGTTGCCTTGGTACGTGCACTTTAATCTCAGCTACTTTGTCTTTAATGTTGTGAACTACATTGTCCAGCTTTAAAAACACATCAACTTTCGTGATCCGGTCGTGAAAGTTGTAAAGTTTCTGCACTCTCTGTTTAACGTACTCAATAAGTTTCGCATCTGCGTCAAAACGTACGGTTTGGATCTTAACGGTCATAGCATTCCAAATTTTAGCTAGTGAATAATAAATGTAAAAGAACTGGTTTTTCTGATTTTGGGTACAGGCTATTCCAGTGCTAACAAGTTACGCTGTGCAGTCGGTTTTTCAAAATATTTTTTGCTTAAATAAGGGCAATTTTTAACAGCCTTGCAATTGCAAAATGACCGATTAAATCTATTTCGTAAGAGAATGTGTTTGAAGAGGACAATCAGGCTTTTGGGTGAGCTTTTTTATGTATATCCTTCAGCTTTTCGATTGTGTTATGGGTATAGATCTGTGTAGCAGCGAGGCTGCTGTGCCCTAATAATTCTTTTACTGCATTCAATTCAGCACCATTATTCATAAGATGCGTCGCAAATGTATGGCGAAGCACGTGCGGACTTTTTTTCTCAATGGTTGTAATAAGCGACAGGTACTTTTTAACAACCACCTGCACGTATTTCGGATATAGCTTCTTCCCACTTTCATTTACCAGCAAATGATCGGTTAAAACTTGTCCATTAAACTTATCCGTCTTTTGTTTCAGATAGGTTTTCAGACTGGCTTTCATTTCGTCGGAAAGGGGAACAATGCGTTCTTTATTTCCCTTGCCCAAAATCTTCAAACTTCCTTTCACTATGTCAGCTTGTGTTTCCTTTAATGCAATCAGTTCACTTAAACGCATACCTGAGCAATACAGTAATTCAAGGATCATTTTATTCATGAGACCCTCCCAGGTATCAGGAAACTCTACGTGTTGAAATAACACTTCGGTATCTTTTTGTTCCACATATACAGGTAAGCGTTTACTCTGTTTGGGAGTAACAATGGTTGTCATTGGCGATACAGTGATCACTTGCTGCCGTAATTGGTATTTGAAAAATGAACGGAGTGTAGAAATACGCCGGTTGAGGGTTTTGGAAGAAGCGCCTTCTTCTTTCTGCTTTGCGAGCCAACTACGGATAAAGGTTGATTTAATATCCGGCACGGCTATTTCACCAAATGTGATAACGAGATAATCGAAAAAGAATGTAAGATCGTCCTGGTAAGAACGGATGGTGTGCTGTGAATACCTTTTTTCAAATTTGAGATATTCAATAAACGACTGTGTGTGTGGCTGATTGTTCACCTGCATAAATACGAATAGCCGTAAAGTTACAAAACCTTACGGCTATCGGCTATATCGTACATGAACTGCTTACAGTTCGATTTTACCGCTGGCGATCTGTTGCTTGTAGATTGCTTTTAACACTTCACCTCTGCGACGTACAGATGGTTTAATGAACGCCTGACGCTCACGCAACTGAAGTAACACTTTGCTCTTTTCGAACTTCTTCTTGTACTTTTTCAGTGCCTTGTCGATGTTTTCGCAATCTTTTGAATCAATAATCAGCATAATATAATACCTCCTTTAAGGTTTTTAGAGGCGCAAAGATAGGAGGATTGGTTGAATAACAAAACAATAATTCTCCTTTTTTTGAGGTGTTATTTGGAGGAATCTTGCTCGATAGTAGCAGAAAAGATGAACGGAGCGTCGACACCATCGCCCCATTACGGCAACTGCCCTTGGCTTCCACTCCTTAAAATCAGTAAAACTTGCCAGAAAAGCTGCTATTTTGCAAATATGTTTACGGGAATTATTGAAGCGATCGGTTTGGTGACCGATATACAACAGCAGGGAACGAATAAAACGTTTTGGATCAGCTCGCCTGTTTCGCATGAACTGAAGATTGACCAGAGTGTGGCGCACAATGGCGTTTGTCTTACCGTGGAAGAACTAAAAGACGGGCAGCACCGTGTTACAGCCATTTTGGAAACACTTGAAAAAACCAGTTTGAACAGTTGGCAGCTTAACGGCATTGTAAATATTGAGCGATGTCTGGAATTACACGCCCGGTTGGATGGGCATATGGTGCAAGGCCATGTTGATACGACCGGCATTTGCACATTGGTGGAGGAGCAAAACGGCAGTTGGCTTTATTCGTTCTGTTTCCCTGAAAGTTTTGCGCCACTGCTTGTTGAAAAGGGTTCGATTGCATTAAATGGTATCAGTCTTACTGTTTTCAATGTGAGTAACAGCAGTTTTTCAGTTGCAATTATTCCGTTCACCTACGAACATACCAATATGAAAGAAGTACAGACCGGGACAGTGGTAAACCTGGAGTTTGATATTATTGGAAAATATGTGCTGCGAAACCGGCAGTTGCAGCCTGTATAAAAGTAAAGATTAATTCGACCTTTTACTTCTTTCTCGATTTACTTGTTGAAGATATTCAAGGCTAAAAATTTATCACGCTTAAATTCAATATGGCAAAACCAACAATGTACACTAATATGCAACTATAGAATCTTGCTTTAACGGTATCCTAGTATTAGTGATTGTTGAAAAAAGTATTCTGAACTGATTCACATTGCTCATACTATCATACCATTTACCAGAATAACCTTTTGGCAAGTAAATACAATTCAATGAATTAAACGAAGAATATTTCTTTTGACCTTTAGCTAAATCACGAGATCCGTGGTCGCTCATTAATAAAATTATCGCTTCACTATTTGTATTTTTCTTTAGCTTTTTGATAAAAGAGGATACAACTTGATTAGTATGTTTTAGATACTGCAAATATGCCTCGTTTTTGTCAGCCTGTGTTACTTCCAATTTTTTTAAAAAATCTACATTAACGGCACCTACACTATCAATAGCATATGGCGCATGCGGCATCATCAAATGAATGTAATTAAAATGAGGTAACGGGTCTCTATTTTTTGACTGCTCAATAACGGAATCTAAAATTTCATAATTATACTTAATTCTCTCATAAACTAAATCTGAGAATACTTTTTTTGAGCCAAAATATCTTGTAAAAAAGAGTGGCGCTAAATCTATAATATCATCGAAGATTGTTGCATTCAAGATTATCCCAATATCGACAGGAATGAAACGATTTGCATAAAATGGTTTGGCATTTTCAATCGCAAAGGGTGAGAAGTTTTGAATTTTATAGCCTAACTCTGAAAAAGTTTTAATAGTTTTATTCTTATAAATTGCTTGCATAGAAATGCGATACCGGTCACCACTATAAATGGAGTATTGATTTGAGAAATCCATAAAGCTACCATTTAGAAGCGAAGCAATTGAAGGTACTGTGTAAGAATAATTACTTTTTGCATTTTTTATCACTTTGAATTCCTGTTCTTCTAGTTGCTTCAAAAAGACATTGTTTGAGAACCCGTATTTTACAAGCGTTTCAGAGCCGGCGTATTCATCCAATAATATTAAATAAACAGAAGGGAGCCGTTCACTATTACTAACTGAGTATGTTTCATCTAAAAATGACTGTTGGACAAACTTCCCCTTTTCAGAAAATTTCATACTCAAACTTATTAGCTCAATAACTAATAAAACACTGAATAGTAAATTTAGAAATAAAACGGTCCGTTCTCCTTTGACAGGTTTTTTTTTGAAATAGAAAAAAGAAATTATTAAAAAAACCACTACTAGCCCCTTTACAAACAACCCTGAATAGTTCCCTATTAGGAGTAAAACAGTTTTCTCAATCACACCAAAGAATAAGAAAAAAGAAAACGATAATGTAGTAAATAACGAGGCGCTTTGTTTATTTCCGAAGAAAAAAACAACAACTCGAAAATAAATTATGGCAACTATGGAGATAACTAACCATAAAATTAAAACAGAAGTTGTTGGAATCATTATTACATAATCACTCCAAGCATGTGCTAAAAAAAACAGGATGAGTAAAATGAAGCAATAATTACTATAATAAAAACGCATCAGTAATGTCCTAACCATAAATCATATTTATCAAAAAAAGTAATCTTAAATTTAAATTGAAGAAAGTCAAAACCTCTGATATCATTAATCCGAATTACCAAAAACATTGCTCAAAAAAAAACAATTTACCAAGGAATTAATTCTTTGGCAAATTGTCCGACTATTCTTTTTAAAGTTGGATTACCTCATCAAATACATCTTTCCATATCCCTTATTAAAATACTGATCTGTATTCTCCCCTTCAGACTTATACCTATCTAGTGACTTACCGTTGAGGTTTGTTATAACACGATAAAGGTAAATCCCATTACCAAGTTTGTTCCCAAACTGATCTGTACCATCCCATTTGAAGTCTGTTATATTTCTACCTATTCGTAATGAACCCAATTCCGCTTTTGTTATTTCCCTTACCACCTTACCAGTAATTGTCAATATCTGAATTCGTAAATTCTGAGGTATTTCGGAACCTGTAATTGTGAACACGAAAGCAGTAGAAGAAGTAAAAGGATTTGGATAATTTAACAGGTTTGAGATCATAGGCTTGTTAATAACCTGAAATGCAACCTTGTAATCAAGTTCGCCGGCTTTGTTACCACTTACGTCATTTCCCGTTACAATCAACTCATACTCTCCATCTTGGGTAAAATAAGGATAAAGGTCGATCGTAGCTGCATTGTTCCCGTTAGTTAGATTTGCTGGTGTAAATCTAACGGAATCTGAATTAGGCTTATATTCTCGAATTGTATTATCAGGGAATCGAATTTTTATCTTCATGCCTGATGTATCATTTAGAGCAAGAAAACGACTATCATCTTTCAATTGAACCAATATATGTGGCTTGGATGAAACAATATCCCTGTTAAGTATGTGTGAACCATCAAACGTTACATCCAACCATGGCTTATAATTGTCTTGCTTTACAAAGAAATCCTTATATATAAAATTATTAAATAGTACTTGCTCCGGCTGATCCTCATCGGGATTAACCATGAGATAAAGCGTATTTAAGCCTTCAAAATCTTTTGTATCAAATATGTAGGAAACTACGATTGAATCCCCTGCTGCAAGAGGCTTCTTTTTAGGCAAGGGAATATTATGCGGCACATTATTTCGATCAGTGACAATCAACTTCAGCTTCAAGCTGTCAAAAGCTGTTTCACTTACATTACGGAATGCAATTGAAAAATCAAGCGGCTCGCCTAAATCAAGCGAATCTTTAAATCGAAATGCCACATTAGGCGCTATAGCACCCTCAGGAACATAATCGGCGTAAAGCCGCCACATACTTAATTGATGAGGGGTTACATTAATCTTATCAAAATTATTTAACCGCAACTTTAAATAAGGGAACGAAAGCGGACTGATGAAATCCAATGTCGTATCCCGAATATTCCTGAGTGTTGATAGTAAAAATTCACTACCTGAATTTGTTCTACCTATTATATCAATTGTAGTGCTATCTGGGGTCTGAGGTTCAATATTACTTCCCTCCCATTTTAGTTCCTTCCATGATTTTACAGGACCAAACCAAGGCGATTCAATTTTACCGGAGGTATAACTACTTGGTAGTTCAAGAACATGTGTCAGCAAATCACGAGGATTGCCTACTATTTGAATTGGCGTAAAGGAAGGGTCGTTCTTCTTGTAAACAAAAATCATTGGCCGATCGCTTCTGAAAGAATCAATCATTGTAAACCCTTGGTTATATAATTTATGGTACAGCGAATTCCCAGGGCCAAGAGTGGCTTCTTCTTCTTTCAAAGCACTGGGTCCAACGATAGAATAAGCTGCTGTACCGTAATTTATAACTATAACATAAGAATTGGCGGGAATTGAATCCATAAAACTCATCGCCCATGATCTATAAGCAGAAAAATAGTAAGAGTATTCAAAATAAATTTCTTTAGTTGAACGTAAACAATTTATAGGATGACTAAAAAACCGTGCCGCCCATGGAAGCTCCATCCAATTCTCCATTGGCTTCAGCGTCTTCTCATTCAAAACATAAAATTTAAAAGCACCAAGATTACAACCTTGCCGTGAGATAATATTATAATCCAACGACAAATCATTACTTGTAATAGGATGATAGGGCGATATAGCGGTTTGAATTTGAAGTTTCGAAATTACAGAATCAAACATATACCTTCTCTTAACAGAATCTAGTAGAATTGTTTCTGAGTTGTTCTGCTGAAGTTGGAAAAAATGTGATTGATTAAATCCAGTTTGATTTGAGCCGGGGATATATACAAAACTGAAATTATTCCAAAGAATATTCGAATTTTGCTCTGGTCTCATTCCTACACGCCAATAATAAACAACACTATCTGCAAAATTTATTCCACTTGGCTTAAACGATATTGAACCGCCTACTGAAGATAACGAATCACTTTTTCTTAGAGCCGAATTAAACTTTTGTGTAGTATCTATTTCAAAATAATATTTCCTTAACGTTCCCAAAGGATTTGCTGTGGACGCATAATAAGTAATGTTTTGCTTATTGACAATAGAATAGTTGTATGGATAAACAGGTCGAATCTCATCTTCAAAAATGAAAAAGTCTTTAATAACCGAATTATTGGTCTCACAATTTTCGTTCACCAAATTATCCGGATCTATTTCAACTTTCAATTTATTACTCCCCTTGTCTTTAAATGGGTCAATTCTCAACTTCAATTGAACTGAATCTGAATAAGGAACACGTTTAATTTTCTGATCAAACGCAATTATTGAGGAACCATTAGGATATATCCTTGTAATCCTTAATTGCACAGAATCTGTCGTTGCCTTTCCGATATTTACAATTTTGATATTTGCATCAAAAGTGCTGTCTGCAATAGAGATGAACTCCGGCGAAACTCTAACCATTGATTCTTCGATTGCATAATCAGGTTTCTCATAACTGAAGAATTTAATAGCTGGATCCCCATGGAGCGTTATTTGCTCAAGGTGATGACGTATGTAAAAATCATTAAACGAATAAATTTTTGATAATGAATCACTTACATTAGCCATAATACGTCCAATTGATTTTCCATATCCATCAGTCTTAGACAGCTGATTGTAAAACTCTTCCGTGTATACATGCAGGTAATTAGCTATTCCAAGATGTGTAGATGCAATAAATGCTACAGATCCTCTATCTGGGGTAAGAACCCATTTCTCAGTAATAATATAATTTCCTGTAAGCCTATTAACATCGGACAAAAACATATTTCCTGCTTGGCACCCGTTCACCATGATAATTGGGTATTTTCCAATAGATGGGTAGTTGGTAGGGTCGTCAAGGTTATACTCTAATGTTGTTGGAGAAGAATGACCATAATATGTAAGTAGAGAGAACCCCTCTTGGAAGAGCCTTGAAATATTTGAATTTGCAATTGTTTGAATATTTGCTACTCCAGTTTTTTGTAAAGAATAAACACTTGCACCAAAGGAGGTATCCTTTAACATGTTGCCATACTGGTTTAAATAAAATCGAATTTGCTCACCCAAATAATCATTGGCTCCAGCTACATGAATTACATTCTTTTTCCAAATTTCATCTTGAATATTACAAGAATTGATATTGTAAAACTGTTCATACTGCTTTACTTTATTCAAATACGCTCTTACTTCGTTTCCATTAACAACTGTTAATCGTCCGATGGGAATTCGAGGTACAATACTACCTTCATTAGATGAAAGTAACATATCGGATGCAGGATGACCAAAGCTTGGGACTAGATTTAATTGGTCAATCACGGGATTTGATTCCGCAGTCCTGTAATTTGTATAAACGACCCCTTTCCCAATAATTAAACAATACGAAGGTTTAACTGCAAATCCGGCATAAGCGAAACGCAGGAAATTTTTTAGCGCATACCCATTATTTTTTATTCCATAGCCAAACTGATCAAGAATGTCCTGTACCTCATAAATTTTAACGTTGTACCCACCTCCTGTAATACTGCTACGATATAACCGATATTGCTCAACCTGATTTACTCCATTTGCGTCGGAATAGAGTTTTGGGTTTGAAATAATTATGTAATTTGACTGATTTACAGGTAATGAAAAATTAGTGAAGTTTCTGGCTACGAAATCCGCAGCTGAACGAATATTACTGGCATTTTGACTAACTAAAACGAGCTTTCTATCAGTGCCGGAGGCAGGGAGTACTACCCTGATTTGTGTAGGAGAAACAATACTAGCGGTAATTCGCAAACCATTTGTAAGATCGTATAGAACTGGGGGCACACCTCCAAAATTAAAATTATCGATTACCAAATTATTACCACCAGCATTACCTGAAAGTTCAAATTCAAAATTAGTTTGACCTCCAAAATTAAACTGCCGTGGATAGCTGAGTTCATACATTCCAACTACCATTCGATCAACCACACTGTCGGATGTATTTGTAAACACTACATTAGCAGTATTGCCTGAAATCAAAGACAGCGGTATATTATTTGCAGATTCATCAACGAGGGAGTTGAAATAATTCATCTGTTTTTCAACTACTATTGTGCCGTTTACAGAAACTCTAACGGAACGTGGATTCAATGCACGACCCACAGCCGAAAACTTCAGCTTCGCATTGGGGCCACTGGCTGCTACAAATAAATTATTTTGTGCCGAAATTAATGGGTTGGCCGGTCTAAATTCGGCGCTTGTAAAGCCCTCACCCTTGTCAAAAGAAGATGAATTTACATAGCTTTCCAAAACCGCCGCAAAACCAAGATTCAAGTTATTACGGTAATACAATGCAGCCTTATGAATAAAATAAGGTTCCGCAGGCAATGGCGACGAAAGATCATTTGTAGTTTCTACAAACCGTTTATTTTCTGAAGCAACTGTATTAACAGTTAAAAAATAGGCTGACGTATCAGTATAAACGCTCCAGTTATCATTTATCTGGTAAGAAGGATCTAGGTACATTCGCTTTTCCCATTTACCGTCATTTACCTGTCCCCAAAATTCAATAAATCCATTCGTTGGCAATGTGCCACTTGCTGCTGAAGTGTAAACGGGCACTTGTTGACCGTTGCGCCACAACTGAAAGTGTGATGCATCGGCATTTGCAATACCCATTGCATTTAATTGCGACTGGGAGATACGGTACACGCCGGTGGCACCAACCTTAAATTTAAAATAGGTTTTATTAAAATCGATCCACTCATTCATGTAAGTTTGAGCGGTAGCTGCTGTGATTCCACAGAACAATATGGTGACGGAAAGTAAAAATCGTTTCATTACTTACTTATTTTTCTTTTGGTTTTTAGGCTTCATAAGGTCGAGACGTAGCGATACTATATGAGTATATAACGGATTTGACTGGTTGGCCAGATTTGTAAAAGCATAATCTACATAAAAAGAATTACCGAGCTTGAAGCCGGCACCTGCACCAGGTTGATAGATCCACACTTTCTTTTGATTCAGCGTGTCGCCATCTGCCAGGGTTTTCTGGAAATTAAACACTCCTCCACGCAGGAAGAATACATCCTTGATATTTAACTCAACACCAATACGTGGATCAGCATTGATCACATCCGAACTGATCAATGTATTCCGCTGTCCATCAAATGTAAGATCAAGATTGGCTTCTGCTTTCAGCGACAATCCTTTGCGGAAACGAAAATCATAAGCACCGCCAATTACCAAACGTGGTGCAGTTAACTCAGTAGATTTAACCGGAATTTCATTATTTGTAAGAAATAAAACTTCTTTTTCTCGTTCAGTAAAACTGAACGACCATGCGTTAAACGTAGTTGTAATATCTCTTGCAGCAGCGCCAATTGACCAATTCTTTCCTTTCATTTGAAATCCCACATCCAACCCAAAACCCCAAGCCGTAGCAAAACTACCCACCTTACGATGGATCACTTTTGCATTTACACCCATACTCATGGATGTAGTTTCTGTTTCTTTAATTTTTTGTGCTACTGAAAGTATTACAGCATAATCCGCTGATGAGAAGGAACGCAGGTTGGCATAGTTCACACTGCCATCTGGCTCGATCAAATAAAGTGTGTTGGGAATATCATCAACTGCAAAGCGCAAAAAAGAAAGACCGATCGTACGTTTATTGTTTGCAACAGGAATTGCTAATGCCCCAAAATCGTATTTACCAATGCCTGCAAAATACTCTGCATGCATTAAAGACAATGAAGGATCATTTTTTACACCTGTTAAGCCGGCAGGATTCCAATAACCAGCCGTTGCATCACTTACAGACGCAACTTGTGCACCACCCATACCAAAAGCACGGGAGCCGGCACCAATATTTAAAAATTCGTTGGAATAAATACGGATCTGTGTGGATGCACGCAAACACATCAACAGGGTAACAGATAGGATCAGGGTTAATCGGGTTATCATCCGGTCAGTTTTCAGATAAACAATTAGTTTCTTATTAAGAGTCAGACCTTCTCTTGAAAGCTGCTCAGGCATTGACAAAAGTAAACATTAAAATACCGAAAGCAAAGCTCTGTTTAAGAAAGTACCAATGTCGACAAACGTTGATTTTCAATGTTTATTGCCCTTGTTTTCGAAAAATGACATTTACTGCCCTACTTTTGCGCAAAATCTCAGCAAAAAAATGAACCTGATTGATGAATTACGCTGGCGGGGAATGATCCAGGATATAATGCCCGGAACCGAGGAACAATTAAACAAAGAAATGACGACCGCATATATTGGCTTCGACCCAACGGCGGACAGTCTTCATATTGGCAGCCTTGTGCCCATTTTATTGCTTGTACACCTCCAAAAAGCGGGGCATAAACCGATTGCCTTGGTGGGTGGAGCAACAGGCATGATCGGAGACCCCAGCGGAAAAAGTCAGGAGCGGAATTTATTGAACGAAGAAACGCTGAACAAAAATGTGGCAGGGGTAAAAGCACAATTAGAGAAATTTCTTGACTTCGATGCTTCGAAAGCCAATGCCGCTGAAATGGCCAATAACTACGATTGGTTCAAAAGCATATCATTCATTGATTTTTTGCGTGATACCGGCAAACATATCACCATCAACTATATGATGGCAAAGGATAGTGTAAAGAAGCGGATTGAAAGTGAGGTTGGTTTAAGCTATACAGAATTTGCTTACCAACTGATGCAGGGCTATGATTTTTATTGGCTGTACGAGCACAAGAATTGCAAACTGCAAATGGGCGGTAGCGATCAGTGGGGAAACATCACCACAGGAACCGAACTGGTCCGCAGAAAAGCAAATGGTGAAGCGTTTGCCTTTACCTGTCCATTGATCAAAAAAGCAGATGGCACCAAGTTTGGCAAAACTGAACAGGGAAACATTTGGTTGGATGCAGATAAAACCACTCCTTATCAGTTTTACCAGTTCTGGTTAAATGCGAGTGATGCTGATGCTGAAGGATGGATCAAGATATTCACCTTTCTTACAAAAGAAGAAGTTGATGGCTTGATAGCTACACATACAGCCGATCGCGGCAAACGTATTCTGCAAAAAAGATTGGCAGAAGAAGTAACAAAATTTGTGCATGGTGAAGAAGCACTGAAAGAAGCTGTTGCAACTACAGAAAAACTATTCGCTAATCAAACAGCATCGGCAGAAAGTTTAAGTGTGGAAGATCTCGAAGCAATGGAAGGTGTAGTGAAATTTGATTTTGCTGCTGATAAGTTGCAGGAAGGCATCGATGTTGTTTCTTTCCTTGCAGAAACAACCATTTTCCCAAGCAAAGGCGAAGCACGCAAAACAGTGCAAGGTGGAGGTGTAAGCATCAACCGTAAAAAAATAGAAGCGATCGATATGAAGATCGACATATCGTTATTGCTTCACAGTAAATACTTACTTGTACAGAAAGGAAAGAAGAATTATTATTTGGTATCGGCTGTTTAAAGAGCCTGAATCGCTTTCCATATTTCATCGGCGACCAGTTGGTTGCCGATTGCGTTTAGATGAACACGATCGGTGGTTAAAATGCCACGGTCTTTATTTTCCTTGTTGTTCTTGTTATTATATTCGATAAATGCTTTCCGCAGATCCACCAATAGTAATCCATTTTTTTGTGCAAGTCCACGAATGATCTTGCTATATTCTGTCAGATCACCATCTTGTTGATTACTACCATCAGTCTTCTCTCCTATTACTGCAGGTGTACATAAAATGATCTTCGCATTTTTTGCTTTTATCTTATCAATCACAGCCTGGTAAAACTTTGCAAATTTATCAGCATCAGTTCCAGTACCGGAAGATGCTTTATGCCACACATCATTCACGCCAATATACAGCACCACTACATTTGGACTTTTCGATAACACATCGTCTTCCATTCGCAGGTACAGGTCGTAAATTTTATTACCACCAATGCCGGCACCAATAAAATCATAATTCATTTTCCCTTGTACACGTGCCATGCTGTCGATACGTTTTACATACCCACCAGGATTAACGCCTGCCTGTGTAATAGAATCACCAAAAAAAATGACTTTGATTTTATCCTGACGGGTGAATGCCATAAGCATGAGAGCGGAAAGAAGAACAAAACTTATTTTTTTCATTTTGATAGTTGATAGATGATTACATTAAACCAATTTACCTATTCGACATGAACTTGCTTTTTGATAAGTGCGCCATCTTTCGCCTCCATTAAGAACTTACGTTCTTTTACCATGTAGCCATTTCCTTTTTCACAGAAATGCACCCGCAGATTTTCGATACTGATCGGATTGCCATCAGGAATATCAGCAATATTGGAATGCATCATATCGTGTCCATCAATAATGATCACCAATCCGCTTCCAATTGCTTCCATCTTATTTCCTTCGGTGATAAGCATGCCTGTATCTTCTCCCAAACCAATACCAATGCAGGATGGGTTTGTGGCAACAGCCTGTGTTAAACGAACAAACCGTCCACGTTTTTCAAAATGACTATCAATAATAACGTTATCAATAAAACCCAGACCCGTCGTCATTTTCACTTCACCTTTCAAATATGCACGAACTGCATTTCCTTCGTAGATCATTGTCTTACTCATTGCCATAGCACCTGCAGATGTACCTGCGACTACAAAACCCGGCTCTTCCTGGTAACGTTTTTTCAGGATAGCCAAAAAATCAGTACCGCCATCAGTTACACTTAAGCGCAACTGATTACCGCCTGAAAACATAACTGCATTGCAAGCTTTAATACGTTCAAGAAATTCAGGATTGGCTGTATCCTGCCTGTTGCGAATATGTAACACGCCAATATTGGTACAACCAATTTTTCCAAACGCATTCATGTAATTATCGCCCACTTCGTATGGAATGGTGGAAGCAGTTGTAATTACTTCTATACGGGCATCAATACCGCCTGCTTCTTCTACTACCCGCCTGAGTATCCCCAGCTCAAAAAAATTAAGATTATTACGGTAAATTTCTCCCGCTTCAAGATTGGTTCCTTTATCTTCTGCACCGCCGATAGCGATCAGCTTTCCTTTTGGATACTGCAATGATTTAGATTTTTAGTTCCAAACAAAATTAAGGGGAAAATATTTCCTGTGCTGCCCTGCTTTTATGAACAGCATCGGATAAATTTTGATATATTCGGAATCCAACATCAACTACAACGTGTATGAAAATTCTTGAACTGAAAATACTTCGTGGTCCCAATTACTGGAGTGTGCGCCGCACAAAACTGATCCAGATGAAATTAGACCTCGAAGAACTGGAGCAACGCCCCACCAATACCATTCCCGGTTTTCGTGAACGGCTGGAGAAATTATTTCCCACCATGTACAGCCACCGTTGCAGTGTTGGCAAACCAGGTGGTTTTTTTGAACGGGTTGATGAAGGCACATGGATGGGCCATGTAATAGAGCATGTGGCATTAGAGCTGCAAACATTGGCAGGTATGGATACAGGATTTGGAAGAACACGTGGCGCCAATGAAAAGGAAGGTGTGTATTATGTTGTGTTTACTTATCTCGAAGAAGATGCAGGTGTGTATGCAGCCAAAGCAGCAGTGCGTATTGCAGATGCGTTGGTTGCAGGAGAAGAATATAATCTTGAAGATGACATACAAAAACTGAGAGAAATAAGGGAAGATACAAGGCTTGGCCCATCTACCGGTTGTATTGTTGATGAAGCAGCCAAACGAAACATTCCTTACATACGATTGAATAAACAAAGTTTGGTGCAGTTGGGTTATGGTGTTCATCAAAAACGAATCCGTGCAACCATCGCATCAACCACATCAAACATTGCAGTAGATATTGCATGTGATAAAGAAGAAACAAAACTATTGCTTGAAGCTGCTGAAATTCCTGTACCAAGAGGAACAGTGGTTCGTACTGAAGTGGGTTTAGATGAAGCGATTGAAAAATTCGGTTATCCTTTAGTGATCAAACCAATTGATGGTAATCATGGAAAAGGAAACACCACCAACATTACCAATAAAGAACAGGCATTAAAAGCATTTGAAGCAGCGAAAGTATATAGCCGTAGTGTTATTGTTGAACGTTTTATTACAGGTTTTGATTTTCGTATTCTCGTCATCAACCATAAATTTATTTGTGCAGCCCTGCGTACACCAGCCAGTGTAATTGGTGATGGCGAACATACCATTCAATTGCTGATCGATGAAACCAACAAAGATCCACGACGTGGTTACGGTCATGAAAAAGTGTTGACACAAATAACGGTTGATGGCAGCACCATGAAGATGCTGGAAGAAAAAGGCTACACATTAGAAACAGTTCCACCAAAAGGAGAATTGGTACTGTTAAAAACTACTGCTAATCTTTCAACCGGCGGTACATCAACTGATGTTACAGATGAAGTGCATCCTGCAAATGTGTTTATGTGCGAACGAATCAGCAAGATCATCGGTCTTGACATTTGTGGTATTGATATAATGGCAACAGACTTGCGCACTCCTGTAAACGAAAATGGCGGTGCAATACTTGAAGTAAATGCAGCACCGGGTTTCCGTATGCACATTGATCCGGCTGAAGGTTTGCCACGTAATGTTGCAGAGCCTGTAATTGACATGTTATTTCCGAAGGGAACTGAAGGACGCATTCCGATCATCGCTATTACCGGAACAAACGGGAAAACAACCACTACACGGTTAACGGCGCATATTGCAAAAAGCGCAGGTAAGAAAGTTGGTTACACTACCAGTGATGGTGTGTATATCCAAAACCATTTAATGATGAAGGGGGATTGTACTGGTCCAATCTCGTCAACTTTTGTGTTGAAAGATCCAACTGTTGATTTTGCTGTATTGGAATGTGCCAGAGGCGGTATACTCAAATCAGGTCTTGCATTTCAAAATTGCGATGTAGCCATTGTTACAAACGTGGCTGCGGATCATATTGGATTGGGCGGCATTTACACGGTTGAACAAATGGCAAAAGTAAAAGCAGTTGTGCCCGAAACTGTTTTTCCGCATGGATATGCGATTCTGAATGCAGAAGATGATCTGGTGTATAAAATGAAAGCCGATCTGAAATGTAATGTTGCATTATTCAGCATGGATGAAAACAATCCCCGAATTAAAGAACACTGTGCAAAAGGTGGTTTGGCCACTGTTTTTGAGAATGGTTACATCAGTATTATGAAAGGCACATGGAAGATCCGTGTAATGCTGGCAAAAGATATACCCTTAACGTATGAGGGGAAAGCAGTTCATAATATCGCCAACTGTTTACCTGCTGTACTTGCTACTTATCTCTACAGAGATATCAGTATTGATGATATTCGGCAGGGATTGCTAACGTTCATACCGGGAGAAAGTTTAACTCCGGGACGTTTGAATTTTTTCCACTTTAAAAATTATACGTTCCTTGCTGACTTTGCACATAACCCTCACGGTTTACAATTGCTGTGCGATTTTGTGAGCAAGCTTGATTACAAACACAAAGTGGGTGTGATCAGCGGTACTGGTGACAGAAGAGATGAAGACATCCGTGAGTTAGGCGAGATCAGTGCCCGCCATTTTGATGAGATCATTATCCGTTGCGATAAAAACCTGCGTGGCCGAACTGCCGATGAAATTATTGCACTGCTGAAAGAAGGGATCGAGAAAGTGAATTCAAATGTTCCAACAAAGGTGATTGCGAATGAGAATGAAGCGCTGGAATATATTTACGCAAATCCGGTTCAAGGTGCTTTGTACACGATCATGTGCGATGTGGTGGCCGGAGCATTGGATAAAATCAGGGAATTGAAAGATCGGGAAGACAATAGTTCACCAAATTGATAAAATTTTTGGTTGATCTTGTGTAGCGCCTTATTTTTGCAACCCCGAAAGGGAGATTGGCCTATAGTATAATGGTAGTACGACAGATTTTGGTTCTGTTTGTCTTGGTTCGAATCCAGGTAGGCCAACAAAAACCCTCCACAATGTGGAGGGTTTTTGATTTTACTCGCTTTTCAGGAAGTGGTATCAGGCATTTTGTAAGATGCTGATGCATTTCTGCAAACTTTCTTTCCACTCGGGAACAGTCAGGGCGTATGTTGACTTTATCTTGTCTTTACTAAGTAAGGAGAATTTTGGTCGCCTTGCCGGCGTTGGATACTCGGCTGTTAAAATGGGATGTACAACGGCCTTGCTGCCAGTTAATTCTTTAATCGCCTGCGCAAATTCAAACCAACTGATCTTTCCTTCATTGCTGTAATGATAAATACCACTCTCCCATTTCCCGGAAGAAATTATGTCCATGATCGCTTTTGCCAAATCAGCAGCATAAGTTGGAGAACCAATTTGATCACTCACTACATTCAGTTCATTGCGTTCATTCATTAACCGCATCATCGTTTTCACAAAGTTGTGACCGAACGATGAATACACCCATGAAGTTCGTATGATGATTGCATCTGCATCTTCTTTGATGCACAACTGCTCACCCAGCAATTTTGATTTACCATAGGTATTTATGGGACCGGTTGTATCATCTTCTTTGTAAGGTGTTTCACTTTCACCATCAAATACATAATCAGTGGAGATATGAATAACCTTTGTTTGATACTTTTTACAAACAGCTGCCAGATTGCCAACAGCTTCGCCATTTACAAGCATCGCCATATCCTGCTCTGCCTCTGCTTTATCAACAGCCGTATATGCAGCACAGTTGATGCAGTAATGCGGTTTGGCAGCAATAAAGAAATTTTCTACTAAACCAAAATGATGAAGCTTTAGATCTTCCCGTGAAGCAAATACGAAATTGAATTGAGAATAGTTATCAGCAATTTGTTTCAACTCTTTTCCGAGCTGACCATTGCTACCTGTAACAAGTATAACCGGCTTCTCCATATGTATGAGTTAAAAGAAACTATCTTCCTGTAAATCGGCCATTGCTGAATTGACCAAATCTTTTCCTGAAACAATCTCCTTCCCTGCCTCTATTTTCCAATCAATTTTTAAAGATGGATCGTTGTACAACAATCCGCCTTCGCTTTGTTTATTGTAGAAATTATCGCACTTGTATAACACCTCGGCCGTTTCGCTTAATACAGAAAAACCATGTGCAAAACCACGTGGCACTAACAATGCATTCTTTTTCTCTGAATTCAATTCAACAGCATACACCTGTTTAAAAGTGGGTGAATCTTTACGCAGGTCGACTACGACGTCTAAAATTTTTCCGCTTAAACAACGAACCAGCTTTGCCTGCGCATGTTCGCCTTTTTGAAAATGCAAACCACGGATAACACCATAAGTTGAACTGGATTGATTATCCTGTACCCAGTTATAGTGAATTCCCTCTTTTTCAAAAGACTGTTGATTGTATGATTCAAAGAAATAACCCCGCTCGTCGCCAAAAACATTTGGCTCGAACACTACTAATCCGGGGAAACCTGTTTGTAAAAAAGCCATAAAGCTATGTCTGATTTAGAATGTATGATTGCTGATTTTAACTACACGCCATTCACTACTCACCACTCACCTTTTTTCATACTGAACATCATAGTATTTCTGATAATCACCACTCGTTACATGATTGATCCATTCTTCATTACTCAAATACCACTCGACTGTTTTTTCTAAGCCTTCTTCGAACTGTAATGATGGACTCCAGCCTAATTCTTTATTAAGTTTGGTTGCATCAATTGCATAACGCAGGTCATGACCGGCACGGTCTTTCACATAAGTGATAAGCTTCGCACTCTCTCCTTCTGCACGACCAAGTTTTTTATCCATGATGCTGCAGAGCAAATGAACAAGATCAATATTTTTCCATTCGTTAAAACCACCTACGTTATAGCTTTGGCCGAGTTTCCCGTTATGGAAAATGGTATCAATAGCTCTTGCATGATCTTCTACAAATAACCAGTCACGTACATTTTCACCTTTACCATAAACCGGCAATGGTTTGTTGTTCTTAATATTGTTGATCATTAACGGAATTAATTTTTCCGGAAAATGATGCGAACCATAGTTGTTGCTGCAATTACTCATTACCACCGGCAAACCATAGGTATCATGATAAGCCATCACAAAATGATCAGATGCAGCCTTCGATGCAGAGTAAGGTGAATGCGGATCGTAAGGTGTTTCTTCAGTAAAGAAACCTGTTTCACCTAATGAACCGTATACCTCATCTGTTGAAACATGATAGAACAGCTTGCCTTCATGATTACCCGCCCAATGCTTGCGACATGCATTCAGCAAAATAGCAGTACCCAATACATTTGTTTTTACAAACGCTAATGGATCAAGAATGCTGCGGTCAACATGACTTTCAGCTGCCAGATGAATCACTGCATCAAAATGATATTGATTGAACAACTCTTCCACTCCTGCTTCATCAGTAATATCAATTTTCGCAAATGCATAATTTGGTTGATTCTGTACATCTTTCAGATTTTCCAGATTACCTGCATAGGTTAATGCATCGCCATTTACGATTTTGTAATTGGGATATTTATTTACAAACAGGCGAATTACATGACTGCCGATAAAACCGGCGCCGCCTGTTACCAATATTGTTTTGTCAAATGTGCTCATTATAAACTCCAGTATTTGAGTTTTGAAATTTTATTACGGTAGATGCCTTTGAGATCAGCAAACATGGCCTTCTCATTAGCAATAGACAACAAATATTCTTCTGTAAATGCTGTGTACGGATGATGCGCTACTGCTAACACAATTGCATCGTATCCTGTTCCAATTTCAGCAGCAAGTGTTAACCCATATTCATGATGTACTTCAGTAGCATCTGCATGCGGGTCAACAAAATCAACTGACACATGATATTCCAGTAATTCTTTCACCATGTCTGCCACTTTTGAATTGCGGATATCAGAAACGTTTTCTTTAAACGTTGCACCCAACACCAACACTTTCGCAGTAGCAGGATTTGGTGCATGTTTAATGATATGCTGAATAATTTTCTTTGCTACATAACGTGGCATCTCATCATTTACAAAACGTCCACTTGCAATTACTTTTGAATTGTAACCAAGCTGTTGTGCTTTGTAGGTTAAGTAGTATGGATCAACGCCAATACAATGTCCGCCAACCAAACCCGGTGTGTATTTATGAAAGTTCCATTTAGTTCCTGCAGCTTCCACCACATCAAATGTGTTGATGCCGATGCGATCAAAAATGATCGACAGTTCATTCATCAATGAAATGTTCAGATCACGCTGTGCATTTTCAATGATCTTTCCTGCTTCTGCTACTTTAATATTTGGTGCTCGGTGTACACCAACGGTCACTACACTTTCATACACCGCAGCAATCTCCTGTAACGATTCATCATCGCAACCGGAAACGATCTTGATGGTGTTGCTTAATGTATGGTGTTTATCACCCGGATTAATTCGCTCAGGTGAGTAGCCAATTTTAAAATCAACTTTTCCTTTTAAACCGGAAAACTGTTCAAGGATCGGCATGCAATCTTCCTCGGTGCAACCGGGATAGGTAGTGCTTTCGTAAATTACATAATCACCTTTCTTCAACACCTTACCCACCGTTTCACTTGCTTTCTCCAATGGCGTGAGATCAGGAACTTTATGATCATCAACCGGTGTTGGCACAGTCACAATAAAGAAAGAAGCTTCTTTCAATACATTGATATCATCTGTAAATACAATATCCTTCTCTGCAAATCGATCAGCTTCTACTTCCTTGCTCGGATCTTCATTCCGATGCATCATTTCAATGCGCTTCTTGTTGATATCAAAACCGATCACCTGCATGTGCACAGCCAGTTCCAATGCCAATGGCAATCCCACATAGCCCAACCCAACGACTGCTACTTTCTTTTCTTTATTAATTAATGATTGATACATTTTCGATTTCTGATTTAAACTCATCGCTTATCACTCACTACTCATCATTTCATACTCACAAACTCTTTCGGCAATTTGCTCCACTCTTCCTGCGGAAGATTCTTGAAATACTCATAGGTGATCTTCAATCCTTCTGCACGACTTACCTTTGGCTCCCAACCAAGCAATGTCTTTGCTTTTGTAATATCCGGCTTGCGTTGTTTCGGATCATCAACAGGCAAATCTTTGTAAACAATTTTTTGTGATGTACCTGTTAACTTGATTACTTCTTCTGCAAATTCTTTCAATGTAATTTCAGTTGGATTACCAATATTCACCGGCATATCATAATCGCTCATAAGTAACCGATAAATACCTTCAACCAGGTCATCCACATAACAAAAACTTCTTGTTTGGCTTCCATCACCAAACACAGTTAAGTCTTCGCCACGTAAAGCTTGTCCGATAAAAGCAGGTAACGCACGACCATCATTGAGTCGCATACGTGGACCATATGTATTAAAGATGCGGATGATTCTTGTCTCAACACCATGAAAGCGGTTATACGCCATCGTAATACTTTCCATGAAACGTTTTGCTTCATCATACACACCACGTGGACCAACAGGATTTACATTCCCCCAATATTCTTCAGTTTGCGGATGCACCAACGGATCGCCATATACTTCAGAAGTTGAAGCAACAAGAATGCGTGCACCTTTTGCTTTTGCCAAACCTAAACAATTGTGCGTTCCATGTGCACCAACTTTCAATGTCTGAATAGGAATTTTTAAATAATCGATCGGGCTTGCAGGCGATGCAAAGTGCAGGATATAATCAAGCTTGCCGGGAATGTGAATGAACTTGGTTATATCGTGATGATAGAACTCAAATTGTTCCAGCTTGAACAGGTGTTCAATATTTTTCAAATCACCGGTAATGAGATTATCCATTGCAATTACATGATAACCTTCTTTGATTGCACGGTCGCATAAATGCGAACCAAGAAAACCTGCAGCACCCGTAATTAATATTCGTTTGCGATCCATTATGTTGTTATTATGCTATTCGTTAATCAGAATTATTTCACTGCTTCTCTTCCTACACTTTCGTAGAAGAACCCGAGTTGCTTCATTTGCTCTCTGTCGTACACATTTCTTCCGTCAAAAATTACTTTGTTTTTTAAGGTCGAAGATATTTTTTCAAACTCGGGCGTGCGGAACTCACTCCACTCAGTTGCAATGATCAATGCATCAGCATTTACCAATGCATCATACTGGCTCTCTGCAAAATCGATCTTATCACCTACTACCTGTTTTACATTTGGCATAGCTTCCGGATCGTACGCATGAACTGTTGCACCTGCTTCTGTTAATGCATCAATCATGTATAAAGCCGGTGCTTCACGGATATCATCGGTGTTAGGCTTAAAGGCCAATCCCCACAATGCAAAACGCTTTCCTTTGAGATCGCCGTTGAAATACGAGTTGATCTTTGGCATGAGGAATAATTTCTGTTCTTCATTCACCTTCATCACTGCATTCAGTATTTCAAAATCATAATTCACTTCGCTGGATGATTTTACCAATGCCTGCACATCTTTCGGGAAGCAACTTCCACCATAACCAATACCCGGAAACAAGAAGCGTTTACCAATGCGTTCATCGCTACCAATTCCTTTACGCACCATATCCACATCAGCACCCAACAATTCACATAACCTGGCTACCTCATTCATGAACGAAATCTTTACAGCAAGAAAAGAGTTAGCTGCATACTTTGTCAATTCTGCACTTTTCTCATCCATAAAGATCACCGGATTACCGCTGCGAACAAAAGGTGCATATAATTCTGTCATGATTTTTTTTGCACGCTCATCGCTTGTACCAACAACTACACGATCAGGTTTCATAAAATCTTCTACCGCCACACCTTCACGCAAAAATTCCGGGTTACTTACTACCGCAAAGGCTCCTTTGAAGTTTTTCGCAATTGCTGCCTGTACTTTATCGGCTGTACCAACCGGCACAGTGCTCTTATCAACGATCACTTTATAATCTGTCAGAATTTTTCCGAGATCATCGGCCACACCTAAAATGTATTTCAGATCAGCACTTCCATCCTCACCGGGAGGTGTTGGCAAAGCAAGAAATATGATTGTTGCATCTTTCACTCCTTCTGCTAAGTTTGTGGTAAAATGCAAACGACCTTCTTTGAGGTTACGGAGAAATATTTTTTCAAGTCCGGGTTCGTAAATAGTGATTTGCCCGTTCGATAATTTATCAACTTTGATCTTGTCAATATCAACACAAATTACCTGGTTACCTGTTTCTGCAAAACATGTTCCTGTTACGAGGCCTACATAACCTGTTCCTACTACTGCGATTTTCATCTGTTAATTTCTGTTTATGATTTTGTATTAAGGTATTCTAACACTTTGCTTGTGATCAATTGCAATTGCTCTTCTTCCAATTCGGTATGCATAGGCAAAGAAATTACACGATCAGTTAACCAATCAGTAATTGGTAAATTGTAATCAGCACCACCAAACGAAGCAAACATTTGCTGACGATGAGCCGGCACCGGATAATAGATCATGGATGGGATTTTCTGTTCAGCTAAAAATGCATTCAGCCCATTTCTTACTTCCGCTACATTCTCAAATCCATCGAGCGTTAATGTGTATTGATGAAACACATGATTACTGTATGGCGCACGATAAGGTGTTGTGATGTTCTTATGGCCTGCAAATGCAGCATCATAATAATCCGCAGCCTTCCGACGTGCAGCAATGTATTCATCAAGTTTTTTCAATTTGATCTTCAATACAGCTGCCTGCACAGTATCAAGTCGTGAGTTGCATCCCACTACTTCGTGGTAATAACGAACTTTTTGACCGTGATTCGCAACCATCTTCAACTGATCAGCCAATGCATCATCGTTGGTAAACATGGCACCACCATCACCATAACAACCTAAATTTTTTGATGGGAAGAAGGAAGTGCAACCAATGGTACCAATTGAACCTGTTTTCTTTTTTGTGCCATCGGGATAAATATAATCTGCACCAATGGCCTGCGCATTATCTTCAATTACAAACAGGTTATGTTCTGCAGCAATCTTCATGATTTCATCCATATTGGCAGCGTGACCATACAAGTGAACCGGAACAATCGCTTTTGTTTTTGGGGTGATGGCTTTGCGGATCGCATCCGGATCAATGCAAAATGTTTTGGGATCAACTTCCACAAACACCGGTTTTAAACGGAGCAATGCCACCACCTCAACAGTTGCGATATACGTGAAGGATGCTGTAATTACTTCGTCTCCGGGTTGCAGGTTAAGTGCCATCATGGCAATCTGCAACGCATCAGTTCCATTCGCACAGGGAATTGTATGTTTTGAACCCAGGTACTGGCTCAGATCGCCGGCCAGTTCCTGCACGGGTTTACCATTAATAAAAGCTGAACTGTCAAGAACATCGAGAACTGCAGCGTCCACTTCCTGCTTAATGGCAAGGTATTGCTGCTTAAGGTCAACCATCTGTATAGGTCGCATAAATAAGCTTGTTTAAACGGTGGCGAAAGTACGTGAAAAATGCCGTTTTGCGACTTACAAACCAATGCAATACGTTAAGTTTTCACGATCCATTCCATTCCACTTAGATTTGTGGCGCATGATCTTCTTTTACAACATATTTCGGGTTATATACAAAACAGCTATCGGCTTGGCCGCTAATTGGAATACAAAGGCGAAAAATTGGGTCGATGGACGTAAGAATTGGAAGGAAGAATTAACAGCTAACTGGAAAAATGAATCCGGCAAGCCGGTTGTTTGGATGCATTGCGCCTCTTTGGGTGAATTTGAACAAGGACGACCGATTATTGAAGAAATCAAAACCAAATATCCGAATACAAAAATTCTTCTTACTTTCTTCTCTCCATCGGGTTATGAAGTGAGGAAGAATTACAAGGGAGCTGATCATGTAATGTATTTGCCAATGGATAGTTCTGTGAATGCAAAAGATCTTCTCGATCTGGTGAAGCCGAAGCTGGCCATTTTTGTGAAATACGAATTTTGGCATTATTACCTCGCTGAGTTGCATAATAGAAAAATCGAAACCATTCTGGTTTCGGGCATTTTTCGTCCCTCACAAGCGTTTTTTCAGTGGTGGGGAGGTTTTAACAGAAATATGCTGCAACAGTTTTCACACCTGTTTGTACAAAATGCCGCTTCAAAGGAATTATTGGATGGAATCGGACAGGGCGATAAAACAACCGTAGCCGGTGATACCCGCTTTGATCGTGTACTAACTGCAGCTGAACAATGGAAACCAATTGACATTGTTGATACTTTTTGCGGGACTGATTCTGTGCTGGTGGCGGGAAGCACGTGGGCCGAAGATGAAAACATCCTTGCAGATTGGATGAAAGAAAACAATCGGTACAAACTCATCATTGCCCCACATGAGATCAAAGCAGAAAACATCGATCGTTTAAAAACATTATTCCCTGACTCAATAAAGTTCTCCGACCTATCTACACATAACTCACAACCCATAACTCATAACTGCCTTATTGTTGACAACATCGGCTACCTCTCTCGTCTTTACAAATACGCATCGGTTTGTTATGTTGGTGGAGGTTTTAACAAAAGCGGTCATCATAACATTTTAGAAGCCGCAGTCTTTGGCAAGCCCGTAATAACCGGTCCTAATTTTGAAAAGTTTAAAGAAAGTGTTGAGTTGAAAAAACTCGGCGGAAGTTTCTCCATCAATAATGTTATTGAATTGAAAGAAGTAATGCTGAAAATGGATAGTTCAGCAGCAGGAACAATTGCAGAAAACTATGTAAAGGAAAATGCGGGAGCAACCACAGCCATACTCAACTGGCTTCAGGAAAAACGTCTTTTAACCAACGCATAAAACTCCTGTGTTGCAGGACGCTCATTATCCCAACCTAATTTAATTTTTAATTCACGCTCCATCCAATATTGCGCTTCGGGGTAAATCGAAAAATTATTGATGGTTTTAATGCTGCGTTCGTACATCACTTCATCACCACGGAACAATTCATTGATGAAAACAAAGCGATCGTTGATTCCAATCGCCTTTTTCAAATCCTTGATGGAATTTGATTCTGTAAGCCTGTGTCCAAGCTCAGTCTTTTTTTCACTCAACTGTTCATTCAATGAAAGCTGTGAACCTGTTGATGCATCATTTACTTCTTTGGAAGGTGCAGTTTTTACAGGCTCCGTATAATTTGGCTGATGAATAAGCGTTGGAATCTCCGGCTCGTCTTCAAATAATAAAACCGGTTTATGTTGTTGCTGTTGCTGAACCTGTACTTTCTTGGCGAATTCAGCTTTGCGGCGAATTTCTTCCAGTTCAGCTTCCAGTTCTTCTTCATCAACCTGTAGAACTTCTACAATTTTTTCTACGGCTTTCTCTTCTGTTTTTACAATAGCAGGTGGAACGAGTTTGGTTGCCACTGCAGGTTCAGAAACAATTTCTGCAGGTTGAGACACTCTGGCCGCCGGCATCACCACTGCTACACTTTTACTACCCGACGATTCTTGTTTTTGTTGAGAAGTATGTTCAAGTTCAGCTCGCAGCATATTGGTGAGCACCAGCATATGTGCCGGATCAGCATTGCGTTGTAAAGCTTGTTGTAATTGATCGATAAGAGAAGCAATTCGTTCCATGAATAGTGCTTACTTTTGGCGGTATTGGAAATTTGCCGTTAAGTTACAAACTGTTTGGCATAAAATATTGATAATGTTTATTGAACCGAATATAAAAGGCGACCGTAGAGGATGGATAGAAGTGATCTGCGGATCCATGTTCAGTGGAAAAACAGAAGAGCTTATCCGCCGTTTAAAACGTGCCCGTATTGCAAATTTAAAAACGGAAATTTTTAAACCGGCTGTGGATGTCCGTTATGATGATATAAAAATTGTATCACATGATGAGAACGCAATCCAATCAACCCCTATTGATAATTCTCAAAAAATCTTATTGCTGTCGCAGGATGTGGAAGTGATCGGCATTGACGAAGCCCAGTTTTTTGATGTGGAGATCACCAATGTATGTGAACAATTAGCGTTGCGTGGTGCTCGTGTAATAGTGGCTGGTCTTGATATGGATTACAAAGCGCAGCCGTTCGGTCAAATGCCCAACCTGCTTGCAGTAGCCGATTATATTACCAAGCTTCATGCTATTTGTGTGGTGTGCGGTAATATTGCAAATTACTCCTACCGTACATCAACTGAAGGCGGACAGGTAGTATTGGGCGAAAAAGATAAATACGAACCACGATGCAGGCATTGTTATCATCTGAAATCGTAATCCGTTGAGCAAACATCAAACTAAAAACCATTTCAACTTCAATCAACTTTCATATTCACATTGGCTTCAACAAATAAAATAGTTGCACTTTTTAAAAAGGATCTCTTGCTTGAAATCAGGCAACAGTACACCTTCTATGGCATCTTGCTTTATATTGCCAGTACCATTTTTGTGTTATATCTCGCCATGGGTCAGCCGGAAGCAGCTGCATGGAATGGGTTATTTTGGATGAATCTCTTGTTCATTTGTATTAATGCCGTTGCAAAGAGTTTTTTGCAGGAGAGCAGGGGCCGCATGCTTTACTATTACAGCATTGCAGGTGCATTGGATTTTATACTGGCCAAGTTGTTATACAATGTTTTATTGATGCTGGTAATGAGTTTGCTCAGCCTTTTAATGTTCAGTTTTTTTCTTGGCTCTCCATTTCTCAACAACCTTCAGTTTATCGGAATCACAATACTGGGCGGTGTCAGTATCAGTCTTGTTTTTACATTGTTGGCGGCCATTGCTGCCAGGGCAAACCAAAATGCAGCACTCATGGCCATCCTTGGTTTCCCCTTGATTATTCCACAATTACTATTACTGGTAAAAATTTCGAAAAGTGCTTTTGGTGAAGTATTTAATGATGGTGCTCTCCGCCAAATGGTTTTATTGTTGAGCGGTTTAGACATCATGGTTGTGTTCCTCAGCCTCATTTTGTTTCCCTTTTTGTGGAAAGATTAGACCCAACACCCTAACTTTGCCGCACCGAAAACGAAGGATAGTAAGTTTAATAAAACCTACGTGACCGGTAAAAGAATAATCACTCCATATGCAAAAATCCTGGTGGAAGATATTGGCAGTCCTGCTTTTGCTCTACACATTTACCGCAGGCTTCCTTATTCAAGTTCCGATCACTGGCAATTTATATCAAACAATCCGCAACCTGTTTTTTCATGTACCGATGTGGTTTGGGCAAATGATCCTGTTGCTGGTTTCTATGATTTTCTCCATCCGTTACTTACGCAGCGGTAACCTGGCCGATGATATTAAGGCAAGAGAATATGCACGTACCGGAATTATTTTCGGTTTTTTAGGACTGATCACGGGTGCTATCTGGGCCAACTATACCTGGGGCGAACCATGGAGTAACGATCCCAAACAAATTGCCGTAGCAATTGCCTTACTTATTTATCTGGCTTATTTTGTTTTACGTAATTCGATGCCCGACATGGACAAGCGTGCAAGAGTAAGCAGTGTCTATAACATTTTTGCCTATTTTATTTATGTACCTCTTATTATGGTGTTGCCACGGTTAGTGCAATCACTGCATCCGGGTGGAGAAGGTGTTGAAGGTAACCCTGCGTTGAACGGACAAGATCTTGACCCTGCTATGCGAATGGTATTTTGGCCTGCCGTAATGGGCTGGACCTTATTAGGTGTTTGGATGACAACATTACTCATCCGTGTTTCAAAACTCAAAGAAAAAAACTGGATCCATGCGTAAATATTTTGCCCTGCTGATTTTATTTCTCAACTCAGCACTTTTATCATCAGCCCAAACTCCAACTGATGGAACAGCCATGGAAGCCCATGGGAAAATATATGTAGTGATGGCCGTATGCCTCACCGTTCTGGTTGGGTTGATCATTTATCTTGTTATGATCGATCGAAAAGTGGCAGCACTGGAAAAAAAGAAAGATTAAACGATTGCTATATTAAATATTAAAAAAACGATTGTATGTCAACTACGAATTACAGTTTTTTCGGAGCAGTAGAACAAAGCTTCGATAAAGCAGCAGGATTTACCAAATGGGACAAAGGAATTCTTGAACAGATCAAGCAGTGTAACAGTGTGTACCAGATGCGCTTCCCCGTTAAGATGGACGACGGAAATATTGAAGTAATTGAAGCTTACCGTGTACAACACTCTCAGCACAAATCGCCATGTAAAGGTGGTATCCGTTTCAGTGAAGAAGTTAATCAGGATGAGGTAATGGCATTAGCGGCTTTAATGACTTATAAATGTGCCATTGTTAACGTTCCTTTCGGTGGTGGCAAAGGCGGTATCAAGATCAATCCACGTAACCACTCAGCTTATGAACTTGAAAAGATCACTCGCCGCTATACTTCAGAGCTGGTAAAGAAAAATTTCATTGGCCCCGGTATTGATGTTCCTGCTCCGGATTATGGAACAGGCGAACGTGAAATGGCATGGATAGTTGATACGTATTCATCCCTACGCCCCGGCGAAATTGATGCGGCAGGTTGTGTTACGGGTAAACCAATTTCACAAGGCGGTGTACGTGGCCGTAAAGAAGCTACTGGCTTAGGTGTATTTTTTGGTATCCGTGAGGTTTGTAATATGGAAGATGTGATGAGTAAGCTTGGCTTGCCAACGGGTGTAAAAGATAAAAAAGTAGTTGTACAGGGTATTGGTAACGTAGGTTATCACTCGGCAAAATTCTTTCGGGAAAATGGCGCAAAGATCATTGCCATTTCTGAGCACGATGGTGCCGTATATAATCCCGATGGATTGCATGAAGATGAGCTGATCGAGTTCCGGAAAAAAACCGGTTCTATTATTAATTTCCCCGGTGCCACAACATTGGCAAAAACAACGGATGCATTGGAGCTGGAATGTGACATTTTAATTCCTGCTGCATTAGAGAACGTGATCAATGGAGATAATGCACCACGCATCAAAGCAAAAATTATTGGTGAAGCAGCCAACGGACCTTTAACACCTGAAGCTGACGAAATATTTGCTGCAAAAGGTGTATTGGTAGTACCTGATATGTTTTTGAATGCCGGTGGTGTTACCGTTTCGTACTTCGAATGGTTAAAGAATTTAAGTCACGTTCGCTATGGCCGTTTGGAAAAACGCTTTACTGAAAACCTCAATACAAACATTCTTGGCCAGATGGAATTCCTGAGTGGCAAGAAGGTAAAGAAAGAACATAGAGATATCATTACGCATGGCCCGGATGAAGTAGATCTGGTTTACAGCGGTTTGGAAGAGACCATGATCACGGCCGTAAATGAAGTAATGGAGTGCTGGAAACAAAACCCGTCTATTCCCGATATGCGTACAGCAGCGTACGTAGTAGCTATTAACAAAGTTGCTACGAGTTATGCTGAACTTGGCATATTCCCATAATTCTTCAACTGCTGTTGGAGAAACAGACCAATTGCTTATTCTCATCCCGTTGGATTACCAACGGGATTTTTTGTGCTCATATTTCCGTCGTTGAACTAAACCATCGAATACAACGTTAAATGAGCTGAAGTTTGGCAGTTTGACAACATCTTGCCGACCAGAAATCTGTAACTTTAGCATGAACTACGAAGGCCTTCATAACTGTTTGTTAAATGTGGCTTCATGGTAGTTCTGAAATGATGTCAGGTTTGTTATTTTACAAACAGAAAGGCACATGCTTTGATTCAGAAACACAATAAAATCAGATAATAAATATGAAAGCAAAACACATTTTAGTAACCGTACTTGTGAGTGCCGTTACAGCTCTCTCAAGTGTTTTCCTCTATGCAAAACTCAGTAACAAAGGCAACTCGGTTTCACAAAGCCAAGGTCAGCTTCCTGTAAATTATGCAGGTTTGTTTGATAGTGGTGGTGGAACTCCCGGCCCTGTTAGTTTTGAAGGAGCTGCTACTACTTCCATCCCGGCCGTAGTACACATCAAAACAAAAACAAACCCTACACAAACAAACAATACAAAACGTAAGAGCCCATTTGGCGAAATGTTTGGTGATGATTTCTTTGATGATTTCTTTGGGGGACCAAATAGTAACCGTCCGCAAATGGCAAGTGGAAGTGGTGTGTTTATTTCTGCTGACGGGTATATTGTTACCAATAATCACGTAATTGATGGTGCAGATGAAGTGACTGTTACTCTGCACAACAAAAAGCAATACAAAGCAAAAGTGCTTGCAACTGATGCAAATACAGATCTGGCCGTTGTGAAAATTGAAGGCAATGGTTTCCCTTATCTTTTATATGGTAATTCAGATGAACTGAATGTTGGTCAGTGGGTATTGGCAGTTGGTTATCCGCTCACATTGGAAACTACTGTTACTGCCGGTATCATCAGTGCCAAGTATCGTTTCCTCGGTATTAACCAACGGAAGGCTGGACGTAATGCAAATGTGGTTGAAAGTTTTATTCAAACAGATGCTGCCGTAAATCAAGGTAACAGTGGTGGTGCGTTGGTAAATACCAACGGGCAATTGATCGGTATCAATGCAGCCATTGCATCTCCTACTGGCACCTACGCTGGTTATTCATATGCAATTCCTGTAAACATTGTGAAAAAAGTAGTGGATGATTTGATCAAATTCGGAACGGTTCAACGTGCATTCCTGGGTATTCGTCCTGAAGCAAATGCAGATGAGAATACTGATTCACAAATTAAAGAAGGCGATGGTGTTGTTGTAGGTGAAGTAATGAGCAAAAGTGCAGCAGAAGATGCAGGCTTGAAAAAAGGTGATAAGATCGTTAAGCTGGATGGTAAAACGGTATCAACCTGGTATGAGTTAACAGGTACGGTGGCAAGTTATCGTCCCGGTCAAAAAATAAATGTTACATACTTGCGCAATGGTAAAGAAGGTGTAGCGGTTCTTACATTGAAAAACAGCAGTGGTAATACGGAGATCGTTAAAACATCTGCTGCTGATAAATTAGGTGTAGAATTAGAAACACTGGATTCCAAGAAAGCAAAAGAATACGGCGTTGAAGGTGGTGTGGTTGTAAAAACATTAAGCGACGGTTTAATTGCGGAGCAAACAACCATTAAGAAAGGATTTATCATTATCCGTGCAGGTGGTAAAACAGTGAAATCAGTTGATGATCTCAAAGCTGCAATTGAAAGCGCAGGCAACAGTATCATCATTGAAGGTATCTATCCCGGATATGAAGGAGTTTACCAGTATGCAATCAACGATTTAAGAAATGAGCCATAAATGCTCAACAGCGAATACATAAAAAAATCCCCGGAAAAATTCCGGGGATTTTTTTTATTTCACCATTACTTTATAACCCCACGGGGCAAGCGATAGCTGATCGGTACTTTGTAATTCTTCTTCTGTAAAAATGTCTTTAAATAATCCTCTTACACGTAAATCATGGAGAAGGCAGACGATGGGCTGATCGGAAAAATTGATCAACACCAATACTTCATCTTCTTTGTTCTTACGTACAAAACAAAAAATCTGTTCAGGATGATCGGTTGCTATACGCCATGTAATACCATGTTCATGTCCGCTTTGCATCGCTGGATTTTGTTTCCGTAACAACAACAGCTTTTGATAAAACTGATGTAATGCAGGTGCATCTTTCCATTCTATTTCATCTTTTTCAAAAAACTGGAGCCGCTTCGTGTTGGGCAATTCCTGTCCGCTGTACAATAGTGGAATTCCATCCCATGTACAACTGAAAACCGCTAATGGCAATGCCATTGCACCATACTTTTCATACTCACTTCCATTCCAGCTGTTCTCATCATGATTGCTGGTAAAAAAAGAATGTAAATGTTGAGCAGGTTGTTTTTTGTTGTAGTCGCTCAGCACTTTATCTAATTCAACCATCCTTCGATGATTTTTATAATATTCTTCCGAAATATGCATCCAATGCCAACTGTAACTCACATCAAATGCATGTGCATACGGTTCATCATTCCACTGATCAAATTCGCCGAGCCAAAATAAAGGACGCAGCTTGTCTAAAGCAGTTCTCGCTTCAAACCAAAAATCTGCAGGAACGAGCATCGCCATATCGCAACGAAAACCATCGATACCACATTCATCCACCCAAAATTGCATGGCATCGATCATAGCTTTCCGCATAGCCGGGTTGTAGAAGTTGAGATGAATTACATCTTCCCAATTATCGACCGGTGGTTTAAAATTTCCATGATGGTCCTGCGTATAAAAGTCGGGATTTGAAATCGTCCATTCATGATCCCAACCTGTATGGTTGGCAACCCAATCGATGATCACTTTCATGCCTAACGATTGAATTTGCTGGACCAGTTCTTTAAACTCATCGGTTGTTCCAAACTCCGGATTCGTAGTTACATAACTGGAGCAGGCATAATAACTGCCCAATGTTCCCTTTCGGTTTTTTACTGATATGGGAGTGATTGGCATAAACCATAATACTTCCACACCCATCTCCTTGAGTCGGGGTAAATGCTTTGTAAAAGCAGCAAATGTTCCCTCCGCAGTATATTGACGCAGGTTTACCTCATAAATATTCGTGGAATGTACCCACGCAGCCGGTTTAAATACAGTTGACAGTTCACTCATAATTCGCCTCAATGATACGAACCAATCGGCAAACGAAGCGTAGTCAATTGTGTGAAAATCGACTTGGACCGAATTGGATAAACCAACTTTCAAACCTTGTACCTTTGCAACTGTTATTATCCACCATGAAGAAATTTGAAGTCCCGAATATTTACCGCAGCGATCTCATCACAGCAATTAAGGCCAGGCGAAAGGAAGAAGATAAATTGAAGAAAGACTTCTCCCCTACACTTCTGGATCTGGGTGCTGTACAATTCTATCTGGCCCGCCATTTTGGCTTTTGTTACGGAGTAGAAAATGCCATTGAAATTGCGTTTAAAACAATTGAAGAAAACCCCGGCAAACGGATTTTTCTTTTGAGTGAAATGATTCACAACCCACAGGTGAATGCAACACTGGTCGAGAAGGGTGTTCAGTTTTTACAAGACACTTATGGGAAACAGGTAATTCCGTTTGAAGAAGTTACTGCAGATGATGTAGTGATCATCCCTGCATTCGGCACAACAATAGCAATTGAACAAATGCTGAATGCGAAAGGCATCAGCACAGAAAAATACAATACCACCTGCCCCTTTGTAGAAAAAGTATGGAACCGTAGTGAGCAGATTGCGGCAAAAGGTTATTCAATAGTAGTACACGGTAAACCGAAACACGAAGAAACAAGAGCTACATTTTCGCATGCAAGTTCACACACACCTACTGTGATTGTAAATGACATGAAAGAAACAATTGAGCTTGGCAAATACATTACCGGCGAAAAACCGGCAGAACAATTCTACGAAGAGTTCAACGGACTTTATTCAGACGGGTTTGATATCAGTAAAGACTTACAACGCTTTGGTGTAGTTAACCAAACCACACAACTTGCAAGCGACACACAAGCTATTGCTGAATATTTGAAAACATTGGTGATGAATCACTATGGTTTAACTGCACAAAACATCAATGAACGGTTTGCTGATACCAGAGATACACTTTGTTATGCCACGAACGATAACCAAACTGCAGTAACCGGCATGCTTGAAACAGCTGCAGATATTGCAATCATTGTAGGTGGCTATAACAGCTCTAACACGACGCACTTGGTTGAATTGTGTGAAGAGAAATTACCCACGTATTTTATTAACAGCGTTGACAAAATAATATCACCCACAGAAATTCTGCACTTCAATTTTCATGATAAAAAAGAATATCTCACAAGAGATTTTCTACCTGCAACGTCGCCTGCAAAAATACTGATCAGCAGCGGTGCATCCTGTCCGGACTCATTAGTGGAGGCTGTGATGGAGAAGTTAGCTTCGCTTTATAAAAGTGAACATGCATTCAGGCAACTAAAAGAAACCTATCAATAAAAAGCGGGGCCATTCGGCCCCGCAATCTCAATCAACCTCTCCGTTCTTATTGAACGATTACTCTCTCTGTAACAGTTTCGCCTGTTTCACGGAACCATATCTTCAACATATAAACGCCTGGTAAAAGTTTATTTACTTGGAAGGACTGAATTCTTAAAGAACGTTCTACTCTAATCATTCGTCCACTATAATCTGTAAGAATCATATCATACAAACCGGCATCGGCAGGAACTGCGATTGTGAACATACCTTTTGTTGGATTTGGATAAATGGCTACCAACAGTTTTTTCGCATTGTTGCGAATCGCTTTCACATCACTGTAAGTAAAGCTGCCGTCTTTGTCTAACAAACGTAAACGATACAACAGCACTTCGCCTGAAGGCAGATTGGCATCTGTAAATTGATAAGAAGCTCTTTCACCTTCCATTGCTCTTGCCTGCACAAATCCAATGCTTGTAAAATTTCCGTTACCAGCTTTTCTTTCAACATCATATCCGCTGAAATTAAATTCCTGCGCAGTTTCCCACGTTAGTTTCACTTTACTTGAATGTGCAATTGCAGAAAAGCTTGTGATAGTTACCGGTAATGGGGCACAAGGGTTCACAAGAATACCGGTTGTACCTGCACCGATGTAACCGGGAGTTGTTACGTTCACCAATGCAATCAAATTTTTCGTTTGATTTGTATCTCCAACTGTGTAAACATAATTATTAAATGGTAAGAGAGACGCTACATATGCACTTTGGAAACCCGGACGAACTGTGCCCGGTACCAATGCAGTTGTAAAGTTTGTGCTTGTTTGTACCAGTATGTCGGTCTCTTCATTGAGCAACTCATTACGATCAACGTCAATATACAAACGATAACTACCTGTAATTGTTTGAATACCGGGAATTGTTACATCATCAAACTTACTTTGAATGTTGATGTTGTATGTTCTTGGACTGGTGCAGTTTACTGTACCGGACACATTTGGATCACCTACTACAAATGTTTGACCACAGCCCCAACATTGCGGCCTGTTGTCGCCAACTGTAGACCAGCTGAATGCCCTTACCTGTAGAAAATCAATTACTCCATTACTTACTACAAATGTGAGATTCTCAACATAGATATGGTCTACGTTGGGGTCTGTAGCATGGGCAACTCTGTAAATAGTGGTTCCCTGAGAATTCGGAAAAACCGCAGGGTCATAATGGTAAGCAGTAAAAATGCCGGCTGTTCCGGGAACATCACGATTAATGGCGTTATCATCGAATCCAAATGTAAGAAAGGCTTTGTCCAACACATCCAGATGAGTATTGGCTTGTGTAAAAGTTGAAGGGGTCGGGGCTACACTTTGATTACCGGTACAATTATACCGCTCCATTGGTACTGAAGGATAATCACTCTCCCTCCACATGTGCAGCCATATATCCTTGTTACCATTATTTACAGAGGCATTAAATTGCAAATCGATCGTGTACATCATACTATCAGGACCATAAGGATTGGAACGAACGTTGCTGACAACCACATTTGTTACGTTACATTGTGCAGATATCATGTTATACCAAGGCATTAATACCAACAGCAATAACAGGAGTAAATTCTTTTTCATAAAGAACAGTTTAGAAGTTGAAGAATTCCGGCTTGTTGTAAGATGGTTTGAGCTACTGTTCTTTTTTTTGATTACGCCGGACTATCAGAAACCAGTAGCGTGGAGTAGATGTTGCATGTCACTTATTTTGATAAAGATATGTAGCGTAAGATGGTAAAAACAATGATACGGGTTAGAAGAATCACTTTAAAAGCTGACAGTTATCACTCTGGCAGAAAAACGAAGAAGCCCCCTTTCGGAGGCCTCTTCTTCTTCGGTTTTATCTGGTTTTTCCTGTCCAAAGAACTATTTATTGAACTACGATTCGCTCAGTAATAATTTCGCCGCTTTCACGCAGGTTAATACGCAACATATAAATACCTGGCTTCATGTTATTGATTTGCAGATTACGAACGCTGATACCGTTCCAGCGTTGAATAGATTTACCAGTGTAATCATCTAATGAAACATCCATCTTACCTGAACCTTCAGGAATAGCAACATTCGCTGTACCACGGCTTGGGTTAGGATAAATTGAAATAACCAGATTACTGTTACCGGCTCTTACAGCTTTTATTTCACTGTAAGTAACACGCCCATCCAGATCAACCTGACGTAACCGATAGTATGTTACACCTTTTGATAATGTAAGGTTATCATCAAAACTGTATGAATAAACAGCAGTACCAGTTCCGTTTGGAGCTTTAGAATCAACAAATGCAATTTTTTGGTATTGACTGTTGCCAGCACTTCTTCGCTCAACTTCAAAACCATCATTATTGCTTTCCTGATCAGTTTCCCATGTTAAGAATGCCTTATTATTTCTTTGAGTAGCATTAAAACTTTTTAAAGAAACAGGAAGTGTGGCGCAACTGTTAAACAGACTACCTTCAATATTTCCTGAATACCCAACAGTAGTTACGGTAACTCGGACAATCAGCGGATCAGTTGACTTCTCATCTCCCAATCCCAGCACAACCCCTTCATAAGGCTGGTTAAATGCAGTAAATCTGCTTGTAAAACCAGACGGAGCTCCGGCCAAAGATGTTGTAAAGTTTTTTGGAGTGTTTGTAATTTTTAAATTCGCTTCTTCAGTGGGATCGACTAATCCATTTCTGTTATCGTCAATAAACACGTTGTATGTTCCGCTAATCGTAGCAGCTGTACCAAGTGGGTTTTCAAATTTCGAATCAATAAATACATTATAGGTTCTTGGATTAGTGCAGTTAACTGAACCTGAAATTGCCGGGTCACCATATACCTGACGATTTCCGCAAAAATAGCATTGTGCTTTTGAACTAGCTGCATTGCTGTTACTTGCCCAAACGAACGATTTTACAGCAAGCAAATTACTTCCACATAGATAATTTGGAATTGTAAATTTTAAATTTTGGATCGTAACACGAACATAACCTGACCCAAGTGGTGATGTATTTTTTGAGATCAGAGTAGGGTTATTAGGGTCTCCAGATGTAGCGTTCATTAATACGCTTCCATCAGGCCCATAAGTGGTAAAAATACCTGTAGCAGCCGGAGTACTTGTAACTAGATCAACGTTAAATCCGAAATTTATAAACGAATTGTTCAACATACCTGCTGCATTTCCACCCACCTTAGTTGGTGGATCTTTAGCCGGCGTTTGGTTATTGGTTACTCCACACGTAATTCCATAAACGTTAGAAACAATCGTTTGAGGAAACTGAGATTCCGTCCAAACATGAAAAAAGGTAAACTTGTTTCCAGAATTGGTTTGAAGATCAAAAATTACATCAATCAAAACCTCGCAATTTGCATTTACCTGTGTCAATCGAATGTCAGAAGTTGTTGGGTTCTGAACATCACACTGTGCAATAGTAACGTTCGATAATGTCAAAGCAATAACAAAGAAAGAAATGAATTGTAAAAACTTTTTCATAAAAAGGTTTTTTGAGGTGAAAAAAATCAGAGGTTATTCGAAGGACACCTTTTGAAAAAGTTAATCATTGGGATATAGGTGAATAGCAACTTTATCTAAAAAGATTCAGATAATTCAAAGGAAGCTTGGAATACTTAACAACTAATAGTTCGGCTGAAAATGAGTCTTGTAAAAAATTTCAGGTTAGTCGTAGGATGAAGAAATTAATGGAAAGGTGTTCGTAGGATGGAGAGTAGATTAGGCTGTAAAAATAGCAGTGAATATTTATATAAGCAAGCTATTTCTAAAATAATTTTTTAAATAAAAGCAAAAAGCCTCACTTGCGTGAGGCTTTCCTTTTGTCTTTATCTTATCTGGTTTTTCCTGTCCCGTATTTTATTGCACTGCAATTCTTTCTGTGATCGTTTCACCAGTTGCACGAATGCTTACACGCAACATGTACATACCTGGTTTCAAATTATTCAGCTGCATGTTACGTGAAGTTAATCCACTGAAACGTTGCACTGATTTTCCTGTAAAGTCATCAACTGAAACATCAAACGTACCAATACCATCAGGAATTGCAACATTTACAGTTCCACGACTTGGGTTTGGATATACTGAAAGGATGATTGCACCATTGCCTGTTCTTACAGCTTTAATTTCGCTATATGTAGCACGGCCATCAAAATCAACCTGACGTAAGCGGTAGTAAGAAACTCCTTTTGGCAATACAGTGTTGTCTTCAAAAGAATATGAAAACTCTGCGCCATTTCCGCCCGGAGCTTTTGAATCTACGAATGCAATTTTTTGATAAGCACCAGCACCAATACGACGCTCAATTTCAAAACCATCATTATTCAGCTCAGTTGAAGTTTCCCAAGTAAGGCTTACTTTACTGCTACGTTGAACTGCATTGAAATTTTTCAAAGTTACTGGCAGCGGACCATCAACAGTAGTGATAACTTTGAACTCATCTAAAATATATTTTGTGCCATTCTGATTGCAGTTGTCAGCAACACTGAAATCATACAACACACGATAGCTACCTCCTACCGGGACATTCGTGGAAGGGACTACAAGAATATTTGCAGTATTTGCCTGTACAATCTGCACTTGACTTTCATTGTAAATTTCACTTGCGGGTGGAATTGATGCGCTTGTCCATGTTGGTTTCACCAAATATACTTTTACGAAAGTTACGCATGGAAGATCTTTTTTACTTTCACATTTAAGATTTGAGTCAAAAATGTAAATTGTAAAACCCGCATTTACAAAGGATGAAGCCACAGTATATGCAACCGATGGAGTCAAAACTTTAGCTGGATTATTTCCGCCGACACCAGGAGTTAATAACCCAAAATCACTTGCACAATTATTGTCTGGATTGTTGTAGGAAGTAACTTGCATTCCCTGTGCAACATCCCATCCGGTCGGCAAAACACCGCCATTAAAACTTTCAATAACCTGAGCATTAGACGATAAAATTATCGCCAACATTAAAACCGAAGAGAGTAAAAACTTTTTCATAAAAAAGGTTTAGAGGTAAAAAATAGATTGGCGGTTCAAAGGACACCTTTTGAAAAAGCAATTCAATGGAGGATATAGTGATTACTGTGCCGTAAAACGACATAGCTCATCACAGGAAGATGGACAGTATAACCAGAAATTAAATTAGATTCAGAAAAAATTGGATTGTTCGGATGAACGGATTTAAGGGGAGGTTAGTCGGATATGAGGATCAGATAGAAGACGAAGATAGAGGTTGGTTTTGAATTAGCAAAGCTTTTGTGAAAAATATTTTTCGCAGGAGGATACCAGTCTCTCACTTTACTGCTTCATCCTTACATACTTAAGGGCAACTTGCAATTGCTGCTGAGGGGTGATATCAGTATTATCAATTACAATGGCATCAGTTGCTTTTTGCAAAGGACTCACCTCACGGTGTGAATCGATGTAGTCCCGCATTTCAAGATTCGCCTTTACTTCTTCAATGGTAATATTTGGGTTTTTCTCATACAATTCTTTAAATCGGCGCTCTACCCGCACTGCATTATCGGCCGTCATGAATATTTTCAGCTCTGCTGATGGGAAAACCGTGGTGCCAATATCTCGCCCATCCATTACAATTCCTTTCCCAGCACCCATTTGCTGTTGCCGCTCCACGGCAAATGAGCGAACAGCAGCAATTGCAGCCACATCACTTACCTTCTCAGCAACCACCAGGTCCCGAATTACATATTCAATGTTCTCACCATTGAGGTATATTTCAGATGCACCGGTTTGGCTATTGGGCTTAAACTCTAATTCAATATCGTTCAACGCTTCCTTCACCTCTTCTTCACTGGTCCAGTCAATGTGATTCCTCAGAAAATAAAGTGTAATGGCCCGGTACATGGCTCCGCTATCTATATATATATATCCAAGTTCCTTGGCTAACTGTTTTGCCAGTGTGCTTTTACCACAACTGGACCACCCATCAATGGCAATTGTAATCTTCTTAGTTTGTTCCACCGGGCAAAACTAATTAAAAAACCCCGCTGAATAAGCGGGGTTTGGTTAAGGTTGCCAACCTTTTAAATTAATGTGAATACGTAAATTCTGCGTTCTAAGGTTGGCAACCCTTATGCCTCTGATGACTTCGCTGATTTTTTCGCTTTTTCTTTGAATGTGAATTTAATGATCTGATTTTCTTTATCAAGATCAGCAATCAACACATCTCCATCTTTAATATTCATGTTCAAAATTTCCTCTGCTAACGGATCTTCCAAATACTTCTGGATAGCTCTGTGCAACGGACGGGCACCAAACTGTGCATCATACCCTTTATCAGAAATAAATTCCTTCGCTTCTTCCGTGAGCTCAAGAGCAAAGCCAAGGTTTTTCAACCGTGCACTTACTCCTTTCATCAATATATCAATGATGCGGAAGATATGATCTCTAGTAAGTGAGTTGAAGATCATTACATCATCGATCCTGTTCAGGAATTCAGGTGAGAAGGTTTTCTTCAATGCTTTTTCAATCACCGCTTTGTTATTCTCATCGGCATTCTGCATACGGGTTGCTGTGGCAAAACCTACACCCTCTCCAAAATCTTTCAATTGGCGAACACCAATATTTGATGTCATGATAATGAGTGTATTCTTGAAATCAACTTTACGTCCAAGGCCATCGGTTAATTGTCCATCATCCAGCACCTGTAACAGAATATTGTAAATATCCGGATGTGCTTTTTCAATTTCATCTAACAAAACAACGGAGTAAGGTTTACGACGAACACGTTCTGTCAATTGACCACCTTCTTCATAACCTACATAACCCGGAGGTGCACCAATTAAACGACTTACAGTGAATTTTTCCATGTACTCACTCATATCAATACGAATCAGTGCATCATCACTATCGAACATGTAACGTGCAAGGGCACGTGCCAATTCGGTTTTACCAACACCGGTAGGGCCAAGGAATATAAATGTACCGATCGGCTTCTTTGGATCTTTCAACCCTACTCTGTTACGCTGAATGGCTTTTACTACTTTGCTGATGGCTTCATCCTGACCAATTACTGCACCTTGCAGATCATCAGCCATACGACGAAGCTTATCGGTCTCAGCCTGTACCATTCGCTTCACAGGAATACCTGTCATCATACTTACGACTTCAGCAATTGCTTCTTCATCGATTGGATAACGCTTGTGCTTACTTTCTTCTTCCCACTTTGCTTTTGCTTTTTCCAACTCTTCTCCCAATCGCTTCTCGGTATCACGAAGTGAAGCAGCTTCTTCAAAGCGCTGACTCTTCACCACTTTATTCTTTTCCAGTTTGATGTCTTCGATCTTTTTCTCCAGATCAAGAATTTCCTGCGGCACATTGATATTCTTCAGATGCACTCTTGCACCCACTTCATCCAACACATCAATTGCTTTGTCGGGTAACAGTCTGTCGGTCATATAACGATCGCTCAACTTTACGCAAGCATTGATGGCTTCATCGTTATAAGCAACATTGTGAAACTCTTCGTACTTCGATTTGATGTTATGAAGAATCTGAATGGTTTCATCGATACTTGGTGGGTCAATGATCACTTTTTGAAAACGACGATCTAATGCACCATCTTTCTCAATATACATTCTGTATTCGTCCAAAGTTGATGCACCAATACATTGCAATTCACCTCTTGACAACGCCGGTTTGAAAATATTTGAAGCATCCAAAGAACCACTGGCGCCACCTGCACCAACAATGGTATGGATCTCATCAATGAACAAGATCACATCTCTGTTCTTCTCTAATTCATTCATGATCGCTTTCATCCGCTCTTCGAACTGACCACGGTATTTTGTACCAGCCACCAATGCTGCAAGATCAAGCGATACTACACGCTTATCATATAACACACGTGAAACTTTACGTTGAACAATACGAAGTGCAAGACCTTCCACGATCGCCGTTTTACCAACACCAGGTTCTCCAATCAGAATAGGGTTGTTTTTTTTACGACGGGAGAGAATTTGAGATACACGTTCAATTTCTGCTTCACGACCAACAATGGGATCCAATGAGCCGTTTTCTGCAAGACGTGTTATATCTCTTCCGAAATTATCCAATACAGGTGTTTTGCTTTTTGCACCAGCCTGCTGTTTGGAACGTGATTGTGAATACTTCGACTTTTCGTCGTCAAAGTCTTCTTCGCCGGGATCGTCATACTCGGCACGGGGATCGTTTGATTTTACCATACCTAATTCATTTCTGAAAATATCGTAATCAATTTCAAACTGGTTCAAAATCTGTGTAGCGATATTTTCCTTGTTTTTTAATATTGATAACATCAGGTGTTCTGTTTCCACCTGCGGACTTTTCAATGCTTTTGCTTCGAGTACCGTAACACGAATAACTTTCTCAGCCTGCTTGGTTAATGGCAAGCTATTGATGTTGGCAATGTTCTTTCCTGTTTTATCTTTAACTGCCAGTTCAATTTCCTTTCGCAGTTCATAGAGGTCAACATGAAGGTTTTTTAATACTTTAATTGCAGTGTTTTCTCCTTCCCTGATCATCCCTAAAACGAGATGTTCAGTTCCGATGAAATCATTTCCAAGCCTCAACGCTTCTTCCCTGCTGAACGAAATGATCTCTTTTACTTGTGTTGAAAAATTATGATCCATAGATGGATATTCGGTTTTTACAATTATAACGAATAATTTTGATCGAAGTTTGCTTTAAGTTACACACTATCTGTTAATAAAACTATGACTGTCAAAATTGATACCAAGGAGAAATTCCATGTTTTAACACCCATGGAAACAGCGCTTTCTGAAAATATGACAGAAGAATTCAGACAATTGTTGCTTGACTGCCTGAAAAAGGAAGTAAAAAACGTTGTGTTGAACCTTGGCAACGTAACATTGCTGGATCAACAGATAGCCGAAACCATGCTCAACTGTCAACAGGAGTTTTATGAACAACAATACTCCTTTGTGATCTGTGAGATGAAACCTGAGGTGGAGCAATTCTTTGATGACAAAGAAATGCTTGATCTTATTAATTTCACACCTACCGAAAGTGAAGCCTGGGATATTGTGCAGATGGAAGAGATCGAACGGGAATTATTCGGCGATGAAGAAGAAACAAATTAACATTTGAAAAACATACTTACTAACCACAAAACTATCTCTGTTCATGTTGGCTGTTACAATTCTTGGAAATAATTCTGCCATTCCTGCATTTGGTCGCCACCCTACTTCACAAATCATTACAACAGCTGATGATCTGCTGATGTTTGATTGTGGTGAAGGAACACAAATACAAATCCTGAACTATCGGATCAAACGTAGCCGCATCAACCACATCTTTATATCGCACCTGCATGGTGATCATTATTTTGGTTTAATTGGATTGCTGAACAGTTTTGCTTTGTTGGGTCGTATTCAGCCATTACATGTGTACGGCCCTGCTCCATTAATTGAAATTATTGAACTGCAATTCCGCATCTCCAACACAATGCTTCCGTTTTCATTTACATTTCATGCAATTGAACAACCGGGATTGTTGCTCGATGCAAAAAGTTATACTGTAGAATGTTTTTCTACACAACATCGTATTGAATGCTGGGGGTTTGTTGTAAAAGAAAAAAGACATGCACGTAAAATTGATATTGAAAAAGTAACTGCTTACAATATTCCAACTGCCTCTTACCAAAAACTGCAGGATGGTGAAGACCATATAAATGCCGATGGATCGATCATCAAAAATGAATTGCTTACCATCGAAAATGTAAAACCAAAGAGTTATGCATTTTGTGCCGATACAATTTATGATGAAAGCCTGTGCAGTATCATTGCTGATGCAGACCTGATGTATCATGAAAGCACATACCCCGCAGCACTTGTTGAAAAAGCTGCAGAACGCTTTCACTCCACAACAAAACAAGCTGCAACTATTGCAGTAAAAGCCAATGCAAAAAAATTACTCATTGGTCATTTTTCAGCAAAGTTTGAGAATTTATTACAATTTGAAAGTGAAGCGAGAGAAGTGTTCAGTAATACAGAACTGGCAGCTGAAGGAACTACTTATCTTGTTTGATCAAATAACCATTCGTAAAAGTCATCCATTTCTGTTTGCCAGAAGCGTTCATTATGCTGGCCGTCTTTTACTTGCTTATAGACGGTACGTTTGAGTCCTTTTTGTTGTAACAACAGGTAAAGCTGTCGCATATCTTTTGTCATTTGATCGCCTTCCAATTCACCACAAACAAAATATACCGCTTGCTTGAAGCCTGTCATACTTTCAATTTTTTTTGTCAACTCCGGTGCGATCCAGAAAGCCGGCGAAAACACTCCTGCGTTTCCAAATACAGCTGGATATTTCAATACTGCATACAGCGAAATCAAACCACCCATTGAACTGCCTGCAATAGACGTATTAGCCATATCAGCTTTTGTACGAAACCGTTGATCAATTTGCGGTTTCAGCGTTTGAACAAGAAAATCAACGTATGCATCACCTTCGCCATCACCAAATCTCGACTTGTAAGGATTATACTCTGTCAATCGCTTTGAATCTCCATGATCGATGCCAACAATAATGCATTGCTTTCGCAGCTTTACTGTATCCATCATTTCATCAACTCCCCATTCTCCAAACGATGAGGTAAGTGCATCAAATAGGTTTTGCCCATCGTGCATGTATAATACAGGATATCGTTTATTTGAGAATGCATAATTCTCAGGCAGGTACACCCAGATGCGCCGTTTCCGATTCAATTGCGGCATAAAGAAAGCCGTATCAAGCACAAATACATTTTTTGTTCGGGTTGAAACAGGAGGACGACCGGGAATATCATCGGCCCATGCTTGTACATTAATATAGAGTGTAGTATCGGAACTGATTTGTGCAATGCGATTTTCAATTGAAGTACCATTGGCAGCACATTCAACTTTTGTCCAGGAGCCCCGGGTTATTTTGTATTCGAGCAAACCCTTCGCAACGCCAGTTAATTCAAGTTTGTTTTGATTGGCAAATTGTGAAAAACGATAGTTGCCAAGGCCGGGGTTCCATCCGTTAAAATTTCCGGCAATAAAAAGTGTGTCAGTTTTATGTGTACCAGGTCTGTTTTGTATTTCAATCCTCACATTATACTGAGCAAATAATGCAGTACTCAATAACACAGCAGCAGAAAAGAACAGTATCTTCTTGTTTAGTTTTTGCCAACTATGGTTATTGCAATGCTCAACCATTTGTAAGCTGCCCCATGTATTTTTTTACAGATGTATGTAAACCCTCGCTTAATGGAACTACCGGCAAACGAAGATTATTTTCGATCAATCCTAATTCAGTTAAAAATGCTTTTACACCAGCGGGGTTATTTTCAGCAAATAACAAATCGTACGCCTCGAGCATTTGATCATTCAATTGTTTTGCTCGGGCAAAATCACCTTTCAATGACAAACGAACCATTTCACTGAATTCGTAAGGCAGGCAGTTTGCCGCAACGCTGATCACACCATCCATACCACATGCAATTTGCGGCATTGCCAATCCATCATCGCCACTCACAACTAAAAAATCAGCCGGTTTGTCTTTCAATATCTGCATGCTTTGCAACATATCACCGCTGGCTTCTTTAATACCTGCGATCATTTCAAAATCTTTGGCTAACCGCAAGGTTGTGGCTGCTGACATATTTCGCCCCGTACGTCCGGGCACATTGTATAAAATGATTGGCTTAGGCGTTACCTCAGCCAATGCTTTGTAATGCTGGTAAATACCTTCCTGTGATGGTTTGTTATAATAAGGGCTGGCACTTAATATAGCCGCCGCATTTTCCAATGGAAATGTTTCCAGATCCTTAATGATCGATAATGTGTTGTTACCGCCAATACCCACAACAACCGGCACTCTGTTGGCAACAATTTCATTTGTAAACCTGATCAATTCAAGTTTTTCATCTTTACTCAAGGTTGGTGTTTCGCCAGTTGTTCCTAACGTAACAACATATTCAACACCTTTATCAATAACAAAATTGATAACACGTTCAAGGGCAACAAAATCGATCTCCATATTCTGTTTAAATGGAGTAACCAAAGCAACACCTGTACCTCGTAATTGATCCTGAAGATTCATATAAAAAAAAGGAAATTATAATTGTAAAGTTGATATCATTTAAAGTTCATCCCAGAAACCCATCTTACTATACCGTTCAATGCGTTGATTAATGCGATCTTCCGGTGAAATTGTTTTTAATTGTTGCAACACGGGGATCAATTCTTTTTTTAGCATTTGAGCCGCTTCGTCATAATCCCAATGTGCTCCGCCATCCGGTTCGGGGATGATGCCATCCACAATACCAAATTTGTACATATGGTCGGGCGTAAGCTTCAATTGTTCTGCTGCAATTTCTTTTTTATCCCAGCTTCTCCATAAAATGGAACTGCAACTTTCAGGTGATATTACTGTGTACCATGTATTCTCCATCATCAATACTTTATCGCCTACTCCAATTCCTAATGCACCGCCACTGGCACCTTCGCCAATCACTACGCAAATAACCGGCACCTTCAACCGGATCATTTCATAAATGTTGCGTGCAATAGCCTCACCTTGTCCTCTTTCTTCGGCTTCAAGACCGGGAAAAGCTCCCGGCGTATCGATCAATGTAATAACGGGTTTATTAAATTTTTCAGCCAGCTTCATCAAGCGAAGTGCTTTACGATAACCTTCGGGATTGGCCATTCCAAAATTCCGTTGTTGACGCATTTTGGTATTGATCCCTTTCTGCTGCCCAATGATCATCACTGTTTCGCCGTCCAGCTGTGCAAAACCTCCGACCATTGCCTTGTCGTCTTTCACGCCACGGTCGCCATAGAGTTCAACAAAGTTGTCGCACATTTTTGTGATGTACTTAAGCGTATATGGCCGATCGGGATGCCGGCTCAACTGTACTTTTTGCCAACTGGTGAGATGTTGTGTGATTTCTTTTCGTTTTGCAACAATGCCTTCTTCCAGTTGCTGGATAGTTGCAGAATAATCCACTTTTGCATTCTTCTCTGCCCTGTGACGGATCTCCTTTAATTCATCCACCAATTCCTTAATGGGCTTTTCGATTTCGATGAACTGACGGTTTTCGAGTGATGGCATAATAATATGAGAATATTAGAATGATAAAATTAACTGATTGGGCTGCAATATTAATGAAAAAGGCCGCCTCTTTTGAGAGGCGGCCTTGATATCAATAAAATTCACTAAAAAATCCTTGTAATTATGGTTTATCCCACCAAACTCTTGCATCCTGAGAGTTGTTTGAATATCCTGCAGCTGCTGCAGAATAATTCTCAGGGTTATACAATGGTTCGTTAGGTCCATAAGGGATACGACGTGGCACTTGCTTTCCTGAACCTGGGGCAGGTGCTAATACAGGGAAGCCAGTTCTGCGCCATTCAGCCCAGCCTTGGTTTCCATCAGGGAAGTGTGATACCCAACGTTGCTCAGCAATTTTTTTAGCATCACCAACGCCGGTAAGTGCTACCGAAGGTTGAAGAAGGTAAGCTGCAATTGCAGCACCATCAGTAATACCCCAACGGTTCATTTCCGCTGTAATTCCGCTTGCATACATTGTTGCAGCAACTTCAGCAGTCCAGCCAAGTCTCGCAGCTTCAGCACGTGCCAAAAACATTTGACCTGCTGTTACAAGATATACTGGCATTGTTTGCGGTGTACCGGTGAACCCAAGTAAGAATGCAAAATTTGGGTTTAACGTTTGCCATGCTAATGCATCGTTACGGGTTAAACCGTAAGGGAACCCTTGTGAAGTGTTTCCAAATTTAGAGATCCGGGGATCATTTAAACCACTTAGGTGATTGGTCATTGTTTCACTTACTGCAAAGTCAAAACGCTGTGTGATCACATAATAGTTGTAAATCGGATTTCTGTAGTTACCACCCGGGTAAGGGATACCTGCATTATCTGCATTCGCATCAATTACGCCCGCAGCCACAGCTGCCGCAAATTCAGTTTTACCTAAAGTTGCATTGGCTTTTGACATACGTAAAGCTGCAATTGCACGAATTGAATTTGCAAACTTCTTCCATTTTGTTGTGTTACCACTAAACATTACATCACCTTGTGCTGTTGCACCGGCATCAAACTGAGCCGCAGCTTCCTTCAACTCGTTGATGATTGCAGGATATACATTCTCCTGTTTATCGTAAGGGATCGTACTCTTACCCTGTAATGCTTCTGTAAAAGGAAGATCACCAAAAGCATCAGTCAATATCAAATAATAATACGCCTTCAAAATGCGTGCAATTGCAATTTGATTTGCATTTGATCCAAACTGAGCAGCAATAGGAGCTGTTGCAGGATCTGTATTGGTATTGATGATATTCTGAAGATCATACATATCGCCCGCATAAAAACCATCCCAGTTGAGTGTTGGAGTAGCATAACGGGAAATATCTGTGTACTGCGTTTCAGACATGTACTGTGCGTACAAGCCGGCTGTTGTATTCACACCATCGCCCCATACTGTATTGCCCACATTTGCCAACACGTTTGTTAACAAGGCAGAAGTAATAGGAACTGTAGTTGCGTTAGGGTTTCGATTAAGGTCACCAAAATCATCGATTCCTTTTTTACAACCCGTAAAGGCTAAAGCGGAAACCCCTAACACGATCGCTATTTGTTTTATGTTCATTCGTTTCATATTCTGTATTTAAGGGTATTAGAAAATAAGTTTCAGGTTAAAACCAACCGAACGTGAACCAGTCAACTGGCCATCTTCTCCAAATACACCGCTGATCTCAGATGGATCGAAGTTTTTGGAATCACGATAGAAGAAGAACAGGTTACGTCCTATTACAGAGATATTTGCTCCCTGGAATGCTTTTCCAAATTTGCCCATTTTTTCTACCGGTATTTGATATCCCAAACTCATTTCACGCATTTTGGCAAATGACAAACTGTGTACAAATGGTTCAGCGATCTGCTGGTAGTAGAATTGGTGATAGTAATCGTAAGCAGAAATGTACACATCAACAGGAGTTCTGCCATCAGAAGCCTGTACCCCAGTAACACGTACACCACCACCGCTTGCAGGATCATCACGTTTAGGATTACCCTTATCGTTTAAACCTGCAGTTGCTTCAAACAAACCAGAGAAATGACCCCACTGTTCTGACAATGAGAAGAATTTACCACCAATCTGGTAGTCCATCGTCATACCCAATGAGAAGTTTTTATAAGTAATGAAGTTTTGTAACCCACCAGTTGTTTTTGGAACAACAGGGCCCCATCTTTTTGTAGCATCACGTTGATACCAACCGAGACCACCACTGAAGCCATTTGTAGTAATCAATGGCTGACCTGCATCGTTACGTGCAATTCCACCACCGGTTAACATACCCCATTGCTCACCCACATAATGGAACGCACGGGCAAAACGAGTTCCAAATGAACCACCTGCCAATGTATAACTTGAAAGGCCTGGCGCCAATGCTTTCACTTTGTTATCAATCAGATAAGCAAAGGTTGTGTTTACATTCCAGGTGAAATTCTTTTGCTTAACAATAGCAGCACCAACTTCAACTTCAATACCTGAACGTTGTACCCAAGCTGCGTTGATTGTTTGAGAAGTAAAGCCACTAACACCACTTACAGTTACACCCAAAGGTTCGTCTTTGTTATCTTCTTTATAGTAAGTAAGTGTAACATTGAGTCTGTTCTTTAAGAACCGCAGATCTAATCCTGTTTCCCATGTAGTTGTTAATGCTCCACGAAGATTTGGATCTGGAGAGCCATTTGGTGTACTCATCAGGAAGTTCGTTCCCCATAACAATGGATTTACGCCGTAATTCAGATTCAATGCATATGGATCCAATGTTTTTGGTTTCTTTCCCCATGAAGCAAACACTTTACCAAAGTTTAACCAGGATAATTTATCCTGTGTGAACTCGGTAAATACAAATGATGCTCCGATTGATGGCGACAACAACGAGTTGTTACCCGCTGGAAGTGTAGAGAACCAGTCGTTACGAACAGCCCATGTAACACTTGCAAACTTTCTGTATTCAAAATCACCGAAAGCAAACAATGAATTTGCAGCCTGACCAGAACGGGCGTTACTAATTGTTGGTGTCGTTTTAGAGTTTGAGATCGCATACAATTCCGGAACACTTAATCCATTATTTGTATTTGCAGCTATTTGTCTGTTTCTGATTTGCAAACGGTTTGCACCGGCATTTACAGAAACACCCAGGTCACCAAAAGTTTTGTTGTAGCTGGCAACACCTTCAAAGTTCCATTCTCTGTTAACTGTATTGCTTGTACCATAACCGGCAAGTATACCTGTTTGCACACCAGAATATTCCAGAATATTTGGAATAATGTTTTCTACGTTGCCATTGAACTGATCTGTACGTACCGTACCCTTGATCTTAAAGTTATTGTTTAACTTAAAGAGAAGGTTCACGTCACCATAAATACGATCACGTTTTTGAGCGTAGTTAATATTCTCGTAGTAAGAATTCATATTGTACCAATAGTTTCCACCCCATACACTGTTACGTGGTGCAGCTGCACTCCATGAACCCGGATTACGACGGAAATTCCATGAAGCCAATGTTCCAATTGGTGTTTTTAATCCTGATAACTCTTTCAATTTGTTCATGTCAAGGTCACGATGGAACCATTGGTTGAAGTTACCAGATGAATTGTTAGCGTAGCCATCACCAAATTCACCATTGATCTGTTGGTTGGTGTAAGTTACGTTTGCACCAACGGTAAAGAATTTACCAAGATCCATATTGAACGTGGTAAAGAGGTTATGCCTTACTGATTTTGTATTCGGCAACATCCCTTTGATTGTCTGATTTGTGTATGAAACACGCAGACTTTGGCCAGTGCCACTGCTTTGCGTAAAGCTTACATTGGTATTATTCGTAATACCGGTTTCCCAGAAATCACGTGAGTTATTTGGCTGTGGAGTAAACGCAGCTGTTTTACCAGATGCATCATGACCCGGGATAAATGCATACCAGGGAATATATTCACTGCCATCCATTTTAGGACCCCAGCTTGCATCATCTGTAAAATCATGATATCTTTTACCATTCAAAGCCTGCCATTCTGCGGGCATCGTATTGTTGTAAGTAAACGTTAACCAATCGCCATCACCACCACCATATTCATTCTGGTAACGTGGCAAGAAAGCTGCTTTGTCAAAAGTTACACTTTGGTTTACTTCAATACCAATCCCTTTTTTACCAGTACCTTTTTTAGTTGTGATCACTATGGCACCGGCAGCAGCACGGCTTCCAAATAAGGCAGTTGCATTAGCCCCTTTTAACACAGTAATATCCTGTACATCATCTGGGTTAATATCAAATGAGTTGGTGAGTGTACCATCAACTACATAGATAGGAGCCGCATCAGTAAGTGAACCACCACCTCTGATACGCAGGAAACCCTGATCGTTCAACTTTACAGAAGACTGACCACGAAATTGCACACCAGCAACTTTACCGGCTAATGCATTATTCAGATTTGGCTGACGAATTACAGTCAACTGCTCAGCATTAATAACCTGTGAACTGAATGCAGTTGTACGTTGTGATTTCTTTACGCCGAAGGCGCTTGTAACTAATACTTCCTGCAGTTCGTCGGCTTTGGTTTTAACCGAGATGTTCATGTAAGTTGAGGAAGCATCCACTTCTGTGGTTTCGAAACCAACCGCTGTAATAATGAGCTTAGCGCCCTGCTTTACCCGGATGGTGAATGTTCCGTTCGCTTCTGCGGTAACGGAGTTTTTGGTGCCTTTTTCCTGTACTGTAGCGTTTGGTACCGGGCCGTTTTCGTCGGACACCCGTCCTTGCACTACAACTGTTTGGGCACTTACTGCTATAGCACTAACCAGCAGCAATGCCACCATTGCAAGAATTTTTCTCATGTTGATTTATTTAGTTTAAGAATCAGACCAAATATAAGCCTTCATATTAAAAAACAAAAAATTGTTAATTTTTTTAAAAGGCATATCGAAGTTATTGACAGTATCTTCTGATGATAAGCTGCCCAAGTGGAGAAAAAAAAGCTATAACCGCCACAATACCTGCATTTTCAACTCACTACGCCGGTTACCCGGGATAGCATCCAACCCAGATCCCACTTCTGTTCGATTTCGATAAATAAATTGTGCCCAGCGGGCCCAAACGGAGATCTTTTTAGACAGGTCGTAGTTTAAGTTGAGATAATAGCGGAACCCTTTATCTGAAAAAGGGGGAATTGAAAACCCATACAACACATCATTTTCATAGGCGTAGATCCGGCTGTTAAAATCGTCGGTTTCAAAATACTGCAGCCGCATATTGGCCGAAAAAGGTTTGAGCATGGGTTTGTAAAACACATCAAAAAAACTTAGAAAGCCACGACTTTCCAGCGGTCCGCCTACATCGTACCACATCGCATCGAACCGTTGGCGCAGGGTAACAGATGGGCTTACTTTAAATTGAATTTGTGTTCGCCAGTTCTTTCGTACAACGGGATCAACCAAGGCTGTTACAAACTCACCATTTTCACCGGTATAATTTAATGCTTTACTCTCCTGCCGGAAACGGGTATAAATTTCAATTTGTTTATTGGGCCGATGCGTTAACTGAACCAAATAATCCTGTCCGTTAGAAGGTGCATCAACACGAAAACGCAGATACGGAAACCGATAAAAATCAAGGTATGCATCCAATTTCCATTTAGCTGATGGTTTGATCGATGTACCTGCAAACAATCCTTTTTCATTTGTTGGAAACGTACCTTCAGTAAATGCATTACCGAAAATGGATTGATAGCCTTTCTGCATATTGCGGTACACAAATGAAAGATCAACTTTCGGATCAGCACTAATGAGTAAGCCGCTCATCATCGCATAATTTGTTGTGTTATGGTTGGCTGCTTCGCCAAACCAATGCATGTTTCGCCAGGTATAACTCCAGTCAACACTTACATTGGTAAGCTTTGTACCACGAAATGCAAAACGATTGTATGGTTGATCATCACGGTTAAAAGGTTTGTCAAATTGAAAATGTACTGCGTTAATACCGATATGCAGATTCCCATCATTGTAACCAACATTCCCACCAAATGAATTCATCTGTACCGCATTTTTATCGGACTGTTCATTCGGCGTTCGATGCAAACCAGATGTAATGAGTGATGTGAAATAATCTTCCGAGTTCAATGTATCAACAGTTAAATTTCCACTAACCTTTCGAAATGAGGCGAACCCTGTTACCTGAAAACGATTTTTCTCCAACGTAATGCCCGCCCCTCTGTTGAAAAAATATTCGTTGGTTGAGTTGAATGGACGAAGGATGGCTGCCTGCCGTTTTGTATTAATTACTTCCACACTTTTTTTAAACGCAAGCGATTGCCATTGGATCAACCCTTGCCCCATGTTTACTGTAAAGTCGCCAAGTGCCAGATGTTTGATGACGCCGGCATTTCGTACAAACAAATGCGCCGAGTAATAATCAAATCCATTTCGTTGTGCACCTTTAAACCATTGCTCACCAGGATCTTTCTCTGCTGTAACTCCATACTGCAATAAATTCTTATAAACATATTTGTAGCGAAACAACACACGTTCTCTGCCACCTGGATAAAAAGTGGTAGATGCTGTATCTTTTTTTCTTCGGAAACCTTCCGACTCTTCCAACACATAAGTGAGCCTTGATAAAATAGAATGTTCTCCATCCTTGAAACGCTGACCAATATCCTGTGTAATTGAAACGGCGGGACCTGTGATTACAAACGGCAGTATTTTTTGAATCAATTCATTATCCCATGTTGGAATAGCCTGCAATTCATAGATGCTGATGAATTTTCCAAACAACCGACGATAGTTTAAAAAATTAGCGATCTGCAACGGAGATATAAAAGGAAATTCCTTCAACTCTGTTTCAGAAGCTGTATTCAGATTTAGTTTATTGCGTTGATAATGCCGCAGCGATTGGATGTAGGAATCATCTTCTGTTTCCGATTCATTTACTTCGGTAATATTCTCGATCTGCTGTTCGGTAGTTTGGGTTTCCTGCGCAAAAGATCGCAGTATGCAAAGAGAGAAAAATAATATGAAAGTGGTTGTTCTCACTCTCCGCTATTGTCTTTCTTTTTCAAATCAAACAACAACATTACCGCAGGTGAAACACCTAACTGCGGATGATATGCCGTGGCCACATCAACTCTGAATTGTCCAAACTTCAATCCCACCCCGGCAAATGGTTGCTTACTTACAGTATTGATCCCTGCACGTAACAAAAATTGTTTCACCAGTTCATATTGCAGCACTGCATTTACACCTGCATTCTTATTTTCTTCTTTAATAATTTCTGCACTGATGAAAAAACGATCTGATACTTCATATCCAAGCCCGCCTCTGTACACCGAGGCAATTTTTTCATTAGCCGATTTATTCAATTCGCCGCCAACCGGATTAAATACACTAAAACCTGCATGAAGCTTTTCACTGAGATGCAGCAACACACCTGCTTCAAAATGAAAGGCAGAAGCCGAGGTATAAGCAGGAATGCGGAGATTGTAATAATTAAACTTTGCCCCAACATCCACCTTGCTTCCTAACGACCGTGCATAACCGAGACCGATCTGGGTTTCGTTGTAATTGGAATAGCCAAAATAATCAGCCTGCAATCCAAATGATCCCGAATTGGTTTGAAAGCCTGCAACTGCTGTGTATTGACTGAAGGCGTTGAGTAGAAACCTGCGTTCGCTGTAAACACCTGCGCCACCATTTTTTAGATTTGCTAAAGCAGCAGGATTTACAATAAACGAAAATGCATCTGCTTCGTTTTTGCTATAGGCCCCTAAACCCGGGTAGCTGCTCATCAAAGGCTGACGCACTGTTTGAGCTGTAAGCTCACTACCAATCACACACACTATAAGTAATAGAAATGTTCTCAAGCAGAAAGTTTTGAAACTGAAATTTAAGCGTTTCGGTTGTATAGCCGAAGGGAATTGATTTTATTTTTTGTGTGCTTCAAAAGCAATTGCCTGCTGCGTTATTTTTGCAGCATGCAACTACTCGACGGAAAGCTGGCTGCCCAGGCCATTAAAGAAGACCTCAAATTAAAAACAGCCGCATTACAGGAAAAAGGAAAACGATCGCCACACCTGGCAGCTATTTTAGTGGGAACCGATGGTGCCAGTGAAACTTATGTGGCATCAAAAGTAAAAACCTGTGCAGAGATCGGGTTTGAATCTACTCTGAAACGTTTTCCATCTACCATTACGGAGGAAGAGTTGTTACGTGAAATTGAAGAGCTCAATCAAACAGAAGAGATCGACGGCATTTTGGTGCAGCTTCCGTTACCAAAACATATCAGCGACGACAAAGTGATCAATGCTATCAACCCGTCAAAAGACGTAGATGGTTTTCATCCCGTAAGTGTGGGCAACATGGTAAGTGGTACGCCTACGTTCATACCCGCAACTCCTTATGGCATTTTGTTGCTGTTGGAACATTTCAAAGTTGAAACAAAAGGAAAGCATGCGGTTGTAATTGGCCGCAGCCATATAGTTGGCACCCCCATGAGTATTTTGCTGAGCCGCAAAGCATACCCCGGCAACTGTACGGTTACCATTTGCCACTCTGCCACCACCAATCTCAAAGAAATTTGTTTGCAGGGCGATATTATTGTAGCTGCATTGGGTCAGGCTGAATTCTTAACGGCTGATATGGTGAAAGACGGTGCTGTCATCATTGATGTAGGTATTACACGTGTGGCCGATGCATCAAAGAAAAGTGGCTTTGCTTTAAAAGGAGATGTAAAGTTTGATGAAGTAGCTCCTAAAAGCAGCGCTATTACTCCTGTTCCCGGTGGTGTTGGGCCAATGACCATCGCCGGTTTATTGATGAATACCTACAATGCTTACATGAAGAAGCAGTAAGCCTTTGTTATCTTTGCATTTCATGAATGAAACAATAATTGAAACAACACAACAGGTATTGCCTGTAATGGAATCGTTCTACACTTTACAGGGTGAAGGATTTCATCAAGGCCGTGCTGCGTATTTTATTCGCCTAGGCGGATGTGATGTTGGTTGTGTGTGGTGTGATGTGAAAGACAGTTGGGATGCAGAGAAACATCCAAAGTTTCGTGTTGATGAGATTGTAGAAACACTTGTTGAAGAAACAGGCAATAAGCAACATGCAACAAGCCATAAACCCATTGTTGTTATTACCGGTGGAGAACCATTAATGCATGATTTAACAGAACTCACAAAAGCTATTCATGCAGCGGGTTTTCAAACAAATATTGAAACGTCGGGAGCACATCCATTAAGTGGTGAATGGGACTGGATCTGTTTATCGCCCAAAAAATTTAAAGCACCATTGCCGGAAGTTGTGCCACATGCCAATGAATTAAAAGTGGTGATCTTCAATAAATCTGATTTTAAGTGGGCCGAAGAATACGCAGCACAAGTATTGCCCAGCTGTAAATTATATCTGCAACCGGAGTGGGACAAAGCAGCAGAAATGACACCACTCATTATCGACTACATCAAAGCACATCCACAGTGGGAATTGAGTCTGCAGTTGCATAAATACATCAATGTGCCGTAAACGTAACACACTTTAGCAGCAATTTATAGCTTCAGAAACGTTCGCTTTGTTGATTCATTTGTATATTGAACCACAAATTCAATGTGCATGAAAACGATCTTCACCTGTATCACTATATTCATTTGTTTTTTTTCCTCGGCACAGTGGTACGATCCAACCAAAGTAAATACAAAGCTGGGCTATAAATATGCAGAAGCGATCAATGAAGCACGCAGCAGAAATTACACAAAAGCTATTCAATTATTAGATGAATGTATTGCAACAGATGCAAAATTTGTTGATGCCTATTTAAGCAAAGCAGGCGTTTTTTCTGAACAAAAGAAATACAAGCCGGCTGTTGAATTTTACAACAAAGGACGGGCACTTGATTCAGTTTATTTTTCTACCTATCTGCTTCCTTACTCCATTGCGTTAGCAGGCAATGGCGATTTTACTGATGCATTAACTGCCATCAACCGTTTTTTGCAAAAACCAAATCTCAACGAACGCATTACAAAATCAGCAGAGTACCGGAAACGCAGTTATGAATTTGCTGTAAAGCAACAGGCAGATGTTCCGATCGGCGATTATGTATTTACACCTGAAAATTTAGGCGACAGCATCAATTCCAAACTACTGGAATATTTTCCATCTGTAACAATTGATGGTAACACGTTGGTATTTACACGCCGTATTGGACAGGAAGATTTTTTTGTAAGCGAAAAGAAGAATGGTGTGTGGAGTACGGCGGTTTCATTACCCGGCAATTTAAATACGGAAGAAAACGAAGGTGCACAAACCATTTCGCAAGATGGCCGCATGCTCATTTTCACCGGTTGTAATATGGAAGATGGACAAGGCAGTTGTGATCTTTATTTTTCTTATCTCACCAAAAATGGTTGGGGCGAACGTATCAATATGGGCCGCATTATCAATACAGAATATTGGGAAAGCCAACCAAGTTTATCACCCGATAAACGCACCTTATACTTTGCGGCTCGTGATCCGTCAGGCTTTGGCGGCAGCGATTTATTTGTGTGCTATCTGCAAGCAAATGGACAATGGGGAACACCACGTAATATGGGGCCGGAAATCAATACCAGTGGCGATGAAAGTTGTCCGTTCATTCATGCAGATAATCAAACATTTTATTTTACCAGCAACGGACATCCCGGTTATGGTGGCACAGATCTTTATTTCATGCGTCAACAGCCCGATGGAAAATGGGGCAAGCCGCAAAACTTAGGTTATCCTGTCAACACGATTGACGATGAAGGTTCGCTCATTATTGCCAGTGATGGTAAAACAGCGTACTATGCAAGTGATGGTGCCGATAGCAGGGGCGGCTTGGATATTTACAGTTTTCAATTACCCAATCAGGTGCGTCCGTTTAAAACATTGTGGGTAAAAGGAAATGTGTTTGATGAAAAAACAAAACAAGGCTTGCCGTCGGCTGTTGAGTTGATCAATTTAGCAACCGCACAAACCATCAGCAAAGTACAAACCGATGAAGAAGGAAATTACCTGATCACATTACCGATCGGAAATGATTATGCATTCAATGTAAACCGAAAAGGTTATTTGTTTTATTCGGAAAACTTTTTTCTGAAACAATCCAGCACCGATACAACCTACACGATCGATATTCCACTTACGCCTATTGAAATCAATGCAAGCATTGTACTGAAGAATATTTTCTTTGATGTAAACAAAGCTGAGCTGAAACAGGAATCGATGATTGAATTAGACAGAGTGATACAACTCTTGAAAGAGAACCCGGCTGTAAAAATTGAAATTGGCGGACATACTGATAATGTTGGCAAACCGGCCGATAATTTAGTGTTGTCGAATAACCGTGCAAAGTCTGTGATCAATTACTTCTTGTACAAAGGCATACCGGCCGATCGTATTTCGTCGAAAGGATTTGGTGAAACAAAACCGGTTGCAGAAAATACAAGTGAAGCGGGCCGTGCAAAAAACAGGCGCACAGAATTGCGGGTAGTGGCGAAATAAATTTTGTGTTATCTTAGAAATAAGATGAACACCGAACTGATCTATCAACTCGCCTTAACCCAGGTACCACATATCGGAAATGTGCAGGCAAAACTGCTGGCCGAAGAACTCGGCTCTGCAGAAGCGATTTTCAAAGCAAAAAAATCATCACTCGAAAAAATTGAAGGCATTGGCGAAGTGCGTGCCAACAGTATTAAAAAATTTGATGGCTTTGCAAATCAGGAAGACGAAATCAAATTCATTGAGAAGTATAAGATCAAACCATTGTTTCTCACAGACGATGATTACCCCAAACGTTTATTGCATTGTTACGATCCGCCAACAGTTTTATTTTACAGAGGAACTGCAAATCTCAACACATCAAAGATCATATCCATCATCGGCACACGCAGCAATACAGATTATGGAAAAATGATCACCGAAAAAATTCTTGATACCCTTGTTCCCCATCAACCATTGGTCGTAAGCGGACTTGCCTATGGTATTGATGCAATTGCCCACAAGTATTCAGTAAAACAACAATTGCCAACTGTTGCGGTATTAGCACATGGGCTTGATAAAATCTATCCATCGCAACACACAGCACTTGCAAAAGAAATGATTGCAGAAGGTGGCGGCATCTTAACTGAATTCAGAAAAGAAACGAAACCCGACCGACATAATTTTCCTACAAGAAACAGAATTGTTGCCGGCATGTGCGACGCAACAATTGTAATAGAAACAGGATCCAAAGGTGGCAGTATGATCACTGCTAATCTTGCATACAGTTACAACAGGGATGTATTTGCCGTGCCCGGCAAAACAACCGATAGTAAAAGTGAAGGCTGCAACTATTTAATTCAAAGTAATAAAGCAGTGCTCATCCGAAACGGAGACGATGTAATTGAACAGATGGGCTGGGAAGAAAAGCAAAAGAAAAAAAATATTCAGCAACAACTTTTTGTTGATCTGGATGAGAATGAGAAAACAATCATTCAACTCCTGCAGCAAAAAGAACACATGCACATTGATGAGTTAAATATTTTAAGCAATATCAACAGCAGTTTGGTAGCAGCAGCCGTATTACAACTTGAATTAAAAAATATTGTTGATTCATTGCCGGGAAAACTCTACAAACTAAAATGACCGTTACTGTATAATCACTTTTACAGCAACGGTCATCAATTATTCTTTCTAAAAATTTAATGAACAGGTAAGCTGAATGTTTGTGCTACCTGTAAATAATTCTTATAGTCAATACTATAGCGGCCATTAACAACAGTTGCTGCGGGAATTACTACAATACGAAGCGCCGTAAAAGCCTGGTCACCAGTACCGGTTAAACGGGTCATATAAAAGCGGGAAGTAGTTGTAGTGGGGCTACCGTAATACGCTCTGTATTCAAATGTGCTTGTAACCGACCCCGGAATAGGATACCAAAAGCCTCCTGCTGTTTTTACATAGGCGTGTACAATACTTTTATCGAGGTTCGCTTGCGTAACAGCAAAATCCCTGCTGATCTCAACACCGGAATGAGTAAATCCCGGAAAACTGTATTGGGTAACATTTGCAGAACCTGTTGCACCGGTAGCACCCGTGGCACCTGCAGGACCGGCAGCACCTGTGGCACCAGTAGCACCAGCAGGGCCGGCAGGACCTGCTGGACCGGCAGGACCCGCATCCCCTTTACATGAACTTAAAAAAGAAACCGAAAGAAATAAGATCGCAGCTGAAAATAAAATTTTCATGATGAATGATTTTGATTTAATGATTAATATTTGATTAACAGGACAAAACTATTTTTTAAAAATATGTTCAGCAATACCACAATTGGGTAATCAGCATACAACTTTGCGGGTATAAATTGTCTTGATGTTCGTTTAAAAGAGTCGATTTGGAAGCAATACTATCCTCCCCTTACCTTTGCACATGGCATCAAGAAATAATTCCACACTAAGCAAAGCGGTTCTCAACAAATTTTTTGGCGAAGGTTACACGTTTGACGATGTACTACTAATGCCGGCCTATTCACAGGTACTTCCAAGAGAAACCAACATCAGCACACAACTCACAAAATCAGTACGGCTCAACATTCCCATGCTGTCGGCAGCAATGGATACTGTTACCGAAGCTACATTGGCAATAGCCCTCGCAAGAGAGGGCGGCATTGGTATACTTCATAAGAATATGAGCATTGAAGAACAGGCCGCACAGGTACGTAAAGTAAAACGTAGTGAGAGCGGACTCATTCTCGACCCCATCACCTTACATATCGAAGCTACACTGGCCGATGCGTTACAATTAATGAAAGAAAATAAGATCGGCGGTATTCCAATTGTTGATCAAAAAAATAAACTGGTGGGAATTCTCACCAATCGTGATCTGCGATTTGAAACCAATTACAAAAAGAAGGTGAGTGAAGTAATGACTTCCACCAACCTCATTACTGCACCGGAAGGAACAGATCTAAAAAAAGCACAAACGATACTCAGTCACCATAAAATTGAAAAGCTGCCTGTTGTAAAAAAAGACGGCACACTTGCAGGCTTAATTACATACCGTGATATGCTGCAGGTGCAAAGTCATCCCAGTGCAGTAAAAGATTCATTTGGAAGATTATTAGTAGGCGCTGCCCTCGGCATTACGGCTGATATGCTCGACAGAGCTGCCGCTTTACAAACCGTAGGCGTTGATATTGTTACGCTTGATAGTGCACATGGTCACAGCAAAGGCGTAATTGATTCATTGAAACTATTGAAAAAGAATTTCAAAAAATTACAAGTGATTGCCGGCAATGCTGGTACAGGTGCCGGAGCAAAAGCATTGGCAGATGCCGGTGCAGATGCTGTGAAAATTGGTATTGGTCCCGGTTCTATTTGTACCACACGTATCGTTGCGGGCACAGGCGTTCCGCAGTTAACCGCAATTATGGAAGCGGCACATGCAGTAAAAGGAAAAGGCATTCCAGTAATTGCGGATGGTGGTATCCGTTATACAGGTGATATGGTAAAAGCATTGGCTGCAGGTGCATCCACTGTAATGATGGGTAGTGTGTTTGCAGGTACAGAAGAAAGCCCCGGCGAAACCATTATTTACGAAGGACGGAAATTCAAACAATACCGTGGTATGGGATCGATCGGTGCCATGCAGCAAGGAAGTGGTGACCGTTATTTCCAGGATGTGGAAGATGGCATCAAGAAATTAGTACCCGAAGGAATTGAAGGCCGTGTTCCGTTTAAAGGAAACGTTAGTGAGATCGTTCATCAGTTCACCGGTGGGCTTCGTGCCGGTATGGGTTATTGTGGTGCACAAACCATCAAAGACTTACAAGGCGCACAATTCATCAAGATCAGTAATGCAGGTATGAAAGAAAGTCATGCACATGATGTGATCATTACCAAAGAAAGTCCGAATTATTCAAGATAATAGTTCAATTAGCACGAGCGTCCTTCGACTTCGCTCAGGATCGAAATCTTTTAACATACAAAATGCCGGATGTATTCGTCCGGCATTCCTATTTTTACAAAAATCAGTTACTTGAAAAAGTTCCAACCTATTCTGCTTTCATTACTGTCGGGCTTATTGTTTTTTCTTGCATGGCCGATGATCAACATCACTGTTGCTATCTTCTTTGCATTTATTCCCTTGCTCGTTCTTGAACAGCAGAACTATTCAAGGCTGAAATTTTTCGGACTCATCTATCTTGCTCTCTTCATCTGGAACATCAGCACAACGTGGTGGATCTGGAATGCGTCCATGGTAGGAGCATGGCTGGCCATTTTTGTCAACAGTTTGCTCATGAGTATTCCGTTGATGGGCTTTCGATACATGAAGAATCGTTTTGGTTCTCTGATCGGCTATACATCCTTCATCATTTTCTGGATGAGCTTTGAATATTTACACTTGCAGGATTGGGGACTCAGTTGGCCCTGGCTCACACTGGGCAATGTATTTGCCGGTCGCATCAACTGGATTCAGTGGTATGAATATACAGGAACAAGTGGTGGAACCTTGTGGGTGTTGTTGGTGAATGTGATGTTGTTCCAACTGATTCGTGTACGAAGTAAGAAAGATGATGTACGAGGTACGATGTACGATGTACGAATGTCATCACTCCTGCTAATTTCAGCGGTATTGGCGTTGCCCATCATTCTGTCACTATTCATCAACAAAAACCAAACGTCAAAACATCCGACATCCGACATCATCAATCCTACATCTCCCAACATAGTAGTTATTCAACCCAACATCGATCCATACGAAAAACTTTCAACCGGAACATTTGAAGCACAACTACAAAAACTCATCCGCTTAAGCGAATCAAAAATTGACAGCAACACTACGTTGTTGGTTTGGCCCGAAACAGCTTTGTACTCACCCAATGGTTTTGATGAAGTAAATCTCAAACAAAATTTCTTTCTCAATCCACTCTTTGATTTTTTACGACGTCATCCAAAAATAAATCTGTTTACGGGTATTGAAAGTTATCGTGTGTATCCGGAACGTGTATCCGCATCTGCACGACCTATTGACGGCACTTCCGATTTTTACGAAGTATATAACGGCAGCGCCGTACTCGACAGCAGCGGCGCAATTCAACTCTATCATAAATCGATGCTGGTACCCGGTGTAGAAACATTGCCACGCTTTTTATTATTCCTCGGACCTGTATTTGAAAAACTCGGCGGCACAGCAGGCGGTTATGCAAGGCAGGAAGAACGCACCCCACTTCCTACCAACAATGGTTATGTAATTGCACCCGCTATTTGTTACGAAAGTATTTATGGCGAATACATGAGTCGTTATGTAAAAGCCGGCGCCAACATTATTGCGGTGATCACCAACGATGGATGGTGGGGCAACACGCCCGGCTACAAACATCACATGTTGTATGGAAAACTGCGAGCCATTGAAACACGGAAATGGGTGTTACGCAGCGCCAATACAGGCATCAGTTGTTTTATTGATCCAACAGGGAACGATTATCAATCACAACCCTGGTGGACCGAAGCCGCCATTAAAATGAATATACCCGTCAACAAACAGCAAACATTCTTTGTCCGTTTTGGCGATCTGTTCAGCAAACTGGCACTGATCCTTACTGCATTGCTGTTATTATTTGCGCTCTATCACAAGTTTACAGGCAACCGCAGCAAACAGTTGTAAACATCTGGTAAAATTCATCGATTTGTTACACAAACGGCATTGCCAGCCTTTATTTTTTTGTAATTTCCCCACATGCAACATAAGATGTCAGAAGGCACTCATTCGCTATCCTACTCAAACACCGGAACCGGCGATACAATTGTGCTCATCCACGGCTTTGGAGAAGATAACCGCATCTGGAATCATCAGGTTGCATTTCTGCAAAACAATTATCACTTACTCATTCCGAATTTACCCGGCACCGGACAATCAGCAATCGGCAACAGCGAATTATCAGTGGAGTCAATGGCCACCGGCATCAAACAAATGCTGGATCAAGAAAAGATCGATCGATGTATCATGCTCGGGCATTCCATGGGCGGATATGTAACGTTAGCATTTGCAGAAAAATATCCCGAACGTTTACAGGCATTCGGATTGATCCATTCAACTGCATATGCAGACGGCAATGAAAAAAAAGAAGCACGGCAAAAGTCGATCGGCTTCATTAAGGAACATGGTGCAGCGGAATTTATGAAAACCACCATCCCTAATTTATTTGCAAAAAAATTCAATGAAGAACAGAAGCCGCTCGTAGATGAACTCATCGAACAAGGCAATCAATTTACTGCCGAAACGTTAATAGCTTATTATACGGCCATGATCAACCGGCCCAACCGATCCCATATCCTGCAAAAAACAACTGTACCTGTTTTATTTTTTATTGGTGAAGAAGACAAAGCCGTAAGTCCCACCGATGCCTTGGAACAAACCGCATTACCTGCTGTGTGCATGGTAAAATTGGTGCCGGGTATTGCACATATGGGTATGTTGGAAGCAACAGATGAATTAAACAGAACCATCGGAGAATTTTGTACAACAGTAAAGGAACAATCACTGTAACCACAATTGCATGAAACGAATTTTATTGGTCTTATCTATTTTATTGCTGCTGCAGGAAACCAAAGCCGGGCATATATCAGGAGGAGAAATGTATTATGTGTATGTTGGTCCGGGTACAGCGGGCAACAGTATCTACCGTGTAACACTCCGTTTGTTTCGTGATTGTAATCCTATCAATACCGGCGGTGCTCAAATTGCACCACTGCCCGGAAACGTAGCAGTGGGTTTTTTCAACAGAGGAACCAATGCAACAGTGATCGACAGTATATTGGTACAACGAACCGATTTCAGAACCATCACATTGCAAAATCCATTCAGTTGTATCATCAATGCCCCGCCAGTTTGTTACGAAGTAGGATTATATACTGTAGAAGTTCAATTGCCCATCAATACACAAGGTTACACAGCTGCTTTTCAAACCTGTTGCCGTATTAACGGTTTATCCAATGTAAGTGGTGGAACCACTGGTGCAACTTATGTTACCAATATTCCCGGCACAGCTATTCTTGGAAATGAAACCAACAGCAGTCCCGTGTTTGATGTAAATGATACCGCACTTGTTTGCCGCAACAAACGTTTTGTACTTCCCTTCAGTGCGAAAGATCCCGACGCAGGCGATTCGTTGAGTTATAGTTTTTGTGATGCCTACACCAGCACCGGGCCCACCAACTCTGCCACAGTAAAACCAAATAACCCCACCTATCCATCTGTTCCCTACAATCCGGGATATAGCGGCAGCTCACCACTTGGTGCCAATGTAACTATCAACCCGATTACGGGTGTAATTTCAGGTATTGCTCCAACGGGTGTTGTAAACCCAAGTGGTGCATCGTTCTTTGTAGTAAATGTGTGTATTACCGAATGGCGCAGAGGTGTTGCCATTTCAACACATCGAAAAGATTTTACCATCCGTATTTCTGATTGTGATTTTGCAGATGCAGAACTTCCATTGGAAAACAGAAGCTGCGATGGCTTTACACAAACATTCAACAATCTTACACCGAGTACTGAAATTAAAAGCTGGTATTGGGATTTTGGCGTGCCCTCCTCCACTACTGATACGTCAACACAAAGCATTCCAACATTTGTATATGCCGATACAGGTGTTTACAAAGTGATGCTGATCGTTAACCGTGGTGATATTTGTACCGATACTTCCTATTCTGATATTTATGTATATCCCGGTTTCTTTCCTGCATTTGATTCGTATGATGGATGTAAAGATGTACCCATTCAATTCACCGATCAAACAACATCCAACTATGGTTTCCCCAACAGTTGGAAATGGAATTTCGGAAACCCCGCCACCACTGCCGATACATCCCGACTTCGAAATCCCTTGTACACGTATCCTGCAAATGGAAGTTATAACGTACAGTTAATAACGGGAAGTAACAAAGGTTGTTTGGATACCATTACAAAACCGATCAACATCACCGATAAACCGGCGTTGCAATTAACGAACGATACATTGATCTGCTCCATTGATACGTTGCAATTAAATGCAGTAGGACAAGGAACTTTTCAATGGTCGCCCTCTTACAATATCAACAATCAAACAATTGGCAATCCTTTGGTGAGTCCTGATGTGCCAACAAAATATTATGTAACCGTTACATTGGCACCGGGTTGTTTTAATACCGATTCGGTGTTGGTAAATGTGGTCGACTTTGTTACACTGCTTGCACCAAACGATACAACCATTTGCAGAGGAGATTCGGTTGTACTGAAACCTAGTACCGATGGCTTGCAATATACCTGGAGCCCGCCCAATTTGTTTTCAAATCCGAATGTGCGTGATGCAGTAGCTTATCCAACCGATCCATCAACGGTGTTTACGGTTGTATCAACCATTGGAAAATGTAATCAAACAAGAACAGTAACCGTAAATACAGTTCCCTATCCACTGGTAAATGCTGGACCGGATGATGCGATTTGTTTTGGTGATACCACGTTGCTCACGGCCAATGGTGATGCAGAAAATTGGTTATGGTCGCCGGCAGCAACATTGGGCACTCCCACAAATGCTGTTACAACCGCCTTTCCATTATCTACAACAAATTATATTCTGAGGGGTACGTCTACGTTAGGTTGTCCAAAGCCTGTGTTTGATACAGTGCTGGTGCAGGTAGTGCCACCGGTACCTGCCTTTGCAGGAAACGATACATTGGTGGTGGTAGGCCAACCGTTGCAATTGAACGGAAGCGGCGGAACGATTTATCAATGGACGCCTCCTGATTTTCTAAATAATACCGGTATTCCGAATCCCGTTGCCATATTTGATGCATCACGTGAAAACTTCAGCTATATCATGCGCACCGAAACACCCGAAGGATGTTTTGCATACGATACCATCAACATCCGCATTTTTAAAACAGCACCGGATATTTTTGTACCCACCGGTTTTACACCCGATGGGAATGGACTCAACGATGTATTGCGACCCTTTGCCGTAGGTATTGCACAGTTTGATTATTTCCGTGTGTTCAACCGTTGGGGACAGGAAGTATTTGCCACCACTTCCTTAGAGAACGGATGGGATGGAACATTTAAAAGTATTCAACAAGACCCCGGCACTTATGCTTGGATGGTGAGCGGTATTGATTTTCTTGGAAGACGAATATTGAAGAAGGGGACAGTGGTGTTGATACGATGAGGAAGGATTGTACTAATGACAATACAAAATATATAACACTAAGGCCTTGTATTTCAATTTATCGTTTTTAATCAATATCACATATTTATATCATAAATTATAGCGCTAGCAATAAGCAAGGGAGGCCATATCCTATCAGACAGAAATTAAAGACAATGAATATTCTTCAAATTATAGCTCGGACAATTATTAAGAAGTCGTTTCATTTATCGGTTTGGACAATTGAACAATTTCACGACATTGCAATCTATGAACAAAAGGCGAGGGAACTTCAAGAACTTCCAGACGGAACACTTGGGAAAGACATTGCAGACTGTTTAGAAAAAAACAAACTAAGACTTGTTGCAAACTTCGAAAGCCACGATTTAAAACACGTTTTACTTGACTTTAAAATGACACCTGTTGACGAAATAAGAATGCAGGCATTTATGTTGGGAAATGGCAACTACTCTATTCCGAGTTTTGCGATTTTTCTTTTTGGTGCTTTGCTTTTACCTGACTTATGGGCGACTTTTTTTAAAGACTTTAAGAACGGATTAAACTCAAAACCAATCAAAACTTGGACAATTGAGGAATATGCACATTGTCAAACTTCAACTTTAAAACAAATTGTTTTAAACTATTCGACGCAGCAACAAACAGAATTCAATATGAAATCACTTATAAAATTTGGTGCTTACACAGCGATAATTCTTGGGACTTTTGGAATGTTATTTTGTTTGCCATTCTTATTTTCAAACAATATCGCTGACTTAGTTGGTGCAGGTTTCCCATTTTTAGGTGGTGCAGTTATCGCAAGTGGCGGACTTATAACATTATCTAATTTGACAAAACAAGCACGACAATTAAGCACAACAACAGCATAACAAAAAATTTGCCAGCCGCTAACATTGCATTCAACAATAAATCTTAACTAATGAGACACATCCTAATAACGATCCTATTTTTTTCTATCTACCACAATTGCTTTTCACAGACGTGGGGCGACAGCACTCTGAAATCAGATCCCATTTTTTATGCAACAGAAATTCCTCCTATGTTCCCTGGCGGACTCAGCGGATTCTACACTTTCGTTGCAAAACATTTAAAGGCACCGCAGAATAAAAGAGCAAATACATTGGCAAGAACGGTAACGGTAGAAATTATCATCGACAAAACAGGCAAAGTAGCATATGCAGAAATTAAAAGTGGAATTAATGAAACTTTCAATCTAAAAGTGATCGAAATGGTCCAAGCTATGCCTTTGTGGACCCCCGCCACACAAAACAACCGGCCAGTTCCAACTTGGAAATCACTTTCGGTGACTTTTATTGACTGAAGTAATAACGACTAGAAACCAAGGGTGCGTCATTTCGAATCACATTATCATTAGAACTTAACTTGTAGTGGTTAAGAAGGGATAAGAAATCTCTGCACACCCACACTGCTTCAGTAAAAGATTTGTTTTAAATATCTTCACACGTTGGCGCAAGCGTCTCGCTTGTGCCCATTAACAAACAAATGATTTCGATATATTGCACAAGCAAAATACTTACGTTATGAGAAGCTGGTATTCTTTTTAATGAAAACACTAATTACAATATTTACAGTTCTGTTTTTTCTTAGTTGTATTAACAATAAAGAAAATGAAACCTCAACTGATTTACCTGATCCCGAACATGACAGTACTCTCCTAACAGACAATATAAAATCAAACCAAGGCTTAAAAAGTGAAACGACAGCATGCAACATCGCTGCGACGGATATTCAAAAACTTAGAGACGCAACAATTCAAGCTGATTTTTTTCATCAGCTAGACTCAATACGAAAAATTCAGTATCCCAACAACGACCAAGACACGGCAATTTTTGTAGACCTTACGCCAATATTAGTTGACAGGTTTCTAAAAGATTTAAATAAGGAGCAATTAACGAACACAGGTGAATTTGAAAAAGAGTACAACTTTAATATTTCTCCTCCTCATTATAAAGACTCAAAAGAATGCAGAGACAAAATATCACTTACATTCGACAACATAACTTGTGACTTTCGTATTACAATTTTTAATGAGTTTTTTGCCGAGGGGTGCCAAGAGTCGACTGTAACTTATGTCTTTCAAATAAGGAGTAACAAAATTTCAAACTTTGGTCGCTACGAAACCGGATAAAAAGAATGCTAATTTCTCTACTGTTAGTATGCCCACCATCAAAAATACGCCGTGGTTGCGTCGCCTGACCAACCACTTGAACTACTTTCTCTGTTTCACTGAAATCTCCCACAAAACGAAACAGATTGATATCGGAGAGATGTCTCCTGCCGTCGACATGACGTGTAAGAGGTTGAATAATTGTAATACTTCTTCTCCGTAAGCCTGAAAGCTCTATTGTATATTCGCATATCAGCACAATCATTTCAACGTATGCTCAACCAGCTAATCAACAACCCAAAGCAAATCTTTCTGACAGACAGTATTGGTGCAATGCTGACTGCTTCCATACTCTGCAGCATTGCGATTGGCTTCCCCACTTTTTTTGGAATACCTCCACACATAGTTTTTATTTTATCAGCTATTGCGTTTACGTTCGCTGTTTATTCGTTCTGTTGTTCTTATTTCATGCCGGCCCGTTGGCGAGGGTATTTAATGGCCATCATGATCGCAAATGCCTTTTATGCTGTGGTAACAACCGGGCTTGTTTATAATTTCTACAGCAGCATCACCCGCTTGGGCTTATTTTATTTTATTGCTGAGATAGTAGTGATACTGTTTTTGATTCTACTCGAATACAAGGTTCTCTCAAAAAGCCGTTCCTGAGAAGCTGTATCTTTAGAACAGAAGTACATCTGAACAAAACGGTTCATGCAAACTAATTGATCATTGCAGCCAACGATCGTTTCAATCTTATCGTCGTACAACCATGCAACAACGGAACAATGCAAAAAAAATATACGAAGCTGCAGTCGCTGCTGTACAACCTGCTTTATTGCTGCGGCAGCACCTGGCAGTAACGGCTACAGGTATATGCATCGGCACGCAACAATTCAATATTCCCATAAAATCTGTTGTGGTGATCGGTGCAGGCAAAGCTGCAGCAGCCATGGCACAAACAACAGAAACAATTCTTGGCAGTTACATCAAAGCAGGGATCATCAGTACAAAATACGAGCATGCATTGCCATTGCAAACGATTCACTGCATGGAAGCAGCACACCCAGTTCCCGATGAAAAAAGTCTGGAAGCCATTCAACAAACCATTCAACTGCTGCAACAAACAAAACCCGGCGACATTGTTCTCTGTTTGATCAGCGGCGGTGCATCGTCGCTCTGGGCCGATGTGCCGCACGGTTGTACATTACAGGAACTACAGGAAACATTTCAGCTGTTGTTAAAAAGTGGTGCCGCCATTGATGAAATGAATTGTATTCGCCGCCATCTTTCTTCCATCAAGGGCGGTCAACTGTTGCGTTATGCGCCAAAGGCAACATGGTTTACACTCATGATATCAGATGTACCAGGCGATAAAGCCGAAGCGATTGCCAGCGGACCCACCACAGCCGATCCTTCAACCTTTGCAGATGCATGGACCGTTGTTGAACAATATCAACTGCAACAGCGCTTACCCGCCACCGTGATCAACCATTTGCAAAACGGATTGAAGGGAATTGTTGCTGAAACAATAAAACCAAATGATCCGTTATTGCAACAGGTGCAGAACCAGATCATCGGCAGCAACAACGTTGCATTAACCGCAGCTGCTGCTAAAGCCGAAGAGCTTGGTTATACTGTACTGTTGCAACAGGAACTACTCACTGGTGACGCTGCTGCAACGGCTGAAGCAATTGTACAACAGGCGAAGCAATACAGGGGGCTAAAACCTGCCTGTTTATTGTTTGGTGGTGAAACAACCGTAACGGTTACCGGTAATGGCAAGGGGGGCCGTAATCAACATCTTGCCTTATGTGCATTGAAACATCTGTTGCCTGATGACAAGATCACATTGCTTGCTGCAGGCACCGATGGTACCGATGGCCCAACCGATGCAGCGGGTGCTTTTGCAGATGCTGCAAGTGCAAAAGCAATCAACGAGAATAAAAACCTTCTACTTGAGGCAATTCAGCAAAACGATGCATATCATTTCTTTGAAAATGTAAATGGTTTACTAAAAACAGGTGCCACACAAACAAATGTGATGGATATTATCACTGTTCTGCTGGATTAAAAAAAATCTTCCGTTAACTTTAATGTACAGGATTGTGATACCGGTGCAAACAGTTGTTGAGAATAAATAAAACTCACTTGCCACCGATCTTTGTTACAATTCGTCTCATAACAAATCAGCAAATTGGCTGACAAGGAATTATTCGTTTAACAGGAGAATTGTGTAAGTTATGTCGCTACGTCAATTTATTGCATCACGAAAATTATTACGTCATATTGAATCGTTCACCAGCCTTGCCACACTCGGCTGGAAGGAAGTAGCCGGTTTATTTGGTTTACAGGATGATATTTTCTTCAATCCGCTGCATAAGAAAATTGAAAAGCCGGTTACGGCTATTCTTATCGGCGCCGGACATCGGGGAAGTATTTATGCCGATTATGCTATCAAAAATGAAGATGAATTACAAATTGTAGCTGTAGCCGACAGCAACCCCGAACGCAGAAAAAAAACCGGACGATTACACAAAATACCGGCCGATCATTGCTTTAAAGATTGGAAGGAAGTATTTGTAAAAGAGAAAATGGCGGATGCTGTAATTATTGCTACGCCTGATCAATTGCACACAGCACCATGTCTTGCAGCATTGGAAGCAGGTTATGATATTTTATTGGAAAAACCAATTGCTCCAACAGAAGAAGAATGCAGATTGATCTTGCAAAAGGCAAGAGAAACCGGTCGCATCGTAGGTGTATGTCATGTTTTACGCTATTCACCTTATTTCCGTGAATTGAAAGAAGTGATCAATGCAGGATTGATCGGTGAGATCATCAGCATACAACATATGGAGCCCATTGAACATGTGCACATGAGTCATTCGTATGTGCGTGGTAAATGGCGTAACAGTAAAATGGCGGCTCCCATCATCCTTGCAAAATCATCACACGATACAGATATTATCCGTTGGTTGGTGAACAGTCCCGTACACGATGTGCATTGCTTTGGTAATCTTCGCTGGTTTAAAAATGCGAATGCACCGGAAGGCAGCACAGAACGTTGCACCGACGGTTGTAAAGTGGAAGACAGTTGTGCTTATTCTGCATTGCAGATCTATTACCGTGATCGTAAACGAACCTATGTGTTCGATTTGCCGGAAGATGAAGATGAGCAAGGACCGTTTATTTTAGAGCAATTAAAAACGAGTGACTACGGAAGATGTGTGTACAGGATGGATAATGATCAGCCTGATCATCTCACGGTGAACATGTTGTTTGAAAACGGAACTACTGCCGCTTTCTCTATGGAAGCACATGTATCGTATGAAGGAAGAAAGACAAGGATCATGGGGTCGAAGGGTGATATTATAGGTGACATGGAAAGCTTTGTACTCACCGATTTTAAAACCCGCAAACAAACTTCCTGGAGTTTAAAAACAGATGCACATGGCGGTGGCGATCATCGCCTGGTGAAAGATTGGGTGCAGGCTGTATATCAACAAAACAAAGACTTACTCAGTTCTTCCATTGAAGTTTCGGTTGAAAGTCATCTCATGGCTTTTGGTGCCGAACGCAGCCGCCAGAACAGGACCATCGAAGATATTAAGCTTTAAAAAATCATTCATATCCCGTTCGCTCAATTCAGTTTCTCTGTACATTCACGGCATGAGCAAACTTGTTTTTATTACCGGTGCCACATCAGGTTTTGGAAAAGCCTGTGCTGAAGTATTTGCAGCCAACAACTGGAATATTATTTTAAATGGTCGCAGGCTCAATCGCTTGCAGGAAATCAAAACGCAGTTAGAAGAACAGTATGGTGTTAACATTTTTTTGTTGCCATTTGATGTGCAGCAGAAAGATGAAGTGTTTGTGGCCATCAACAGTTTACCTGAGGAATGGCAGGGCATTGATTTATTGGTGAACAATGCAGGCCTTGCATTGGGTCGTGATCATTTTGATGAAGCTGATCTGGAAGATTGGGAAATCATGATCGATACAAACCTGAAAGGGCTGTTGTATGTGAGCCGTGCAGTACTACCGTATATGATCAAACGAAATGGAGGCCATGTAATAAATCTTGGATCAACTGCAGGTAAAGAAGCGTATGAAAACGGCAATGTGTATTGTGCAAGTAAGGCAGCTGTTGACAGCATCAGCAAAGGCATGCGTATTGACCTCTTAAAACATAAAATAAAGGTAACGGCCATTCACCCCGGAGCAGCTGAAACAGAGTTTTCAATGGTCCGCTTTAAGGGTGATGAAGACAAGGCAGCATCGGTATATGCCGGCTACACTCCCCTTTCTGCAAAGGATGTGGCCGATGTTATTTTTTATGCGGCCAGCCTGCCTGCGCATGTGTGCATTAACGACCTTGTTCTCACCTGTACAGCCCAGGCCAATTCTTTTTATACCTATAAGGGGTCGTAAGGTTCATCGAGGCACAATTCTTGGTATATTCATCAGGTAAAAATCATAAATCAACATAAGGGGAACTACGTAGTAGTAAAACATAGCATTGAAAAGGCTTCAATATCATAATATATACAGTATCTTGTACTGTAAATCGTACCAAATCCTGCTGAAAAACAGCATTAAAACCCTAATAATCCGTACTAGTATGAAAAACTTATTTTTCATCTGCACATTTGCGTTACTGTGCACATTTGCTTCCGCACAGGATGTTATCCGCCAACGCAGTTGCACAAATCAATCCATCAGTTTACAAGTCGACAGTTTAAAGAAATCATTCGAACAGAGTGGGTTTATGGTATTGAAAGAAGCCAGCATGACCATGGAAAGTGAGTTTGAAATGCCGGTGGTTGTCCCCATGACACAAGGAGCTTGGTATCATATTGTTTTTATTGGCGACCCAAGCAGCAAGATCCAGGAAGTACGCATGTACGATTATGATGAGAAGCAGGTGTATTACAAAAAATTAAAACCTGAATTGGATGGCAATATTATCAGCTACGGTTATATGCCAAAGATCAGTGAGTGGCACATGATCAAACCCGTGCAGGTGAACAAAAAGAATAAAGAATGTTGCGGTTATATTTTACTCCTGAAAAAGGTAAAAGGCACAAACGAAACTATGCCCACACGCTAAAGAGTGTTTTGGTTTTATCAGGTAATAATGTCCCGTCCCTGTGGCGGGGCTTTTTATTTTAAGACTGTTGTATCCACAAATAAAGGAGCCACGCAAAGCGTGGCTCCTTTCCTTTACTATCAGGTTTATTGAATCAGCATTTTTCCAATGCCTGTTCAATATCTGCAATAATATCATCAATATGTTCCAGTCCAACAGAGATACGCACCAAGCCATCCGTTATACCTACTGCTTTCTTTTCATCAACAGATAATTTGGAATGCGTTGTTGAGGCAGGATGAGAAGCGATGCTTCTGCTGTCGCCCAGATTATTGGTCATCGATAACATTTCTAATGCATTTAAAAACTTGCGACCGCTTTCAATGCCTCCTTTTAATTCAAACGTAACAATACCACCGCCGTTACTCATTTGCTTTTTTGCAATTTCGTATTGCGGATGCGATGTGAGAAACGGATATTTTACCGAGTTGAGTTTTGCGTTTCCTTCCAATCGTTGTGCAAGCTTCAACGCATTATCAGCATGTTTATCCATTCGAATGAATAATGTTTCTAAACTCTTCGTCAAAACCCATGCGTTAAACGGACTGAGAGATGGACCGGTGTTACGCACAAACAAATACATTTCATGCACCAGTTCCTTTCTGCCTACCACTACTCCACCTAATACTCTTCCTTGCCCGTCAATAAATTTTGTTGCTGAATGTAACACAAGATCAGCACCGAATTTTATTGGTTGTTGAACAGCAGGTGTTGCAAAACAGTTATCAACTACAAACAGAATATTATGCTTCTTACAAATTGTTGCTACATATTCAAGATCGATAATATCAAGTCCGGGATTTGATGGCGTTTCAACATACAACAACTTGGTGTTGGGTTTGATCAACGCTTCAATTGATTCCGGTGCATTCATATCAAAGTAGCTCGATTCAAAACCCCACTTCGGTAAATACTTTGTAAGAATGGTATGTGTTGAACCAAATACTGCTGATGCAGAAATGATATGATCGCCTTTGCTGAGAAAGGTCATGAAAGTTGAAAACACTGCAGCCATACCCGTGCCGGTACCAATACCAGCTTCTGCACCTTCAAGGGCTGCTATCTTATCAATAAACTCATCAACGGTTGGATTTGAAAAACGGGAATAGATATTTACATCAAGACTGTCATCCGAAAAAGCAGCTGCCATATCTTCTGCACTATCGTACACAAAACTGCTGGTTAAAAACAAAGGAGTACTATGTTCTTTCTCGTTGGTACGATTCATTTGTAACCGGATGGCGTCCGTTTGTGGATGATACTTACTCATATCTTTATTGTTCTTCTGAATGAGCTGCGAAGTTACGGGGAAACCGTTTTTGAGACATCAGAAAGATGACATTCTGCGCAATGGTTTTACCATTTTCTTACGAACGAATGGAAGTATATAGGTAGCCGTTGTATCGCTCACTGAGTGTGCGGCAAAACAACAACAGCCCTCCCAATACAAGCAGAATAAACAGACTGATGCTGTAAGAAGGATAACAGAGATAAATAAAAATACCCATGAGACCCAACCTGAAAAACTCAAGATATACGATCCATCGACGTTGCTCCAGCATGGCACCTGTTGTAACCACACTGAGGATGATGAAAAGTGCACTTGTGATCAATTGAGCTGTATTAAGATAATGTTCAAATAAAATCACCAGGAAAAGTAACAGTAACGATACTACGGTTTGCAGCTTGATATAATTACGTAGCGCATTGGTTTGTGTGAGATCATATTCCTTTCGTGAAAACTTTCGTTCAAGACCGGAACGTATCCTCGGATCAATATCATCCGGTTTGCCAAAAATGCTTTTCCATTTTCCTTTGATTGTTGTGGCACGTTTAAACGAAACGAATATTTCCATAATGAAGTGAAAATGCTGCCATAAAAAGCTATGACTATTCAATGGTTTGGTTAAACCGTAAACCGGTTGTTCCACTTCTTTTGCAAATGTGCCGAAGAGTTTATCCCAGACAATAAGCACATCGCCATAATTCTTATCGAGGTATTGCGGATTCGAGCTATGATGCACACGATGATGTGAAGGCGTAACAAATAAATATTCAACCCAACCCAGTTTACCGATCAACTGTGTATGTGTGAAGAAAGGATACGCACCGTGGATCAACAGCAACGTGGTGATCATCTCAGGAGGAAAACCAAACAAAGGCAATACAGCCCAAAACAAACAACGTGCTGCTGATTGAAATACTGTTATGCGGGCCGATACCGTATAATTAAAATCATCACTTTGATGATGTACTACATGCACACTCCAGAACAAATTCACCTCGTGACCAAAACGATGATACCAGTACCACATAAAATCTGTGAGCAGAAAAAGCAGCACCCATGTAATAGCATTCGGCTTTACATCAAACAAAGCAAAGTTTTGATAGATCCATGCAAAAAAATAATAAAACAACCCTGTTGTAAAAAGATCAGTAAGACGTTCACCAATTCCCACATTAACGTTAGCAACTGCCTCATCGAAAGAAAAATAGTGTTGTTTCTTTTGTTTCACACCCGCATAATATTCCAACAACATTAAGCCGGTGAATAAGGGGACTGCAAATGCCAGGTAATTTAACTGCATGAAGAATTGTTTAATGAATTGGTACAAGCGAAATAGTCAGCTGATCTGTTTCGCTTGTGATGCGAATGGTCTGTTGTTTATAATCTTTATGCTCAACAGTAATTATTACCGGCAACTGATGCCATGTTTTCAATACAAACTCCCCTTTACTGTTGCTGAATATTTCTTCTTCACCTTTTGTAATAAAGATATGAGCAGCCTGCACAGGTTTTCCAGAGCGATTATCAACCACTCTTCCTTTTACTGTGGCTGGTAAAAAATTAACGATCTCGGCTGAAGAAAAAATCATAATCAAAACTGTAAACATGGTTAATACCAATTTTCGCATTCGCATAAGCCAAAGTTTATTCTTTCGATGCCTGATACAATTCATACCAATCCTGGTGATCAAGATCAATTTCAAATGCTTTAGCAATATTGCGTATGCGCTGTTCATTGCTTGAGCCGATCAATGGCAATGCACCCAACTTTGTTAGCCATGCAATAGCTATTGATTCAAAATGTACATTGTACTTTTTTGAAAGTTCCTCCAGTTTTCCTCTTACACGCAAAGGTGTTCGTTCTGCGCTTTCTGCAATTCTGCCCTCTGCCAAGGGAGCTGTTGCCAAAGGCCGGATATACTTCTGCTTAATGTAATCGATCTGTCCATTATCAAACGCTGTTGTGTTCAACAGGTTCAATTCAATATGATTGGTTACAATCGGCACATGCAGATAGGAACTGAGTAACTGATGCTGAAATACAGAAAAATTCACTACACCAATATTTTTTATTTTACCTGCATCTTTCAGGCGACGAAGTGTAAGTGCAGTTTCTTCAAGATCAGATAAAGGATCAAGACCATTTAACAGAAATACATCAATGTAATCTGTCTGCAGGTTTTTCAATGACTGATCAATACTTTCAACAATATGCTTGCTGGAAGTATTGTGATGTGCTACCCTGATCTGCGGCTTTGACGGATGTGGTACATTATAACCGCATTTACTGAAGATCACAATATCTTCCCGTTTAACAGACGAATCTTTAATTACCTTTCCAAATATTTTTTCAGCCTGGTATCCTCCATAAACATCTGCATGATCAAATGTATTAATCCCTAACTCCAAACTAAGGTTCACAATTCGTTCAACATTAGCTATAGTAACTTCTTCTTCTCTCCACCTGTAAAAGCCATAGATGGCAGGTGATACTTTGGGGCCTGAATCGCTAAGATAAATTTTATTCATGTTTCGCTTTTTTTCTTAAATCAAGATTATGGAAATAGAAGACCCGGGCCGCATGTGTACTTCGGTATTGATTACCCGCAGCCAACTGTTGGTAAATGTTCATATAGCCGAATTGCAGATTATCGTGTTTGTTTACATGGTAATGAAACCCTGCGAAGAACCTGTTTTGATCGTACACATTATAAACGATCTGTTTTCCAAAATTTACAAATACTTCATTGCTTAACACAAATGAAAACGTATTTGGCTGAAAGCGTTTCTTGCTCAGTGGAAACTGCGACAGAATATTATATCGAAGCCTGAAGTTAAAATTGTATCCATCAGCTAATTCATCATCATTTTTAATTTTCCTGCGGTAACGTTCTTCTAACCGGAACCACTGCATCAGCTTCAGCCTGGGATATTTTGTATGCCATTGAATTTGTTGCCATGGACGATGTTCAGGCTGTGAAATGTTTTTATGATTATCGGAAGGGAAATGATTCACATATGCATACCCGGCAGTAAGCTTTGCATCATCACTCAGATAATAGGTTAGCCCTAAACGTATAATGCCTTGCGAAAGATTATTGAAATAATTATCCTTTGTCCGCAAGTGTACATCTGTCCAAAAACCCCATTTATCAGTTAAACGGGTTTGATTAAAATAACCTGTCCATAACTGTCGCACATCAACTGTGGTTTTTGTTTGGGCATTGGTTGATGATAAAAGTAATAACACTAAACTGCTTGTTAAAAAAACATATTTCATATTACAATACTTTATATAGACGCTGCAGTCGGATTCGAACCGACGTAAAAAGTTTTGCAGACTTTCACCTCACCACTCGGCCATACAGCTTTTTAAAAATGCATCCCGAAGAATCGGGATGCCTCGCTTTCTTTACGATTGCTTGCTATAGGGAAAACTAAATTCAAAATCTGTTATCATACTTTATTAAAGTGAGTAACGCAATGTTACACCGTACGTAGCCTGATCTCCCAGAACAGCTCCATAATGTCCTGCATTACCACCTGCAGGTAAGAGTTGTTCGTAATAATTTTTATTGAAAATATTTCTACCCCAGACAAAAGCAGAGAACCCGGTATTTGCTGCACGAAAGCCTAGTCTTCCATTCACCAGCGTATAAGCATCAATATTCAGATTCGCTGATGGAGATGGGCTTGAAGAAAACGATGACCGATAAAAACTTTCCAACGCAATAAAGAATTTTGCGGGTTTACTTAAGAATGCAGCGGGTGTAGTAAACTCACCACCCAATGATCCTGACCATTTCGAAATACCGGGAAGCCGACCGCCAGAAATATCTTTAAATGCTTTCTGCACGCCATTTTCTGTTAAGCCTGTTTCCTCAAGCGGAAGCGGTGCATTTGTAAACTTCACATACTTCGCATCAGTATAAGCCAACGCTCCATAGAACAGGAAGTGACTATTTACTTTATAGTTTACATCAACTTCAACGCCGTTTACATTTACTTCTTCAGCATTTGCAATGTAACCACGGTTAACACCTAACTCTGCTGATTGAACATTCGTTTGATAGTTTTTAATATTCGTGTTATGGTATATCACATTAAAAATAAAATTGTCGGTTGGATTTGTCTTAACTCCCACTTCATAATGTCTTACATCCTCTGGTTTTATTACTGCAAGATCAGTTGCTGCCTGACCGTTTACAGTTGGCAAACCTGCAACGTTAACACCAACAGGTTTAAAGCTGGTAGAATAAGTTGCAAACGCATTGATATGCTTATTTGCTCGGTACGATAGTGTAAGTTGATAAGTAAGATTATTCTCATCAGCATTTGCAACATAGGACTGGCTGGTATAAACTCCGTTCTTAAATCCTTGTAAGGTTATTTTTTGAGCGGTTGTACCATTATATGTTGCAGTATCTAAACCACCTGCTGCCAAGCGATTGTAAACAACATCTTTCTTATCATAGTTGTAACGCAACCCTGGTAAGATGTGAAAACCCTCTGCAACTTCCCAATCAATGTTTGTGAATACAGCCGCACTCTGCGATTTGATTGAAGCTTTTGTATAAATTCCAAAGCCTTCAAAAAGACCGGGTGTTTGCCAAAGATTACTGGTGGAGCTTTGTGAAAAACGCCACTGAGCAGAACCAGATTCTTCTGTACCATTGATTTTCACTTCCTGGTCAATATAAAACAAACCAATAACACCACTTAAGCGTGAAGACAACTGACCTGCATAACGAATTTCTTGTGACCAGTTTTGATGCTTAGCCGGATTTTGAGATTTAGCCAATGCCTGTAAACCTGTAAAGTCTCTGTCATTGGATGGATCCCAATTCCAATAACGCCATGCTGTAGTTGCAGTGAGTGTACCAAGTCCTAATTTTTGTTCAATATTCAATGATGCCCCACCTAGATCATTACCAGAATTCCAGGGAACATCATGATCAATTTTACGATCGAAAGCATTTTGGCTTGGCAGTGAATAATTAAGATCAGCAATGATTGCATTGAACTGACGGTATGCTGCACGTTTTGTTTGCACAACTCCTGCCACTACTTGCGCATAACCATCAGGACGTTGACGTGATAGATCACCTGCAACTGTGATAGAAGTATTCACTGAAGGCTTGAATAATAACTGGCCACGTAGGCCAAGGTTATTGATATCATTCGTATACTTTCCTGTTTTAACGTTTTCAATTAAACCATTGCGTTGTGTACCTGAGAAAGACAGACGTCCGGCTATTTTCTTTGTTAATGCTCCTGTTATTGAGCTTTTGGCTTGTATGTATCCATAGTTACCATAACTCACTTCAAAATTTGCACCCGGGTTAAAACTTGGTTTACGTGTTGTGATGTTGAATGCACCTGAAGTGGTGTTCTTACCAAACAGTGTTCCCTGCGGACCACGCAATACTTCGATCTGTTCAATATCAATAAAATCAAGTGTTGCTGCTGCAGGGCGTGCAAAATATACACCATCAACATAAAAACCTACACCCGGATCAAGACCATCATTTGTAAGTCCGAATGGTGAACCAAGACCACGGATATTGATACCGGTGTTACGTGGATTTGATGTATAAAGTTGTACACTTGGTATTAACTCTTTCAAACGGTTTACGTTAAACACACCCGCATTTTCAATTTGTGCACCACCAACTACAGAAATAGCAATAGGAACATTCTGTGCCGTTTCAATACGACGACGTGAAGTAATCACTACTTCCGACAATTGATTATTGTCAATTAAAACAATATTTAATTCAGCCTCTTTTAACTCAGTGATCTCAACTTCGCTTGGGTAATATCCAGCCGAAGAAATAAGCAATGTAAAAGGTAATTCCTTTGGAGCAGGAATACTAAACTGTCCTTTACCATCAGCAACAGCATTAATAGCTGTTCCTTTTACCTTGATACTGGCAGCCTCAACCGGCTGTCCCTTACCATCTTTAATAATTCCTTTTAATGCACTCTGTGCAAACGAAAACTGTGTAAGTACACTCAGGAATAAAACAAAAAGAAAACGCCTTCCCATCATGATTAGTTTTTAGAAATAAATAGATAGATCGCTATTAAGAGCGAAAAGAATGATAGTTATATGGAGGAGCAAATGATCAACAGTTACACATACAACATCGTGTAGCCGATGCAAATCGCATGATCAGGTGAATGTTGAGATGATTGATTTTTTTCATTTATCCTACAAATTTAGTAGGGTATTATTAATCTACCAAAAAGATAGACTTATATTTTAAAAAAAAGCCTAGAAGGCTTTTAGCAAGATCCGTAGACTCCAGATAATTACAAGAATACCTAAAAGGATATAAGCGGTTTTCTTTGGCATTTTACCGGTAAGCTTTGCTGCAATGGGAGCAGCAACAAAACCGCCTATCAATAATGCTGCAATTACCTGCCAATGGCTTACGCCCAATAATGTAAAAAAAGTAAAGGCACTTGCAAGTGTTACAAAGAACTCCGTTAAACTTACAGAACCAATCACATACTTGGGGCTTCGTCCTTTATTGATGAGTGTAGTAGTAACCAAAGGACCCCAACCGCCGCCGCCGAATGAATCGAGGAAACCACCGGCACCTGCGAGAGCACTGTAATGTTTGAATTTCTTTTGCTGACGTTGTTCACGAAATGCATTGATCAAAAACTTGATACCAAGGAACATGGTATAACAGGCAAGTACTGCCCGTAACCAAACAGCATCTGCGTTTCCTAACCATGTAAGCAAAATAGCGCCGAGTATAGCACCAATAACTCCCGGTATTACCAGGGCTTTAAATAATTTTTTATTGACGTTTCCAAATTTGTAGTGACTGTAACCCGATGCTGCACTTGAAAATACTTCTGCTGTGTGCACAGCACCACTGATCGTTGCCGGACTAACACCTGCAGATAATAATACCGTTGCACTCGTAACACCATAACCCATACCTAATGCACCATCAACCAACTGTGCAAGAAAACCAGCTAATACCAGCCAATGGAAATTTTTATCAAGCGTTTTATACCAGGCAACTGTATCTGTTGCTATTTGTCCGAATGGAATGTAGGAGAAAATAAAATGACCGATCAACATAAAGGCAAAAGCGATCAGTGAATACGTAGCGATCTTTTTCCATTGCCGTTCTGTACCCACACGATCTTTTTCAACTAATACCTTTGTGATTGAATTAAGCTTCTTAACCTTGTACTCAAAATTTCCATTCAACTTGTTTCTTACATGGTGGAGGTTCTCGATCACTTCATCCAGTTCACCCGGCAATGCATCATTCAATACTTCCTTGATACGTTTCGCAACGGTGGGTGATTTCCCATTTGTTGAAATGGCTACTTTCAGGTTTCCTTTTTGTACGATACTGCCCAAATAAAAATCGCAGAGGTCAGGTGTGTCTGCTACGTTCACCAACAAACCCTTCTCTTTTGCCAGTAATCTTATTTCCTCATGCAGTTTCCGGTTATCAGTAGCAAGAATAACAATGTCTTTATTTTCAAGATCAGCCGCTTCAAATTCACGTTGAACGATAACAGATGCAGGATGTTTAAATACTAATTTCCTTACTTCATCTTTCACAACGGGAGCAACGATTGTAATACTTGCTTCCGGTGAGTTTGCAAGCAACGAATGTAGTTTCTCTAAACCAACATTCCTTGCACCAACCAGCAGGATGCGTAATTCCTCCAGCTTCAGGAAAACAGGATAAAGCCTGTTTTTTTTATCTGCCTCAGTTCTTGTTTCCATCTGCTGTTATTGTTTTTTGAAATAAGAGTGCCAAAATATGTTGTGATCCCGTTGAACGTTGCTGCCAGATATAAACGGCCTGCAATTGTACGTGTTTTTTCAAATCATGCCCCAACGAAACCAAGGTTCTGTTTTGATTATATAAAAATTGCTTCTGCTGCAACTGGCGCATATACTCATCTGCCACCTGAACTGTCCATTTTTCTGCAAACCGTTTTGTAAGACCAACACGGTAACGTAACCGTAATGCTTTGTAAGCATCCCTGATACTCACCTCTTCAAAAAAACGCTCTTCAGTCCTGAACCGGTTCTGTAAGCTGAAACCATTTTTCCATTCATGCTGGTGATTTACTTCCTGCCAGGCCCGGTATTCATTTCCGAATTCATGATCGTCTTTGTTGTACGATATCCTGGTTGAAAAAAATGCAGCACCGGCAGCTGCGTTCCATTTCGTTGAAAATATCTTACGGATACCTGTGCGATAAAGATATTGATGCGGCACAAGATTTACACCGTTGGTTCTGTAGCCAGCATCATTATGCCATTGCCAATTATTTTGAAATGCAACGGTAACATTTGCACCAATCCACAATTCAGCAGGCGGCGTTTGTGTATAAGCCCTTGCTGAAAGTGCAACTAATCCTATCGTAAGCAATTTGTTCAAGCGATTAATTCAATATCCATTTACGCTGTGAAAAATCGCCAAACGTTTCGCCACTGTTACGTTCTTTGGAATAAACTCCAAATAACTCATCGAGTGTTGTTAGAATTTCTTCTTCGTTTAAGCTGTCTTTATATTTTGTATTCAAACGCTCTCCTTCCCTGTCACCACCAATATGTAAGTTGTATTGACCATACGCCGTACCTACAAACCCGATCTCTGCTGCAGGAGAACGACCGCAACCATTTGGACAACCGGTCATACGCAGAATAATTTCATCATCCTGCAAACCATGTTTGGTGAGTATTGGTTCGATCTTGTCGATCAACGTTGGCAAATAACGTTGTGCTTCTGCCAATGCTAAGGGACAGGTATTGAACGCCACACATGCTATTGCATTCTTACGAAGTGCGCCGGCATTTGCAGTATGTTCATCCAGTTTAAATTCTTTCAATAATTTTTCGATTGCAGGTTTATCTGCTTCCAGCACATCTGCAACGATCACATTCTGGTTGCCGGTAAACCGGAAATTTGCTTTTCCTGTTTTTGCAATTTCCAGCAATGCTGTTTTCATTGCTACCTGTTCATCATCTAACACACGGCCATTTTCTACAAAAAGTGTGAAATACCATTTTCCCTGATGATTCTTTTTCCAGCCATAATGATCTTTACGTGAAGTAAAGTTGTAAGGTTTTATTTCACCAAGCTCAAAACCACAACGCTTTTCCAGTTCTTCTTTTAAACCTTCAACGGTTAAACGATCGATTGTATATTTCAAACGGGCCAGTTTACGATCACTTCTATTTCCATAGTCACGTTGAATAGTGATCACTTCATATACCGCTTTCAATGTTTGCTCAACAGTAACAAAACCCAATACAGTTGCCAAACGTGCATAGGTATTCGGGTTACCGTGTGTTGAACTTAAACCACCACCCGCAGCAATATTGAAACCAATGAGTTTATTATTTTCAATCACAGCGATCAATCCTACATCATTCGTCAACACATCCACATCGTTGTTAGGAGGAATAGCAATACCAATCTTAAATTTACGTGGCAGGTAGCGATCCTGGTATAATGGATCATCTTCTGTTTTCTCTGCCAGTTTTTCTTCGTCAAGCCATATTTCGTAATACGATCTTGTTTTTGGCAACGCCATTACACTGATCTTATCAGCAAATGCAAATACTTGCTCATGAATTTCTGATTCGTTCGGATGTGCACTGCAGGTAACATTACGATTCACATCACCACAAGCTGCAATAGAATCAAGCTTAGCTAAATTAAAATCAGAGATCGTTGGTTTGATGTGTGATTTCAATATACCATGCAACTGCACTGTTTGTCTTGTAGTGATCTTGATGGTACCGGTAGAATGTTCGCCAGCCACTTCGTGCAGAGCCACCCATTGTTTAGGTGATAAAAAACCACCAGGTAAACGCAAACGGATCATATAAGAAAACAGCCATTCTAATTTTTTGGCTGTACGCTCTTCTCTCCTGTCACGGTCATCTTGCTGGTACATACCATGAAACTTGATCAACGATTGATCATCTTCATACAATGCACCTGTGAGTTGGTTCGTTAAACTTTCCTTCAACGTTCCTCTTAAACCTTCACTTGCAGTTTTGATCCGCTCAACTGGTGATAAGGCCACCTTCTCTTTATTTTTTACTTGCTCCGCCATTTCAGTATATAACTTAGTTCGATTATTTATCAATAAACATCCTTTTCATACCTGCCTTCTTTCTTCAGCTGCTCCAGATATTGATGTGCTTCTTCACTTGTTTTCTTTCCGTGCTCTTCAATGATCTGCAATAATGTATGCTCCACATCTTTACTCATTGGATCTTTTGTTCCGCTGATGTAAACAGAAGCACCGCCATCGATCCATTGAAAAAACTCACCTGCTTTTTCTTTGATGCGATGTTGCACATATATTTTCTCCTGCTGATCTCTGGAGAAAGCAAGATCAATATTCGTTAACACACCTGTCTCTACGTAATTCTGTATTTCTGCTTGATAGAGAAAATCTGTTGTGAAATGTTGTTCACCAAAGAAGAACCAGTTACGACCATTTGCACCTGTTGCATCTCTTTCGGCAAGAAATGAACGGAACGGAGCAACACCAGTACCGGGACCGATCATGATCACATCTTTATCAGCAGCAGGTAATTTGAAATTTTTATCCTTGTGCACATAGAAGGTAATTGATGAACCTACCGGCAAATCACCAAGGAACTCACTGCACAAACCATAACGCTGTTCATCCTGCGATAAAAATGCATTCTTCGCTACCGTGATATGAATTTCATTTTCGCCATGCGCTGCAGGTGAGGATGATACCGAGTACAAACGAGGTGCAATCGGCATTAATATCTTAATCACATCTTCAAACTGATCAGCATCTTTTACGGGATAGATACGCAAGAGATCAACAAGATCCATCCTTGTATCAGGAATTTCCTGTTGTGTAAGTATTGCGTATTTTTTTATGGTTGAAGTTAACAGGTAGCAGATGTTCAGATTATGCGACAACAGTTCTTTCACTGTGCCTTCTGCTTTAGCCGTTACAATTACTTTATCAGCAGCTATTCCTGTGAGTGATAAAATACGATCCACTACATCGGCTCTGTTGTTAGGAACAATACCAATTGTATCGCCGGGTTCATAGGCAATCGGCTCATCCGTTCCTATTTCAATATGATAAGTTGCTTTCTTCGATCCACGATCGTTTAAGTTGATATTGGTCAAAATCGTACCGTGGTAATGCTTTTTACCCGTTGGCTTTTTGGCAACAGGTGCAGGTTCAGCAGCAGCCGGAGCAACTGCAGTTTGATTTTCTACAACCTGCAATACTTTAGTAAACCATGCCTGCGCATCTTCTTCATAATCTACATCACATTTTTGAATAGGCACTACTTCTTTTGCACCAAAGGCTTTGAAACGTGCATCTACATCTTCACCTGTTTTGCAAAACATCGGGTAAGAAGTATCGCCCAACGCCAACACACTGAATTTTAAATTGGGAAGTGACAATTCATTCTCATGAATATAATCGTAAAATTTCTTTGCAGGAATTGGTGGTTCACCTTCTCCCTGAGTGCTGATCACCACAAAAAAGAATTCCTCCTTTTGAAGATCAGTAATACGGTATTGACTCAGATCAGTAAGCTTTACATTCATACCGTGTTTCTTACCGGCAGCAGCTAATTGTGTTGCGAGCTTTTTTGAGTTGCCTGTTTCAGTACCAAAAGCAAGTGTGATTTTTTTTGTTGACACGGCTTTATGATCCTGTCCATTTGCATCAGCAGTACCATTCGCTTTGCCATTGCTTACAAGCCCTGACAAATAACCATTCACCCAAATCAATTCTTCTTTGGAATAGCCTTCGAAAAACTCATGTAATTTTTTTAATCGTAAATCGCCAATCATAAAATGCTTTATTTAACAGTCACTAATTCATGAAAAACAGAACCTGCTTTACTGGCTTTGTACCAGCTGAATTGCTCATGCAGTTTCACCACATCACCAATGATGACCAATGAAGGTGAACTGAATTTCTTCGTTGCAAAATCGATGGCGCAATCGCTAACTGTTGTTATATGGACCTGTTGAAATTTTGTTGTGGCCTGCTCAATCACTGCAAGCGGCGTGTTTGGTTTTTTAGAATGACGCAACAGCAACTCTGTTAAACCATCAAGATTGCGTGCAGCCATATAAAACACCAACGTATCGGTTGATGTTGCCCACGCTTTCCATTGCTCACGGCTGTAAAAACTGCATGGGTTAAATGTAATGAACTGAACAGCCTTGGCATAACCTCTTGCTGTTAATGGAATACCTGCATAAGCCGATGCGCCTGATGCAGCAGTAATACCCGGAATAATTTCAAATGGAATATTTTCTTCCTGCAAACTTTGTAATTCATCGAGGACATTGCTGAAGAAAGCAACATCACCACCTTTTAAACGTAAAACAGTTTTACCATTCTTTGCATGACCAACCAAGAGCTTATTGATATCTTCCTGTGCAACGGATCCATCGTGATAACCTTGTTTACCTGTCATCAATACCAACGCATCAGGGCGTGCATATAAATCAGTGATCTTCGGGTTTACCAGTCGATCAACAATAATTACATCTGCTTCTGCCAAACGCTGTTGCAGTTTTACAGTAATAAGGTCGGCATCGCCGGGTCCCGCTCCTGCAAGAATCACTTTGCCGCTTGTTGTATGAGGTTGGTTTGACATGTCTTTTCTTCTCTTTACTATTCTACTCTGTGAGTAGGGTTTTTGATCATAAAAAAAACCTTTCGGTTTTTATTGTATTAAAACTGCAGCAACAGTGCTGTTACTTGTTTCATCAATCAGGACAGCGTTTCCGTTTTCACTAAGCTTACCGTAAGAATCAAACACAATCGGTGAAGCCGTTTTGATCACAGCTTTTACCACTTCGTTCAATTTTACATTTCCTTCAATGGGTTGTTGCTGTAAACTGTTTACATCCAATTTATATTCTACCTGCTTTACCACAGAACGTACGAGACGGCTGCCATGCTGCAGGTAATATTTGTTACCGGGAATCAATGGCTTATCATCCATCCAGCAAAGGATCACATCAAGCTCATTGCTCACCTGTGGTTGATTATCTGATTTTACAATTGAATCGCCACGACTTATATCAATATCATCGGCCAACTGAATAGTTACACTCTGCGGTGCAAATACTTCATTAACCGATTTGCCACCAACTTCCAAAGTGCTTATAGTTGTTTCAATGCCTGCAGGCAATACTGTTACCTTATCGCCTACTTTGTAAATACCACTGCTTACCTGTCCGGCATAGCCACGGTAATCGTGCAGATCTTCTGTTTGCGGACGGATCACCAACTGTACCTGGAAACGTGGATCAGTTAAATTAATATCGTTGTCAATTTCAACAGCTTCAAGGAACTCAAGCAATGGTTTGCCATCGTACCAGGTAATTGTTTCAGATTTATCAACGATGTTATCGCCATTCAATGCGCTGATCGGAATATAAGTCACATCTTTCAATCCTAATTGATTTGCTACATCAGCATAATCAATTACAATATTGTTGTACACATCCTGCGAGTATTCAACCAAATCCATTTTGTTGATGGCTACTACCACGTGCTTGATCTTCAGTAGAGAAGCAATGATCGAATGACGACGAGTTTGCTCAACCACACCTTGTCTTGCATCAACCAAAATAATAATGAGGTTGGCATTACTTGCACCGGTGATCATGTTCCTTGTGTACTGCACATGACCGGGAGCATCAGCAATAATAAACTTACGCTTTGGTGTAGTGAAATAACGATACGCCACATCAATGGTAATTCCTTGTTCTCTTTCTGCACGTAAGCCATCGGTTAACAACGCAAGATCAACAGAACCATCAGTCCGGTTCTTAGTTGATTTTTCCAATGCTTCCAATTGATCGATAAGGATATTCTTGCTATCGTACAACAAACGACCGATCAATGTGCTTTTGCCATCATCTACACTACCTGCGGTTATAAAACGTAATAAGTCCATGTTATCTTAAAAAATTAAAAATCAATAATTGTGAATGAATACTGGCCACTCTCTAGTCACCACTTACTTCTTTAGAAATACCCATTCTTCTTTCTGTCTTCCATTGCAGCTTCTGTTACCTTGTCATCAATACGTGTTTCACCACGTTCGCTGATGCGTGTTGCAATGATCTCTTCAATTACTTCATCTAAGTTTGAAGCATTTGATTCAACAGCTGCAGTACAGGTCATATCACCAACAGTGCGGTAACGAACACGCTTTGTGATGATTTGATCTTCTTCTGATGGCTGCACATGCTCACTCATTGCTACCAACTGACCTTCATGTAAAATCACTTCACGATCGTGTGCGAAATAAATAGAAGGCAGATCAATTTTTTCACTGCGGATATAATTCCAGATATCTAATTCAGTCCAGTTACTGATCGGGAACACACGAACGTTTTCACCTTTATGAATACGGCCGTTGTAGATATTCCACAATTCAGGACGTTGCAGTTTAGGGTTCCATTGTCCAAATTCATCACGCACAGAAAAGATGCGTTCTTTTGCACGGGCCTTTTCTTCATCTCTGCGGGCACCACCAATACATGCATCAAATGCAAATTCTTCAATGGTATCGAGCAATGTATATGTCTGTAACCAGTTACGGCTTGGAAACTTTCCTTTTGGCTCGGTTAAGCTGCGCTGCTTGATGGTATCTTCTACCTTACGCACAACGAGTGTAGCACCTACCTGGTTTGCTAACCAATCACGGAATTCCAATGCTTCGGGGAAATTATGTCCGGTATCAACATGTACCAAAGGAAAAGGAATTTTGCCGGGGGCAAATGCCTTCTTTGCCAAATGAACCATCACGATAGAATCCTTTCCACCACTGAATAAAAGGGCCGGTTTTTCAAACTGCGCCGCAACCTCACGGAAGATCTGAATACTCTCCGCTTCCAACTGCTCTAAATAATTTAAATGATATTGACTCATGATCTGCTTATTATCCTACTTACTGAGTAGGGTTGTATGACTGCAAATATAAGGCTCAAAGTGCCTAACATTTGTTTATTCTTGTGTAAACGTTTGCGTAATTCAGGAATTTGACGTTTGGCTTACATCTGTATGCACATGTAACCCACATTCCTTGTTGCTTTTATCCTCCCACCACCAACGGCCGGCTCGAAAATCTTCGCCGGGGCGGATGGCTCTTGTACAGGGAGCGCAACCAATGCTTACAAAACCTTTATCGTGTAAAGAATTGTATGGAACATGATTTTCACGAATGAACTGGTTCAGCTCTTCCCATGTCCAATGCAGGATGGGGTGAAATTTGATGATCTGGTTACCTTCATCCCACTCTAGCTGAGAAGTGGACTGACGATCAGGACTTTGTTCAGCCCTTAAACCTGTGATCCAAACCTGCTTGCCTTTCAATGCACGTTTTAATGGCTCCACTTTACGGATACCGCAACATTCTTTCCGGTTATCAGTTGATTCGTAGAAAGAATTCGGACCTTTCTCCGTCACAAAAGACTGCAGCTTTTCTGCGTTGGGATAATAAGCGTGAATAGGTTGATTGTATGCTTCCAATGTTGAACGCCAGGTGCTGTATGTTTCGGTGAACATACGACCGGTGTCGAGTGTAAACACATCAATCGGCAATTTTTCAGAAAAGATCAAATGGCTGATGGCCTGATCTTCCAAACCAAAGCTGGTTGAAAAAACGATATTGCCTTTAAAACGTTCGCTTAACAACTGAAGAGCCGCTGCAGGACTTTTATCCTGCAAAAGGCTTTCCAGTTCAGTTATTTGTTGTTGTAAACTCATGATCAATTAAAGTTTAAACCTGCTAATTCAAGACTCTTTTTCTTCAGCTTACGAACCTCTACATCTTCAATGATAGGTTCAGGAGAAAGAATAAGTGATGTTCCGTTTTCTCTCCACCAGTTATTTTCTTTCAGCTCCGTTGCATGCAACACACCCACTAAATACTTACGATCACTTTCTGCATGCCACTCTTCGATCCACTCAAACTTTTCTTTTGGAATATAATTCCAATCGTCAAAGCTCAGGTATACTTTCAGATAGTAATCGTTGGTAAGTTCATTTGGTTGATGATAATACAATTTCTTGTACTCGTATTTATAATCGTAACGCAAAGCAGAAATATCACTCAACACAGCCGATGCTGTTGGGAATGAACCGGCACCTTTACCATAGAAGAATTGCTTATCAGAAAAAGAACTTTCAACCACAGCTCCGTTATATTCGTTCTTCACAAAACTCAAATGATCATCATGCTTTACAAACTGCGGTAGTAAAAACGCAGCTACTTTACCATTCTGTAATTTCTTAGCCTGGCCCACCAAACGGATCTCTAAATTTTTCTCACGGCCAACGGTAGCATCTGAACCCTGGATGTTCTGAATACCTGTAAACAATATATCATTGGGATGCGATACGATGCCGTATGCATGTAATAACAATATCACCCATTTGTTTACTGCATCCCAACCATCTACATCCAATGTAGGATCTGCTTCTGCAAAACCTAATTGCTGTGCCTGTAACAACGCTTGCTTGAAATCAAGTTTCTCTTCAAACATTTTTGTGAGAATGTAGTTGGTGCTGCCGTTTACAATACCACGTATACCGTGCAGAAGATCATTATCGTAATACTCTTCGAGGTTACGGATCACAGGAATCGATGCACAAGCTGATGCTTCGTACAGGAATGAAATACCTGTTTCAGTTTGCAAACGAAGGAGTTCAGGTAAATGCTCAGCGATCATTTTCTTGCTGGCGCTCACAACTTCTTTTCCGCTCTTTAATGCTGTTGAGACGATGTAAAATGCCGGTTCGCTTTCGTTGATCACCTCTACAATCACATTAATTTCAGGATCGTTCAGCAATACATCTCTGTCGGTTGTAAATAATTCTTCGGGAGCATTACGTTTCTTATTCGGATTCTTGATACACACTTTTTTAATGCGTGCATTCAATGATGGCGTTTGTTGCAATACTTTGTACAAACCTTCTCCTACTACTCCAAACCCAAACAGTCCTATGACCAATTGTTTATCTGATGACATATTAATTCGTTAATTGTTTTTTTAAATCTGTTTTCTGCGTTTGCTGTAAAAAATTATTGATGGCTTTACTGATCTGATCGTACTCTAACAAGAATCCATCATGACCATAAAACGATTCAATACTTTTAAAGCTTGCTCCGCTGATGATATTTGCCAGAAATTGCTGCTCACTAACAGGGAACAACACATCATTGCTGATACCGATCACCAATGTTTTGGCGGTAATTTCTTTTAACGCTCCTTCAATAGAAACCCGGCTACGGCCCACATTGTGTGAGTCCATTCCTTTGCTGAGAAAATAATAACTGAACGCATTGTAGCGTTTCACTAATTTATCTCCCTGGTAACGCTGATAAGATTCACTTTTGAATGATTCCAGCACATCATTACTTTCTTCGATCTGGCTGATGCCATACGCATCATAATGACGATAAGATAGCAATGCAATACTTCTTGCAGCTTTCAATCCTTCAGTGCCAGCATCTTCAGCTTTATTCTTCCATGTTGAATCAGCTTCTATTGCTAAACGTTGCGATGCATTGAACGCAATACCCCAGGCTGAATGATAAGCATTCGTTGCTATAGGAATAATATGTTCGAACAACTGCGGCTCTTCAATAGCCCACTCCAATAATTGTTGTCCGCCCATGCTTCCACCAATACCAATGTATATTTTTTCAATACCTAAAAACTTGCGTAACGGATCATAAGCACGGATCATATCCCTTGTAGTAAACCAGGGGAAATCGTGGTAGTATGGCTCATCAGTTAACGGATTAATATCCAACGGACCAATGCTGCCATATGCACTGCCGGGCATGTTCACACATACAATAAAATGTTTTGCAGGATCAAATAGTTTTCCTTGGCCAACTAACCCACTCCACCATTCTGATGGATCGCTGTTGGCTGTTAATGCATGAAAGATCCAAACGGCATTATCTTTTGTTTCATTCAATTCACCCAGCGTTGTGTATGCCAAATGATATTGATTGAGCAAAGCTCCCGACTCAAGTCTGAATGGTTTATTGTATGTAAAAATTTGTATCGACATTTTTTGTTATCATCATTTTGAATACTGGATCAGCTCTTGTTGTGTCACTCACTGCATCGTTCTGTATTTCATTCAGCTGAAGAAAGAACAAAGCGTACAAGTGAGTGACACAACGCAGGCACATAGAAGCACCTGCGTTGGTCACAAAAATTTATCCTACCAATTCTTTTTCAAATACTTTTTGAAAAGCCTGTTCCAGGTCTGCTTTAATATCATCAATATGTTCAATACCTACACTTAAGCGAACGAGATTTGGTGCAACGCCTGCAGCAATTTGTTCTGCTTCACCTAATTGTTCGTGTGTTGTACTTGCAGGATGAATCGCCAATGTTTTTGCATCACCCACATTCGCTAAATGACTGATCAGCTTCAATGAATTGATAAACTTCGCAGCATTTTCTTTTCCACCTTTTATGGCCACTTGTAATACACCACCGTATCCGTTGGTGAGATATTTTTTCGCAAGCTCATGATATGGATTGCTTTTTAAACCGGGATATAATACATACTCAACAGATGGATGTTGCTCCAACCATTCTGCTAAGCTCTGTGCATTATCAACATGACGTTGTACTCTAAGCGACAACGTTTCTAAACCTTGCAATAATAAAAATGAATTGAAAGGACTTTGTGCAGAACCAAAATCACGCAAGCCTTCAACTCTTGCACGAATGATGAACGCAATGTTTGGTAAACCAAGCGGATTGCCTTCGCCAAATATGTCCCAGAATTTCAAACCATGATAACCTTCACTTGGCTCTGTAAACTGAGGAAACTTTCCGTTGCCCCAATTGTAATTACCACCGTCAACAATTACACCGCCTATAGTAGTTCCATGTCCACCGATCCATTTAGTTGCACTTTCAACCACAATGTTTGCACCATGCTCAATTGGGCGGAACAGGTAACCACCTGCACCAAATGTGTTATCTACGATCAACGGCAGATCATATTCTTTTGCTAAGTCAGCGAACTTTTTAAAATCCGGGATATTCAAACGTGGATTACCAATTGTTTCCAGGTAGATTGCCTTTGTATTTTTATCAATGTGCTTTACAAAACTTTCTGCATCATCACCATCAGCAAAACGTGCTTCAATACCTAAACGTTTGAAAGCAACTTTAAATTGGTTGTAAGTACCGCCATACAAATAAGTAGTGGTAACAAAATTATCGCCCGCCTGTAATATATTATTGAGTGCAAGAAACTGTGATGCCTGACCACTACCCACAGCTAATGCTGCAACACCGCCTTCTAAAGCTGCAATGCGTTGTTCAAACACATCGGTAGTTGGGTTCATGATACGTGTATAGATATTACCGAATGCTCTTAAACCAAACAGATCAGCAGCGTGTTCGCTGTTGTCAAATCCATAAGAAGTTGTTTGATAAATAGGCACTGCACGTGCTTTTGTTGTTGGATCAATTTGTTGACCGGCATGCAATTGCAATGTTTCAAAACGAAGAGTGTTGCTCATAATTAAGATTTAATGATTGAAGAATGAAGTAAAAAAGAAGAAGTGTGTGTTACCTCCCTGACAGGCAGGGTCGGAAAAGATATGTATGCCTTACGGCATACAACAAATACAACAACACTGCATGGCTGCAGTTAAAGAAATGTTTGTATTGTTGTTGCTGTTGTACATGAAGTTTGTATACCCGACAAAAGTAGTCGGCTTTACTGATTTATACAAATTCTCATTTGCAAAAGTTTTGTCAATGTGCGAAATAACAATTGTTTGTTTCATCTGCTTGTGCCTTTATATGATGCCCTTGCAACACCTATCAAAGAAAATTTACCGGCGGCTTTTTGCTTCAGCTACACAACTGTAGAAAACAAAAAAGCTCATCCGATACAATCAGATGAGCTTCAGTATTTTGATAAAAACATTGAGCGTGCTATCTGACTTATCTTCCCCTTGTGGGGATGGAATTGGCACCTTTTCTCCAGATTCAGCATTGCTGAATGAGAGAGGTTGCCAAGGCTTCATTGGGCCATTACCCTCTGCCTTTCTTGATAAGTGATGTAAAGAACTGTTGCAAAATTAGCAGCAAATCATCCAAACAACCAAATTTCTTTAGCTAACAACCGTTTTAACGGCTGTATGCAATTCACGTGTAAGTATCAAAGCGGCTAATACAGATGGAATCAACGCCCTGAGTTGTGCCTTCCGCTCCGTATCAGTATGATAATATGCAGGAATGGTTGCACTCACTTTTTTTGAAGGTGTTGCTTCATTTTCCAGCATCACTTCAATGCCGTTTTGCTCACTTATCGTAAAACGAAACTCATCATGTTCTTCTGTAACTGCTGAGCCTTTTCGCATATCATCATCATCGTATTGGATTCGCCCAAGCGTGTATCCATACTCGTTTCGTATAAACTGAAACAGCTTATTAAACATTCGTTTCCCAATGAAAATACTGCGTTTGATGTGACCGCTTTCTAAACGAAAGCTTTCAGTGGCGGGACTCAATTTCAACGTAAAGCGATGTTCCGCCTGTCCATCATGAAGGATCATGGGAACTGCGTTGTAAACTGTAATGCTCATAACTGTATAAGTTTTGTAATCGTTGGTTGGCTCAAAAACCACGTAAAAGTTAGTGTGAACAGCTGCAATTCAAAACAGAAATGGCCTTGAGTTTTCCACATAACAAAAACTTAATATTGAGAATTTTCCAGACTGTGGAAGCATCAGCGTATTTGCAACAAGCTCGCCTCCACAGACAATCGATTGAAAACCATCTATTGACGATTCCTGAAACCTAATAACTTTAGTAAAGGATTTCACGGTAAATTCGCTTCCCGGCAGTTTACATGCCAAAAGAGAAAAAATATGAGCGATACAGTGAATGATCAAATAGAAGTTTCAGGGGCACGGGTACATAACCTGAAAAATATTGATGTAAGTATTCCGAAAAACAAACTGGTAGTAATTACCGGTATCAGCGGCAGCGGCAAATCATCTCTTGCATTCGATACCATTTATGCTGAAGGACAGCGACGCTATATGGAAACATTCGGCGCTTATGCCCGCCAGTTTGTGGGCGATATGGAGCGGCCCGACGTAGATAAGATCACCGGCCTCTCTCCTGTTATTTCAATCGAACAGAAAACGACCAATAAAAATCCACGTTCAACAGTTGGAACCATTACTGAGGTGTATGATTTTTTGCGATTGCTTTATGCAAGAGCCAGCGAAGCTTATTCGTACAACACAGGGAAGAAAATGGTGAAGTGGAGCGAAGAAGAAATTGTAAGTAATATCCTCGATCGTTTTGATGGACAAAAAATTTCTTTACTCGCCCCATTGGTAAGAGGACGAAAAGGACATTACCGTGAATTGTTTGAAGATATCCGAAAGAAAGGATTTGTAAAAGTGCGGATCGATGGGGAGATCAAAGATATTGCTCCAAAGATGCAGCTCGACCGTTACAAGATCCATGATATTGAAGTGGTGGTTGACCGGTTAAAAGCAAGTGATGATTTTAAACTTCGCATTAGCCAAAGCGTACAACAAACGTTGAAATTGGGGAAAGACCTCATGCTGATTGAAACAGAAAAAAACGGCGTTATTTCTTACTCCAAACAATTGATGTGTGAAGATACCGGGCTGAGTTACGAAGAACCATCGCCCAATGCATTTTCATTCAACTCTCCTTATGGTGCATGCCCTACCTGTAAAGGATTGGGCAATGTGTACACTATTGACATGGAACTTGTACTTCCTGATCAAACATTAACTGTGAAAGAAGGTGGTATTGCACCATTAGGTGCAGAGCGTGATGCAAGTGTGTTTCAACAGGTAATTGCATTTGCAAAAAAATACAAGATCAAATTAGATGTACCTGTAAAAAATATTCCACAGGAGCAACTCGACTTGCTGTTGTTTGGCGATAAAAATATCAGTCCCACTTTGGAAGTAGATGTAAATGACGAAACACTTCCATTGGAATATACCGGTAGTTACGAAGGCATTATTCCCATGTTAAAGCGTTGGTTTGCGTCGCCGCAAAGTACCGAAGGCCTGCGTGACTGGGTAACGCAATTTATGACGCTCAAAACATGTGGCAGTTGCAACGGAGCAAGATTAAAAAAAGAAAGTCTTTGGTTTAAAGTTGAAGACCGGAACATCTCTGAATTAAGTGACTTGAATCTTGATAATCTTGCCGCCTGGTTTGATGGACTGGAACTACGCATCAGCAACAAACAAGCGGCCATTGCAAAAGATGTGTTGAAAGAGATCAGGGAACGACTTCAGTTTTTATTGAATGTTGGTTTAACCTATCTCACACTAAACCGTCCCAGCCGAACATTGAGCGGTGGTGAAAGTCAACGTATAAGATTGGCTACGCAGATCGGATCGCAACTGCAAGGCATCACTTATATTTTAGATGAGCCAAGCATTGGTTTACATCAGCGGGACAATCATCGTTTGATCGAAGCATTAAAAAACCTGCGTGATGTTGGCAATAGTGTGTTAGTAGTGGAGCACGACAAAGATATTATGCTGGCAGCCGATCATTTGATCGACGTGGGGCCGCAAGCCGGTAAACATGGTGGTACAATTGTGTCAGCAGGTTCACCAAAAGATGTATTGCTTTCGCACAGTGATACTGCGAAATATCTCAATGGTGAAAAATCAATTCCTGTTCCCGGCGAACGCAGAAAAGGAAATGGAAAATTTATAGAGCTGAAAGGTGCAACAGGTAATAACCTTCGAAATGTAAATACCAAATTTCCATTGGGAAAACTCATCGTTGTTACCGGTGTAAGCGGAAGTGGTAAGAGTACACTCATCAACGAAACACTTTACCCTATTCTCAGTAAATATTGCTACGATTCAAAAGCTAATCCAATGCCTTACAAAAGCATCAAAGGATTGGAACATATTGATAAGGTGATTGAAATTGATCAGTCGCCGATTGGCCGTACACCACGAAGCAATCCTGCAACGTACTGTGGTTTCTTTACGGAGATCAGAACATTGTTCTCTGCAGTACCCGAAGCAAAGATCAGAGGTTACAATGCAGGGCGTTTTTCATTCAATGTAAAAACAGGGCGTTGCGATGTGTGTGAAGGCGGTGGTATGCGTGTAATCGAAATGAACTTTTTACCCGATGTGTATGTGCATTGTGAAAAATGTAATGGCAAGCGCTATAACCGTGAAACTTTAGAAATTCGATACAAAGGAAAATCAATTGCCGATGTATTAGATATGACGGTGGAAGAAGCCGTTGAGTTTTTTCAACCAGTTCCTTATCTCTATCGCAAAATAAAAGTGCTGGAAGATGTGGGGCTGGGTTATATCACACTCGGCCAAAGTGCCGTTACACTAAGTGGTGGTGAAGCACAACGTGTAAAGCTATCAACCGAACTTGCAAAAAAAGATACGGGTAAAACATTTTACATTCTCGATGAACCTACAACAGGTTTACACTTCCAGGATATTCAACATTTGTTGGATGTGCTGAATAAATTAACTGACAGAGGAAATACAGTGTTGGTAATTGAACACAACATGGATGTAATTAAAGTGGCCGATCACATTATTGATCTTGGACCGGAAGGTGGTGATGGTGGCGGACAAATTCTATTTGAAGGAACGCCTGAAGGACTTGTAATGTGTAAAGAAAGTTATACCGGTCAGTTTCTCAAAGCAGAGTTATAACATCTATAAAAAAATAGCCCCCCGACCAAGGGGGGCAACAGGATAGAGTACGGACCAAGAGAAACACAGCAATGCATGGTAAAATAAATATCGGTCACTGGTATCAGGCTCTCTTCCAAACAAGAAAGCTTTTGAGTAGGTACGGACTAACATTTACTGCATACGTTGCCAAAATCATAATTGATCAGTCTTGGTTTACACATGGAATAAAAAATTGAACAAAGCATGGTGAAATAAATATCGATCGTTGGTTCTCTTTTTTTCGCTTTTACCAATATTAGACAACATCGGAAAAAGGGGTACGGATTAACGTTTATTGCATACTTTGTTCAAAGAGTTGAATATTATTTTTAGTTTGATAAGTAAAGAAAAAATTGAGCAAAGCATGGTGAAATAAATATCGATCGTTGGTTCTCTTTTTCGCTTTAACCAATATTAGACAACATCGGAAAAAGGGGTACGGATTAACGTTTATTACATACTTTGCTCAAAGAGTTGAATGTTATTATCAGGTTTAATAAGTAAAGAAAAAAATGAACAAAGCATGGTGAAATAAATATCGATCGTTGGTTCTCTTTTTCGCTTTAACCAATATTAAACAATATCGGAAAAAGGGGTACGGATTAACGTTTATTGCATACTTTGTTCAAAGAGTTAATGCTACTACTATATTTAATTAGTAATAGGAAAAAAGCAAAGCATGGTGAAATAAATATCGGTCACTGGTTCTCTTATTTAGATTTTCACAGGATTGGAAAACTATGAGAAAGGGTACGGACTAACGTTTATTGCATACTTTGCTTATAAATTTACAGGTATAATTTTTTCTTGAAAATGTAAAGGATAACGTACAACGTTATTAAGCCAATACGAAGTAACCAGATGGTGGTTTCAGGACTGGCCAATACTCTGGCCCTTGTTTTCGGGATTTCGGTTTTCATGTTTTGGGTTTGGGTATGGATAAAAAATATAATCTAAAAATACTGCGGACATTTCATCGAATTCTTATTTCGGAACCAGTCTGCGTACACATCACCAATCTTCCACGTTAATCTGAATGTACTGGAGAAATAAGAATCGTTTCTGTTCGGGTTACCTCTCTTCTTGCCAACCCGATACGGTGTATAGGCCGGATTAGAGTTTGGATAAAACGAGCTTGGATTTGAAAGGTACTTCGCCATCACCGCCTGGCTTGGCGTAAGATACTGATCAAACAAAGCCGGATCAATAAACTTGTTACTCACATCATCAATATAATCACTTCCGGTTTTACGATGAATCAATTCAATTGCAAACGTAATTCGTTCCGTGATATCGTATTTAATACCAACACCCATTGGAATGTTGTAATTAATAAGACTGTATTCAGGAATTCCTGTTTCAACCATTCCTTGTCCTTCAAGACGTAATGGTTTCAGATCAACCCACGATTCATTACCGGCAGGATCTTTATAAAGTCCCTGTGGTTTGAATTTAAACACACCAATACCGAGAATACCGTAAGGACGAAAACGTGGTAAGCCTGAGCCGTTTTTCAAACCAATAAATGCTGTAGGGAAAACTTCAACTCCAACATAAGCTTCGTATAAAGGAGAACGGAATGTAATGTTTCTGTATTTCCGTGAGCCTTCGTAGGTATCGGCCGGTTGCTTTTGCTTAACTAAACGATCATCACCTTCCATTTGACCAATATTGCCTGCTAAACGAAAACCCAACCATTCAGATGGATAATAGGATGCAGAAATACCGGCAATCATATTGGTAACAGGTATGTTATTATCTTTTGGGCCATATCCTCCTTTACCACGGTTACCACCGAGATCACCAAGGAAATTCATGGGGCCAATATTCAATCCGATTTCAAAACGGGAATTTGCAGTTGATAATCCAACCTGTGCACTCAGATCATGAGTGTTGACTAGTAGAAGCAGTAATGCGTACAGAGGAAGAAGTAATGTACGTACTTTCATAGAATTGGATATTTGGTTTCTCTTGTATTGGATACGACAAGGCAATATTAGAAAACAAATCTTGAACTTCAAAATTTTTTCTTTGATGAAATCGGTGGAAACCCTTACTGGCATAGGCTTTTAAGCAGTTTTACTTGTGGTGTTAAGTAAAATTACCTATTCCTTTTCACAATTCCGAATCATTTCTATATGCTCGATATTATCTTCCAGATATATTTCACTTGTTTGTTCAAAGCCGAGTGAAGAATAGAATTTCAACAGATAATACTGTGCTCCGATTTTGATGGCTTTCTTGCCAAATAATTCTTTGCATTGCTCAATAGCGATCTGCATCAACTCTCTCCCAACTCCTGTTCCTCTTGCCACCGGATTTGTAACGACCCTCCCTATGGAAGGTTCGCTTTCATACGAAACACCCACGGGCAACAATCGAACATAAGCCATCAGCTTGCCTTCTTCATCAACTCCCATTAAATGCCAACCTTTCTGATCTTTATAATCAGCATCCTGGTACACACAGTTTTGTTCCACAACAAATACTTCATTACGTAGCCACATGATATTGTATAACTCGTATGGCGTTAATGCTTCAAATTTTTTTACGATCCAATTCAGTTTCATTATCGTCCGGGTGTTGGTACAACAGGTAAACTTTCGTTGCCGTTTTCATTTACCGATTGCACTGCAAAAAAATAATTGTCTTTTGAGTAAGGTAGTTTCACATTGGTTTCAGTCGTGAAAATTTTCTTTTGCCAAACGGCACTTGTTGTTTCACGCAGCAACACATAATAACCTTTTACTTTTCCAACTGCTGGTTGCTTCCAATTGATGAGTGAATAGTTCGTCAAACTTCTTGTCTCGATCTTTACTTCCAATGGCATCGAAGGAGCTTTTGCAAGATTTGCTAATGATGCAAGATTGATCCCTGTGTTCTTTGCCAAATACACGAAGTCCATGAACTCGGGTAAGTCGCCATATTGAATTCCTTTATCTGTTCGCAGATCCTGGTGTTGATGATTGAAGTTTTCATTCATTTCAGTAATACGTACGGCTGCAAATCCTTTTTGGATGAAAGGTGTATGATCTCCTCCACGTAAAAACCGATCATTGCGATATACCATTACCACTTCCAGATTATCAACATAACGTTCGCCGATTTCTTTTACATACCGTGCCAGCTGTCTCGACTTGCCATCATTCTCCAAACCAAGATTACGGATATTTGCAGCAGCTTTATCTAATTCATAAGCCGGCAATCCTTCACTGAATACACGCACTTTTGTATTGTTGATGATGTTTGTTTCATTGCTGTTGTTTGAACCCATGATATCATTGTTCAACACGGCTTCAATGATCCAGTTTTGATCTTTTGCTTTTCCTGCCATAAAATTGGCGCCTAACAAACCTTGCTCTTCGCCGCTCACTGCAACAAAAATGATGGTTGCGGAAAATTCATACTTGCTCATGATGCGTGCACATTCAAGTACCGCAGCCACACCACTTGCATCATCATTTGCACCCGGCGCTTCACTTGTTGCATTCATTACATCCGTTACACGACTATCTAAATGACCACTGATCACAAATATGCGTTGGTCAGCTGGATTAGTTCCTTTCAAGATCGCCATTGCATTACCGAGATTTACCGGTTTGCTGATGCGTCTTCCATCGGGTTGCAATGTTGTTGTATCAACAAAGGCCGTCATTCTCCCGTTTGATTGTTTGGCAAACTCTTTAAATTTCGCTACCACCCATTCACGTGCTGCACCGATGCCTTGCTTGGGATCTGTAACCGTACTCATCGTATGGCGTGTGCCAAAACTCACCATTTTCAAAATGTAGGCTTTGAGTGAATCGGAAGAGATAGCTGTGACCATCTTTTCAATTTCAGGATCACGCTGAATAGTGGTTTGAGCATTGATTCCACTTAACAGGAACAGACAAACAAAAACGAACAACGAAACTTGTTTCATAAAGTTGATTGATTAATAATTATATTTTTCTTTCCAGAGTTGTTTCAGAAACCTTCTCAACTCTTCTTCTCTTATATTTTTACCCGGTTCATAAAATTTTGTTCCAACAATTTTCTCCGGAAGATACTCCTGTGAAGAAAAATTGTTTTCATAACTGTGCGAATACTGATACCCTTTCCCGTAGTCCATGTTCTTCATCAGCTTAGTTGGAGCGTTACGGATATGTAGCGGAACAGACAGATCGCCAAATTGTTTAACCGCAGCCATTGCATTTCCAATTGCAACTGTTGCAGTATTACTTTTTGCACTGGAGGCGAGATAGATGACACATTGCGATAAAATAAGCTGCGACTCAGGATAACCGATCTTATTCACAGCATCAAACGTTGCGTTTGCAAGTAACAATGCATTGGGATTTGCATTGCCGATATCTTCACTGGCAAGGATCAATAAACGACGGGCAATAAATTTTACATCTTCACCACCTTCGATCATTCTTGCTAACCAATACACAGCTGCATTGGGATCGCTGCCACGAATGGATTTGATAAACGCAGAAATAATATCGTAATGCTGCTCACCGCTTTTATCATACAAGGCCATTTTTTGCTGAACGGTTTGCAACACGGATTCATCTGTTATCAGCATTTCATTCCCTGAACTATCAGCAACAATTTCTAACAGGTTTAATAATTTCCGTGCATCACCACCACTTAATCGAATGAGTGCTTCAGTTTCTTTTAACTCAATCTTCTTTTCTTTCAATACAACATCATCCGTAATTGCTTTTTGCAATAACTGAACAAGATCGTTTTCATCCAATGCTTTCAACACAAATACCTGGCAACGGCTGAGCAAGGCGCTGTTCACTTCAAACGAAGGGTTCTCCGTTGTAGCGCCAATCAATGTAATGATCCCTTTTTCAACAGCACCTAACAAGGCATCCTGCTGACCTTTATTGAAACGATGAATCTCATCAATAAATAAAATGGCTTTTGTTTCCTGCTTTGCCTGTTCAATAACTTCACGTACATCTTTCACACCACTGCTGATGGCACTTAACTGATAATAAGTTGCACTCACATTGTGTGCAATGATGTTGGCGATGGTTGTTTTCCCAACACCGGGAGGTCCCCACAAGATCATACTGGGAATATTGCCACTGGCAATCGCTTTTTGCAAAATACCGCCTTGTCCTGTAAGATGCTGTTGACCTACAAGATCATTCAATTGCTTTGGCCGTAAACGTTCTGCTAAAGGAGCCTGCATGCAGGCAAGTTAGAGTAATTATAGAAATTTTTTCACAGGAAATGAGCAGTGGTAAACGTATGAATTTTACTTTTTATGGATGATGAATTTTTAAAAAAGCATCTACTTTATTAAATGCATCATGATAAGTAGCCGCATCCCAATCACCATGTCCGCCTCCCGGGTACAATACAAATTGATTGGGAACAGCAACTGTATTCAACTTGTTTTGCAGTATTGTTGATTGCGAAGGCGCAACTACAATATCAAGTCCCCCATGCAACAGCAATGTTGGTGTGCTTGTGTTGGTTACAAAATTAAAGGGCGAGGATTGCTGATAGATGCCTGGATTTGAACTTGGTGTTCCGCCGGTTACAGATGTTAACAGCAATGGGATTAGTGGATTGGGCGGATTGTTATACATCTGCACCAATTCTGTTGGACCAAAGAATGAAACAACCGCTTTCGCTTTTACCGGTGTAATGTATTTGTAAGCATGCAACAAAGCCAGGTGTGCGCCGGCACTTGCTCCCATTAATCCAAAACGATCGGATATTTTATATTCGTCACGTTTACTGAAAATAAATTCAACGGCAGCTTTTACATCCATCTCTTGTGATGGAAAAAGATTTTGTCCGTTTGCTACCAATCGGTAACTGATGTTGAAAATGGCATATTGCGGAGCCCGACGCTTTAGTGTATCAACAAACGCATTGAGATCGGTTCTGTTTCCTTCCACCCAGCCTCCACCATGAATGAGAATCAACACGGGTGTTGATGCAGCACTTCGACCAGACGGAAGATACACATCCATCGACTGCTTTATATCTGTACCGTATTTTACATTCAACAGTGTTTGTGCTGTTATGGCATCCTTGTCCTTTTTCTTGCAGGAAAAAAAACTGATTGTTGAAAGAAGGCAAATAATAATAATGCGCATACACTTCATTTGTATAAAGAAACGAAGAAGCGGGAAATGAATTGTGTTAAAATGGGCTGTTGGAGGTAGAATTGGGCTTATCGCCAAACAGATATGCATACTCTTTCAGATAACGAAAGGTCAATGCAATATGTGCGCCCAGTATCAATGCATAGAAAAGAAGAAACCAAACAACCGCCTTCATAACGTTCATCATGAGTGTTGTTGACAAGGGCGATTTTGTTTGCTGCATGGTTGACACCTGCTTTACAGCATCTGCAAATACAGTGGGATCCTGCAGTACAGCAATCGACTGCACCAGATTCATCACCACAAATACAATGGATACATATGCATTCACTTTGACCCAATCACGCAACTTTGTTTGTTGCTGACGTTTGCCATCGATACCGTTGAGCATAAACAAAAAACTGGCTACAGTATAAATCACAACTGCCACAATCACAAACACACTCAGCAATAATGCAGGGTTCGACAATGCAATTAATAATGCGAAAAGAGCGGCAATGCCTAAGATTACAGCAATTACAAGAAGGAAATAAGAGAAGATGCGGTAGAAAGTCATCATAGAATTTGTGATTAATACGCACCCCACAACTTTGTCAACTTACCTTTCATTAAAACATTGACGTTGTTGAAATTTTCTGGATTAGCTAATGATTCTTTAAATATCAAACTAAGTTCCTCTTTCCTATTTAGAATGTTTTTTGCAGAAGGATAAACTTGTTCAATCCAAATATGATGAATATATCCACCAATGCCTTCCCCTATAAAGTTGCCCCTAACTCCCACAAAACCTACTTTAAATAATTTATCTGCTAGTCTACTAAAAGCAGCATCGTCCAATTTTTCATTTGCAAAAAGCTCAAGAACAAAGTCATTTGTGAATTCAATACTTAATTCATCAAACTGCTTGGTATCAATCGCACTTGGTGCATCCAGCATCACATCTCTTCCTGAATTATTTTTCGGGAAGGCAATGAAATCACGGATGCTTTCGCTGCCGCCGAGGATGGCACACAAACGATCAAAACCAAAGGCAATACCACCATGCGGCGGTGCACCATATTCAAACGCACCCAATAAGAAACCAAATTTGTGTTGTTGTTCCTCTGCATTCATACCCAATGCAGCAAACATTTTTTCCTGCAGCTCACGTTGGTAAATACGGATAGAACCACCACCAATTTCGTTTCCATTCAACACCATATCGTATGCATTGGCTTTGATGCCTGCATACGGGTGCTCCAGATATTTATCCAGATCATCCACTTTCGGACTGTTGTTGATCATTGTTTCAATATGCGATGGCTTTGGACTGGTGAACGGATGATGCCTTGCTACCCAACGACCGGCTCCGCCTCCATCCTGGTCTTCCAATGCAAATTCAAACAATGGAAAGTCGAGCACCCACAATAATTTAAAATCATCCGCTTTACGTAAGCCAAGCTTATCGGCCATGTACATCCGCAGATCGCTGATGGCTTTACGTGTGCGTTCTTCAGCACCAGCTAAAATCAAAATCAAATCACCTGCTTTTGCATTAGTTGCTTCAGCTATTGCTTTTAATTTTTCTTCGCTATAGAATTTATCTACACTGCTTTTGTAAGTTCCGTCAGCATTACACTTGATGAACACCAACCCCTTCATACCAACCTGCGGACGTTTCACCCACTCTGTTAATTCATCAGTTTGCTTCCGTGTATATTCACTGCAACCGGGAGCCGCTATTGCAACTACTGTTTCAGCTTCATCAAATACTTTAAAATCTGCACCATCAATCAACGCCGATTGACTTTGTTTAGTTGGAAATGTATGCGCAGGAAATTTGAGATTGCAGATATTCATTTCAAAACGAATATCCGGCTTGTCGTTTCCGTATTGCCACATGGCTTCTTCCCATGTCATGCGTTCAACTGCTTCTGTGTAATCAATATTCTTTACATCTTTGAAGATCGATTTGATCATTCCTTCAAACATGTTGAGAATATCTTCCTGTTCAACAAATGCCATTTCACAGTCGATCTGTGTAAACTCCGGTTGACGGTCAGCACGCAGATCTTCATCACGAAAACATTTCACTACCTGGTAGTATCGATCGTATCCACTCACCATCAACAATTGTTTGAATGTTTGCGGGCTTTGCGGCAACGCATAAAACTGTCCGGGATTCATGCGGCTCGGCACCACAAAATCTCTTGCTCCTTCGGGAGTCGATTTAATTAGGAATGGTGTTTCAATATCCATAAAACCATTGCCATGCAAATAATTTCTTGCAGCACGGTTCACTGCATAACGCAGTTCAATATTTCGTTTCACTGCATTGCGACGAAGATCGAGGAAACGGTATTTCATCCGCAGATCATCACCACCATCTGTATCGTCCTGGATAGTAAAAGGCGGAACTGCTGATTTATTCAGCACCTTAAATTCAGTGATAAGAATCTCAACATCACCAGTTGCAATATTGGGGTTCTTATTACTACGCTCACTAACGGTGCCGGTTGCCTGCAATACAAACTCACGGCCAAGCGGATTTTCATCCAGTACTTTATTCAGTTCTTCACCAAACAACAACTGCGTAATGCCGTAACGGTCACGCAAATCAACAAACGTGATGCTGCCGAACTTGCGAACGGTTTGCACCCAGCCGGCGAGGGTTACGGTGCTGCCGACATGATTACTTCTTAATTCGCCACAGGTATGAGAACGATACATAGTAAAATTTAAAGTTGAAAGTCGAAAGTGAAAAGTAAGGCTATACCGAAACTTAACAGCTTCAACAGAAAGGTTTGCTAAGGAGCGCAAAGATAACTATTGAGCGGTAACCTTCCGAAGCAGTTTCAGGCTGTTTTTCGTTCTGCCTGATGGCTCAGTTCCTCTTTCAATGCCTCTTCTGTTTGAACAATTACTTTCTCCCTGAATTTTCGGTTCACGAAATACAAGAAGTAATACACGAAGAGAATTAATAAGCCGATACTAAAAGGGATCAGCGACATATTACGAAGTCCAAACTTCCCTTCGTCCCAACCATAGAATTCACCGATCATCCAGGTACAGTTGGCTGTGATCCAGAAAACCACGGCCAGGTTATGTACCAGTTCAGAGAATATTTTTCTTGTTTGCCAGGTAATAATTAACGCTGCCAACATAGTTGGAACGATCATGATCAACGCCGGTATATGAAGGTTCAGCGCCCAACACGCATCTTTAATAAGCCAGAAAAGAATGTGCAGATTTTCTATACGTCGAAACCTTGCAGGAATGGAATAGATCAGGTTATTACTCATGTTTGCGAAGCATTTAAAAAAGCCGTAAAAATAAGGAATCGAACGAAGCGTTGAGCGAACTTGCCCCACTTAAAATGACAACGGAAAACTCAACTTTCCCGTTCGACGGGGCGTATAACCGGGTCATAAAAAAAGTGGCGAGTTAATCACTCGCCACTTACTATTTTCAATTTGCATTACTTAGCTAAACATTTCTTTCACCCGCTCAAAGAATCCTTTGTCGCCCTTTTCAGGTTTGGGTTGAAAGTTCTGGGCCTGCTGCATTTTTTCCAGCATCGCTTTTTCGTCGGATGTAAGATGTTGCGGTGTCCACACATTTACATAAATGAGCTGATCCCCTTTTTCATAACTCTGCAAGGCCGGGAATCCTTTTCCTTTTAAGCGAAACACTTTTCCACTCTGTGTACCCGGCGGTATTTTGATCTTCGCCCGTCCATCGATGGTTGGTACTTCCGCCTGGATTCCGAACACAGCATCAGGGAATGAGATATGCAGATCATACGCCACATTCAGCCCATCTCTGTGTAACTGTGGATGCGCTTCTTCCTCAATCAACACAATTAAATCGCCCGGCGATCCGCCACGCTCACCCATATTTCCTTTGCCTGACACACTTAACTGCATGCCTTCCTGTACACCCGCCGGAATATCGATCGTAATATTTTCTTCGCCATAAACTCTGCCTTCACCTTTGCAGGAAGCGCATTTATGAGCAATGGTTGTTCCTTCGCCGTTACAAGCCGGGCAAGTTGTTACCGTCTGCATCTGGCCAAGAAATGTATTCTGCACTCTGCGCACCTGTCCACTGCCACCGCAGCTTCCGCAGGTTTGCATGCTCGCCTTATCTTTTGCTCCGCTGCCACCACATGTGTTACAGCTAACATGTTTTTTTACTTTGATGGTTTTGCTGGCGCCTTTTGCAATTTCTTCGTAGTTAAGTTTGATTCGTACACGAAGGTTACTTCCTCTCACACCTCGTCCTCTTCCGCCACCACCCCCTCTGCGTTGGCCACCGCCAAAGAAACTGCCGAACACATCATCGCCGAAAATATCTCCAAACTGGCTGAAGATGTCGTCCATGTTCATGTTCTGTCCGCCACCATATCCACCACGGCCGTTGCCACTAACGCCCGCATGTCCGTAACGATCATATTGTGCTTTTTTATCAGCATCGCTTAACACTTCGTAGGCTTCAGCCGCTTCCTTAAATTTTTCTTCGGCTTCTTTATTTCCAGGGTTACGGTCGGGGTGAAATTGCATCGCTACCTTGCGGTACGCTTTTTTAATTTCGTCCGCAGATGCAGTTTTGCCTACGCCCAGTATTTCGTAAAAATCTCTCTTCATAATGTGGAAATTTGAGAATTTGAAGATGTGCTAATGCATAGAATTTTCAAATTGTCAAATTGAATTAATTGTCAAATTATTTTCCGACAACCACTTTTGCAAAGCGGATGATCTTATCGTTGAGTAAATATCCTTTTTCAATTTCGTCAATCACCTTTCCTTTCAATTCGTCTGTGGGAACAGGGATTTCGGTAATGGCTTCGTGCTTGTCTGCATCGAAAGACTGGCCTTTTGTTTCCATTGGTTTTAATCCCCGACCCTGCATTAAGGTGCGAAGCTTATGAAACACCAGTTTTACACCTTCATCTACCGCACCGGTTTTTGCCAGTTCAGCTTCTGCACGGTCGGAATCATCCAATACTTCCAGTAAAGAAATGATCACTTCCTTACCAGCTGTTTGCATTTGCTCAACTCTTTCTTTGGCTGTACGGCGGCGGTAATTATCAAACTCCGCCATCAGGTAGAGATATTTCTTTTTTTCCTCTTCCAATGCTTCCTTAAGCTTTTCTAACTCACTTTCTTCAGCGATCTGTTCGTTGAGGTGATTTACCCCCGCAATATTTTCATCGGTGTTGATATCGGCGCTGAAAGCGGTGTTATTTACTTCGTTTGCGTTTTGTTCTGTCATTTCGTTCGTCTTTTGTACTGTAAAACGTAAAATTGTCGGCAAAGGTAAGCTGGTCAAGAATATTGCCAATGGCTTAATTGGGACAAAATGTCCGCTTATTACTATTCTATCGTTCAAATAAAAAAGCACCCGTTTCCGGATGCCTACCTAAACATAAAACATAAAATTTTAATCGATCACTTTGATATTCCATTGGAGGGGCGGCGTTTCCATAAATCCCATGCATACGCCACATCCGGGCCCTTCTGTTTCACCCGCAATTTCTGCTGTAAATAGTTCGCCTTCTGTAACACCGGCTGCACCAAACTCACAAAAATTCTTTACCGTGAAAACATTTTGATAATGAATTCCTGCCGAATTAGTCCAATCCATCGCTTTCGCATTTCCTTTTGCATCCACAATCTGCACAATGTAAAAAGAGCAAAACGAATCAACCAGCCTGGCTTTGAAGATTCCTTTCGGAAGAGATTCCTTATCACAGGCTTGTAACAAAAACACAACAGCAATGAAATAAAACCGATATAGTTTCATAACGTCATTTTAGAACCTGACTACATTCAGTTTTATTTCGTTGCACGAAACTGGTTTTTTAAAAATACCTTTGCCGGCTATGACAAAAGTGACGCTCAACAGAAAGATCTCTCAACGTGTTGCAAACGGACATCCATGGGTATTTGCAAACGAAGTAAACCGTGTTGAAGGAAATGCAGAGGCTGGTGCCATTGTAGATGTGCATACGCATGATGATAAATTTTTAGGAAGAGGTTACTCCAATCCTAAATCGCAGATATTGGCCCGTATTCTCACAAGGAATAAAAACGAAGAGATCAACGAAGCGTTTTTTCTTAAAAAATTGAGCGAAGCATGGAAGCAGAGGCAACAAATGGGCTATTCCGAAAACTGCCGTTTGATATTTGGTGAAGCAGACGGATTACCCCAACTTATCATTGATAAGTTCAATGATTATTTTGTTTTGCAAACACTTGCTCTTGGTATTGATGTTTGGAAAGATGCGATCGTAAAAGCAATCAATCAAATTTTTCAACCGAAAGGAATTTATGAACGGAACGATGTGCCGATTCGTGAGCTGGAAGGGATGGAACAGAAGAAAGGATTTTTAAGCGAGCCGTTCGACACCAATATCATCATCAACGAAAACGGATTACAATTTCATGTAGATATTGCCAACGGGCAAAAGACCGGTTACTTCCTTGATCAGCAGGATAACCGAAGAGCTATTCAGCATATCGTAAAAGGTGCTGATGTATTAGGTGCGTTTACCTACACGGGTACATTTGAAATTCATGCTGCGCATTATGGTGCAAAGAGTGTGCATGGCCTTGATATTTCTGAAAGTGCAATTGAAATGTGTAATAAAAATGCAGTACTGAACAATGTAAGCGACATCTGCAAATTTGAATGTGTGAATGCATTTGATGTGCTGAAAACATGGGTAAAAGATGGCCGGCAATATGATGTGGTGATGCTTGATCCTCCTTCGTTTTCAAAATCCAGAGCAACCATTCAAAAAGCGATCACCGGTTACAAAGAAATAAATCTGCGTGGTATGAAATTGGTAAAACCGGGTGGATTTTTAGTTACCTCTTCCTGTACCAATCTTGTACAGCCACAATTGTTTCTTGAGATCATTCAAATGGCAGCAAAAGATGCCAAAAGACAGCTACGACAAGTAACCTTTCAAACACAGAGCTCCGACCATCCGATCATTTGGGGTTGGGAGAATACACATTACTTGAAGTTTTTGATTGTGCAGGTGCTTTAATGAAGTACATGTATAAAGTTGGAAGTACGAAACCCCTTCCATGGCTGCAACCCTGACGGCAATTGAAGCGGAAAAAATCGTATGCGATTTGGGGAATTATTTAAATAAAAAAAGACTCTCTCGAGCCTCACCATTTGGTTGAACAAAACGGGAAAATTATTTCACCACCTGAAACTTACCGCTTTCAACAATTTTACCGTTACGGTCAGTTAACTGGAAGATGTAAACACCACGGAAATAATCGTTGAGATTTACAACAGTACGTGGAGTGAGGTTATTGATCTCTAAAACTTTCTTGCCAATAAAGTTGAATACTTTAAAAGAGTACTCAGAGAGTGTAATGTCTTTGAATTCAAAATTGATGAAGGAAGAAGCTGGATTGGGGAAAAAACGAACCACCTTAACCACATTTTCAGCGTTTCCAGCCGGAGTTCTATTGGACTGGGCCGTGGTTGCTGTGGTTATCAAAAGGATACAGGCAATTATGGTAATAATCCGTTTCAACGAAACAAACTTAGTTTTATTATCTGCAATTTACAAGCTTTTTCTCACATTTCTTGAAAATGAGCGGGTTGATTTCTGAATTTCCACCCGCTCATTATATATCTAAGAAACTTAGTTCAACTCAGCTAATCGCTTGTTAATCGCCTCAAAATCAGGTACTCCGTCTTTGCTTTCCACTAATTCTGTGTATTGAACAACCCCTTCTTTGTCAACAATAAAGGCGCTTCTTTTCGAAACTCCCTTCATATCAAAGATCCAGTTTTCAAATAACGAGTCGTAGGCACGTGATACTTCTTTATTGAAATCACTCAATAAAGGAAAGTTATAGCCCTGCTCATCTCTGTAACGCTTCAGGGTAAATACAGAATCGACACTTATTCCGAGAACCACAGCATTGGCACTGTTGTAGCGGGCAATATCATCCCTCACCGTACACAGTTCTTCTGTGCAGGTACTTGAAAATGCCTGCGGGTAAAACAAGATCAGCACATTCTTTCCTTTAAAATCAGCGAGGCTTACTTTATTTCTTTCACTATCGTACAATGAAAATTCCGGAGCTGCTTGTCCAACTTTAATTTGCATAAAAAATGATTATTTAAATGTTCAGTTCGCAATTAAACAAAACAATCTGAAAAAGGTTAAAGAGTTTTTTTTTAAAATGATCAGTGACGTGTTTATCTAAAGCAAAAGAGCGCTTCAATGTTTGAAGCGCTCTTTTGGTTATCAGTATTAAATCAACTTATTTTTTTCGCAACTCAAGGGTCACAAGTTTGCCATCAATGATTTGTTCTGCTTTTACCCACGTCCACTCACTGTCTTTTAGTTTCCATACTCCATCTAACCGCTGGAGGGTTGTGGAAGCCGTTGTTGGATAGTCGGCCATAATTGCAATGTTCACACGGTCTTCATTCCAGGTGCCGGTTGCTTCAACAGATGAATTTTTTACAGCATCCACTTTGCGATCGGTTTTGAACTGAAACTCATATCCATCAAACTCAGGCTTATAATCATTGGCTCCTTCTTTGTAAACACTTACCAACCAACGACCATCGGTAATCGCTTTTACGATCAGCGTTTCGGCAATTTGTTCCTGCGTTCGTTTGATGGCTTTTTTGCAGCCCGCAAGCAACACAACTGAGAGAGTAAGAATAAATAACTGCTTCATAGATTTCAATTAACGGAGTATAAAACTACAATTTGTTTTGTGAACGACTAAAGTAGAAGTACGTAAAAAGACACTAAACAGGTTTTCAGGCACTTATCTGGTTCTGTAAACGCTTCCTGTTGAATTATCTTATTTTTACTGTATGCAAATTGCTGATATCATCCGCTTTTTAGAAACATTGGCCCCTCCTTCTCTTCAGGAAGGTTATGATAATGCCGGATTGCTCACTGGTTCACCTGGCTGGGAGTGTACCGGAGTATTGGTAAGTTTGGACGCTACAGAAGAAGTGGTGATGGAAGCAAAAACCAACGGAGTTAACCTGATCGTGGCGCACCATCCCATTGTTTTCAGCGGACTCAAACGAATTAATGGAAAAAACTATGTAGAACGGGCAGTGATCGCATCCATTAAACATGATATTGCCATTTATGCCATCCATACTAATCTGGATAATATAATGAATGGCGTAAATGGACGGATGGCTGAGAAATTAGGATTGGTCAATTGCCGAATTCTGCAACCAAAAACGGGTTTGCTCAAAAAGTTGTTCAGCTTTGTACCCATTACACATGCCGAATTTGTGAGGGCAGCTATATTTGAAGCAGGCGGTGGACATATTGGTAAGTACAGCGAATGCAGTTTTAATGCCAGCGGAAAAGGAACCTTCAAAGCATCGGAAGGGAGTAAGCCATTTGTGGGTGAGATTGGCCACAGGCATGAAGAAGAAGAAATAAAAATAGAAGTGACCTTTCCTGCCTGGCTGGAGCAAGGGATTCTTTCTGCTATGATCAAAGCACATCCGTATGAGGAAGTAGCTTATGATGTGGTGCGGCTCGATAACAATTATCAATCTACAGGTGCTGGTATCATTGGTGATTTGCCAAACAGCATTTCACCCAATCAATTTTTACAATTACTTCAAAACCAGTTTCATTTACAGGTAATCCGGCATACAAAACGGGAAAAACCGATCCACAAAGTGGCACTTTGCGGCGGTGCTGGCAGCTTTTTAACCAAGGCGGCGCTGGCGGCAAGTGCTGATGCATATGTTACGGGTGATGTGAAATATCATGAATTCTTTGATGCCGAAAACCGGCTGCTGTTGGCGGACATCGGGCATTGGGAAAGCGAACAGTTTACAATCGATTTATTGGCGGAACATTTGAGCGGGAAATTCCCTACCTTTGCCGTCCTCAAAACTGGTGTGAAAACGAACCCTGTCGAGTATTTTAGATGATTGATGTGACGGATGAACAAGTGAGTGACACAACCAATGTTGAGCAAGGCTTTACCGCCGGTATCAAAAACAAAAAACTTCAAACACAAATATGGCTACTACAAAAGAGTATTCTGTAGAAGAAAAACTGAAGGCACTGATTCGTGTGCAGAAAATTGAAAGCAAACTGGATGAGATCCAGATCCTGAAAGGTGAATTACCAATGGAAGTAAAAGACCTTGAAGATGAAATTGAAGGTTTGAATGCACGGAAGAACCGTATTGAAGAAGAGATCAACGGTATTCAGGAATTTATTGAAAGCAAAAAAGAAGCGATCAAAGAAGCACAAGCCCTGGAGAAAAAATACGAGAAGCAAAGTGAGAATGTAAAGAATAACCGTGAGTTTGAAGCGATCAACAAAGAAATCGAAATGCAGGGTTTGGAAATCAAACTTGCAGAGAAGCATATTAAAGATGCTAACGAAGAGTTGATTGAAAAAAGCGAAGTGCTTGAAAAAGCAAAAAAAGCAATTGCTGTAAAAGAAAAGAACCTGGAGCACAAGAAAGGTGAGCTGGATAAAATTGTTGCTGATACAGAAAAAGAAGAAACGCAATTGCGTGGCTTGGTTGATACTGCCAGAGAAGCAGTAGAAGATCGCCTGTTGGCAAGTTTCGATCGTATTCGTACAAGCTACCGTAACGGCTTATCAGTAGTTCCTATTGAGCGTGAAAGCTGTGGTGGTTGTTTCAATACCATTCCTCCGCAACGCCAAAGTGAGATCAAACAACACAAAAAAATCATTGTGTGTGAAAACTGTGGTCGCATTCTCGTTGATGCTGACCTCAACGATACAGTTGAACCTTAATTGATCGGATAGATATTGAGAAGGGCGCTTTCAGCGCCCTTTTTTTATTGCTGATTTTTTTCAACGGCTTCTTTCTTTATCCTTCATTTGATTTAGTTTTGAAATTCTGAATGCTGCAACAATTATCCATACAAAACTTTGCCATTATTGATGAGCTGAAAGTTGATTTTCAACCTCAGCTCAATACCATTACCGGCGAGACCGGTGCAGGAAAGTCAATTTTATTAGGTGCGTTGGGATTGGTATTGGGCAACCGTGCCGATAGCAGCAGTTTACAAAACAGTGAAAAAAAATGCATCGTTGAAGCAGTGTTTTCAACAGCAACGCATAAAAAAGTAAATGCGTGGTTGAAAGAGAATGAAATTGATGAAGAACCGGAACTCATTTTGCGAAGAGAGATCACTGCGAATGGAAAATCAAGAGCTTTTATTAATGATACGCCTGTCAATTTAACGCAACTGAAAGTATTGACGTCGATGCTCGTTGACTTGCATCAACAATTCGATACACTTGAATTGGGTGATGAAGATTTTCAACGTGAAGTGCTGGATGCATTGGCCGGTTGTGATAAAGAGGTAGAACAATACCGCCAGCGTTACATCCAATTTGCCAGGCTGCAAAAAGAACTGCAACAGTTAAAAGATAAACAACAGCAACTGCAGCGTGAACAGGATTACAAATTGTTTTTGCTGGATGAACTCGATCAGGCTTCGTTCAAAGAAAATGAACTGGAAGAGCTGGACCAGGAATTACAACTTCTGAGTAATGCCGGTTCTATTGCAACCGTTCTTACCGATGCTGTTCAGTTGTTGAAAGATGGCGAAACGCCGCTTGTACAACAATTAAAATCATTGTTGCAACGGTTGCAACAATTCAAAAATGTTCATGCGGATCTTACAAGTATAACCGAACGCTTGCAATCGACACAAATAGAGTTAACAGATATTGCCGCCGACCTTGATCACTTACAAAGCAGTATCAATATTGATGAAGCAAGGATGCAACTCATCAATGACCGGTTAGAGATCGGCTATAAATTACAGAAGAAACACAATGTACAATCAACCAATGAACTGCTGACTATACAGCAACAACTGGAAGAGCAAGTACAAGTGGTGTTGAATATGGAACAATCCATTACAACAAAAGAAAAAGAAAAAACACAATTACAACAACAGATGGAAGTAGAAGCTGAACTGATCCATACAAAGCGTATGAAACAATCGGGCAGTTTTACCAAACAGGTAAATGCATTGCTGCAACAGATCGGTATGCCCAATGCACGTTTACAAGTTGAACTGACTACAACATCGCTCAATCAATTCGGGAAAGATGAGATCAGCTTTTTGTTTGATGCCAATAAGAGTAATCGATTTGAACCTATCAGCAAAGTGGCCAGTGGTGGTGAACTTAGTCGATTGATGTTGTGCATTAAATCGTTGGTTGCAAAAAGTATTGCATTGCCAACGATGTTGTTTGATGAGATCGATACGGGCATCAGTGGTGAAGCAGCGAAACAGGTTGGTATCCTGCTCAAGGAACTTTCAGCCAAGCATCAAGTAATCACCATTACGCATCTGCCGCAAATTGCTGCCAAAGCAACGGCGCATTATTTTGTTTACAAACAGGAAGACAAATCAGGAATTAAAACACGTATTCGCTTGTTGAGTAAAGAAGAACAGGTGGAAACCATTGCACGCATGCTGAGTGGCGAAAAACCTTCCGACTCTTCTTTGGTTACTGCAAGAGAGATGATTGCAGGATAAATTTCTTTTCCAACTTATTATTTACGGTTGCAACAACGCACTGCCAAACAAATGATCAAATTTCTGGCAATGGATGAGTGCATATTTGTACTGCGAAAAATCAGCAGCACCCGAAATACTATAAAGCTGATTACCGCTTGTTGATTTAAGTAAACCCAAATCAATAAAGTTGATCGGCTGCACTTCTTTTGATAAATATACGTGCAGATCAGGGCCACTGGAAATATTCACGTTTTGTAACGCTAACGTAAGCGCTCCAGTTGCAGTGCGAAGAATTCTGACTTGTCCGCTTACTGTACCCCATGGTCCGTTGTTGAATGTACCCGTCAATAAAATCGTTTGTCCAACTGAATCAATTGAATCCATTCCGGGAACGGCAGATGTTTCATTGTTCTTTTTACAGGAAATCAATAATAAAATTGTGATAACAAGAATTGTAAGTGATTTCATTTTTTTCTGCTTTTAAAAATGATAGGCTACACCAATACCAGCATTGTTTGCTTTGTTGCGGAAACGATCAACGATTGTTCCATCAGGTGCTGTTTGCTTTACATTGGTTGTTTTATACTCCACAAACATGAATTGATACACCGCTTTTACACTCCATTTATCATTCAGATTGTAGTAAACAAAAAACTCTGAGTTAAGCGAACCGAGATCGAGATCACCTGTAAGTAATAAATTAAATGGAGCCGGTTTAGCAGCCGGTTCGGTGGTGGTGGTTCCATTGCTTGTAAAAACAGCACTGCCGGTGCGTCCAACAGTAAAACCGATGAGATCAATATTAAAACCGGCATACCAACGATTACTGAGATGATAACCGAAGTTGGCTGATAGATTGAGTGAATTGGTGAACGGTCGCTGAACAGTAAGTGTATCCCAGTTTTCTGTTCGCTGTCCAGAAACAACTACAAGAAATGGAACACTGGAAGAACGGGCCACGTTTGCAGGTGCTGTCCAGAAATCTTTTTTAATGCCGAAGTAAGCTGTATTTCGCAGTCCAAGCCCTAATTCAAATTTTCGCTTCTTCCCTACCCGCCAATTATACACATACGAAGCAGCCAATGTTTGCTGTGAGGCACCAATGGTGGCAGAAAAATCAGCAAACCGATGTACACGTGGTACTTCTTTTTTCTCTTGTGCCTGTACAACAGTAACACACAGAACTATAACAATTACCGTTATCCATCTCATACCTGATCTGTTTAGCATACAACAAAACTATTTGGAGCCATGTAAGTGTTTTGTCTCTGATACGACATTGATCAAGAAATTGTGTTAAAAATCTTCTAACACATTTACTTAAATACAGCAGTTGGAAAAATGCAACTGTTTACACCGCTCCACTATATGTACGTGATTTTGCAGATTTGAGATGGCATATAAAAAGACTGAAGTAAGATCAATGAAATATCTGCATAAAAAAAGAGCGAAGTTTTCACTTCACTCTTTTATCTGTCGGGAAGACAGGATTCGAACCTGCGACCCCCTGGTCCCAAACCAGGTGCGCTACCGGCCTGCGCTACTTCCCGATCCTGATTGCCTTTCGGCAATTTCCCTATTGGGGTTGCAAAAATAGTTGTCTGTAGCTAAAGTGCCAAAAAAACAAATCCCGGATTTCAAGATTGAATCCGGGATCAAGTATTTTTTTGAATTTCTTTATTACATGGCGGCTAATTGCACTTTTTGCTGCAGCTCCAACACACTTTCTTTGAACATACTGTCAGTATCCATCAGATCCTTTACCGTTTGGCAGGAATGGATAACAGTTGTATGATCACGACCGCCAAAATGTTCACCAATGGTTTTGAGTGAATTTTTGGTAAAGGTCTTTGCTAAATACATGGTGATCTGGCGGGCCTGTACAATTTCACGCTTGCGTGTTTTTTGTAAAAGCTTCTCGTATGGCACGTCGAAATAATCGCACACCATTTTCTGAATGGCATCGATGGTAATTTCTTTAGATGATGTTTTGACGAAATTCTTCAACACTTTTTTAGCAAGATCCAGATCGATCTCCTTTTTATTAAGCGAGGATTGTGCCAATAATGAAATAAGGGCACCTTCCAGCTCACGAATATTCGTATTGATGTTGTAAGCAATGTATTTCACCACATCTTTGTGCATTTCCAGACCATCATTCTTCATTTTCTTTTCCAGGATCTCAATACGGGTTTCGTAATCCGGCATTTGAAGATCTGCACTTAAACCCCAACGGAAACGACTGAGCAAACGCTCCTGTACTCCTTCAAGATCTTTTGGTGGCTTATCAGATGAAAGGATCAACTGTTTTCCGCTTTGGTGCAGGTGATTGAAAATGGCAAAGAAAGCATCCTGTGATTTTTCTGCACGATTGAAGAACTGAACGTCATCAATGATCAACACATCTACCAACTGGTAAAAATGAATAAAATCGTTGATAGCATTGTTCCGGCTATGATCAACAAACTGGTTGATGAATTTTTCGGAGCTCACATACAACACCACTTTATTTGGATGCTGACGCTTTACCTCGTTCCCTACTGCTTGTGCAAGATGTGTTTTACCCAATCCAACTCCACCATAAATAACTAAAGGATTAAAAGAGGTAGCACCGGGTTTATCAGCAACTGTTTTACCGGCTCTGCGTGCAACACGGTTACAATCGCCTTCAATAAAAGAATCAAACGTATAATTTGGATTCAGCTGCGGATCGATCTGCACCTTCTTCAAGCCCGGTATTACAAACGGGTTCTTGACGGGGTTACTTATTACCAGCGGAAAATCCATTTCGTTATTTGTATAAGTTTTATAACCATGACCAGGAACATCCATGGTAATGGGTTGATTATTGTTATTACCGCTATCCATCATAATGCGGTATTCCAGGTTTGCATCTTTACCTAATTCACGTTTCAATGTTTTCGCAAGCAGCGTTACGTAATGTTCTTCCAGGTATTCAAAAAAGAATTGACTGGGCACCTGGATGGTAAGGATCTTATTCTTTAACTCAACAGGTTTGATTGGCTCAAACCATGTTTTAAAATGTTGCCATTCTACTATATCCTTAATGATGGTTAAACAACTTTTCCATACTTGATCAGCCGTTTTCGTCATTGTTCCAAAAGCAGTTTATATAATGAGTTAATAATGTTCCTGTTTTATCTCTCTGGTAATTTTCTAGAATGAGATTCATAATAGAAAATCTTAGTGGGGAGAGCGAATATCAACACTTTTTGTGGAAAAAAAAATTTTTTATTCACCTGTTTTTTTACCTATTAAAAGCGATTTCGCACCCGACAGATTATTCTGCTTATATCGCAGAAATTCATAATCCAACCGGCCCAGCTGAATACCACCCCAACCCACCTGATTGATCAATATATCGCCGCCATTTTTATTTTTCACTAACACTGGTTCATTTAAGAACGTATGTGTATGACCACCAATGATGAGATCAACATGTTCTGTTTCCTTTGCAAGGATCATATCACAAATACGATTTGCATTTTCACGGTATTGATATCCTAAATGCGACAAACAAATGACCATATCACAACCCTTTTCACGTTTCAACATTGCAGCTGTTTGATTCAGTTGCTGTATAGGGTCAAGATATTTTGTGCTGCCAAATAAATTATCCGGCACTAATCCCTTCATTTCAATACCTACACCAGTAACGCCAATCTTCAATTTTCCTTTCTTAAATATTTTATAAGGAAGCGATTTATTTTCCATGGCTGTTCCGGTAAAGTCGTAATTACATAATAAAACCGGAAACGAAGTTTTTGCCAACTGCGTAGCAAAATTTTCAAGCCCTGCATCAAAGTCATGATTTCCCATGGTACAGGCATCGTAACCCATTTGTTGCATCGCTTTCATTTCCGGCTCACCTTTGTATAAATTGAAGTAAGGTGTACCCTGAAAAATATCGCCCGCATCTAGCAAAAGCACATGCTGTTCTTTTGCCCTGATATCATTGATCATTTTTGCTCTCGCTGCCACACCACCTAACCCTTGGTTGCGGCTGCCATCCATTGGAAACGGATCAAGACGGCTGTGTACATCATTTGTATGCAGGATCACCAACCGCTGAACAGCAACATCTTCTGCTTCAACATATCTACCTGCTATCAATGCAGCCGTTGTAAATACCGATTGCTGTATAAATCTTCTTCTATTGAGCATTCGTTACTCTGTTTTGAATCGTCATTGTAATGGGTTTACCCTCTTTTCCAAACGATGTGAAATATTCAATTAAGGCATCCCTGAACAGGAATCCGTTATTCAACTGTGGGATAGTTCGCAGCATTGCACAATCATCTCCTCCATTTGCAACATAATCAGAGTTGGCGATGGTGTAAACAGCATTCAAATCCAATACCTTTCCGCCGATCATTATATTTTCAGCCTTTTTATTTTTGATCTGCATTGTAATCCCCGATACCGGCCATCCGCCTCTTCCGGCTACATGATCAAGAAATTCTTTCAAAACAGTGCCTTTCAATTTTTGCAATACAATAATATTATCAAAGGGCATCATCTCAAATACCTTGCCCCGGGTAATTGTTCCTGCTTTAACAGATGGAATACGAATACCTCCATAATTCACAAATGACGCATCAATGGTAGTTTTGTAATACTTCTCGCCAATCACTTTCATAGCATCAGCCATCAGGTTACCCAATGTACTTTCGGGCTGACGCTTGTCAACATCAACTGCTAATTGAGCAATCACCGCATTCATGCTGCTGTTCACACTGTCCGCATACGGCTGCAACATTACTTGTAAAAAAGAATCCTTCTGGAGATTGAGTACCTGGTAATCTTTATACTGCACCGATGAAGCACGGTACACTGGATTACAGGCGAAAAGAAATGCAACATTTATTGCAAGAATATAATGGGTAATTCTATTATTCATTTAAAGGGAGTAACTGATGAAAGGTAACTGTTTTTGTATGCACAAAAAAAATGTTTTTTAGTGATGAAATACATAATTTATTACTCCCTGTTTTGAGGTTATCTTTGCAAATAATCAACTGTTTTTAGGTTAACTGCCTGACACACATGCAACAACAAATCGCACTCCGTCTTCTGCCCTCCGAGGCAACAGATTCCATTCTTATTGCTGAGAAAATTGCAGCATCTGCCACAGTTCATGTTAACACTGTAAACGGATTTCATATTCTCAAACAGTCCATTGATGCACGAAGCAGGCAGCCGTGGGTAAATCTTACAGTAAAAGCTTTTATAAACGAACCGGTTCAAGAAAGAGAAACCACCTCTTTTACATTTCAGGATGTACATGCAGCTCCTGAGCAAGTAATTGTGGTTGGCGCAGGTCCGGCAGGTTTATTCGCTGCACTTCGTTTAATTGAATCGGGTATTAAACCAATTGTGATTGAACGGGGAAAAGATGTAAGGGCACGGCGTAGAGACCTTGCTGTCTTAAATAAAGAAGGCGAAGTAAATCCTGAAAGTAATTATTGTTTTGGCGAAGGTGGTGCCGGAACTTACAGCGACGGAAAGCTATATACACGCAGCAGTAAACGTGGAAGCATCGATCGTATTCTTCAATTATTTGTACGTTTTGGAGCAGAGGAAAAAATTCTGTACCAAAGTCATCCACATATCGGCACCAATAAACTTCCACATATCATTACCGCTATGCGGGAATTTATTTTGAGTTGTGGAGGCGAAATTCATTTCGAAACAAAGCTGACCAATTTTATTGTTGAGAAGAATGAATTGAAAGGAATTCAAGTGAATTCAAACTCGGTACTGCATGCAGATGCAGTGATCCTCGCAACCGGGCATAGTGCAAGAGATATTTTTGAATTGCTGCATCAAAATAACATACTGATCGAAGCCAAACCATTTGCGTTGGGCGTACGGATCGAACATCCGCAAGCGTTGATCGATTCCATTCAATACCGCTGCCCGTTACGTGATGAATTTCTTCCGCCCGCTTCTTATAGTTTAGTTGAACAGGTACAAGGAAAAGGTGTGTTTAGTTTTTGCATGTGCCCCGGTGGTATTATTGCGCCGGCTGCTACTTCGCCCGGCGAATTAGTGGTGAATGGATGGAGCCCTTCTAAACGAAACAATGCATTTGCCAACAGTGGAATGGTGGTAACTGTGGATGTAAAAGATGCAGTTGCGTACTTTAAAAAACAAAACACAAACCCCAGCGTACAAATAGATGACAACGATCCGTTGCTGCTGATGAAATTTCAGCAAGCAATTGAACAAAAAGCATTTACTGCAGGTGGTGGTAAATTTGTTGCGCCGGCACAACGCATGGTTGATCTGTTTGAAAAGAAAACATCTTCATCGCTTCCTGATTGTTCTTACCTGCCAGGTATTACAAGCACATCATTAGCTGCTGTGTTGCCTGATTTTATTTTTGAAGATCTCCGGTTAGCCTTTCAGGCTTTTGGAAAAAAAAAACGTGGCTATTTTACCAATGAAGCAATTGCTGTTGCCACTGAATCACGAACATCCTCCCCTGTTCGTATTCCACGTGATGCTGACAGTTTACAACATCCGCAGATCAAAGGTCTTTACCCATGTGGCGAAGGTGCGGGTTATGCAGGCGGTATTGTAAGCGCAGCAATGGACGGAGAACGGGTGGCCAATTTGATTGCTGTGCAGCTCGCCGTTCAGCCCTAATTCATGCATGATAAATTTTCAATGACTATCTTGTAACAAATCAACATTTCAGCACTCTAATACTGCGTATGAGTAAAATTTTGGAAGTTCAGAACCTGAAGAAATACTTCTCTTCACAAAAAGCTGTTGACGATATCAGCTTCAGCATTCAGCAAGGATCCATCTTTGGTTTGTTAGGGCCAAACGGTGCCGGTAAAACCACATTGATCCGTATGATCACCGGTATTTTTTATCCGGATGCCGGATCCATTCAACTGAATGGCAGAAAATTCAACCCGGTAGATGATGTGATCAACATCGGTTATATGCCGGAAGAACGTGGGCTCTATAAAAAAATGAAAGTGGGTGAACAGGCCATGTACCTGGCACAATTAAAAGGCATGAGCAAACAGGATGCTTTTGTAAAAGTGAAGGAGTGGTTCGAAAAATTTGAGATGGGAAGTTGGTGGAACAAAAAAGTAGAAGACCTGTCGAAAGGTATGGGACAAAAACTTCAGTTTGTTACCACTGTTTTGCACGAACCCAAGCTGGTGATCCTTGATGAACCGTTCAGTGGATTGGATCCGGTGAACAGTAATCTAATTAAAGATGAAATTTTCAACCTTGCACAAAAAGGAACCACCATCATTTTCAGTACGCACCGTATGGAACAGGTGGAGGAGATCTGCGACCATATTGTGCTGGTAAATAAAGGTGAGAAGATCCTCGACGGTAGTGTAAAAGAAATCAAACAACAATTCAAACAACACATTTTTAAAGCAGAAGTAGAACAACTGCCTGCTAATCTGCAACACCCATCGTTCTCTATTGCAGAACAAAAAGGAAATAACCTTACACTAAAGATCAACCAAGGTTATCAGTCAAACGATATTTTGTTGCATTTCATTAATCAGCAAAGTGTGATCGTTGCTTACCATGAAATTCTTCCTTCGTTGAATGAAATATTTATTCGTTTGGTGGAAGGAACACCAACCGCACGCCAATTTCAAACTGTTACTGCTTAATACCATATTATATGAACAAGATCTGGATCATCATTAAACGGGAATACATTACCAGAGTGCGCAACAAAACATTTTTGCTGTCTACTTTTCTGTTTCCCCTGCTCATTTTTGCACTCATCTTTGGTGGTGCATTTATTGGTGCAAACGGAACCGAACAACGCAAAATTGCAGTGAACGATGAAAGTGGCCTGTATAAAAATAATTTCAAAGAAGGCTCTGCTGTTACATTCGGTTATGCCGATGATGTGACAAGAATGAATTATAAAGACAAAGGATTTGAAGGAATTCTTGTTGTTTATTCTGCTGATAAGAAAGCACCTGATTCCGTTCGTCTTTATACCGAAAAACAACTTGGGTTAGCAACGGATGAAGCAATCAAAAATCAAATACAAAAGATCAATGAAGACCGTTTGCTGATGGAAAAAGGTGTTACAAGAAACACGCTGGACTCCATTAAAGAACAAAGTAAAAATTCTTCCTCACTTAACTACCGGTCGTATCAGGTAAAAGGCGAAGAGATAAAAGAAGACAATAAAATGCTTGCTCTGGCAATAGGTTATGCAAGTGGTTTCATCATCTATATTGTTCTGTTCATTTACGGTGCAGCCGTAATGCGTGGTGTAATGGAAGAAAAAACAAACCGTATTGCCGAAGTAATGGTGAGCAGTGTAAAACCATTCCAGTTGATGCTAGGCAAGATCATTGGTATTGCAGCGGTTGGTTTAACGCAACTTTTTTTATGGATCATACTCATCATCATTCTCTCTTCACTGAGCAGTCTTCTCATTGGGCCGGAAGCATTGGAACAGGCGCAGAAGATGAATGAATCAATGCCTGGCATGGCACAGAATAATACGATGGCGCTAAAAATATTGCAGGCAAAAACAACGGTGTTTAGTGCAAACTGGGCACTCATTATTCCTTGCTTTATTTTCTACTTCCTGTTTGGATATTTGTTTTATGCATCCTTATTTGCTGCAGTTGGTAGCGTGGTAAATGAAGATCCGCAGGAAGCACAGTCGTTGATGTTACCAATTACGATGCCGATCATTCTTGGAATTTTTATTATGATGAATGCGGTACAGAATCCAGCTGGCTCGTTGGCAGTTTGGGGAAGTATTATACCATTTACCTCTCCCATTGTAATGATGGCTCGTATTCCTTTTGGAGTACCCTGGTGGCAGTTGGGATTATCCATGATCTCACTCATTATTGGATTTTTATTTACAACCTGGATGAGTGCAAAAATTTACCGCACAGGTATTTTACTCTATGGTAAGAAAGTTACATTAAAGGAAATGGCGAAATGGGCCTTCCGGAAATCATAAGCTTGAAATGTAAAGGCAAAAAAAATCCCCTGATCAAAATCAGGGGATTTTTTTATAAATAAAACTTTAGAAAGAATGAATCGTAATTGGCGACATAAACGGCTGATGAATTTCATCTTCTGCAGGAATTACTTCAAACTCGATCTTTAATATAATTCCTTCTTTTACAAGTATCGCTTCCTTTTTTGTAGCACGATATCCAACTTTATCAATCACAATCGTATGTTCACCGATCGGAACATTATTCAATTTAAATCCGCCATTGGCATCGGTCACAATATCTTTTGAGAAGGATGCTTTTTTTATTGACGCACTAAATGTAGCATTGGCTACCGGTTTTTTTGTTTCTGCATCAAGAATAACGCCTTGTACAGAGCCTGTTTCGGTTCCTTTATCCGCATTTGCATAAGCACCAACTGAAACACCTGTCATGAACAGCGAAGCGAGAATTAGTTTCTTCATAACAATTGTTTTACGATGATAAGAGATTAAAGTTACAGAACTATAACAGTTTATTTAGATGTTTTATGACAACCTAACCTGTTAAATTGTTCTGAAAAAAGTTTTCATTTCAAATCTACGAACAAAATCGTAAACGAAACAAAAATTCTTCTACTCTAAAGTATTATTTCCAAGTGGATTGTTGCACGCTTCCAGAAATTCTTTCCAAAGATTTTCAGTAATGGTGGCCGCCGGTAAAATTTCGTCAAGCAAAGCACTCACCTGTCCGATCTCCAGCTCACCCTCCTGCATGTTTCCTTCAAACATGCCCCGTTTGGCCCGGGCTCTTCCTAACAACTGCTGCATTTCCTCTTTGGTAGCACCACGTTGTTCCGCTTCCTGTATTTGCTGATAGAACTCGTTTTTGATTAACCGAACCGGAGCAAGTTGTTTCAGCGTAAGCACCGTATCCCCTTCGTTGGTATTGATCACCGCCTGTTTAAAATTGAGATGACTGCTGGCTTCGTTACTTGCAACATATCTGCTGCCCACCTGCACCGCTTCCGCACCCAATACCATTGCGGCCAACATTTGTCGACCGGTTGCAATACCACCAGCTGCAATTAATGGAATATGAATTGCTTTTTTCACCGCCGGTATCAACACCATGCTTGTAGTTTCTTCCCGCCCATTATGTCCACCTGCTTCAAATCCTTCTGCCACTACTGCATCACAACCTGCATCTTGCGCTTTTAGTGCAAACTTGCTGCTGCTTACTACATGCACAACGGTTATTCCGTGTTCTTTCAACTTCGAAGTCCATGTTTTAGGATTTCCGGCGCTGGTGAAAACGATCTTCACGCCTTCTTCTATAATAATGCTGATGAGTTGATCAATATCAGGATATAGCAATGGCACATTTACTGCAAATGGTTTGGCAGTTGCTGCTTTGCATTTTTGAATATGTTCACGCAATACATCGGGGTACATACTTCCACTACCAATTATTCCCAAACCACCTGCATTGCTTACGGCACTGGCTAAACGCCATCCGCTTGCCCAGATCATTCCTGCCTGAATGATCGGTTTTTCGATGTTGAAGAGTTGTGTGATGCGGTTGGAAAACATAATCAGCAAATTTGCAAATTAGCCAATCAGCTAATTGCGATTATCCCAAATCAATTTCTGTATTATCACCAATATTGAGGCTTCTTGTTTCTCCTTTCACTTCGGTGTCGCTGCCAATGAGCGATTCTTCCAATACAATATCATACAGATCGGCGTACGAACCAATAATAGAGCCTTTAATAATTGAATAGTTGATCGTAGTATTATCACCAACAGAAACGTTGGGACCAATGATCGAATTTCTGATCTCACAATTTTTGCCAATGCTCACCGGCTCCACCACAATTACATTTTCAAACCGATGATCGGGTGAAATAGAAGTGCCGAATTTCTTAAGCAATGTTGCATTCGATTCAAGTAACGAGTCTTTATTTCCGCAATCGAACCAATTCAATACTTTAAACGATTGAAAAGGTGCTCCTTTCTCGATCATGCATTGCAGCGCATCTGTTAAACTATATTCATCCCTGTTCTTTACGCCTTCCCGAAAATTAACTTCGAGGCAATCGAACATCATATTTGAATTACTGATCTTGTAGATACCCACGAGCGCCATATTGCTTTTTGGTATTTGCGGCTTTTCAACCACTTTCAGCACTTTACCTTCTTCATCAATTTCGGCTACTCCAAAGTTGCGGGGATCATCTACTTTTTTTACCGCCAGCATCGAATCTTTATTGTCAAGTACCTCTTTGATATTGTATTCGCAAATGGTATCGCCCAATACAATGATCACATCATCACCATTCACCTGGTCTCTTGAAAGTAAGATGGCATGTCCCAAACCCTGTCGCTCACTTTGGTTTACAAATGTGCTTGTGATTGTTGGGAAAGACTCCTTGATGTAATCCTGTATTTTTTCGCCGAGGTAGCCGGTAATAAAAATAAACTCTTGCACACCTGCATCCTGTAGCTGTTCAATAATAATACTTAACACGGTTTTACCGGCTATGGGAATGAGTGCTTTGGGCTGTGTATATGTATGTGGCCGCAGTTTGGTACCTGCACCTGCCACTGGAATAATTGCTTTCATATTCAGAACGTGGTCTAAAATCGAAGCGGCTAAAGTAGGACTTTTTCAATTAACCCCCGTTGCAACATCTTTAAACTCTGTTCATAAAAATACGAACCGAAGTTCCCTTCACAACTCTTGTCGGCTTATTTTTGCACCTCATTTGAGAATTGAATAAGATAAGATGGCCGGCAGCCGTTCTTTTATCAGCTTCTGTTGTGTCACTCCCTTGTACGTTCAGTTCTTTATGCAACATTTACACATTAAACTTAGCAACCACTCATGCAACGGGACACGACCATTTTCAACCTCATCAACCAGGAATTAGAACGTCAGCGCCACGGTATTGAACTCATCGCTTCAGAAAACTTTACTTCATTACAGGTAATGCAGGCCATGGGCAGCGTATTAACCAATAAATATGCAGAAGGTTATCCCGGTCGCCGTTATTATGGTGGTTGCGAAATTGTAGATCAAACTGAACAGTTAGCCATCGATCGTTTGAAAGAAATCTTTGGTTGCGAATATGCTAACGTACAGCCGCATAGCGGTGCACAGGCAAATGCTTCTGTTACACAAGCCATCTTAAAGCCGGGCGATATTACATTGGGTCTTGATTTGAGCATGGGCGGACATCTTACGCATGGATCACCAGTAAACTACAGCGGTAAATTATACGAAGCACATTTTTACGGTGTGGTAAAAGAAACCGGTTTGGTTGATTACGAAACACTGGAAGAAAAAACAAGAACGCTGAAACCGAAATTAATTTATTGCGGTGCCAGTGCGTACAGTCGTGAGTGGGATTATGCACGCATTCGTAAAGTTGCGGATGAAGTAGGTGCATTTGTATTATGCGATATGGCACACCCGGCCGGCTTAATTGCAAAAGGCTTGTTGAGCTCACCATTTGAACATTGTCATTTCGTTACTTCAACCACACATAAAACCTTACGTGGACCAAGAGGTGGCATCATCCTTATGCATAAAGATTTTGAAAACCCATTTGGTTTGAAAGATGTGAAAGGCAATACACGTATGATGAGTAACCTCATCGATATGGGTGTGTTCCCCGGTCAACAAGGCGGGCCATTGGAACACGTGATCGCAGCAAAAGCAGTGGCGTTTGGTGAAATTCTTACAGATGAGTTTACAACGTATGCAAAACAAGTACAATTGAATGCGCAGGCTATGGCTTCTGCGTTTGTTAGCAGAGATTATAAATTGATCTCCGATGGAACTGACAATCATTTGATGTTGATTGATCTGCGCAATAAAAATATTAGTGGTAAAAAAGCGGAGCAGGTATTGGGTAAAGCAGAGATCACCACTAATAAAAACATGGTTCCGTTTGATGACAAGAGTGCGTTTGTAACAAGCGGTATCCGCACAGGTGTGGCAGCCATTACAACACGTGGCATGAAAGAGGAGCACATGGAATTTGTAGTGGATGTGATCGATCGCAGTTTGATGAATGCGGATGACGAAGCTATTCTTGCGGCTATCCGTAAGGAAGTAAATGCATTTATGGGTCAGTTTCCGTTGTACCCCGAGTTAGGTTAACTATTAAACTATTGAAACATATTATATGATTCAGCGTATACAAACTATTTGGCTTTTACTTGCTGTTGCGGCAGCACTTGTATCAATTGAGCTTTCGTTTTACAGCGGTAACAAAGACAATAATCTGTTTGAAAATTTAAATGGCAGCAGTACTTTTTTATTACTCATTCTTACGGTCGCTGTAGCCTTAACAGGATTGGTTACAATATTCCTGTTCAAGAACCGCAAACTGCAGATGCGGTTAACCTGGCTCGGCTTGTTATTACAATTAGGTGTGCTGGCGCTGTACTTTCAGCAAACAAAACAATTTGTACAGGGAAACTTCACCTTGACCTCAGCCATCAGCTTTATAATTCCTGTATTTTTCATCCTTGCCTGGCTGGGCATACGTAAAGATGAAAAGCTGATCAAGAGCATGGACCGGTTACGATAAATAGAAAATTTAAACCCCTTGTTAAAAAAGACCAACTGTTAAATCAGTTGGTCTTTTTTTGTTCCATACCCTATACAAAAGCCAGAAACCACGTAGTTCTACTAGTATGAAAGTGATATTACCTCCTACAACAAACTAGGGTTTATGCTCTTTTTAAACTAAGTGCATACTCTTAGTTTTGTTATTCCAAAATCCCGATCCATGAAAACGATTTTTACCGTTTCATTCTTTTTTATCGCCTGCTGCAGTTCCATTGCAGCCATACGTACAGCTGTTGGTAATGCAGGACAAGGTTGGAATAATGCAAGCAACTGGTCTCCTGCTGTTGTGCCGCAAAATGGCGACACCGTTGATATACCGGTTGGCCTCACTCTCAGCGTAAAAACAAATATTTATAATAACACTCCCAATCTTATCATTCGTGTACATGGTACACTCAACTTCTCTTCTGGTGGTAAACTTGACTTGGGCAACAATTCCAAGATCATTATATACACAACCGGGAGCATCACTACCGCCGGCACACCATCAGAAACAATTAAGATCGGCAATGTAACAAAGTACAAAGGCAATAGTGACGGCACAATCGTTGGACCTGCCTATACAGACTCTTTTTCAGGCGCATCGCCAAGCGGATTTTCATTAAGCATTTTACCGGTAAAGTTTCAATCGTTCATGGTAAAGCTGAACGGATTACGTCAAGTACAACTAAACTGGACCATTAGTGACGAGAGCCAACTAGCAGGATATACAGTTGAAAAAAGCACTGATGCAAGGTTATGGAAACAAGTGAACAAACAAGCTGTAAGCAATAGCAATCAAAACGTGAAAACCTATTCTGAAACCGACAGTTTCATAGCTGCTGGCACCACGTACTATCGTGTAAAAGCAGAAGGAAACAATGGTGAAACTTTTTATTCAAAAACCGAACTGGTGGAACAACGAAGCGTAAAAGGATTTACCATTTATCCAAACCCGGTTTCATCAAAACTTCGTATTAGTCTTGATCCATCAACGATACACGGTGCAGTTACCATAACGCTGTATTCATCTAACTCAATTAAAATAGAACAACTTCATTACGATCGTTTGCCTGCAAACGTAGAAATGAATGTGAGTCATTTGCCAAAAGGTATGTACCGTGTTGTATTAACTGATGCGGCAGGTACAAAGCAGGATCAATCGGTGATCATTTATTAATCAATGTACTTCGCTGTTTGACTTGCTTTTGATTTGCTCATGCCGGATGGCAAACCAGTGTAAACAACCTCACCACCTCCATCACCAGCCTCAGGACCGAGATCGATCACCCAATCTGCACGTTTGATCACGTCGGTGTTGTGTTCGATCACCAATACTGAATGTCCTTTTTCGATCAGTGCATGAAAACTTTTCAGCAGTTTATTGATGTCGTGAAAATGCAAGCCGGTTGTTGGTTCATCAAAGATGAATAAGATATTACCTTGCCCGTTTCCTCTTCCAAGAAACGATGCAAGTTTTACACGTTGTGCTTCTCCGCCGCTCAACGTATCGCTGCTTTGACCAAGTTTAATATAACCCAAGCCCACATCACTGAGCGGAGATAATTTCTTTACCAGATCCTTTTCAAAGCGGAAAAAATCCAACGCTTCATCTACGCTCATTTCCAAAACATCATAAATGCTTTTATCGTTGTACTTCACTTCCAGCACTTCTTCTTTAAAACGTTTGCCGCCGCATACTTCGCATATAAGATGCACATCAGCCAGGAACTGCATTTCAACCACCTGTTCGCCTTCACCTTTACAAGCATCGCACCGTCCGCCGTCAACGTTAAACGAAAAATGTTTCGGCATAAATCCTCTGATCTTACTTAACGGTTGCTGCGAATACACATCTCTTATTTCATCGTATGCTTTAATATATGTTACAGGATTACTACGGCTGCTTTTTCCAATTGGGTTTTGATCGATCATTTCAATCTGTGCAATGGAATCAACATCACCGGTCAATTGTTTGTGCATTCCTGCTTTGTCACCAAACTCTCCTTTCAATTTACTCATTGCAGGATACAAAATATTTTTAACCAGTGTTGTTTTACCACTACCGCTTACACCACTCACCACACACAACACATTCAATGGAAATTCAACCGTAATATTTTTTAAGTTGTGCTGTCTTGCACCTTCTACTTTAATACTGCGGTTCCACTTGCGTGGCTTTCCAAAATCATCAATGGTTAAAGCGCCACTTAAATATTTGCCCGTTAAACTTTTTTTGTTGCTGATGATGGCATCGTAATTTCCTTCGGCAATTACTTCCCCACCCAGATGACTTGCAAGCGGGCCCATATCGATAATATAATCTGCTTCACGCATCATCATTTCATCGTGCTCTACCACTACAACTGTGTTGCCTAAATCACGTAATTCTTTTAAAACAGAAATAAGATTGGCTGTATCTCTCGGATGTAAGCCGATGGATGGTTCGTCTAGAATATAAAGTGAGTCGGTTAAGTTGCTTCCTAACGAACGGGTGAGTTGTATACGCTGACTTTCGCCACCACTTAAACTATTGGCCAAACGATTTAATGTAAGATAACCAAGCCCGACATGTAGCAATGTTTGTACACGATTGTTGATCTCTAATAAAATGCGTTTGGCTACTTCAAGATCATACTTGCTCAACTTCAATTCATCAAACCAAACTTTCAGATCTCTAACCGGCATTTCGCAAAGTTCACCAATATGCTTTCCGGCTACTTTTACGTACAACGCCTCTTTACGCAACCGGTAACCTTCACACTCGGTACAAAGCGTACGTCCACGATAGCGACTCAACAACACACGGTATTGTACTTTGTATAAATTCTGTTCTACTTCTTTAAAGAAATCATCAATACCCAATGCAGTTCCAACACCTTTCCACAATTGCTGGTATTGCTCTTTTGTAAGATCCATAATAGCTTTGTGCACCGGGAATCCTGTTTTTGCTGTTGCTTTAATGAATTGCTCTCTCCACCAACCAAGCTTCTCTCCTTTCCATGGAGCCACGGCACCTTCGTACACACTTAAGCTTTTATCAGGTATCACCAGGTCTTCATCAATACCTAACACCTGACTAAACCCTTCACAAACCGGACATGCACCATACGGGTTATTAAATGAAAATAAATTCGGCACCGGCTCTTCGAATTTGATTCCATCCAGTTCAAACCGATTTGAAAAATGCACCAGCTCTTTCCCATCAATCTCCAAATACACTTCACCTTCACCTTCATAAAAACCTGTGCCGGCACTATCACCTATACGGTGCAAATCATCTTCATCAAATTCTTTTGCAATAAGTCGATCTATCAACACATATACTATAAAATCTGCACCAAACTCTTTTTTTAATGCTGCATCTGTTTGTTCCAGCAAATCTTCAATATGCAGCAGCTCTCCTTCGGCCAGCTTTTTTCCTTTCGGCTGCGGGCGTTTATAAATACGAGTTAAACCCTTCTGCAATAAAATGTTCAGCTCTTCCCGAATGCTGCGCCTTGCATGCATCGGAAATTTTACCAGCAATAATAATTTCGTTCCCTCTTTTTGTTGCTGAATGGCTTTGATCACATCAGCCACGTCATCTTTCTTCACTTCTCTTCCGCTAACCGGTGAAATTGTTTTACCCGCTCTTGCAAACAACAGACGCATATAATCGTAGATCTCCGTCATACTACCCACTGTACTGCGGGGTGTGCGGGTGATCACTTTTTGTTCGATTGCAATAGCCGGGCACAACCCTTTGATGAAATCGACATCCGGTTTATTCATGCGGTTGAGGAACTGGCGGGCATATGCACTTAAACTTTCTGCATAACGCCTTTGCCCTTCGGCATACAATGTATCGATAGTAAGTGAGGACTTGCCGCTGCCGGACACACCGGTTACAACGATTAATTTGTTACGAGGAATGTGTACTGATACATCTTTGAGATTGTGTACCCGTGCACCTTTTATAAAAATATCGTCCTTTTTGATTGTTGCAGAGAGATCAAGCTGCTTCTTTTTTACCGCTGTACCCATAGAAAAACAAATTTAACTGATAATCAAATCAGTTAAGAATCCATGTGGCATAGAAACTTCTTGAAGAGTTGTTTTTCCTAAACACGGGTTACGGACGACATCGTTGCCGTACTACAATCAGCGGAAAATACTATTAGCAAACTAGGGGGTAATACGTTAAATAATCCTGAATGTTGGAAAGTTGAGATATTTCGTTTATTTTTATTCCGAAATTCAATATCAAATCAGAAACCCAAATTTCTTCTGCCTATAGCATCAAACTTCTACACATTTATTTTTAGTATCGCTTATTAGCTGAATCCCTTTTTTGAAAACCATCAACCGTAGAAGTGTATGCATCTGTATCAACAATTTACCGATCAACAACTCGTCCACCTGTTTAAGGATGGAAACGCTGAAGCCATGGAAACATTAGTGCTGCGTCATAAAGACAAGCTCTATACCTCCATCTTCCTGCTGGTGAAAGACAAATATCTTGCCGAAGATCTCTTTCAGGATATGTTCATTAAAGTGATCGACACCGTTCGTGGCAACCGCTATACCGAAGAAGGCAAGTTCCTTCCATGGGCGATGCGTATTGCACACAACTTATGTGTGGATCATTTCCGCAGGGTAAAGCGTACCCCCACTATTAAAACAAGTGACAACCACGATATTTTCGAAGTACTGAATTTCAGCACGGAGAATGCTGAGGAAAAGATGATGAAAAACCAGAGTTACGACCGCATCCGCCGGATGCTTGATCTGTTACCTGAAGAACAACGTGAGGTGATCATTCTGCGCCACTACGCTGATATGAGTTTTAAAGAAATTGCTTCGCTTACCAACTGCAGCATTAATACTGCACTGGGCCGCATGCGCTACGGACTCATCAACATGCGTAAAATGATGACAGAAAAACAAATCGCTCTGTAAAAATCATTCCTACACGAGAACCTGACGAATAAAAAACCTCTGCATAAACGGAGGTTTTTTATTCGTTAATAAGTTCCAAAACACGGATTTCCTTTACCGAATCGATTATGCGATATTGATAGTTCGATTCAGGGTTAGCACCCCCTTCTGCATAAACAATGAGATCATACTTTTTATTCGGATCGAAATCAGATTTCTGAAACTGACTTTTATTTACATACAGCTGATAGGGATGATGAAGCAATTGAAGCCTGTACTCAATCATGGGCCTTATAAACTGATGATCCAGGTAAATGCTTTTCATCTTTTCCCCGGCAAATAAGTCAGCTGTTTTCCTTGCCGCAAAATTTCTATGTTTTTGATCAGTATAGTATCGTGCGTCGATGCTTGAACCAAGCTGCATCACATACGTAAAGACAATCGCTGCAATCAAAACTGCTTTCTGTTTTACCTGAGAGAAGGCAAAAGCATAGAATATTGACATAACAACCGTCATATAAATCCAGGTGCGATCAAACATCTTTTGTTGCAAAATTATTGTAACAGCAAGTGGCATCGCAGCCACAATGAGTATAAATAACAGAAACGCAGAGCCCCTCTTACGATAAGCGTGATAAACATAAACAATGCCTGTTAAAATGGGCAGCCCAAGTATAACCTTGAAAAAGATATTTGAGCTGATGTAAAAGTCAGTAAGTGACTTTAAATTTTGAATACCATTTTCGAATATGGTTCTTTTAATGCTTATATCACTTACAACCTGTTTCAGTGCGCTTAGGCCAGACACCAGAAAAACAGGGGTATACAAAAAACAAACAGCAAGGAATGAAAAGAACCCCGTTAGCAAAAGAAATTTCAATTGCTCCTTATTATGAATGAAGAAAAACACTCCCAGACATACATACACCGCAACCAGGAGATATCCAATAACAGGAATACTGTACGTTCCTAAAACTGATGCAAGAAAAAAAATAACCCAATATTTTCTTTGCGGCAACAGCAAGAGTTGTCGCAATGCCAATATACAAATCAGCGAAAAAAGAATAACCAACGAATAACCTCTTGCCATGAAGCTATAGAGATATACAGGTGTACTTGCAGCAAAAAAAGCCAACCCAATCAGTGCTTGATAAGGTTTTACAATTCTTTTGAGCAGCCCGAAAAGCAGAAAGCAATTCACGACAAGTATAAATAGCAAAGGTAGTCGCTGTCCTATTTCACCATTGGGGAAAATCAAACAGCTAATATAGCTCAGTATGTTGCTGAGAATATGGTTATTTGTTGTGTGGTAAAGGGTGCTGATTATTAACGGGCCCTTTGAGACAAAGTCGATATAACTACAAGCCTCATCATAGGAAATCGGAATTGTTGCAATATTATATGCCCCAACAAAAAAAGAGGTGCCAATGATGATCCAGAAAAGAAATTTCTCAACCAATTCCTTTGGTTGAACAAAGGCCAAAAAAGACGTTATGGTCAACCTCCCTTCTGATGCTATCCCATTAAAGTAGTGGATAACCTTTGTCCTCCGCCTGAACAGCCATACAATCAAAAAAAAGTAAATAACTGCAAGAAAAACTATCGCCTTTTGTAATAAATAAAATCGATCCTCACTAAAGTAAGCTGGAATAAAATTTACCAGGTGTGGCTTCTTCAGCACGTCTTCTGCCGCCCACTGAACAAACTCATTGTAAGAACTGCTGAATAAAAGGTTTAAAAGAAACAAAAATATAAAGGCACCCACTATTGCCCCAGAGAGTAAAACGGCTTTTACAAAAAATTTCATCTTACAAGATAATAAACATTCATTTAGCCAAAGTTACCCTGGGGGAGCTATTCATATACAGGTTTATCGTTGTCGAGATTTAAATGCGCTTAAACCACACTCGAGCCACAACTTAAATTCCGCCGGACTCGCTGTATATCCTTTTGTTTTTGTAAGCGCTGCTTCATCCAATCCAAGAATTGCATACTGTGGTTGCGCCACCGCATCAAAATTTTCACTTTGAAAGGTTGCCCATTTGTCGCCCACCGTTACAATTTCTTTCATTGCACCTGTTTTCGTGGCAACGGTTTGCTGCTGTGCCGATGGCAAAACCTTGCGTTCGTCCACATACAATGACACCACTACAAATTTATTCTTCATCAGATCCAATACTTCAGGATTGGTCCATACGTTTTCTTCCATACGTCTGCAGTTTACACAGGCCCAACCCGTGAAGTCGATCAACAATGGTTTATTCTGTTGCTTGGCTAACTCCAATGCTTCTTCATAATCACGCAAAGGCTCCAGTGAAGTTTCGCAATTCACAGGATGTTCATACATGCTGTAACACAACGGTGGCGGGAAACCACTGATGAGTTTCAGGTTTGCCCATTTTGTATTTGTAACGCCGGGAGCAATATAAATAGCTGCTGCTGCAAACAATACAATAAACGTCCAGCGTATGCCGCCAATCTTTACTTTTTTATCATCGTGCGGGAAACGAATTAACCCCAACAAATAGAGTACAAGCAATATGGCGATCACCAGCCAGATTCCGAGGAACACTTCACGTGGTAAGAGATGCCATTGTTTCACCAGATCCGCATTGCTTAAAAACTTTACGGCCATTGCCAATTCCAAAAAGCCCAATACCACTTTCACCGTATTCAACCAACCACCACTCTTTGGTAATGATTGTAACCAATTGGGGAACATTGCAAACAATGCAAAGGGCAATGCTAATCCAAGTCCAAAACCACCCATACCAAAACTCAACTGCATAGCCCCACCATCTTTGGTTAAAGCGCCTGCCAGTAAGGAACCGAGAATGGGACCAGTACATGAGAATGAGACAATTGCTAACGTTAACGCCATGAAGAAAATTCCAAGTGTACTGCCCACACTTGATTTTGAATCGGCCCGGTTGGCGATATTGCCCGGTAAGCTAATTTCAAAATAACCAAAGAACGAAATGGCAAACACCACGAAGATGATAAAGAAAATAATGTTGAGCCAAACATTGGTTGAGATATTGTTCAATATCTCCGGATCGGTTTGATCAAGCAAATGAAACGGAAGACTTAATAAAATATAAATGAGAAAAATAAAGAACCCGTAGATCATTGCATTACGAATTCCTTTTGCTCTGCTACCACTTCGCTTTGTAAAAAACGAAACAGTCAACGGAATCAATGGAAATACACAGGGCGTCAACAAGGCAATAAATCCTCCTACTAAACCTAACAAGAAAATACCCCACAAACTTTTTCCTTCTGTTCCCTCATCACCACAATCATTAACGGTGTTGTTCAAATCAATTGAATTGATCTTTATTCTTGCTGTTTGTAATACACCTCCTTCTAATTTTACATCAAATGCAAATTCCTGTGCCGGTAAAAATTCTTCGGCTGCACCTGTTGCATACACAATTGTTCCTTTTAGCTGCGCTGGTACAACGCCACCAATTTTTATTTTCTGCAGAAGGATCACTTCCTGCCTGGCGATTTCTACATTTTTATTATCGAAGATTGGATCAGCATAAGAACTGCCGCCCAGTTTCACTTGTACAGCACCATCTTTTACAATGGCACTATCGGTAAATTGAATGGAAATGGAGTCAAGTCCTTCAGCATCTTTCGTAAACAAATAAAGATATTTTCCGGCTGGCACCTTACCGGTAAGTTGCAATTGGTATTCGCCGGTGGCAAGTTTCTTGCTGCTCACCTGCCATTGAACGGCAGTTGAATCCTGCGCAAAAGATATAATTGAAAGAAAGCTGACGATGGTAACAAAAGCAGTGCGTAACAGTAATCTCATTCCAAATGAATTTTAAAAATCCCGTCTTTTTAAAGACGGGATCAAATTTTTTATCCTTCTAACTTAACGCTGAATTTTGCTTTATCGGGAGGCAAACACTGCTTATCATCACACACCATAAATTCAACATCACCGGTGAGCGAAGTTTTTACAGTTGACTTTACAGTAACTACCTGTACAAATTCTACTTTATTTGAATAAAAGCGTGAGCGTGATTGAGTGGCTTTATCAAATGCATCGGTAACCTTCCCGATTTCTTTGGGTTTACCGCTTACTACCAGCAATGGATTTTTGGCAAAATTGATGGTGGTAGGTAAAGCAATGGCATCAGCACTTTGGATTTGGCTATACAAATGCCAGCCGGGTTGAATATTGGCGATCATTCGCACCTCATATTTCTTATCGCCGATCTTTTTAACGGTGTAGTCCCATTTTACTTTTGTTCCGCTTTGTGCAAAAGCAGCAACCGAAACAAATAATAAGATGACTGCACTAAAGAATTTTTCCATGGATCTGTATATTTTCTAATTGTATTACAAAGATGCTTCCAAATCGTTTACTGAAATGTCAGCTAAGTCACAAAAGAGAACTTTATCAAATCATTTACGTTTGAAAAACCCTTTTCAGATTGCTACAGCCGCATTGATTAACAAAGCATTGAGAATTTTACGTCCGTCTGTATTGCCAAGAATGGAACTGGTAGCCCTTTCCGGATGCGGCATCATACCAAATACATTACCATCTTTGTTTACAATACCGGCAATATTACGGATGGCGCCATTTGGATTGGCTTCTGCAGTGATCAAGCCGTTCTCATCGCAATAACGATAGATCACCTGGCCATTTGCTTCCAGCTCGTCCAACGTTTTTTCGTCGGCAAAATAACGCCCTTCCCCATGAGCAATCGGAATTTTCAGCGCCGTGCCGCCTACCCCATCCAGGTAAATATTTTTACAAATAAACTTCTGATTGGCATTCCGCAGCAACGCTCCGGGAAGGAGGTGACTTTCGCACAAAATCTGGAAACCATTACACACTCCCAGCACCTTACCACCTTTGTTTGCAAAAGCGATCACACTTTCCATCATGGGGCTGAAACGGGCAATGGCACCGCAACGCAGGTAATCGCCATACGAAAATCCGCCGGGCAATACAATACAATCGTCGGTTGAAAACATGCTCAGGTTTTTGTCTTTATGCCATAGCATAACCACTTCCTGATTCATATCATTTTGCAGGGAATCCTGCATGTCTCTGTCGCAATTACTGCCGGGGAAAACAACGATACCAAATTTCACGTGTTACTTATTTAATTGATTTTGGTTCTATTTATCCGCTAAAAAGTATCAGGAGAAGCCCTCATGGCTTGCCGGAAATTTTTCAACGCATTTCAGACTAAAAAAGAAAGCGCAAAGGTAAGGATTGGGGTCGATTAGCTGTTCAACAGTGCATAATTTGCAACGATCCAAATAAGGCTGAGCCAGAAAATCAATTCAGGGAACCGTTTGTTTTTGGGATAAAAGTAAAAAGCAGCCTGAAACAGACTAATAGGCACTACCGCCAATATCCAATGCGTTAACCCCTGAAAGCTGTTAACAAATGGAATAAACAGGGCAATGATGAGGTAAAAGATCATGAAATTCCAGCTCTTTCGTATTTGCACAAGCAAGCGTGATGAATACCGGGAACTCATTAACAAACCGATGACTAGCGGAAAAACTACCAGGCTGAACGTAACCCAAAATTGCCAATCGAACAGCACATCAGGCAAACGAAGATATTGGGCAGGCACCACCGCTTCCACCATATGCCAGCGATCCCACACAAAGAAGTAAACCAACAGAAAGTAAAATGGTGTAAGAATACCCAGAATTGCCACCAACCATTCTGTAAGATAGAATGGGCGGAACAGGATGAGCGCCACGATCAGCAGCAACAATAGATATACAGAAGGAAAATAAAAGAAGGAACAAATGCCGAATCCAAAACCAATATTAAATAAAATGGTTTTTGGCTTGGGATGATTGTATAAGCCAACCATTCGTGGCCAAGCCCATACCAATATGGTGTTGATAATGAGTGCGGGCGATAACACATTCCACTCTGGCACAACACTGGTTACGACGAGATAGGATAATGCCAGTAAATAATTGGGCGATGAAAACAATTTCTGATCATTCACCAGTCCGTTGAAGGTAATAGCCTGTGTAAACAACAGTACAAATGAAATGATGGGATAAATAATAGGTACCGCTGCTCCGGTGGTTTGCAATGCTTTTAAAAATTCAATGTACAGAAAGCCATCTGTTACATTTGTTTGCGGAATAACGGGCGTAATGAAGTAAGGCAACTTAATGAGCAGCCCGATAAAAAAAAGAATAACAACATTCAGCGGATTATTGCCGGAGAAAAAACGAATCACGGTGATAATTAAATTCAGCCACAAACATTCCGAAAGAAATTCATTTCACCAAATAAAATACCGGAAGCAGGTGCTTCCGGTATTCGCAATATTGTCTATTCGCAAGTTTAAAACTCGATCCTGGCAAAGCTGAATGAGTTACGATACAAACAAGGCACGATCATTTCTCTTGCACTCACCTGCTTGCCAAAGCGGATCATAAACTCATACCCTTTGTCAAGACTTTTTAATGGTGGTTCTTTCCGTACACGGCCGGTTGGTTCCAGCGACTGTGCATTTAGCATTGGCGAACGCCGGTTCCATTCATTGTACATAAACAACAATTCTGCACCGCTGTTCATGATCTGGTAGCTGAGCATGTTATCGGTATTATCATCAAACTGCGATTTTGTGATCACATTATTCCATTGCATATTGGCATCTTTATCTAATGAGATCACCATTACATTGTCAGTATAGTATCTTGTTTGCTGCGTGTTGTTAAAGCCATACGGCGAACGCCAGCCACCAAAACCTCCACCCCAATTGTTGTAGGGACTCCAGCCCCAATAATTGCCTGGATAAAATGAATTGCCCCACATCCACGGATTATCCCAACGGTTGAAACCACCGCCTCTTGAATTACCGTAGGTATTTTCGCCGGTTATAAGCACACCCCCATCCTTTTTAACGATGAGATGTTTTAAAAAATAATCATTAAATGCAAGCTTGGCTGAATTATCGCCTTTCGCCAATGCACGGAACTCATCGTTAAACTCAATGGCCCTTTCAATATCTGTTCCGGTAAGGTCTTTGTTTACAATAGCTGTAAATAATCCATCAATATTCCCTCTTCTTGTTTTTGAATACAGTGATGTGAGAATATAACGGCCATTCAGGTTGTCCACTTTAATACGTAATTCGTCCAGCAATACTTTATCCAATGTAAGATCAAAGGATTTTACCTCATCGGAATAAGCAGGCAGAACAACCAACTTGGCTTTGTTAATATATTCCCGTTGCGCAGGGCGTGTTACATGACTGAACAGAAAGTTCCCTTCGTTGTCAAGATAAAAATCTGCAATTGCTTCCTTTGAATTTTCAAGATGATAGTTGAACGATGATTTACGAAGAGGCATCAGGTTATGACTGAGCAGAAGCGTTTGAATATTAAAATCATCACGCTGGCGGTTTTTCATTTTAAATACCATCAGCTTTTGTTTATCATCGCTGATAATGGTACTGTAAATTTTATTATCGCTGAAAATGCTTAACTGCGTTGTATCTAACTCCAACGGCTCACCGATTTTTTTACCGGCACCATCGATCATCACTCCCATACAATACACAATATTCTTTTTCTGGAATTGATAAATAATCATTGAATGATCTGGATGAGTAAATACATCCACATTAATGGCCCGGTCGGGAATAAAATCCAGTTCTACTTTATCCTTTTGTTTCATGGCAGCATCATACACCGAAACAAAATGCCGTGACCGGATGTTCTTATACACAAGATAGTTGTCACCATACTTGCCCAACACTTCAAATTTGAGTGAACGGAGATCATCACGGTCGGGTTCTGAATAAAAAATACGCTGTGCGGTTGCGGGCAAAACACCCAGCATCAACACAATTGAAAAAACTATGGCTTTAATCATCTTCATTTCTGTTCGTTGATTGATACTTAAAATTACGTTGAAAGCAAACATTTCGTATACAAGATGCGGTTAAAAATTAAATTGCATACATATTACTAAAAAGAGGAAACAATTCATGGCAACTATTTGTATAACGGGCGGCACAGGTTTAATTGGAAAGGCACTTACTAAGTATTTATCAGCCAAAGGTCATGCCATTATCATTCTCAGCCGTTCAGGCAAAGCAAATTCTAACAATTCTGTTACATATAAACAATGGGATCCTGCAAAAGGAACCATTGACAAGGATGCCATTGCACAAAGCGACTTTATTTTCCATCTTGCCGGTGCTGGCGTTGCTGATAAACGCTGGACCAAAGAGCGAAAAGAGGAAATCAGAAAAAGCCGGGTTGATGGCAGTGCTCTACTTGTAAAAGCATTAACTGAAATACCTAACAATGTAAAAGCTGTTATCTGTGCTTCAGGCATTGGCTGGTATGGACCGGATACAGGAAAGCCGTTTACAGAAACTGATAGTGCCTACGCTGATTTTCTCGGCAGCACCTGTTCCGACTGGGAAAACAGTATTGAACCGGTAACTGCATTAGAAAAACGACTGGTGAAACTCCGCACAGGAATTGTATTGAGTAATGATGGCGGTGCGTTCGTTGAATTTAAAAAAACGCTCAAGTTTGGATTAGCCTCTGTTTTAGGAAGCGGTAAACAGATCGTTAGTTGGATACATATTCATGATTTGATCCGTTTGTATGAATATGCAATGGATAATAATAAACTGAACGGTGTTTTTAATGCAGTGGCGCCCAACCCCGTTTCCAATAAAGACCTTACTGTTGCAATTGCAAAAAAAATGAGAGGTAAGGCATTTATTACACTCCCGGTTCCTTCGTTTGTATTACAGTTGGTACTGGGTGAAATGAGTATTGAAGTATTGAAAAGTGCAACCGTGAGTGCAACAAAAATTCAGCATTCCGGTTTTCAGTTTTCGTACCCAACAATTGAAGCGGCAATAAATGAATTAGTTGCTTAATTTTTGTTTTGCTGATCATTCGCTTTCATTACGGGCTGCTTCGGCGCAGGTATAACCAAGTCGGGACTTAATTCCGGCAGTTTTGCTTTTGCATCTTTTTGACGGAATAAGTTTGATTCAACAAAGTACCATGTTTTTCCATCGTTCGACAATGCTACTAACACCGATTCCATTTCAATTGATCCCATCATTGCTTCAACTGTTGTTGTTTGCGGTATTGTGCATTGCATCACATTTTTATACGTGATTACAGGTGATGGGTTACCGATCAATATCTGTTTTACTTTAATACCAAATTGCTCCCTGTATTTTTCTATTGAATCGATGCCTTGCTTTAAGCGCTGTTTTGATGCAGGTTCATTCATCAATGATGGATACATAAACTTGCTATAAGCTTCCATATCCATTACAGAAAGCGCTTTTGCCATTTTGAGTGCTTCCGTTTTAATAACGGTCGTCATATTCTGCGCCTGCAGCGACACGGCAAACATTGCCACTCCGATAAAGATGGTTGTAATTTTTTTCATGTTTATCAAAGGTCACGCTTTTTATAGATCCAGAAAACCAATCCCCAAAATATAAACAGATATGCAATGGTGATAAACACCTGCTGATTGATGAGACTGAGCGCATGTTCATATACTTTCGGATCGAGCCTGCCGAGAAAAGCAGGTACAGGTGTTAAAAGATCTGATGACTCAGTAGGTAAAAAACGACCGGTATCTGCATGTACATATTTGTTGAGCAACTCAGCCCCAATATTTTCAATAATGATCTTATAAAAAATAAATACCCCCAGTGCAATGAATGCTCTTTTTATAAGAAGCCCCAACAGAAATGCAAATGACAATTGAGCAAAGGTTTGCAGACTAAAAAGGGCTGCGTAATGTGCCAGCTGGAATTTATCTTTTACATCAGCACCGGTTGTGCTGAAGCCTATTGAGAGTGTAACGATGAGGTAAAGTGCAATTACAATGAGTGAAATAATAACAACGTTCAAAAATTTTGCGATCAGAAACTCGTTCCTGCTCCAGCCATCAATTACATTCTGGCGGTTTGTTTTGTACGTATACTCGTTGGTGATAAGCATGATCACAAGAATGGCTGGTATTACAACAAACATTGAAGAAGCAAAAGCAGTTGTACGAAATACTTCCGGAAATTCAAATGGATTACCGATGAGCATCTTCAGCATTTGTGCTGCGCTTTTTGAATTAGCAGTATTTTGTTTGTAAATGAAATAAAACATGCCATTAATGCCGGGATACGACAATACTGTAATGGCCATGATCCACCAAAAGCCAGGATAGTTCTTTAATTTAAGCCACTCTGTTCTGAATAAATGAAGCATAGATATAATAATTGATGGGTCAGGTTAATTATTGGTGAGTTCAAAGAATCGTTCTTCCAATCGCTTTTTCTTAATGGAGAGATATTGCAATGCAATACCGTTATTGAAACAATAACGATTTACTTCTTCGGCACTGGCAGTACCTTTCGGAAAATGCAATTGTATTGTTTGTGCATTAACGGTAGTTGCAGTTTTACCGGGATAGTTGCTGAGGATTGTTTTTAATTGCTCCATGTCTACTGCACCTAATTCCACCACATCTTCATCCACTAATACATCTTCTACCGAACCTGAAGTAACCAATGTGCCTGTTTTTAAAATAGCAACATGCGTACAAACTTTTTCCACTTCATCGAGTAAGTGACTGGCCATAATAATGGTATGACCTTTCTTACTTAGTTCAATGATCAGCTCACGAATTTCCATGATACCAACAGGGTCAAGTCCGTTTGTAGGTTCATCAAGCACCAATATCTGCGGGTCTCCTAACAAAGCTGCGGCTATAGCTAACCGTTGTTTCATACCCAAACTGTAACTGCTGAACTTACTATTACGTCGCTCAAACAATTTCACCTTCTGCAATACCGCATCAATTGCAGCTGCATCGCCACGGCCACTAATGCTGTTGGTGATCTTCAAATTATTTACAGCCGATAAGTAATGATAAAAATTCGGCGTTTCAAGCAATGAACCAATATGCTTACGAAGATCCGGTGATGCCGGCTTTTCAAACCAGGAGTATGTACCACTGTCTGCATTCAATACATCGAGGATAATGCTTAGCATGGTTGTTTTACCACTTCCATTGGGGCCGAGAATTCCAAATACAGCGCCTTGCGGTATCTCAAACGACACGCCTTTCAGCGCCTGTATTTTTCCGTACGTTTTTTTGAGATCCTGAACCTGTAATATGCTCATAGATTTGTTTGTGATGATAAATGAAAGCTAAATGTAATTGATTATTCTTTTGGCAGGTAATGTGCGTGATAAATACTTGTAAAATCTCCAAGAACGGCAAAGCCTGCTTCATCAAAATCCAGTTTATGGAGTTTGAGTTGTTGAATATCTTCTTCCAATACTTTCCGGTGTTTAGGATCTAATGTGCCGCCCTTTTGTCCCGGAGTAGCTGCAGGATCGTATTGAAAATGCGGATCGCACAAGGTGCCACGTGGGTACATGATACCTGGCGCTGAATGCTCACGAACATCCAATTCTTTGGGATGATGCAAACCGATCATATGTCCGTATTCATGTGCCGCAGTAGTTGATGTTTGTAAGAGATTAGCCAGTTTGAAATAACCGGTGTTGCTACCGATGCCATCTACAAATGAAATATCTAATGGCGAATACTCTTCGATGCGGAAGAAGAATAATTTAGGATCGGTATTGTACCACACGTCTTCCGGTTTCAGTTGTGGTTGATACACTGCTTTAATATCGAAGCTTAATTTATACCAGTCGTTCTTGTAAAGAATATTTGCTTTTGGTTCGTTCCAATGCTGCGAAATATCATTGCAGATCTGCTTCGTCAACATTTCTGTAGCCGCATCTCCATAAATGTAGAAATGAGAATGAATGATGAGTTGACTGGAGGATTGTATAAGTTGTGCAAGTGCCATAGGAAAGTAATTTGGAATCGATCAACTCCAGTAATCATACTGCATATACTTCGCTGTTTCATCTGCTACATCTTTGCCAAAGAGTTTACCAACGGTGTACAAACTCATATCGATGCCTGCAGAAATACCTGCTGATGTAATGACTGTTCCATTATCAACAAACCGCACATTTTCTTTTACATGAATTTGATCGGAGATCTCTTTTAGTCCATCAATCGCTTTGAAGTGTGTGGTTGCTTCCAGTCCCTCAAGTAATCCAGCCTTACCTAAAATGAGCGAACCGGTACAAACACTTAACACCAACTTCGCCTCGGCCGCTTGTTCTTTTACCCAATCGAGTACAACGGGATTGTTCATTTCTCTTCTGCTGCCAAACGGAGTTCCATCTGCATGTCGCCCTCCACCACCGGGAATAAGTATGATATCAGCTTTAGGTGCATTTGCCAATGTATACGTTGGCTTGACGGTTAAATGATTTCTTGCTTCGATGCTTTCAAACTGTGCAACGGTGAAAACATCAAAAGGTACTTCAGGCAATGTTCTTAAACCTGCTACACTGAATACCTCAAACGGTCCTGCGAAATCAAGTACCTCAACTTCGTTAAAAAGAAAAATTGCGACTTTGTATTGCATAAAAAAAGCGTTGATTAAAATTAACCAACGCTTTCTATTTCGAATGAATAATTATTTAATTCCTCACCGGCTTCCCACCTTTCAACACACTCTGTATGCGTTCCAGCGATTTCTTTTCACCGCAAAGTGATAAGAAAGCTTCACGTTCTAAATCGAGTAAGTATTGTTCAGTCACCAAAGTCGGTTCACTTAAATCACCTCCGCACATTACGTAAGCAAGTTTCTTCGCAACAACAGAATCATGTTCTGTTGCGTAACCTGCTGTTTTCATTCCGTTGATACCGGCAAGCAAAGCCCCAAGAGCAGACCGACCCAATACTTTTACATCGCTGCGTTGCGTTGGAGCAACATAACCACTATCATAAATTTCAATCACCGATTTTTTTGCTTCTGCAATTCTGCGACCTTGATTCATCACCACTTCATCCAGTCCTTTGCGGAACACACCCATTTCAAAACCTTCTTTCGCTGAGGTTGCCACCTTTGCTGTGGCGATGGATAAGAAACGATTTTTTAGTGTGATGGTTTCAGGTTCATCTTCGTGCATTTCATCAGCTGCACGTAAAACAAATTCTTTGGTGCCACCGCCGCCAGGAATCAAGCCAACACCTAATTCAACAAGCCCGATATAGGTTTCTGCAGCTGCACAAACTTTATCACTATGTAAACTCAATTCACATGCACCGCCTAATGTTAAACCATGTGGCGCTACTACTACCGGAATATAAGAATAGCGGGCACGCATCATGGTATTCTGGAACATACGAATAGCCATATCCAGTTCATCATATTCCTGTTCAATGGCCAGCATAAAGATCATACCCACATTGGCACCGGCACTGAATTGTGCAGCGTCATTCGCTATCACCAAACCTTTGTATTTGTCTTCTGCTAATGCAATGGACTTCTGAATACCTTCCAATACTTCGCCACCAATGCTGCCCATTTTGGTATTCCATTCCAGGCCCAACACATCATCACCTAAATGATAGGTTCTGCAGCTTGCATTTTTCCAAACAGTCTGATTCTCGAAATTCTTCATCACAATAAATGCATCGCCACCCGGAATTACTTTGTATGATTTACTTGCAGGATCGTAACAAACACGTTTGTTGTTTTCAACTTTGTAAAAACTTGTTGCACCGCTTGCAATCATCTCATCCACCCAAGCTGCTACTTTATAACCGGCAGCTTTCATGGCATCAACAGTTTTTGCAACACCTAACACATCCCAACTTTCAAATGCACCGATTTCCCAACCAAAGCCCGCCATCATTGCATCATCTACACGATACAACTCATCACTGATCTCCGGAATACGATGCGAGATATAAGAGAACAAACTATAATGAAACTGCTTGTAAAACTCACCGGCTTTATCGGTACTGCTGCACAACATTTTTAATCTCGTTTTGAGATCATCGATCGGCTTTGCAGCTTCCACACTTGCAAACTTTGGTTTTACACGTGGACCATACTCCATTGTTTGCAGGTTAAGTGTAAGAATTTCTTTCTCACCGCCTGCACCTTTATTCTTCTTAAAGAAACCCTGACCGGTCTTATCTCCCAGCCAGTTATTCTCGATCATTTTATTTAACCAGGAAGGAATGGCAAAAATTTCTTTTGCTTCATCATTGGGACAATTCTCTGCAACACCCTTTGCTACCTTCACCAATGTATCTAAACCAACAACATCGCCTGTGCGGAAGGTTGCAGATTTCGGTCGGCCAATGATTGGACCTGTTAATGCTTCGATCTCATCAATGGTCAACTTCATTTTATCCATCAAATTCATAATCGACATCATCCCAAACACACCAACACGGTTGGCGATGAATGCAGGTGTGTCTTTACACAACACCGTTGTTTTGCCGAGATAGAGATCGCCATAGTTCATTAAGAAATCAACTACTGATTGATCGGTATATTTTGTTGGAATAATCTCAAGCAAACGCAGATAGCGTGGCGGATTAAAGAAGTGCGTGCCGCAGAAATGTTTTTTGAAATCATCACTTCTTCCTTCGGCCATCATGCTGATAGGAATACCGGAAGTATTGGAAGTGATGAGTGTACCGGGCTTACGATATTTTTCTACCTGTTCAAAAATGAGTTGCTTGATGTCGAGACGTTCAACTACAACTTCAATCACCCAATCGCAGGAAGCTATGTCTTTCATGTTATCGGTGAAGTTGCCCGTTGTAATTTTCTTCACCACATCTTTTGTATAAACAGGCGATGGATTGCTTTTGATAGCCGCAGCTAAAGCATCGTTCACCAATTTATTTCGTTCGGCAGGCTTGGCACTTTCTTCAAAACCCTTCGGCACCATATCTAATAAGATCGTTTGTAAACCAACACCTGCAAAGTGACAGGCTATTCTGGAGCCCATGACGCCGCTGCCAAGAACAGCGACTTTCTTAATTGTACGTTTCATATTTCAAGCTTTATCAAAATTAGTTAGCTATGCAACTATTTGCATCGAAGATAGCATTAAAAGCTATTTCACAAAAGACTTGAAATGAAATTAACAGCTAAATTTTTGTAAGGAAAGATCAGCTCACTTTTCCGGCTACAACCAATGCGCTCAGGTCAGGAGTAGGTTTACCACCTTCGTCTTCAAGCGTAATAGCGAACATCTGTGCTCCCGGCTTGGTCTGCTTCATTTTTTGAATAGAAGCTACATCAGTTAAACTGATCATACCGGCATCGGTTGGTTGTCCATCAATGAGGAACCAAAGCTGGTACTGTTTCCCTTTTGGTGCGGGTGGTAATGAAGAAGGATCGATAAATAACTCGCCCGTTGTTTTATTCCAGAATACTTCAGCCTGTTGCTTTACTTCGGGCTTTACGGAAGCCAACGCAACAGAAGTCAGCGAAGGATCAGATTTCAACTGGCGGTATAATTCGTAAGAAGAAACTTTTTTATTGAGTTCAGCCACTTGCTGTTCAGAGGTCGTTGCGTTTTGTTGCAACGTAGCTACATCAGTTTTCAATTGCTGGTTACCATTATACAGGTACACTGCAAAAGCACCGGCCAGGAGGAACAAGCCCCATGAAGCAGCAATTGCCAACTTGCTGAAAGAAGAACGTTGTTCAGCAACAGGTTTCATCTCTACCACTTTTGCCGGGGAACCATTTGCTTCCGGTATAGCAACAACTCCTGATTTTGCAGGAAGCGATGCCATTAATTTGTCTTTAACAGAAGAAGATGGGGTAACGGCCATTTGCATAGCGCCTGCTTCAAATGTTGAAGCGATCGCATCCAGTTCTTGCTGAATTTCGGGGAACAATTGGGCAAGTGTTTCCACTTTGCTCGCCTCTTCGGGAGGAAGCATACCAAGAACATAAAGTTCCAGGTCACCGGATTGTATGATACAACTTAAATCCACGTCAGGTTACATTTAGTTTTTTACGTAATACAATTAAACTATTCCTGATTTTGGTTTTTACTGTTCCCAACGGCATATTTAATTCTTTGCTTATCTCTTCCTGGGTATAACCCATGAAATAAGCCAAACGCATTAACTGTCGGTTTTCTTCGGGCAGATGTAATAGCCAGTTTTGAACATCCATTGTATCAATACTTGCTCCTGCTGAAGGAACGGTTTCGCTAACATATACGGAATCTTCTAAAGAAGAGTTTTGCGAACTGTTCTTAAAATTTTTGGAGCGTGTTTTATCAATCGACTGGTTACGGGCAATATTGATCATCCACGTGAAAAGCCTGCCTTTTGATGTATCGAAGCTGCCGATATTGTTCCAGATCTTGAGCATTGTTTCCTGCAATACATCTTCAGCAGTAGCCTGATCGGTGATGATTTTCATGATGACACCAAGGATGGCACCTGAAAAACGATCATAGAGTTCAGACATCGCCTGCTGATCCCCGTTATTCAAACGGGTTACCAGATCTGTTTCATTATATGTTGCGGCAGTAAACAAAAAATATATAGCTGTTTAACAAATGTAGAAAATGACTCAACAAACAATTATCGTATTCAGGTTACAGAACACATCACAAAAAGAATTGTTTAAAGGTCATATCCAATTCGGTAACAATAATGTGACTTTTTTTTGAATTAAGCAAGATTAACTTACGCCTGCACCCGGATTGATCACCGTTTCCGGCTTTACAAAATGCAGTTTGCCTTCTTTGTCCTCTGCCATTAAGATCATTCCATTGCTTTCAATACCACGCATTTTACGTGGAGCAAGATTTGCAACTACCACTACTTGTTTGCCAACAATATCTTCAGGCGCAAAATGCAAAGCAATACCGCTTACAATCGTTCTCGTTTCAAAACCAAGATCAACCGAAAGCTTTAACAGCTTGTCCGCTTTCTCAACTTTTTCTGCTGTTACAATCGTTCCTACTTTGAGATCGATCTTAGCGAAATCATCGAATTGAATTTCGGATTTCAGATTGGCGACTTCAGATTTTACTTCTTCCACTTTATTTGTTGTTGTTTCAGGTTTTATAAGACCTGACTTTAATTTTTCTACCTGGTATTTTATTTCGTCGTCTTCAATTTTTCTGAACAGCAGTTCAGGTGCACGCATGGTATAACCAACACTCAGCAATTTCACCTTACCTGCATTTTCCCAATCGAGCATTTTCTCCACCACTTTCATCATACCCAACATTTTCTTAGCTGTGTTTGGCAAGAATGGATTGATGAGGATGGCAAGATTTGCACTTAACTGCAAACACAAATGCATGGTATTATCAATGCTCTTTTGTGCTTCGGGATCTTCAGCCAACTTTTTCGCAACGATCCACGGTTCTTTCTTCTGCATGTACTGATTACCCTTACGACTTAGATCGATCACTTCAAACAACGCTTCACGAAACTTATACTCTTCTAATAAATTTTCAACTTTCGCTTTTGCACTTTCGATTTCACTGATGATCCATCTATCATCTTCCACCAACACATCTTCATGAAGCTTCGGCACTTTACTACCGCAAAGTTTATGCATCAACACCCAAGTTCGGTTTACAAAGTTGCCGAAGATGTTTCCCAGTTCACTGTTCACAGCATCCTGAAAACCTTTCCACATAAACTCACTGTCTTTTGTTTCAGGAGCAATTTGTGTTAAGTAATAACGAAGCATATCAACCGCCTGCCCACCACCATTTTCTTTCTTCACGAAATCGTTGATGTAATCACGCATGTCGAGTTTCCAGTTGCGGCTGGTACTCATTTTATCGCCTTCAAGATTTAAGAACTCATTGGCCGGAACATTTGTTGGCAGAATATTTCCATGCAACTTCAACATGATCGGGAAAATGATGCAATGAAATACGATATTATCCTTTCCGATAAACTGAACAAGCTTTGTATCCTTGTCGTACCAATATGGTTCCCAATCTTTGTTGTTATCGATGGCCCATTGCTTGGTTGCACTTACATAACCAATCGGAGCGTCAAACCAAACATAAAGCACTTTACCTTCTGCATCTTTCAACGGCACTTTAATTCCCCAATCAAGATCTCTTGTAACAGCTCTTGATTGCAACCCACCTTCGATCCAGCTTTTACACTGCCCTACTACGGTTGCACGCCAATCATCTTTATGTTCTTTTAAAATCCACTCACGCAAAAACTCTTCGTGTTTGCCCAATGGCAAATACCAATGCGATGTTTTCTTTTTGATAGGCGCTTTACCGCTGAGTGTACTTACGGGGTTGATCAATTCATCCGGACTTAATGTACGTCCGCAATTTTCACACTGATCACCAAATGCACGATCGCTGCCACAATTCGGACAAGTACCTTTTATATAACGATCGGCCAAAAATGTTTTTGCCTCTTCGTCGAAATACTGTTCCGTTTCTTTTGTTTCCAGTTCACCACGTTCATGCAGGTATGTAAAAAACTCCTGCGCTGTTTCATGATGAATGGGCTCGCTGGTGCGGTGATAAATATCAAAGCTCATGTTCAGGTCTTCAAAATCCTGTTTCATGGCTTCGTGGTATTTATCAATAATGGCTCTCGGCGTTGTACCTTCTTTTGTTGCCTGAATAGGAATAGCAGTTCCATGCTCATCACTTCCGCAAACAAACACCACATCTCTTTTTTGTGCACGCAAGTAACGGGCATAAATATCTGCCGGGATATAAGCACCGGCCAAATGACCCACATGCTTTAAACCGTTGGCATAAGGGAGCGCACTAGTAATTAAATATCTTTTCGGTAAACTCATTTTGTAATCATCTTTAGTATTTCTGTTCATCGCCTGTTGTGTCACTCACTTGTACGCTTTGTAATTCTATGCGCCGAAGCCTCACAGCAGGGGATTGCAAAAGTACCATAAACAGCTTCATTACCCAAACATGCTGAAACGGCGATGCCAACCCATGGGTTGGCATCGTTTATCGGATAAATTCAATTATTTTTTTCGTTTCTGCCCAAACATCCATTTAAGAAAATCAGATTCGGCAAATGCACTATCCCAACTGTTGTGATTTACACCGGGATATTCTGTGTATTTTACCTTTGCTTTGATGGACTTCAGTTTTTCATGTGCGTCTCTCGACAATTTTACATTCACAACCGGGTCTGCATCGCCATGAAAAATCCAGAAAGGAGTTTTGCCCGTCCAATTGCTGTAACTGTTCAAGTCAGCACCGCCACAGATCGGCAATGCTGCTGCATATAATGTTGGATTACGATACACCGCTTCAAACGTACCCATACCACCCATGGATAATCCTGCAACATAGATGCGTCGATTATCAACGGCTTCTTCACTGGCTATTTTATGTACTAATTCATTGGCAGCAGTTAAAGGCCAGTTTGCTTCACCCGTGTAGTCGAATGCGAGTACACGTGGCTTCACTGATGTATCAATCTTTATCGATGCCCAAAAAGAATTGGCAGGACATTGTGGGAAGATCACAATAGCCGGAAACTTTTTCCGATTCTCTGCATCAAGAAAGAGTTTTGAACCATGTACTAATTGCTTCTCATTATCATTACCCCGTTCCCCTGCCCCATGCAGAAACAGCACAAGCGGATACTTCTTTGTTTTATCATAATTCTCCGGGTAGAGTATACGATAAGGAAGCACTTTTTCGTCGGCAAAATTGTATTCTTTCTTTTCAAATGAAACGGAAGTTTGTGCAGATACGATTCCGACAAACAAAAGAGCAACAAATGCAAGCAGTAAACGCATGGTATATTTTTTACTCTATGAATTTATAACCTTTCTGCCTTATGAGTATTTCTTATTTTTAAGGATGAACCGTCAGCAATTTGTTTCGTCGTTATTTGTGGCAGGTGCCGGATTGCCGTCTGTTGCATCACGTTTGGATCAGGAGTCAGAAGCTGCTTCCATTGTACCGCATTATTTGAAAGCAGGTGATATCATTGGCATAACTTCACCGGCCGGCTATATTACCGAGAAAGAAATTCAACCCGCCATTCAGCAAATTGAAAGCTGGGGGTTCAAAGTAAAGATCGGCAGCAGCATCGGCAAACGGGAATTCACGTTTGGCGGAACAGATGATGAACGAAGAGCAGATTTTCAACAGTTGATCGATGACCCCACTGTAAAAGCCATTCTTTGTGCAAGAGGAGGTTATGGTTTTGTACGCATTGTTGACCAGCTCGATTTTTCTAAAATGAAAATACATCCTAAGTGGATGATCGGCTTCAGCGATATTACGGTACTACATAGCCATCTTAACCGCAACTACGGTATTGCATCCATTCATTCAAAAATGTGCAACAGTTTTCCTGATGATTGGAGTAAAGCAGAACCAATTCAAATAGAAACCATTCTTTCTATCCGTGATGCATTAAAAGGAGTTGAAATGAAATATACAGCTCCTGCAAATGAAAAGAACCGGGCGGGAACCGCAACAGGAACATTGGTGGGTGGAAATTTAAAAACACTCGAATCGCTGGCAGGAAGTAAAAGCGATCTGCGCACCACCAACAAAATTCTGTTTGTAGAAGATACCGGTGAATATCTGTACAGCATCGACCGGATGTTCTGGAATTTAAAACGTAGCGATAAGCTTGATCATTTAGCCGGATTGATCGTTGGTGGATTTAAGATCAAAGCAAGCGAAGATGCCGCCGAAGAATTTGGCAAGAATCTGTACGAGATCGTAATGGAAAAAATAGCGGGTTGTACTTATCCTGTTTGTTTTGATTTTCCTGTTGGGCATCAGAAAAATAATTACGCATTGAAATGTGGCGTAAAACATAAACTCACTGTATCAAACACAGGAAGCTTGTTACAGGAACTATGACCTGACAAACCAAATCAACAAGACCCAGATCAAAAGAAATGCAGCGATGGTCAAAATATCATTTTGTAAATCACGTAAACGCTTTTTCTTTACAAATAACTGAAACAAGATCCAACCGATGAAAGCAAGTGGCACAGCGACAAACCGTAAAAACGAATAAACCATTCTTAAAATTTAGCGTAAAATAGTTTTTTATGATGAAACAGCCCCCCTACTTAAAAAAAGGCGATACCATTGCCATCACTTGCCCTGCAGGTTATATGCCGAAAGAAAAAGCAGAAACATGTATCACTGTGTTACAACAATGGGGATATGAAGTATTAGTGGGCAAAACGCTCGGCAGCAAATCAAAAACCTATTTCAGTGGAACGGATGAAGAACGTTTGAATGAATTCCAGGCAATGTTGGATGCGCCGGAAGTAAAAGCCATTCTTTGCGGACGTGGTGGTTATGGTGTCGGACGCATCATTGATCAATTGGATTTTACTGCGTTCAAAAAAAATCCAAAGTGGATCATTGGCTTTAGTGACATCACTATTTTTCATGCACACATCAACCGGAATTTTAAAATTGCTACACTGCATTCCTCTATGGCGTCAGCATTTAATGACGGTGGGCACAAGAACAAATATGTACAATCTATCAAAGCTGCACTGGAAGGAAAGAAAACAGCTTATAGCTGCAAACCACATCGCTTGAATCATACCGGAAAAACTACTGCTGAACTTGTGGGTGGTAATCTTGCATTGATCACACACCTAATCGGTACCAAAAGCGATTATCAAACAAAAGGAAAAATTTTGTTCTTAGAAGATATTGGTGAACAGCATTACAATATTGATCGTATGCTTCATCAATTAAAACGCAGTGGTAAATTAAATGATCTTGCAGGCCTCATTATCGGAGGCTTTACTGATATGCAGGATACAGAACGGCCTTTTGGAAAAAAAGTGCATAACATCATTCATGATCTCATCAATGAATACAAGTATCCTGTTTGCTTTGGATTTCCTGTAAGTCATGATAAAGAAAATCTTGCGTTGAAAGTAGGTGCGTCGTACCAGTTAAGTGTAAGTAAACAAACAGTTCTGCTAAAAGAACAATAATTCATTTCAGTTCAAGAAAAAGCCTGTAGAATATCAACTACAGGCTTTTTTTGTTTTAGATCAGTCCGGGCATCGCCCGCTGAAACCCTCTGCAGCAAAGCATTTGAGGAGTTTACATACTCCTTGCCTGACCCCCGTCACTTGCATATGTGACACAAGTCACTCGAAAACCTGTATGAAGTCATTCTACAGCAATCGTACCCTTCCAATATTTGTGGAGTCAATTTGAACACGAAACAATTAAACAACAAATTATGATACGCCAATCAATTCTTCTGTTTCTCGCTACACTGCTCATTGCAGGAACAGTAAGTGCACAAAGTAAATACAGCACCAAGTCTGTACAATTAACAATCAACGGCACATCTAACATGCACGACTGGAGTTCAAAAGCAACAAACGTTGTGGTAAACGGCGACTTTGGTTTAAATAATACAACGCTGGAAAAAATAAATGCAGCAACTGTTAAAGTGCAAACCAAATCACTTAAAAGCACAAAAGATTCTGACTTGATGGATGGTCGCACACACAGCACATTAAAAGCTGATAAGTTTCCTGAGATCACTTATGTATTTACAAAAGTGCTGAGTGTAAAACAGAACGGTGCCGAAACAATCATGAACATTACCGGTAACCTTACATTGGGCGGTGTTACAAAACCAACTGATCTTACTTTGCGGATCAAAACACTTGCAAACGGTGATCTGGAAGTAAAAGGCACACGCAAAATACTGATGAGTAACCACGGTATCAAACCTCCAAGCTTTATGTTGGGTGCCATGAAAGTGGGCGATGAAGTAACACTTACTTACGATGTAATTCTTAAAAAAGCATAATCAATAACCAATTCTCCAAAATTTTAAAAAAACAAATATGAAACGTTTCATCACAAACTGTCTGAGAAAATGTGCCGCAATCGCACTTCTTCTATCACCTTTAGCAATGCAGGGTCAGCAGGCAAAAATTCAAAACTGGCGTCCATACGATCAAAGTGGTATCAATGTATTCGAATCTCCTAAAGACAGTGCTACTTCTTTTGATGGCTTGAAAGTTCGCATCGGCGCAGGTTTCACACAACAGTTTCAATCATTAAAACATTCAAATACCGCAGGAAGTCCTGCTTTATATCCCCGTTTAAAATCCGGTTTTAACCTGGCACAAGCCAACTTGAATATTGATGTGCAACTGGCAGATGGTATCGCTTTGAACCTCGTTACTTATCTTTCAGCACGTCACCACAACGAAGCTTGGGTAAAAGGTGGTTACATCCAGTTCGATAAAGTTCCATTTAAAGGAAAAGTGTGGGACGATATCTTCAAAGTAGTAACCCTGAAAATAGGTCACATGCAAGTGAACTATGGTGATCAGCACTTCCGCAGATCAGATGGTGGACAAACTCTCTACAATCCCTTTATTGAAAACTATATCATGGACGCTTTTGCAACAGAGATCGGTGCTGAAGTGATCTTACGCAAGAATGGATTCACCGGTGTTTTAAGTGCAACCAATGGTTTGATCAACGGTGGCGTACAGCTTCCAACTGTTTCATCATCAAATCCCCAGACTTACAAACGTAACCCTTCATTAGTTGGTAAACTGGCTTACGACAAACAAATCAACAGCGATTTAAGAGTAAGAGTGTCTGGTTCTGTTTATCATAACAGCAGCTCTGGTCGCAGTACACTGTATGCAGGCGACCGTACCGGTAGTAACTATTGGATGGTGATGGAAAGTTCTTCAGCAACTGCAAAAGACAACTTTACCTCTGGCCGTATCAGTCCAAACTTTACAAACCAGATCACAGCATTACAATTCAACACATTGATTAAACTGCAAGGTTTTGAATTATTCGGTACTTACGAAAATGCGCAGGGACGCACCATCGCCGAAAAAGTTGCGAATACTCCTAAACGTAAAGTGAATCAGTTTGCAGTAGATGGCGTTTACAGAATTGGTGCAAAAGAAAACGTATTCCTTGGTGTTCGTTACAACCAGGTAAAAGGCGAATTGGTAAATGCAACAACTGAACAAACTATTGATCGTGTAGCATTTGGCGCAGGTTGGTTCTTAACTAAAAATGTACTTCTGAAAGGCGAATATGTTAATCAGAACTATAAAGGATATGCAACAGGAAACATACTGAACGGAGGCAACTTCAAAGGAGTGGTTGTTGAGGCAGTGGTAGGATTCTAATTGCACAAACTAACAAAGCCCTGTTGAACAAACGGGGCTTTGTTCATTCAAACCAATCATGTTACGTCTGCTGTTCATATTATTATCTCTTCTCTTCCTATCTGCTGATAAAGTAGTGCCCATTCGTGTGGCCTATCATATCGATGAAAAAAGCCAGCTCTTTCTCCTCGGCTCTACCAATGTGAACACATTTAAATGCGACTGCAAGGATAAATTTCAACCGGCGATTCTTGATGGTGATATCAATCCTTCTACCAGACTTATCAAGTTTAAAAATGCACGGCTTCGTGTAAAAACAAAATTACTCAGCTGCAGAAACAATGTAATGAACAGGGATATGCACAAAGCACTGAAAGCAGATGAATTTCCGTTTATTACAGTTGACCTGTTGAATGCCTTACCTCAACACAACGAAAAAGAAATGCAGCCCGGCAAAGTGTACAACTATAATGTAAACACTACCATCAGTATTGCGGGCATCAGCAAAGCACAACTCATCAACGTAAAAATGATGCGTACCAAAGACAATCTCTACCGGTTAACTGCCAGTAAAGACATTCTCATGAGTGAGTATGAGATCCGGCCAAGAACTCCGTTTAACATCATCAAGATCGACGACCTTATCAGTATTCACTTTGAAATGCTGGTAAATGCAGGTAATTGATTTTTCTTCTTCTTCTCATTTTTGATTTGTTATGACTGTAATTAATCAGTCTAATACAATCGTCATGTCGAGGCACGAGACATCTCTAAAGAATCAGGTGCTAAATAATTAATTCTTTCGCTCAGATTTTTAAACCCATTCTTTGTCGGTAAAATCATTTCATCGGAGAGATGTCTCGTGCCTCGACATGACGGACGAAGTGCTTGACTAAATGAGAGATTCTGTAAATGGGAAAACAAGAAGGTTATACGGACAACTGATATTATTACTTCAACAACAAACTATCAATTTTTTCATGAAACAAACTATACACCGCTAAATTGTTGTGTCTGCCCTTCGGAAGTGTAATGTACTCGTCGCCTTTTTTCAGCAATGGCTTTAAACGCAAACTATGTTTATATGGAATAACGCCATCGTTTGTACCATGAAAAATGGTAACAGGTGCTTTTACTAGCGGAAGAAATTGGTACAATGGAAAATCAAACCGCAACATGGAATGTGTTGGATAAAACGGAAAATGCGCTCCCGCCAATTCAGGTAAACTGTAATACGGCGTTTCAAGGATCAATTGCTTGCATGGTCGTTGACTGGCCAATTCTGTTGCAACGCCTGTTCCTAACGATCGGCCATAGATAACGATCTTGTCAGCAGCAAACCGTTTGCTCACCAGTTTGTACAAAAGAGCTGCATCATTGTACAAATGCTCTTCACGAAACTTACCGGTTGATTTTCCAAAACCGGGATAATCAGGCATCCACACTTCATAACCATTGCGTGTAAAATAACCGGCACAGTCGGCATAGCGATTAATATTTTCTCTGTTGCCATGGAAATACAATACAACACCTGCAACATCTGCAGTATCGTTCGGAAAAAATTTTACAACATTGAGAATACGGTTTTCAGCAATGGGAATATTCATTTCTTCATGTGGTTGTGTAAACGAAAACACATAACCCGCCCGCAACTGAATGGGATGAAGGAAAATTGAATCCTGTAAATACCACAATGCCAAACCACCCAGTACATAAATTACCGGAATGGTTTTTACTATCAGCCACAACCTTCGTTTTGTCTTTACCTGCATAATTATACTTTCAGAATATCACGGATAAAATTATGATACTCCGGGTAAGTTGGCAGATTATTATGTCCGCCACCATGAATACGGATGAGTGTAATACGACGTGGGTTAATGGCTTGCAGCCGTTCGCTGTGCCGTATGGGGATGAGCCAGTCTTTCGTGCCATGTATAATATAGGTATGACATTTTACTTCTTTGATCCACTGATCGGTTCGCAAATGAAACCGCAATACAAAACGGATCGGCAAAAAAGGTAAAAACCGTTCTACTACTTTTCGAAAGCTGTAATAAGGTGCATCAAGGATCAAATAACGGGGACGATTATCCGCTGCCAGTTTACTTGCAAACCCACTGCCCATACTTCGCCCGTAAACAAGAATATGATCTTCCGGAAACTGCAGACACAACTGATCGTACACAAACTGCATATCACGGAGCATCGCCACTTCACTTCGTTTGCCAATACTTTTTCCAAAGCCACGGTAATCGACCAACAACACATCATACCCAAACCGAAAAAAATCACGTGCATATTTTCCCCAGCCTTTTATACTGCGGGTATTGCCATGAAAATAAATGATGAGTCCGTGCGGATTTTTTACATTGAAATGAATACCGCTGATAGTAACACCCGGTTCGGGATTAAAACTTACCTCTTTGAAAGGAGCATCGTATTTAAATTCAAAATCGGCAGCCAGTTTCTCCGGCTTAAAAATAAATTTCTCCTGGATGAAATAAGCGATCACCATCAACAGGACATAACCGATAATGATATAGAGAAAAGTTGGCGACAAATTACAGTTTGTAGTTTATAGTTTGTGGTTTGTATTCATTAATGTAGAGCTATTTCAAGTTAGGCAGAATAACCGGATTAAATAAACTACAAACTATCAACTACTAACTATTCTTCTTCATCCCTGTAAATACGTTTGAGTTTTAAACTGCTGATGGGTGCTACAATGAGCGGGAATTTTTCAACCGCTACATTACTTTGATCCAAACCAAAGCCTTTTTCTTCGCTGAGCCCGATGCGTTTCACAAGGAAGTAAAACCGCATAATGATCCGCTCAAAGAATGGCAGCTCATTATCCTGGCTCAGGAATTTTTCCATCACCACAAATTGAAAATCACCTACTACATTATTACGTTGCAAACTTTCGTAACGGCTCGTAATATTTACTTCTTTGTTGCTCACCATATCTTCCACTACTTTACGGAACATGAGGTTGATACGTGGCTGCATACGGAAACCTAAACGGAATTCAACCCGAATCACTTCATTGGGGATAATGGTGGTTACTTCAAATTCGCAGGTATAAGGATCATCCAATGTATCCACATGCACAAACCAATAAATATCGGCACGCTTGGGTTTACGGTTGAGGATAGAGTAAATAATTTTATGCTCAATTTCCTTTGGATTGTTAGCACTGGAGAGGTACACCAAATGCGTTGCATGTTTGGTTACCGTCATATCATTGCTCAACTCCTGCAACATGGGCAGGTAATGATCAAGCCGTACAAACTCAACATACCGGTTTTTAATTTTGCGGGCACGGTACCATACGTACATTACCAGGAACATCATTAATCCAATGACCAGTGTAATATAACCGCCGTGCAGGAACTTATCCATGAGCGCTACCAGATAAGCCACTTCAATAATGAGATAACCGGCGAGGAAAATATAAATATAGATTGGCTTTACACGATGCAATACCATGTAATTCGCAAACAGCAATGTGGTCATGATCATGGTTACAATGATCGCCAAACCATAAGCTGCTTCCATTTTTGATGATTCACGGAAATACAATACCACGAACGCACAACCGAAGAACATAAACAGATTCATACCGGGTATGAACAACTGTCCTCGCTCTTCACTGGGATAATTAATTTTTAAACGGGGCCACAGGTTCAAACGCATGGCTTCACTTATGAGTGTAAACGCACCGGCGATCATTGCCTGACTGGCGATAATAGCAGCCGAAGTTGCAATTACCACACCTGCAATAATGAACCAATGCGGCATAAGATCGTAAAACGCATGAATACCGGTTTCGGCTTTGAACGTACTATCGATCAGTTTGCCGTTGTATTTTGACAAGAGTGACGCCCCTTGTCCGAAATAGTTAATGAGCAAACAGGTTTTTACATACACCCACGACAAACGAATATTATCTTTTCCGCAATGTCCCAGATCACTGTACAATGCTTCTGCACCCGTGGTACACAGAAACACCGCTCCCAACAGCCAGAACCCTTCCGGATAATTGGCGAGGAAATCATAGGCATAATACGGATTCACCGCTTTGAAAATGCTGAGATCATCAAACACATGTACAATACCCAGCACCGCCAGCATGGTAAACCAAACCATCATAACGGGGCCAAACAAACGACCGATTGAACCTGTACCAAACTGCTGCATGAAAAAGAACAGCGAAAGAATAATAAGTACGATCGTTACAATGGTGTTCACCGGCAGATCACGCAACTGCGGCAATACTTTCAAACCCTCAATGGCAGATGTAATAGAGATGGGCGGTGTAATAATACCATCGGCCAGCAATGAAGCACCACCGATCATGGCAGGGATCACCAGCCATTTTCTTCTTCGCCTTACCAATGCATATAGTGAGAAAGTGCCGCCTTCACCTTTATTATCGGCACGCAGCACCATGATCACATACTTAATAGTTGTTTGCAAGGTCAATGTCCAGATGATACAAGACAGTGCACCAACAATTAAAGTTTCTGATACAACTCTGCCACCAATGATAGCATTGAAAACGTACAGGGGAGAAGTTCCGATGTCGCCATAAATAATGCCTAATGCAATTAATAAACCTGCCGTTGTAACTTTTGACGTGTGCTTTCCCACAAATAGAATTTAAGTGAGGATACGAACCAATTTGGTTGATTGGTTTTCGAACTACAAACCAAAGGTAGTGCTTGGGTTGAAATGGACAAGAAAAAAGCTTGCAACTCTCAGCTATTAGATGTTAGTAAAGACAATAGCCGAATTCGTTTCCACTAACATCGATTGGCTGGAGACTACCTAACTGCATCTTTCCATAACAAGCTCCCATCGCCATAACTCAAAAAACGAAAATCGTTTGCCAGCGCATATTCATAGATTTTCTTCCAATCATCACCCAGCAAAGCAGCGACCAACAACAACAATGTAGAATTGGGTTGATGAAAATTGGTGATAAGGGCTGTAGCAATGCGAAGCCGGTAACCCGGAGCAATTAATATTTGTGTATGGCAGATGAGTTGATCTGTTTTTTGTTGTTCCATCCAACCCAGCAATGCTTTTAATGCCTCTGCTGCGGTGGCGGTTTGTAACGGCAGATCATACGCTTCCCACTGTTGCACTTCCAGTTGTTGCAAGGTAGCTGCAGGATTGAGCATTGCTTTTACACCCATCCAGTACAAACTTTCAATGGTGCGAAGCGATGTAGTACCAACAGGAATAACAGGATCGTTGACATGTTGTATCAAATTTTCAATATCAGCTTTTGTGATCTCGATCCACTCCCGGTGCATGGGATGATCCTGCATTCGTTCACTCTTCACGGGCTGAAACGTGCCTGCTCCTACATGCAATGTTACAAACTGGTGTCGGATACCTTTTTCCTGCAATTGATGCAATAGTTGTGGTGTAAAATGCAAACCGGCGGTTGGTGCAGCCACACTACCTTCGTGCCTTGCATACACGGTTTGATAACGGTCATAGTCAGCCGCTTCTGATTGGCGTTGCAGATACGGTGGCAACGGTAATATACCTGCATGGTGCAGCAATTCTGCAAACGTGAATTGTGGATGATCCCAACTCAATTCGATCTCAAATGTGCCTTGTTCCTGCTTGAGTTTTTCAGCTTTCAACAACACATCCCCTTGCTGTGTGCTGAGATGTTTTTCTAAAAACGGTTGCTTCCACTTACCGGCACCACCTACAAGACAGGTCCAGCGTACCGCCCCCCGGCTTGTCATCGCTTCTGTTACCTCTGCTCCTGCTGCCGGTTCCAGACAAAAAATCTCAATGGTACCACCTGTTGATTTTTGAAACATGATACGTGCTTCAATTACCTTGGTATTATTGAAAACGAGAAACGCATTATCGGGCAGATGTTGCGGCAGATTACGGTACACATCCGTTGCAATGGTTCCTTCTTTGTAAATAAGCAGTTTGCTTAAATCCCGTTCAGTTAAAGGATAACGGGCTATTCGATCGTCTGGTAAATCGTATGTAAAATCGTTGATCTGAAGCTGCGAAGGGTGCATGCTGCAAAGATGAGAGAATTTGCCTGAAACGGAATCACTTGTGCTGCAATGAGCCTCTCTTCTTTATCTGCAAACTTACACGCCGCTTTACGAACACTACCTTTGCACATCTTTTCAAAAAAATACATGAAACGAAAACTATTCATTTTTATAAAACGACTTATGATCTTTGTATTCGCTACCACATTGGTACTGTCAACAGTTACTTTTTTCTACATCCGGCAGGATAAATTCGGAAAGGCTCCTTCAGGCGAACGGCTAGAACGTATGAAACAATCACCCAATTTTAAAAACGGAAAGTTTCAGAACCTGAGTTTTACACCTTCACTCACCAAAGGATACAGCATGACCGGTGTACTGTACAACTTTTTTTTCAGGAAGCATCCAAACAGGGCTCCGATCGATAGTATTCCGCATATAAAAACAGATCTCTTTAAACTCAATAAAGAAGAAGATGTTTTGATTTGGTTTGGACACTCTTCCTATTTTATGCAACTGGAGGGCAAGCGTATTTTGGTTGATCCGGTGTTTAGTGGAAATGCGTCGCCGATACCCGGCACTACCAGATCGTTTATTGGAACAGAGATGTACACAGTAGATGATCTGCCTGCTATCGACTATCTCTTTATTACACATGATCATTATGACCATCTGGATTATGAAACCATACTGAAGCTGAAAACAAAAGTGAGCAAGGTGATCTGCGGATTAGGTGTAGGATCGCACCTTGAACAATGGGGTTTCGATACATCAATGATCATCGAAAAAGATTGGCATGATGCGTTTCAGTTAGACAGTCAGTTCAAGGTTACCGTAACACCTGCCCGTCATTTTTCCGGACGAAGTTTTACCCGCAACAACACACTTTGGTGTTCGTATATTTTACAAACACCATCGATCAAACTTTTTATTGGCGGCGATAGTGGATACGATACTCACTTTAAAAGCATCTTTGAAAAATACGGAGCGGTTGACTTAGCCATTCTTGAAAACGGGCAATACAATGTAGCCTGGCAGGCCATTCATACCTTACCACACGAAGTATTGCAGGCAGCAAAAGATCTGGGTGCAAAACGGGTATTTCCTGTTCATTCATCCAAATTTGCATTGGCAAATCATTCCTGGGATGAACCTTTAAAAAAGATTACTGAATTGAATCAACAACTTTCGATCCCTTTAGTAACACCCATTATTGGGGAGCCTGTACGATTGAAAGACAGTACGCAAACATTCCGTCAATGGTGGACGGATATTAAATAAGCCGGGAGTATTTTAATCAAGCGCTTCGATCTGCTCTTCTTTCCTCTCTTATCTTTGCATTCAAAATAAACGAATATGGAGTTAGGTGTAGGCATGTTTGGCGATAATCATTTCGATAAGAATGGTAAAGCACTACCGGTGGGTCAGCGGTTGCGGGAGTTGATCGAAGAAATTAAACTGATGGATGAGTTGGGTATCGACTTTTACGGCATTGGTGAGCATCACCGTCCTGACTATGCGGTATCAACGCCTGAAATTATTCTGGCCGCCGCCGCAACTGTTACAAAAAATATTAAACTCGGCAGTGCGGTTACGGTATTAAGCTCAACGGATCCGGTGCGTGTGTATCAACAGTTTGCTACCATCGATCAATTGAGTAATGGCCGTGCAGAGATCACCGCCGGACGTGGAAGTTTTATTGAATCGTTCCCCTTGTATGGTTATAACCTCAACGATTACGATGGATTGTTCGAAGAAAAATTAGACCTCTTACAAAAAATAAATAACGAAGACCGTATAACCTGGAAAGGCAAGTATCGCCCAGCATTGAAAAATCAGGAAGTGTTGCCACGTGCTGTAAATAATCATCTCAACATTTGGGTAGCAGTAGGCGGCACACCGGAGTCGGTAGTACGTGCAGCCAAAGCAGGCTTACCGGTGATCTTTGCAATTATTGGCGGCAGCCCTGCACAGTTTCAACCGTTGTTCAAGTATAACAAAGAAGTGTATCAACATTTCAAACACGACATGAACAAGTTTGAAGTAGGAGTACATATGCATTGCTTTTTTGGTGAAGACAGTAAACAAACAGCAGACGAATATTATCCGTTATATGCCGGACAGATGGATCGTGTAGGCCGCAGTCGTGGATGGCCTCCTTATCAACGCAATCAATATGATTATGGCAGAGGTAAAGAAGGTGCATTAATTATTGGTGATGCAGACGAAGCTGTTGATAAAATTCTGCAGATGCAGGAGTTGTTTGGGTTAACACGTTTCTCCGCACATATGGATGTGGGTGGACCATCGCATGCATCGTTGATGAAATCAATTGAAATTTATGGAACGAAGATCGTACCGAAAGTGAAGGAGGCGTTGAAGAAGTAATACAATTGCCGCATTATTACTTTAGCAGGACCAGCCTTGGTTCATATGAGCCAAGGCATAGAACAAACTATTTGATCTTAACAACCACCTTTCCTTTTGCTCTTCCTGTTTCCACATACGCCATCGCTTCATTCGTTTGTTCAAATGGAAACACTTTATCCATCACAGGTTTTATAATTCCTTGCTCAATCAGTTTTGTAAGTTCACTTAATTGTTCGCCCTGTGCCCGCATAAAAAGAAATGAATAGTTTACGCCAAGCCGTTTCGCCTTTTTCCTGATTCCGGAACTTAAAAATTTCAATACCGTTTTTAAAAACCAATTCGCATTTATTTGCTTTCCAAATTCCGGATCGGGAGGACCAGAGATAGAAATAACTTTCCCTTTTGACTTTAATATCCGTAACGACTTTTCAAGTGTTTTTGTGTCCTGACTATTCAACACTACATCGTAATCTTTTAATACGGTTTCAAAATCTTCCTTTTTGTAATCAATAACAACATCAGCACCGAGGCTTTTTACTAAATCAAAACTGCCTGCACTTGCTGTTGTGGCCACAGTTGCACCCAAATGTTTTGCTAACTGAATGGCGAATGTGCCTACGCCGCCTGAGCCTGCCTGAATAAAAACCTTTTGCCCTTTTTTCAGGTTTGCTTTTTCAACAAGTGCCTGCCATGCTGTTAAACCAACCAATGGAATAGAAGCAGCTTCTTCCATCGAAAGATTTTTTGGTTTAAGCGCCACATCGTTTTCATTCATCGCAATAAATTCTGCAAATGTACCAATGCGATGATCGGCAGGTCTTGCATAAACCTCATCACCAACTTTAAATTTTTGAACGTTTCCACCAACTTTTGTAACCACACCTGCCACATCGTGCCCCAACGTAAATGGAGTTTTATAAGGCAAGATCAGTTTGAATTCACCATCCCTGATCTTTGAATCCAACAGGTTTACACCTGCTGCATGTATTTGTACCAATACATCATTTGCCTTTACAGCAGGTTCTGCTATTTCAGTTAGTTGTAATTTTTCTTTTTTACCGTAGTGTTTTAATACGAATGCTTTCATTTCTATATTTTTTAGTTTACTAAAAACCTTAATGCCTGTGTGATAAATTCTTCGTGATATTGAAAAATACCACCATGTCCTGAATTAGGGTAAATTACAATTTCTGCATTTGGAAAACGCTTTGCCAAATCATACGAGTTGGTTGTTGGCACCATTCTGTCATGATCACCATTTGCTACTAATACAGGATGTTTAAAAACGCTTAAATCGGCAGGGGTATCGTTCCCCCAGGCAGCAATAGCTTGCAGTTGTTTTTTCAATACACTCAGTTTTACTTTCTTATCCCGGTTTTCTGTTCTTTCGTTTAAACGTTTCAGAAAATCTCGGGCTGCTTCTTTCCCCACTTTGTTTTGTGTAAAGAACAAATAAAACTTGGGGTCTCTGAATGTGAAGATGCCTTTAAAAATATCCTTGTACGTTAAGCCAACCACATCGCTAACTCCCTCTCCACCTCTAGGGCCTGTACCTGCAAGTATTATTTTACGTACCAAAGCCGGTTCAATTAAAAGTAGTTCCTGCGTAATAAAACCTCCCATAGAAAAAGCCACAATATCAACTTGCTTGTATCCCAACGAATCAATAAAAGCAATCGCATCTTTTGCCATGTCAGCAATACTTGTTCCCTGCTCGCCGCTTGTTGCACCGACGCCTCTGTAATCAAAGGAAATAATATGACGATGTGCTGCAATTGCATCCATAATTCTTGGATCGCAATTATCAAGGTTTGCTGTTAAGTGATTGAAATAAATAACAGGTATATCGCCTTCTTTGCCATAGGAACGATAGGCGATCTTTATTCCGTTAGCCTCCACAAACTTAGTGGGAACTGTTGCATAAGTGTAACCGGCATTCGTTGCATTTCCACTTTGCAGATTTGTTGTTGCCATGATTGAAATAGTTTGATTGGTTGTTTGTGAAAATGAACTGTTAGTAAAGCCTGTCAGTAGCAATACTGCTATTGAATACGCTTTCATTTTATAAACTGTTTAATTGTTTAAGAACATTTTTTTCCAGAATACCATACGCAAAATGTTGCAGATTGATCAAAGCAGAAGTGCCCTTGCCAACGATGTTCCTGAATTTGGGATTTTCTGATTGAACTACTTTAAGCACTTTTTCTGCAACCATTGCCGGGTCTTCGGCTTTTTCGGCCAGGTCGTTAGTGAAGCTTTTAATTTTACCCCTTAACGTATTGTAGTCTTCAATTTTTGTGAAAGGTGAAGATGAATTATCCAGGATGCTTGTTTTAAAAGCAGAAGGTTCAATCATCGCAACACTGATATTAAACCCGTTCAATTCGTAACGTAATGATTTGAAATATCCTTCCAATGCATGTTTGGAAGCTGCATAGTAAGCAGCATTGGGAAACGATACAAGACCAACTATTGAGCCTACCGTTATTATTTTACCAAACTTCTGTTTTCTGAAATGTGGCAATACAGCATTGGTTACCTTAATCGTTCCCCAAAAGTTTGTTTCCAATTGTTGCCTGCCTAAATCAATGGGCGTTTCTTCTGCAATCCCTGAAACCAAAAAGCCTGCATTGTTAATCAGAACATCCAACTGACTTATTTCCTTATAAATTCTTTCTGAAAAAGTGTTGATTGATTCTTCTGAATCAAGGTCTAATGCGATCATTTTGAAAGGCAACTTTGCTGCATACCTTTCCGGGTCACGACTTGTTCCAATTACAGTATACCCACTTTGGTGGAGCTTTTTGGCAATCAGTAACCCAAAGCCTGAAGAAGCACCGGTTACCAGAATTGTTTGTTTCATTTCTTATTGTTTTGTACTTTTACTTGCATTTTGCAAGTGCAATATACAAATTACTTGCAAAATGCAAGTGGTTTTTAAAAATATTTTTATGCCCAAACTCAAAAAAAGATCAGATTGTCCTGTTAGCAGTTCACTTGATATATGGGGAGATAAGTGGTCGCTGTTGATTATCAGGGACCTTATGTTTGCAAAAGAGTGTACCTATGGTGATTTTCTAAAAGCCCCGGAACATATAGCCACCAATATTCTGGCTTCAAGATTACAGATACTTGAAGAAAGCAAAATCATTGAAAAATTAGAGCATCCTGAGAGTAAAGCAAAAGTGTTATACAGGTTAACCAAAAAAGGAATTGATCTGCTTCCTTTAATGATTGAAATAAACTTATGGGCTGAAAAATATTTCACTATTCCGGCCGACAGAAAAGCAATGTTGAAAGAGGTGAAAAAAGATAAAGAAGGATTTATAAAGGCAATGACGAAAGAATTGGAGAAATAAGATGATCAGAATATCTGCTACCCGAGGCAGGTAAAGGATTAGTTTATATTCGATTTTTATTACTGATACTTTATCGATTGCTCCGAAGTTTAGAGAGGCTTTGAGGATGTAAGCAGGTATTGCAACCGGGGTTCAACTTCCACACAACGCAACTGCTTTTATAAAAAAACCTATCTTGAAGCAATAATCAATCAACCATGTCAGAAACAATCATCGCCCTTATTTCACTTATTGCATTAGAGGTAATTCTTGGTATTGATAATATCATCTTTATTTCCATTCTTGCAGATAAGTTACCGGAAGATCAACGGAACAAACTCCGCTATTGGGGTATTGGCCTGGCCATGATCATGCGGTTGTTATTACTTGCCGTAATATCGTGGATACTACGACTTGACCAAACGTTGTTTACATGGTTTGATATTGCGTTCTCCGGCAAATCGCTGATCCTGATCGCAGGTGGTTTATTCTTACTCTACAAAAGCACGAAAGAGATCTATCACAAAAGCGAAATCGCTGATGAAGAAACACCACGCATTCCCGTTAAAAGCAGCTTTGGTAAATTATTGGGCGAAGTAATTTTGCTTGATCTTGTTTTTTCTGTTGACTCGATCATTACGGCTGTGGGTATGGTGAGTGAATTATGGGTGATGTACACTGCGGTGATCGTAACAGTGATCATTATGCTCATTGCATCAAAACCCATCAGCGATTTTATTTACAAACATCCTTCGTTCAAAATACTGGCACTTTGCTTTTTAATGATGATCGGCGTATCGCTGCTGGCGGAAGGGTTCCAGTTTAAAATTCCGAAAGGTTATATTTATTTCTCAATGGCATTCGCCTTTTTAGTGGATGTGATACAGATGAAAACGGTAAAGCACAAATAAGAAGCAATGTTTCATTCAAAAACAAAACCCTTTCGATGATCGAAAGGGTTTTGTTTTACTTTTTAATCGATTGCCTGTTTATTTCTTTAACTCGAAATCAATTTCTTTTACATCCCTGCTGTTGCCGCCAATGTACAATTTGAATTTACCCGGCTCATAGATGTATTGCAACTGATCGTTGTAAAAACGAAGATCGTTTACTGTAAGTACAAACTGAATTTGTTTTGATTCTCCTTTCTTCAACCTGATCTTTTGAAAGCCTTTCAACTCTTTTACCGGACGAACAACAGAACCGGTGATATCACGGATGTACAATTGCACCACTTCTTCCCCATCATAATTACCGGTATTGGTTATGGTTACAGTTGCCGTTAATTTTTCATTTGCACGGATCGTTGCTTTATTCAGTTTAATAACACTGTATTGAAAATTTGTATAACTCAATCCGAAGCCAAACGGATACTGCGGACTGTTGCGTAGATCGGTATAAGCCGATACATAGTTTACATCCGTTTCTGTTTTTGCAGGGCGACCTGTATTGTAATAGTTGTAGTAGATCGGAATTTGTCCTTCGCTGCGTGGAAACGTCATTGGTAATTTACCGGAAGGATTGTAATCGCCAAACAATACATCAGCAATGGCATCCGCTCCTTTGGTTCCCAACCACCAGGTATAAACAACGGCTGGCACATGTTCTGCTGTCCAATTAAACACCAACGGACGACCAGCTGCAATTAAAACGACCACCGGTTTACCAGTTGCCATTACTGCTTTGATCAATTCTTCCTGTACACCAGGCAAATGAATATTGCTGCGGCTCTTTGCTTCGCCACTCATGTTTCTTGTTTCGCCAACATACATGACCACAACATCGGATTGATTTGCAGCAGCCACTGCTTCTGCAAATCCTGCACGGCTAGTATCTGTCAACTCACATCCTTTTGCATAGAACAGTTGTGTATTGCTGCCTGTTTTATTTTGTATAGCTTGGTGCAGGCTGGGTATGCGTGCTGAATCATCATCCCAATCATAACTCCAGAAACCAAGATGTTCTTTCACTGCTTTTACCAACGGACCAACCACTGCGATCTTTTTCGTTTGTTTCGAGATTGGTAATAATTGTTTGTCGTTCTTTAACAACACAATACTTTTCTGCGCCATTTGTTTGGCCGCTTCCAGATGTTGCGGATTGTTCCACTGTTGTTTTTCACGTTCTACGTTGCTGAACTTGTAAGGATCAGCAAACAAACCCATTTCATATTTTTTTTGAAGGATGCGACGCACGGCATCATCGATCACACTCATTTTTACTTTTCCTTCACGTACCAGTCGTGGCAAATGCTGAATGTATGCACGGCTTTCCATGTCCATATCACTGCCGGCATTCGCAGCCAACATGGCGGCTTCATAACTATCGGCTGCATATCCATGATTCACCATTTCACCTACACTACCCCAATCGCTTACCACAAAACCTTTGTAGCGCCATTTGCCTTTCAGCAGATCACGTTGTAAATAGCGGTTACCCGTTGCCGGTATTCCGTTGAGATCGTTAAATGAATTCATGAATGTAGCGGCACCTGCATCAGCAGCAGATTTGAATGGAGGTAAATAAATTTCATGCAGCATGCGTAAACTCATATCAACCGAGTTATAATCCCTTCCTCCCACTGCTGCGCCATACGCTGCAAAATGTTTTACACAAGCCATCACTGCATCGGTATACCCTAACCCTTTTCCCTGGAAACCATTTACTCTTGCTTTTGCAATGAATGAACCTAAAAAAGGATCTTCACCTGCACCTTCCATTACACGGCCCCAACGGGGATCACGACCAATATCAACCATTGGAGCAAACGTCCAGTGAATACCGGCTGCACTTGCTTCAACAGCTGCAATACGTGCACTCAATTCAATTGCTTCCATATCCCAACTCGCTGCTTCAGCTAATGGCAATGGAAAAATTGTTCTGTACCCGTGGATCACATCCTGCCCAAATAATAATGGAATTTTTAACCGTGACTGAATTGCGATCTGCTGCAACGACCGTGTACGTTCTGCGCCGGTTACATTGAGATAAGAACCGATCAAACCCTTTCGCACCTGTGTTTGCTTATCACCATCCTGCGTAATAGGACCGGTAGCAGCAAAGTCGCTGCTGTATTGATTCATTTGCCCGATCTTTTCTTCTAGCGTCATTAGCTTGATCAATGAATCCAGAAAGCGATCCATTTTTGCTGCATTGCTTAGTTGTGAAAAAACAGAACTGCTGATGCAACAAATCAAGAGGACAAGGAAATGCCGTTTCATATTGTGTGGTTGAATAGCGTTAACAAGAATTCGACTACTAAAAGCGAAAGAACAAAACAATAAATGAATTACTGATATACCCGAACGTAATCAATTTCCATACGCTGCGGAAAAATTTTATCATCTACTCCAAACTTACCACCCCAGTTTCCACCTACTGCAACATTCAGCAGCAAATGAAATTCTTTATCGAACGGCCAGGCAGCACTGCCTTGTTTGTTGTTGGAAAAGCGATGATATTCTTTTCCATCGAGCAGAAAAATAATTTCATCAGCACTCCATTCGATCGAATAAACATGAAACGCAGTGGAAAGATCGCTTACAGGAATAGCTGTGCCTACCTGTGTGCCTTGCCCATGATTAAACGCTCCGGTATGTACTGTTGCAAATAATGAATCGGGCCAGTAACCAACATTTTCCATAATATCAATTTCACCACTATGCGGCCAACCACCGTATTCCCATTTGGTAGGCAACATCCAGATAGCGGGCCACATACCTGTACCTGCCGGCAGTTTTGCTTTCACATCAATACGGCCATATTTCCAATCGCCTTTATTTTTTGAAGCCAATCGTGCCGATGTGTATTTGGCATCTTCAAAATTTTCTTTGTGTGCTTCAATAATCAGTTTTCCATTTTCCACCCGTGCATTTTCCAAGCGATCGTGTGTGTAAAACTGTAATTCATTATTACCCCAGCCGCAATTATCCGGACAGCCACGGCCTTTATCATAATTCCATTTTTTGCTATCGGGTAAACCTGTGTTTGTAAACTCATCGGACCAAACCAGTTTTTTATATTTTGATTGTGCCAGCACGGAACTGCAATTGGTGAAATTCCATAGCAGCAACAAAAAAAAGGTAGTACGAAAAATACTGCTCATCATGATCGTATGTTTTGAACGAATGAACGATGTTGTTTTAAGGAATCAAAAAGCAGAAAGTGAAAGATATTCAGTTAAACAAAAAAATATGATTCACTTTGCTATTGATTATAAGAATAACTGCTGTATAAAAATTGATGGTACGGTTTCTTATAATGACACCCGCACATAATCTACTTCCATGGTTGCATTGGTAACGGCAGGATCAACTGCTCCGCCAAAAGTTCCGCCCATTGCAACATTCAGGATCAGAAAAAACTCATGGTTAAATGGAATGGCAGCTGAATTCGCAACTGTGTGAATGATTTGACCATCCACATAAATTTTAATTGATGCTGCCGTCCACTCTAATTTATAAATATGAAACTCAGTTGATGCATTGCTGATCACTTTTGTATTTCCATCAGCATTGCCACCCGAACGACCGGGATAATGCAATGTTCCATAGATGCGATTCAGATCATTGCCCTTGTGTTCCATAATATCAATTTCACCGCATGCAGGCCAACCGGCTGTGCTGATGTTGTTGCCCAACATCCAGATAGCGGGCCATGTGCCGCCACCTGCAGGAAGCTTGGCACGCACTTCAACTGTTCCATACTTAAATGAAAACTTTCCTCGTGAAAGCATTCTTGTTGATGTGTATGGACTGCCGCTGAAATTTTCTTTGATGAGATTGATCTTCAACACACCATTCTGCACAATTACATTCTCCGGACGACTGGTATAATACTGCAACTCATTGTTGCCCCAACCACCAGCACCAAGATCGTATCCCCATTTTGCAGGATCGGGTGCGCCGTTGGTATTAAACTCATCGCTCCAAACTAATGATGTAGAAACAATCACCGTTACTTCAATCGACTTTGTAGTTGATTTTCCCGTTGCACTTTTTGCAACTACGGTAACTGTGTAATTACCTGTTGCCGCATACTTATACGTTACCGCACCTGATGGCACATTCTGAAATGCACCATTGCCAAAACCATATTCAAACGTTGCAGCATTAGTGGCAGTGGCTGTAAAATTTACGTTACCACTGTTATCAGGATTTACTACAGCCGTAAGTGTAAGATTAGTGGGCGCAGTATCCGTTGTACCCGGGCTGCCTTTTTTCTTGCAGGAAGAAAAAGACAGCACGGATAATAACAGCATGAAAAATGATGAATACTTCATTTTTATTTCACTTTTAATTTCTGGTACCATGAATTACCATCACTTCCAATATTACGCAGGTGAAGAATACCATTTGTAATTGATAATATTTCATACGTTGTAGCACCTGTTCCAAAATTGATCAATCCATTACCCGGAACATCAAACTGAATTCTTGTAGAAATAGCGGGGGTAGACGCAGAAGTTGCATCCATGAAAACAAGCTTTCTACTTCCTGTTAAAGGAATATTCAAACAGGCATCACCACCACCAAATCCATAAAACGCAGTAGATGCACCAATTGAAAAGGATTGCCCTTTGTTATCAACAGTCATAAGAATATTATCAGTTGCATCTTTTGTAAACGTAATCTCATCATCGTAAACGCATGGATCCCGTTGGTTGGGAGTGGCTGCATAATAATTTGGAAAGAAAAAATCGGGAGCACCAACTCCAAAATGTCCGGGTTCATCTTTAGCGGTTACCCAAACTTTTGAAGTTCCACCTGTTAAACCGATAATAATTTCCTGCGGAATTACAAACTGTACAAATACTCTTATTTTTTTACTGATGGTAGATACAACACCGCCTGTACCAACGGCATTTACTGTAATAGTATAATCAGCCGTACCGGGATTATTGTACTTATAATTGATCGTACCACTCGGAACAGTTTGTGTTTTACCATCGCCAAAATCAATATTATACGTAATCGCATTCTTAGCTGTGGCTGTAATAACAACATTGCCTGTACCGTTTCCATTGGGATTGCTTGCATCAACACCTGCAACCGTTGCGGTGAGTGTAAGATCAGCAGGCGTTTTAAAATCGCCAAAGCTGTACTCCTTTTTTTCGCAGCCTGCAAGTAATGCAACAGCTGAGAACAAAACAAGTGAGAAAGATTTTATTTTCGTTATCATGATGTATGATTTATGAAATTAATTAAGCGAAATGTCATCAACGTAAAAAGTAAAGTTTGCAGAACCATCACCAACAATACCAAGGTCAAAAATCAAAACAATACTTTGGTAAGATCTGCCTGCATCAATGGCACTGAAATCAAATGTCATTTCCTCCCATGCATTTGCCACAGTTGTAAGTTTTCGGAGTTCAAATGCCGCACCACCCGGTCCTTCTACCTTCAAAAGAACATCTGCACCAACTCGTGGCGAATACACTTTCATTTTAAACGTTTTCTTCACAGAAAAATTGATCGGGTTTACAAGACCAATCAAACTACCTGCATATACTTCGCCTGCATTTTTGATCATTCTTGCAACTTTAGAACTTGGATTACCTGCATTTACAAATGGATTATCAATTACTGCAAGGTTACCACCTGCGAAATCGGTAATATTATAACCAAACGTAGTTGATTGGAAATCGAGTGGCAATGCAACATAGTTTGGAGTTACGTTTGTTGGAAGGAAATTTACATCATCCCAATAAAAAACCTTTCCATCACCATCTACATTAAAATTAAAAAATACACTCGCCATATCGTAATTGTAAGAAAGATTCAATGCCGCAGTACCTGCTGATTGATTTGCAAAGTCAAACACCAATGTTTCCCATGTATCCGCTGCTGTGGTCATGGCTTCTGTTTCAACTGATCTGGTATTATTTGTATGATCTTCTACTTTCAAACGAACACGGATACCTGCTGCAGGAGAATACACTCTGATACTCATTTGTGTTTCTGTTGCAGTGAAAGGAATTTCCGAAGTAAAATAAGCGCCAATGGTTGTGCCTGCCCATGAGGCAGCTCCTGTTGGCTTAGTGGTCTTCTTTACTTTATTAGCAGCATTTGCAGGATCAACATCATTTACTGTTGTTGCACCACCAAAATCTGTAACTGAATAATTAACACCCGGAAGATCAAAAGTTACCGGAAGGGCTAATGGAACAGTAGGAATTTGGTTTGTTAAACGGATGTCATCAAACAGGAATGTAAAGTTTGCTGAACCATCGCCGGGTGTTCCCAAATCAAAAATGAGTACAACTTTTTGGTAAGAGTTGGCGGTATTGATCGCATTGTAATCAAACACGAGATCTTCCCATGTGTTGGCAACCGTAGTGCTCACTTCCTTTTCAAAAAAGATACCACCATCCGTTGCGTTCTCTACTTTCAATAACACCTTAGCACCCACTCTTGGTGAATACACTTTCATGCGGAACACTTTGTTCGCAGAGAAATCAATTGGTGCGCCTAATGTAATTACACTACCACCCCATACTTCAGGAGCATTTTTCACCATACGTCCAACTCTGTTGGTTGTATTGATACCTGTTTTGTTAGGATTATCGATCACTGTTACTACACCGCCACCAAAGTTACCCCAGTTAAATACTAACGTAGACGATTCAAATGTTAATGGTAACAACACCGGATCAACGATCGTAATCGTTTTTGTAAATTCAGTAGTAGCTGCGCCGCCGCTTAATGCTACAACACGTACGGTATATGTGCCAACAGCAGCGTATGTATGGCTGATGGTTTCACCTTCCATAAATGAAACAGGTACTTCATTTGGCACATCACCAAAATACACCCTGAACATTGTTTCGTACAAAGCAGAGGCCGTAACATTCACTTTGAAATTATTGGCTACATCCAGATCGGCAGTTACCTGCAGATTTTCAGGTGCACGGAACGAAACAGTTAACTGCTGTGTTGCTTCTGTTGTTTTACCGGTGATATTGTAGGCAACCAATTTTACATTGTAAACACCTTCAGCATATTTATGTGTGGTGCTTTTACCTGCCTGTACTTTTACAAACGTAGTACCGCCATCTCCATAATATACATCATAGGAAACAGCTCCTTCGCCATTGGGTGTTATGGTAACATTACCGGTATTGTCTTGTGTAATTTCAAACAGTGCAGATACCTTTCCGGCATTAACAGCACTGTTGAGAAACGACAAATCATCATTCAACTCCTGCTTACATCCCGTAATAACAAGGAGGAGCAGAATAAATGGAAAAATATTTTTTATATGACTCATGATCTTCAGTTTTTTAATGTGTTGGAATTAATATCCGCTGTTTTGACTTAAGCCTGAAATAGTAACTTCCTGTTGAGGGATCGGAAACACTTCATGTTTGCCTGCCTGAAAACCGGTGATCTTTGTGGGTGCCTGTCCTGTACGAACAAGATCAAAAAAGCGATCGCCTTCCATACCCAACTCCAATCTGCGTTCGTCCCAGATAGCCTGGCGCAATGCAGTACCGGTTGCAGTAATATCATGCAGGTTGTCACCAAATGCACGTTGACGTACACGGTTCAAATAGGTTTGTGCTTTTGTATCATTTGGCGTTGAAGAACGGTTAAATGCTTCTGCTGCCAGTAACAATACTTCTGCAAAACGTATGATGCGGAAATTATTGGTATAGTTTAATTCCAACTGACCACTTGTTTCACCTTTACGTGGCAAATATTTCTGGTTGTATAACCCTGTGTTCTTGTATGGTGCAACCTGGTAAGTAATATTCAATGCAGGGTTTGCAGTTTTATATGCTTCAATATCCAATACTGTTACAGCTTTGCGTTTATCGCCTGCTGTATATGCATTAGCAAGATTTTGTGTTGGAAGATTTGTACTCCAGCCGGCTGCATACGGCATTGCACCCGTACCATTCAATCCTCTTACACCACATTGCTGAACTGCATAATTGCCTTGACCTCTGTTATAACCAGCCCAATTGTAATAAGGTGAAGTATTGGAATACTGAATTTCAAATACACTTTCAGGACCATTCTCGCCAGTAAACAAATACATCGATGCAAAATCAGTTACCAATGAAAATGCATTGGCAGTAATAATGCTTTCAAGAATAGGTGCTGCTGCATCAAATTTACCCTGATAGATCAACACTTTACCCATCAATGCCTGTGCGGCATATTTTGTAATCCGTCCTTTTTGTTGTTGCACTGCAGGCAAAGCAGCAATGGCAGCGGTGAGATCTTTCTCAATTTGCGCATACACTTCTGCTTTGGGTGAACGCTGTAGTGTTTTGCTGTCGGTGAGGCCTAAACGTCTGTCAACAAACAACGGCACATCGCCAAACATTTTCACCAGTGTGAAGTAGTAATAAGCACGAATAAAATACACTTCACCATACAATGCATCCTTGCCTGCAAAATCAACTGTTCCGCCGGCTGGATTTTTGTCTTTGTATTGTGTCATGTAATTGGCACGGTTCACACCTTCGTATGCCGATGACCATATTTCTGTTAAAGCTGAATTTACGGGCGTATGCGAATAATCATCGATCTGTTGCAGCGCCAATACATCCGATGCATTTTCGCCACCGCTCACGGCATTGTCTGATGCGATATCGCCAATTGGTACAACCTGGTTGATCCATTGCAGCGGAGTGTACACACTCACGGCCATAGTGCGGTAATCAGATTCTGATGCCAGGTAATCCAGTTCTGTAATTCTGAAATCTTCACGTGGATTGTAATCAACCCACTTTTTACAGGAGGCTAACAAAAGCGTCAGCAGAAACAGGCTTGCTATATTTATCGTTATCTTCTTCATTGTTATAATTGTTTTGATGGAAGATTATAGTTTGATGTCGAGACCAAAAGAAAAGGTTCTGGCCTGCGGATAAGCACCACGATCAACACCGGTATCAAGAATACCACCAGCGATCTCCGGATCAAATCCTGTATATTTTGTGAACGTAAATGCATTCCTTACCTGCACGTATAAACGCAGACTTTTGAATGCTTTCTTTCCAACGGTTGCAGGTAATGTGTAACCAAGCTGCAGGTTCTTGATCTTTACAAACGAACCATCTTCCACATATCTTTCAGATACACGGATATTGCTGTTAGCATCTGTAAACGAGTAGCGTGGTGTACGTGCATCGTTCGTAGTGCCTGCACCTGTCCAGCGGCCTAACACATCTCTGAATTTGTTAGAGAAGTTAGCGTTGCGCTCGTATGCTCTGTAAATATCATTTCCAACAGACGCATAGGTGAACATGTTGAAGTCGAAATTTTTATACTCGAGACCGAGGTTCCAACCCAATGTAAAATCAGGGAAAGGATCACCGATCTTGGTTTGGTCATCTGCATTAATAATACCATCACCATTAACATCCACATAACGGATATCACCGGGTTGTGCACCATTTTGTACTGGAGCCTTTGAAATTTCATCAAATGTCTGGAACAAACCATTTGTTTTGTAACCATAGAAATAACCAGGTGTAAATCCTTTTTCAAAAACAGTTACGCTTTGTGATTGGCCGTTGAAATAGTAACCGCCAAGGATCTTTGCAGTACCATCGCTGTTTGTTTCCGTTACTTCATTTTTCGCTGTTGTAAATGCGAACGATGTATTTAAACGGAAATCTTTCCCTATAACTTCTGTATAGCTCAATGTTAAGTCAACACCTCTGCTTGATGTAGAACCGATATTGGCTGTTGGAATAGGAACTGTACCGAGATAGAACGAAGCAGAAGGTGTAAATAACAAACCATCTACATTCTTCTGGAAATAGTCAGCTGATAAAGAGAATTTCTTTTTAAAGAATGTCATATCAAATCCAACATTCATTTGCAACTGCTTTTCCCAACGCAATGCGTTGTTAGCAGCAGAACCTACTGTTGAACCCGGATAAAAAACATCGTTGAACGTATAACCGTTACTGTTAGCAGTTGGGCCATAGCTTGGTCCACCGGTAACAATACCTACAAACTGAGGGCTTACATTTTCGTTACCAATTGAACCATAGCTTCCTCTGATCTTCAGGTAATCAATAAAATTTGAATTGAAAAAATCTTCACTGGAAACTACCCAACCCAATGAACCGGATAAGAAGTTAGCAAACTTATTATCTGAACCAAATGCATACGAACCATCACGACGTGCGGTGAATGATGCAAGGTATTTACTTTGGTAATCGTAGTTAACACGACCAAAGTAAGAAAGGTTACGACGGAAGTATTGATAATAGTAACCGGCTACAGCGTTTGAATTGGTTGCGGTATTGTTTCCGGTTGCTGCTGTAAAATCAGCAAACTCCCATGAGTTGAACGGAACATCCTGGCGACTTGCACCTGCTGCATTACCCGAAGTTTTTGCAACCGATACACCCGCTACTGTTTCAAAATTATGATCGTTGGCTACTGTAAAATTATAGTTACCAAATGTTTCCCATGTATAGTTGAAGTTGCTGGTTTTTTCGTGTGATACACTGTTGAAACGACCTGCAATTTGATTACCTGCTGCATCCATTGAATTTTCAACATTCAGCGGACCATAGAATACAAGTGGTGTAAAACTCTTTGCGTTACCATCGTATTTGGTATAACCAAAACGGGAAGTAAGTGTAAGATTTTTGATCACCTCGTATTGCAATTCAAACTTACCATAGAGTTTGTTCCCTACATTCTTATTATAGGTATTCTCCAGTTTTGTAAGCGGGTTGAATATTTCTGATAACAACAAGTTACTGTATCCGTATTTACCAACGGAGTTCGGATCTGTATTTAAAACAGATACGGTAGGATCAAAATTCAACGCACTACCCAATACACTGTTGAATGAGTTTTCCTGAATACCTCTTGAATCAAGTAACACTCCTGTTGTATTGAGAATGAATTTGAGTTTTGATGTAAGATTGAAACTCAGGTTGGCAGTAAGGTTACCACGGTTAAATCTTGATTTATCGTTACCACCTACAATACCACCTTGATTGGTATATCCACCCGAAAGGAAGAACGACATTTTATCGCTACCGCCACGGGCAGAAACTGAATGTGTTTGAAACGTTGCGTTTTTAAATACCTGATCCTGCCAATTGGTACCAACGCCAACAGTACTCAGGTCAGGAAAAATAAGGTTGCCACCTGCGGTAACACTTCCTTCATTAACCATAGCTGCGTATTCGGTGGCATTTAATACACCAATTTTATTCATTACCTGCTGCACACCATAGTTGGTACTGAAGCTGATCTCCGTTTTTTGGTTTTTGCGGCCCGATTTTGTTGTAACCACAATTACACCGTTACCACCTTTCACACCATAAATAGCGGTAGTGGCAGCATCTTTTAAAACGTTGATCGATTCAATATCAACCGGGTTGATGGAGTTGAAATCGGTTAATGTTTGCGGTACACCATCAATAATTACTACGGGGTCAGTACCGGAGAACGAAGGAATACCACGGATGAGTACCGTTGGTTTTGAACCGGGTGAACCACTTTGGATCACGTTTACACCGGAGGCCCTTCCCTGCAAAGCTTCTTCCGTACGAACGGGTTTCAGCTTTTCAATGTCGGCGGCCTTAATGGTTGAAATGGCACCGGATACTTTGGTTACCCGTTGGGTACCGTACCCTACTACAATCACTTCACCCAGATCAGCGCTACCGCTTTCTTCCAGTTGGATGTCGGCAGTTGCACCGGTAACGGTGTAGCGGTAAGTTGTCATTCCAATATAGGAGACTACCAGCACCGATCCTCTGGATGCCTGAATGGCGAAACGGCCACTGGCATCGGTGAGTGTGGAAGTGGCTGTGCCTTCCACCAGAATAGTGGCACCCACAAGGGCTTCACCGTTTCCTTTGTTTGTTACGCTTCCGGTTACAGAAAGATTCTGTGCGAAAGCAGGCTGTAGAAAAGTGCCGAGGAGAATTACAAGACACAGAATTGTGTTCTTACATTTCATAAAGCAATCGTTTTAGTTAATTAATATAATCGAAGGGAATTGAGAACTTAAAACTACACTACTCCACTACAGATAAGAAATAATCAGCCCCATCATTACTACATCAATAAATTCAATATATTGATTATCAATAGCTTTACACTACATCATTACTACATCAAAAGAAAAATGTTACTTTCACTTTCTAATTGCATTGCCTGCGATGAAGAAATTGCTGCTATTTTTTTGCCTTCCGTTGTACCTCTTGGGTCAAAACAGTATTGGTTTGCCCGATGTGATCAATTATTCCAAACAATCTTATGCGGCGGGCTTGCAAAGTTGGGACATTAAGCAGGATGCAAACGGCATCATCTATGTAGCCAATAATGAAGGGCTGTTAAGTTTTGATGGCCGCTTCTGGACCCTTTACCCACTCCCGAACCGAACCATTGTACGCTCTGTTGAAATAGGTCCCGATAATAAAATATATGTGGGCGGCCAGGATGAGCTGGGTTATTTCTCTCCCGCATCCAATGGCCGTTTAACCTATCATCCCTTAAATGCGGCCATTCCGTCAAAAGATCAATCCTTTGGTGATGTATGGGATATTGTGGCCTATAAAAAAGATATTTTTTTCCGCACAGCTAACCGGATCTTCAAATTCACGAATGGGGCTTTTGCCACCTTCCGTTCAATTCAGGAATGGTCGTACCTCGGCATTTGCAACGGAAAACTGTTTGCCCACGATTTTAAAGCCGGGCTCATGCAGTTTGAAAACAATGCAATGATCCCATTATCGGTTACAAGTACACTTCCTGCAGGCGATCCGGTAACTGCCATTTTACCCGGTGCAAAGGACAGCGTACTGATCACAACCTTAAAGAATGGGTTGTTCCTGCTGGCCTCCAATACTATTTCCAAAGTTGGATCACCCAATACAACCCGGTTTGAAAACGAACGGATCTATGCAGCTACTACTATTAATAAGGATTGGGTAGCACTTGCTACCAGCAGCGGCGGTGTGTATGTTACCGACTGGAAAGGAAACATCATCCAAAGCTTTTCAAAAACAGAAGGTCTGCAGAATAATAATGTGTTGAGCATTTTCTTAGACAATCAACAAAACCTTTGGCTTGGGCTTGATAATGGCATTGATTTTATTGCATACAACAGCGCCATCAAACACATCACTCCATTTCAACAGGATGGCTCCGGCTATGCTGCAATCATTTATAAAGATCGGTTGTTTACCGGCACCTCGAACGGATTGTTCAGTGTACCGCTGCAGCCAATGAAAGATCTCAGTTTCAGCAAAGGAATCTTTTCACCCGTTGCCAATACCAAAGGACAAACATGGGGATTGGCTGAGATCAATGACCAATTATTGCTTGGCCATCATGAAGGAGCGTTTGTGATCAATAACAATACTGCTGTACAATTTTCAAGCAACCCAGGCTTTTGGAACTTTGTGCCTTTATCAACTACGTTTCCTGCTTCGCAGATCATTGCAGGGAATTACCGTAGCCTGCAGTATTTTGATTTTAAGAATCAGCAATTCGTTCCAACTCGAGAGGTGCCCGACTTTATTGAATCGTCTCGTTTTGTAACCATCGATGAGAATGACCATATCTGGGTGTCGCATCCATATCATGGTGTCTACGAACTTGAACAAAAAAACAATGGATCGTTCAGCATTACAACTTATACCGATCAGCATGGACTTCCATCAATTTTAAACAATCATGTTTATAAAGTAAAGAACGAAATCGTTATTGCAACAGAGAAAGGCGTTTACTCATTCAATAAAGGCAGCAAAAAATTTGAGCCATCTGCTTTTTATAAAAACATACTTGGCGATCAAAGCATCCGCTATTTAAAAGAAGATGCCACAGGTAACATCTGGTTCATTCATGAAAAGACATTAGGCGTAATTGATCTGTCGGGAAAAGAGCCAACCGTTATTTATTTACCGGAGCTCAACAATAAAATGCTGAGTGGGTTTGAATTTATTTATCCGGTGAACGAGAACAATATCTTTCTTGGTGGTGAAAAAGGTTTCTTTCATATTAACTATGAAAAGTATAAAGCAACTGCTCCCAACCTGCAGGTACAAATCCGGGCAGTACGCATCATCAGCCAAGGCGACAGTTTATTGTTTGGTGGTTACTTTAAAAATGTAAATGAAAAACAAGTGCAGGATGCAGCGGCTGTTCCTTCTATAAAAAATAAATGGAGAACGATCCGTCTTGAATTTGCATCGCCGTTGTTTGGATTGCAACCCAATTTAGAATACAGCTACCGGCTTACCGGTTTTGAAAAAGAATGGAGTGAATGGACCAAACGTACAGAGAAAGAATACACCAATCTTCCGGCAGGCAATTATAGTTTCGAAGTAAAAGTGCGGAACAATCTTGGTAACGAATCGGCGCCTGCAGTGTATGCGTTTAAAATGCTTCCGCCCTGGTATCAAACAACATGGGCCTATATTATTTATGTACTACTGTTTGGAGCTGGTGTGTATTCACTCTTTAGCTGGCAACAGAAAAAGTTTGAACAGCAGCAGGCAAAGTATGAAGAGGAGCAAAAGCGTTTGCGTTATATTCATGAACTGGAGTTGAACAAAACAGAAAGCGAATTGGTAACGCTGCGCAATGAAAAACTGGAAGTGGAGATCAACTTTAAAAACTCCGAGTTGGCATCATCTGCCATGCATCTTGTAAAAAAAGGTGAGCTGCTTACAAAGATCAAGGCAGAATTGGCGCATGTAATGAAAGTATCGGACAATCCGCAAGCCATCAGTGAATTGAAAAAGATGATGAAATCGTTAGGCGAAGATGACAACATGGATAAAGAGTGGGAAAACTTCACCAAACACTTTGATAAAGTACATAGCGATTTTATTGTAAGCTTAAAAGAAACACATCCTTCGATTACCAACAACGAGATAAAACTTTGTGCTTACCTGCGTATGAATTTAAGCACCAAAGAAATTGCCCAGCTGATGAATATATCGGTACGTGGTGTAGAGATCAGCCGTTACAGGTTGCGAAAAAAATTAGGCATTGGTACCGAAACAAACCTGTTTGATTATTTGATACAGTTGCATAAAGAAGATTAGGCTCAAAGATCATTTACATCTGCAACAATTAAATAACGTGGCGGTTGCTCCAACTGCATCACAACTGAAATCCACTCTGCCTGCGAACTATACATACGTTCTCCTTTTTCATTCCATAGCTCCGGACTGCATAAGCAACCCAACGATGGGGTATTGGGATAATACGTTTTGCTTTTATAAAAAGCAGGATCAATGGTTGTACCGTGTGCAATAATTTCTGTACGACCGAGCTTGCCTGCTGTGAAACTTTCCCACAACGAGTTGTATTGATTCAATGATGTGCCTAATAATTTTTCGTAAACCGTTTGATAAATTGTGTCTTTCTCAAAAAAAGGCAGTTTGGCTTTTTCAAATGGCAAACACATTTGCAGATTGGTGGTTGGTCCGATCCAGTTATTATCCGACGTATCAAATCCGTTGATACGATACAACCCTTGAGGCGTATTGCCATTGGTTAAATAAAACGGAAGATTATTAATAGCACGTGCCAATTGTGGGAAACGAATTTCTTTTCCATTTTCATCCGTAAGCCAACGGCCATCTGCTGTGCGTATCATCAGGTAGCCGGGTTTATTTCGGTCGGTTGATTGAAAGCTGCATAACACCGTTTGTCCATTGAGAAAAGAACTATCCAGAAACAAACTCTTTGCAGGAAGTGATTGCGATGATTTATTTCGCACATAGTTGTAAGCTGGAAAATAAACCGACTTTACAAATGCGTCGTCTTTATGTACATCCACCAACACGTTTGATGCAGCAAGGTATTCCAGCGCCATTGCTTTTACTTTATCGGAGCGCAGTTTTTGCCATACCGCTTTTACTTCTTCATTGAACTCACCGGGATAAAGCGTGTACAGCATTTCAAAAAAAGAACGTTGAAAACCGGGGCCAAAGTTTGGCAGTTCGCTGATCTGTTTTGGAATGATGGATGTGTAAACGTTGGGCTTGTACAACATCAACTCCATTGCCCAATATGCGCCCATCCAGTTATCATAGGTATCATTGTTCAAAGGAAGCTGTACCGTTCGTTCAACTTGCTGTTGCAGTTGTAATGAAACTGAGTCACGACATTGATTTGATGCAAAGAAGAAACCTGTGTTTGCCATTTGTGCAAACACAAATTGGCAACAACATAAACTCAATACAAAAACAATTTGCTTCATTTTATTTGCGCTTGATCAAAACTGCACTTGTTACTGCACGCTCTGTTCCATCACCCGGACGTACTGTAAGCTGGTTACCGATCACCAGTGAAGCGGAACCGCCACCATCCAAATTTACAGCATCTGTACAACTGAGATCCTTCAACAGATTCGCCAGTTCATTCAAATTTAAACCGGCATAACCTCCTGTTGTATTATCGCCTTCAATGGCGAGCAACAACACAATTCCGTTTGCATTATAACCAATGGCTGAGCGTGGACGTGAAGTTGTATTGTTAATGCTGATGAGTTCCTGCACATCGGTGATAGATACATTGCCTGCTTTTAATAACATGGGCGAACCACCAATTGCACTTACTGTATTCCATGAAGTTCCTCCAGTTGGAAAATTTTCATCAGGTACAGGCTGTGGTGCCGACCCTTCTGCATTTGGACTCACGGTTGGATAACTGTACACATTATTATTTCCGCTTCCAATACTATACACCCATGCAACAGATGGCACGCCTGCAGTTGTAACACCAAACGCAGCACGTGTTGGATAATACGGAGTTGATACGTTGTTGTATGTACGGTTCAACACTTTGATGTTGGCTGATGAAACGGTATTGTTGTACTTTACTAAACTGAAAGATTGATTGCCTCCAAAAAATCCACCGTTGATGCAGGCATACACAATACCTGTTTCCTGTGTATAAAACTCACTTGGCTTTTTTGCTGTGGCCGACATAACAGGTTTGAATTCGAATTGTGTATTCTTACTGTCGTATGCTACACAAAACGCTTTTACTTTTTTGCCACTGTATAAACTATCAAATGTAAATACCTGAATACCGGTTGGAAAATTGGAAGCAAGTGTTGTTGATAGCTTCCAACCTTGTGGCAAACTGATCAATGGCGTAACAGGAACAACTACCGGTGGATTCACCGGCCCGCCTGTATTACCACCCGGACTTGATTTCTTTGAACAAGAAAAAACAATAACAGTCAACAGCAGTAACGCCGTTGTTTTTAAACGCATCATCATCAACTATTTTTTGGTTGAATAAAAAGAACCTTTCAATCGATTCAATGTTTCGAAGTAAAAAAACACTTCGCCATTGTAACCGTGTTTCCGGTTTAGTTCAATCATTTGATCGGTTAACTCACGTGTTGATTGATAACCATCGCCCAATGATGTAAGGATGCCCGGAAAAACTCTGTGCTTTAATTCAGCAGGAACCTGTGTATCTAATTCTTTCAATACATTTTCATATGCATCGAGTTTATAACGGTAGAGTTGCGGAATAATATAATCAGCATAACCTTCTTTCAACCACTTGGGCCAATCCTGCAAGTATTGTTCTTTACTCCAGGGATAAATACTTGGCGCCCATGTTACCAAACAGTTTGGCTTGATCTTCTTTACATCTTCATATAATGTTTTGCCAAACAAACTCAACTGATCGGCTTTCCACTGCAGCCATTTTTCTTCTTTTGCATTTTGTGGTGGTACGGCACCGCTATGTTGGGCAGCATATAATTTCAATGTAGCTGCATCGTATCCACCTTCGCCGGGCATGGCTGGCATACGATCATCGCCCTGTATACCATCCACATCATAATTCTTTACAAACTCCGCTACTAACTTTCGCATGAACTGTTGCACCTCCGGATTAATAGCACTCCACCAATAGAATCCGTTTTTTTGCAGCAGATTTCCCTTACTGTCTCTTCCTGCCCATTGCGGATATTTTTGTAACCATAATGCTGTACTGTCTTTATACGAATACGAAAATCCAAATTCAAACCACGCATGCACTTTTAATCCTGCTTTATGTCCTTCTTCAATCATTTCTTTAATGGGGTCACGACCATTAAACTTCGGATCTTGTTTAATACCGATGTATTCATTCACCACATCACTGGGATACATGGTCATACCTCTGTTCCAAACAACAACGAAAATATTATTGAGGCCATTTTGCTTACAGAGTGCTACGGTTTCTTTTACTTTTTCTCTTGATGACAAAGCCTGGCTTGCTACATTGGTGATCCATGTACCACGAATGGGCTCTTCTGATTTTTTTTGTGCACAGGCCGTGAGAAAGTAGAACGTAAAAAGTAAAAAAGTAATCTGCTTCATTTGTTTGTTGTTTGATGATAGCCTGTCGGTCACCTTATCATTCCACAGTCTCAGGACTGGTAGATGACCGACTGCAGATGAGTTAAAAAGTTGACTTGTATTCTAAATAACGGTTGTATAAATGATGCGCCTGAATGTAGGCCGATTGCGGGCTCATAAAATGTGAAAACTCAAACGTGATGGCTTTATCATAGCCTGCACGCCTTGCTGCATCTAACTTTAATTTCAGTTTTTCAAACTTGATGGGCAAAAACTTAATGGGCATATCACGGTCAAATGTTTCAGCATTGGTCCAGCATTGCATACCATGTTTGTCAGCTAATTTTTTATTGATGCGAAAAAAATCTTCCAGCTCACTGTAGTCAATATGTCCATCCTGGAAAGCCACTGCATCAACGGCACCTTTGATGCCATCAAAAATTTCATTCCACTCCTTTTCATGTTCTTCTAATGAAACAGCATCTTCTTTTGTAATGGAACTGCTTGCAGCCATCACCGCTTTCTTACCATCGATCCATGGAGAAATAAACGTGGGCAATCCTCCACTCACCTGCTTGCATTGTAAACCCAATGTGCGGAAAGCTTCCGTTGCACCTTTTGTTTTACGACTGATCTCCATACTTAAATACCAACCTTTAAACGATGGATGATGACCATACTTCTTCCACACTTCATCGATCACAAATTTGTTATCATCAATTTCATGTGTAAGATCTCCGGTATCCCAATAAATTCCGCTGTCGTACAAACCAAAATAGAATTGCATGTTGTATTTATCTGCCAAGGTTAAATACAATCCCACCAGATCAACAGGGGGCGCAAAGCAACCATGTTTCTGTATCAGATAACTTGACGGATAAGTAAGAAACCGACGGTAACCGCTGCGAATAAGAATAACGGTATCAATACCCGCTGCTTTCATATGCTGAAAATCTTTTTCCCATTCAGCAGCTCCCCAGTTTTGGTGGGGAATATCATGGCTAATCTCGTCGATAAATGTTCCTGTTATAAGCATCTTACTTGAGATATTTTCCGTTGATCAATAGTTGTTTCCAATGGCGATATCCTTCACCTGTTAAATGCAAGCCATCGTTGGTAAATCTTTCATTGAGTTTACCATCCGTATTTAAAAATGCATCGTACAGATTGATGTAGGTGATCTTCTTTTCAACACAAAGCTTTTTCAATCCTTCGTTCACCCTTAACACATATTCTGTTTTATTCTGATGATTTTTAAACTGTGTAAAACTGTTATTGGTGGGTAATAAACTCTGTATGTAAAGTTTGGTGAAAGGTGATTGCAGTTGAATACTGTCAACGATCTTACTATAATTACGAAGAATCACTTCATCAGGAACTCCTCTTGCGATGTCATTGATACCAATCAGCAAAAAGACCTTCCGGGGTTTTCGCTTCACTACTTCATATAACCTGTTCAGCACACCAAACGTATTATCAGAACTGATGCCACGGTTCATTGTATTGTATTCCGGAAATAATTCGCTCCATTCACCACCATCTGTAATACTATCACCCAACCAAACAATTACGTTCTTAGGTGTAGGCATCTGTTCAAACATACTCAGCTTCTGATCGTAATAATAGAAGCGAAAAGACGAATCATAAGTTGCCTGTGCTTTCAGTAATTGAAAACATACAACAAACAACAACATCCATAAACTTCGTTTGTGCATTATCTTGTAATTAAGTTGTCACTTGTTCTGCTTTCGTTTCCTCTTCAAATTTCTGCAACGGCACCAGCCATGTAACAAGAAAAGCCGGTATGGTTGAAACTAATACCCAGATGAAAAATTCTTTATAACCCAGCCAGTCGCTCACATAACCACTCACCATTGAAGGGAGTAAAAAACCAAGACTCATCAAGCCACTGCCAAATGCATAATGCGCCATTTTGTATTTGCCGGGAGCAATCTGCTGCATGATGAATAAAATCAATCCAACAAAACCAAACCCATATCCAAAATACTCAATGGCAACAGCCGAACCGATGATGTACACATTCACCGGCAGTGTAATGGCGAGATAAGCATAGGCAGCAAATGGTATATTAAAAAAAGCGCAAAGGATCAGCAATGTGCGGCGTGTTAAACCTTTGTTCGATACAAAATAACCGGCCGCTATGGAACCTAACACAAATGCAATGGCACCAAACACACCATATAATACACCTACCTGCGATGTTGATAATCCTAATCCACCATCGGCTCGTGCTGCTTTAAAAAACAATGGCGTGATCTTAATAGCTTGTCCCTCTGCAAAACGATACAGCACAATAAAACATAAGCTGTACCAAATATTTTTCTTTTGAAAAAATGTAATGATCACATCTTTCAACGTAGCAAATCCTTCTTTTACAGAATGCACTTCAGCCGACTTGCCTCCCTGCGGCAACATCGCTTTGTTATAAATGCCAAGGAGGATCATCACAACAGCATACATCAGCAATACTACCGTCCATGCATTAACAACGCCATTTGATTTTTCTAATTCGCCTGCGAGATAAACCAATAAGCCACCTGAAAATACTTTGGCAATATTATAGAACGCACCTTGCCAGCCAACATACTGTGCCTGCACTTTTGGTGTAAGTTCATTTAAATAAACACCATCGGCAGCCGTATCATGCGTTGATCCGCTGATGGCGATGATGAAAAAAACGGTGATCGAAATGCTGAAAAAATAATCGGCATGTAACGATAAGGCAGCGAGGCCAAACAATGCACCAGTGGTGATCTGTGTTGAATACACAAAAAACTTCTTTGTTTTAAACATCTCCAGGAAAGGCCCCCAAAGTGGTTTGATGGTCCATGGCAACATGATGAGCGAGGTCCAGAAAGCGATCTTGCCATCGGAAATGCCCATATTCTTATACATGATCGATGTAGCAGTAGCCAGCGCAACAAAAGGTAAACCCATTGCAAACCAGGTACTTGGAATCCATGTGGCGGGGTGGCGTTGCTTGGTTGTTTGTTGCGGCACAATCGGTTGGTTTAGTACAGCCTCATCAGCAGAAAGGCTTAATTAAAATTTTTTAATAACTTTTTGTGAATTTATAATATTTTTTAATTAAGTTCGATAAATAAAACTAAAATAATTTTTTCATGCTTGCTGCCGCTTTGCAATTCCGCTTTTTCACGAAGCTTGTTTTTTGTCTGATCTTATTGACAAATTTGAGTGCCTGTAAAAAAAATGACGGCGGCGGAACCAACACTCCTACCAACCCCGGACCAATCACTCCGCAACCACCCGTGTGGGACCCGAATGCATTACGCGGTGTTTGGGTAACCAACGTGGCAAGTACTGCGTTGGATTCAAGAGACAACATAAAACTAACTGTTCAAAACTGCAAGAAAGCAGGCATCAACAACATCTTTATTGTTACCTATAATAATGGACGAACTATTTATCCCAGCGCTATCATGAACAATCTCATCGGCAAACCCATTATGGAACGGTTTGCAGGCAGAGATCCGTTAAAGGAAATGATCGAAGAAGCAAAACTGGAAGGCATCAAAGTACATGCATGGTTTGAGTATGGCTTCTCCTCTTCTTATTCTGCAAATGGCGGCGATATTATTGCGGCAAAGCCAAACTGGGCAGGGCGTGATATTGATGGAAAGTTATTAGTGAAGAATGGTTTTGATTGGCTCAATGCATTTGATCCGGAAGTGCAAAATTATATGATCAGCCTGTTTAAAGAAGTAGTAACGAATTATGAAATTGATGGAGTGCAGGGTGATGATCGTTTGCCGGCGCTTCCATCAACCGGTGGTTACGATGCATATACCGTTAACATGTTTAAAACAGAAAATGGATTTGATCCACCTGTGAATTACAGAGATGCGTTTTGGCTCGATTGGCGGGCAAAGAAATTAAATGCGTTTATGAAAAAACTGCGCAATGAAGTGAAAGCAGTAAAACCAAATGTAATGCTCACCATGTCGCCCAGTCCTTTTCCATGGGGCAGAGATGAATACCTGCAGGATTGGCCAACATGGGTTGACAGCGGTTGGGTTGATGCTATTTTACCACAATGTTACCGCTACGATATTGCTGCTTACAATGGAACCATTGCACAACAGAAAGGATATTATAAAAATCCGGCAGTAGCTTTTTATCCGGGCGTGTTGCTGAAAGTGGGCAACAATGTAACTTCTGTTTCGCTGTTGAACCAAATGATCCAGACAAACCGTAACAATGGTTTTAAAGGCGAATGCTTTTTCTTTTATGAAGGAATAAAAGATCAGATCAACTGGTTTCAACTGCAATATCCTTACATTAAATAATGGATCGTCTATTTCAATTATTTTAATAACGCTGAATGAGATACATATCAGTTGCAATTGCATTGCTTGGATTATCATGTAATCAACCTTCACCACAACTCACATCGTTTGTTGATCCTTTTCTTGGCACAGGCGGGCATGGGCATGTGTACCCCGGTGCAACAGTTCCGTTTGGTATGGTGCAGTTAAGTCCTGATAATGGTGATGAAGGTTGGGATTGGTGTGCCGGTTATCATTACAGCAGTAAAACCATTGCAGGATTCAGTCATACACATTTAAGCGGTACAGGTATTGGCGATTGGTGCGATATTTCTGTGTTGCCATTAACAGATACAACTGCGATCAGAAACGAAAAGATCAAATTACCATTTTCGCATACAAACGAATCTGCAAAGCCGGGCTATTATCGTGTGCAATTGGATAATGGCATCAATGCTGAATTAACCGCAACAGAACGCACAGGTTTTCATCGCTATACATTTCCCGGTAAAGAGGGTTGGCTGCGATTTGATATGGGCTTCCGTATTAACTGGGACGCAAGCACAGCCGGTATTTTGCAACTGCTGAACGATTCTACAATAGCAGGATATCGTTACAGTACAGGATGGGCTAAAGGACAAAAAGTTTATTTCGCTGCAACTTTCTCATCGCCCATAAAACAGCATTTGTTTATTGATGATTCAACAAGGAACAATCAAACAGCTGAAGGTAAGCTGGTGAAACTTGCATTGAAGTTTGCAACCAATGAACCGTTGCTGGTAAAAGTATCCATCAGTTCTGTGAGCACAGAAAAAGCATTGGCTGAAGTAAAGAAAGCAACTGAACAAACATTTGAAGAAGTAAGCACGGCTGCAAATGAGTTGTGGGAAAAAGAATTACAGAAGATCCGTATCAATACTGATGATAAAGAACTGGCAACAAAATTTTACACATCGCTTTACCGTACCTGTATGGCTCCCGTGGTGCATAGTGACGTCGATGGTGCATATCAAACACACGATAACAAACAACTGAAGTTCACAAAAGGAAAAAACAAGTACACCGTTTTTTCACAATGGGATGTATTCCGGGCATTGAATCCTTTATTCACCATCACGCAACAGGAACGCCTGCCCGATATGATCAACAGCATGCTGCAGTTGTATGAAGACAATGGGCTGTTACCTGTGTGGGATCTCAGCACATGGGAAGCGAATACGATGACCGGCTACCACAGTGTGCCGATTATTGCAGATGCGATATTGAAAGACATCAAAGGATTTGATTACAATCTGGCTTATGAAGCCATGCGCAAAAGTGCTTTTCAAAACCAGAGAGGAACGCCGGAATATATTCAATACGGTTACTTACCACAGGATAAACATGGCTGGAGTGTAACCATTACATTGGAATATGCGTTCGACGATTGGTGTATTGCACAAGTAGCAAAGAAGCTTGGCAAAATGGATGATTACAATCTCTTTATGCAACGTGCCATGAGTTATAAAAAACTGTTTGATGCGCAAACCGGTTTCATGCGCAGCAAAGACAGTAAGGGAAAGTTTGTTGAACCGTTTGATCCGTTGTTAAGTGAACATGGTTTTGAAGGACAATATATTGAAGGCACTGCCTGGCAGCATAGTTTTTTTGTACCACATGATGTAAGTGGTTTTGCACAACTGTTTGGCGGCAAAGAAAAACTCATTGCAAAACTGGATCAGTTGTTTACAGCTCCATCTGAGTTACATGGTGAAAATACGTCGGCTGATGTTACGGGCTTGATCGGTCAGTATGCACATGGTAATGAACCAAGCCATCATATCATTTATATGTACACAGCATTGGGACAACCGGCAAAAGCAGCAA